>JAZRST010000053.1:0-181043 GCA_045651625.1 Acutalibacteraceae bacterium | reverse complement strand
CCGTCGACCTCTAGCGTGACAGGCTAGCGCTCTAACCAACTGAGCTACTGGGCCAAAGTGGTGGGAACAACAGGGCTCGAACCTGTGACCCCCTGCTTGTAAGGCAGGTGCTCTCCCAGCTGAGCTATACTCCCACTTTGTGCAACCGCTATTGCGATTGACTTGCTTTCCTTACGGCTTCATTAATATACTACAACTCAATTCAAAAGTCAATACTTTTTTTCACATTTTTTTTAATTTTTTCAAAAAAGTTTTTGTCCCCGAATTTCGTCATATATTCTTTGCCAATTCCCTGATATCGTCCGAAGTAAACTTGTAAACCTCGGGGCAGAAATGACACTTTACCTCTGTTGCTTCGTCATTAGCCATATCAAGCAGCTCTTCCCTGCCCACGCTTATAAGAGCCTGCTCAACACGCTCTCTTGAGCAGTTACATCTGTATTCACATTCTGCGGTATCAAGCACCTCAACGTTGAATTCGGGAAGAACCTTTTTGCAGATTTCCTCGGGGGTAAGCCCCTCGGCAAGCATTGTTGTAACAGAAGGAAGTCCCTGAAGACCTCTTTCAACCTTTTCTATAATTGTATCATCCGCAGTGGGAAGAAGCTGAATAAGAAAACCGCCTGAAACAGCAACACTAAGGTCGGGATTCACAAGAACACCGAGTGCGCATACTGAGGGTACCTGCTCACTTATTGCATAATATGAGGTAAGGTCCTCTGCAATTTCACCCGACACAAGAGGAATCTGTCCGACAAAGGGCTCCTTCATACCGATATCCTTGATAACCGTCAGGAAGCCGTCGGTGCCTACCGCGCCGCCGACGTCAAGCTTGCCCTTTTCGTTAAGAGGGAGGTTAACGTCGGGATTCATAACGTAGCCTCTTACGTTACCGTCAGAATCGGCAACTGCAATAACGGAGCCCGCAGGGCCGCCGCCGTTGAAGCGAAGAGTTACGGAGCTGTCCTGACCCTTAAGAAGAATTCCCATAAAGGATGCACCCGTAAGGGCTCTGCCGAGAGCCGCAGTGCAGACCTTTGAGGTATTGTGAATCTGTCTTGAGGTTTCGCTTATATCAGTAGTATCAGCTGCGAGAACAAAAACGCAGCCGTCATCTGTAATACATCTTACAACGTGAGCCATATTTTTACCTTTATTTCTTCTGAGCTAAGAAATATAACCTTTCTTCATTTTCTTTGGGGGCAAGCTTTGTCATATCCCCGTAAATGCCAAGCACCTTAAAGCCGTTCCTTTCGAGAGCCTCCCGTAAGAATTCAACGGAATATGCCCTTTCGGTAATACAGTCAGTGTGCCTTGAATAAGTGCCGTTTTCATTCTTAAAGAAAATGTCTATATACATTTCAACGACATCTTCTTCATCACATTCGGAATTCTGCCAGCAAAGGAAGGTATCGTCGTTATCCTCGTAAACAAAGGTCTTGTCCGACAATGCGCATCTGTGCTTATAAACGGAATTCGCGTCAAAAACGAAAAGACCGCCGGGACGGATGAACATACCGATGCTTTCAAAGGCAGCCTCAACATCCTCTTCATATATAAGGTGATTTACGGAGTCAAGAGAGCACACTGCGGCGTCAACCGTGCCGTACAAATCGAGCTCACACATATCCTGACAAAGAAGCAGTACTCTGTCACCGTAGGCACTGAGCTTTTCCCTTGCAATATTCAGCATATCGCAGGAAATGTCGTTTGCAACAACCTCGAAGCCCTTTTCCAAAAACTGCTCGGAAAAGCTGCCAGTACCGCAGGCAACGTCAAGAATTGCGCCCGACGTAATTCCGCCGCTTTTCAGAAGGTCAAGAATATACTCTGCCCTCTCCTTATAATTCACTTCACCCGTAAAAACATCGTAAACCGATGCAAAGCCGTTTTCGTATGCCATATTATTTCTTGTTGAATACTATGTTGTATCCGCCGCAGCCGTAAGCAAGGGAACGGTTTACACGGCTGATTGTAGCGGTTGATGCACCTGTTTTTTCAACAATGCTGTTGTAAACAGTCTTTTCACTGAGAAGCTTTGCAACTGCGGCTCTCTGTGCCATAGCCTTCATTTCAGGTACGGTACAAAGGTCCTCAAAAAATGCATAGCATTCCTCTATTGTTTCGAGCTTCAGAATACATTCAAATAAAAAATCGGTATTTTCATCCTTGATTCTGCTGTTCATAGCATATCCCTGCCTTTTCGGTAATGAAAATATTTTAACACATTAAAGAGTAAAAGTAAATAGGCTGTATGTAAAATCACATTATATGTTATAATATAAATACTTGAAAATATTAAAAATCAGTGTATAATATAGAAATAAGTTAATTTTTTACCGGAGGAAAGTTTATGAATAAGGGTAAATATTATATTACAACAGCTATAGCATATACCTCAAGAAAGCCCCACATCGGCAATTCTTATGAAATTGTTCTCACAGATGCAATTGCACGCTTCAAGAGACTTCAGGGCTATGACGTATTCTTCTGCACAGGCACCGACGAGCACGGTCAGAAAATTGAAGAGCAGGCAAAGAGCGAGGGCATCACACCCAAGCAGCACGTTGACAAGATTGCAGGTCAGATAACAGAAATCTGCGCCAACCTCAACACCACCTACCATCATTTCATAAGAACAACCCACGATTATCACGAAAAGGCTGTTCAGAAGATTTTCAAGAAGCTTTACGACCAGGGCGATATCTACAAGAGCTCTTATGAAGGACATTACTGTGTTCCCTGCGAAAGCTTTTTTACAGAAAGCCAGCTTAAGGACGGCAAGTGTCCCGACTGCGGCAGAGAAGTAAAGCTTGCAAAGGAAGAAGCATATTTCCTTAAGCTTTCAAAGTATCAGAAGCAGCTTGAAGAGCATATTGAGAACAATCCCGACTTTATCTATCCCGAAAGCCGTAAGAAGGAAATGCTCAATAACTTCATCAAGCCCGGTCTTCAGGACCTCTGCGTTTCAAGAACGTCCTTCAAATGGGGTATTCCCGTAACCTTTGACGACAATCACGTTATTTACGTATGGATTGACGCTCTTTCAAACTACATTACAGCTCTCGGCTACGATCCCGACGGAAGCGGCGAGAAATACGCAAAGTACTGGCCTGCAGACGTACACATTGTCGGCAAGGATATTATCCGCTTCCATACGATTTACTGGCCCATTATGCTTATGGCTTTAGGTGAGCCTCTTCCCAAGCAGGTTTACGGACATCCCTGGCTTCTTTTCGGTACAGATAAGATGTCAAAATCAAAGGGCAATGTTATTTATGCTGATGAACTGACTGCCCGTTTCGGTGTTGATGCGGTAAGATATTATCTTCTTTCCGAAATGCCCCACGCTACCGACGGCTCAATCTCCTATGAGACAATAATTGAAAGATTCAACTCCGACCTTGCAAACACCTTGGGCAATCTTGTCAACAGAACCGTTGCAATGATCAACAAGTATTTTGACGGTGTTCTTCCCGTTTGCGACAAGGCAGAGGCTCTTGACGATGAATTCAAGGCTGACATTCTCGGCGCACTTCCCGTAATGGAAAAGGCATTTGACGATTTCAGAATCGCAGATGCAGTTGAGGCTGTTATAAACTCCGCAAAGAGAAGCAACAAGTACATTGACGAAACTGCGCCCTGGGCACTTGCAAAGGACGAAGAAAACAAGGAAAGACTTTCAACCGTTCTTTACAACCTTCTTGAGGCTATCAGAATTATTGCCGTTGAGCTTTCTCCCTTTATGCCCGACACTTCCAAGGCAATTCTTGAGCAGATCAACTGCGACAAGGCTTCCTATGAAAGCATTCTCTCCTTCGGTGCTGCTGAAATCGGCGTGAAGGTTGCTACTCCCACTCCCATCTTCAACAGAATTGATGCGGCTGTAATGCTGGCTGAAATCGAAAAGGAAATGAAGGAAAAGATGGCTGCAGCACAGAATGCGGCTGAAATTGAGGGCGTTGCAAAAATCGGCATTGAGGATTTCGCCAAGGTTGACCTGAGAGTTGCAGAAATCGTTGACTGCGAGCCTGTTAAAAAGGCAAAGAAGCTTCTCAAGCTCACTGTTTTTGACGGTGCAGGCAAGAGAACCGTTGCATCAGGTATTGCAAAGTGGTACAAGCCCGAGGACCTCATCGGCAAGAAGATTATTCTTGTTTCCAACTTAAAGCCTGCAACCCTCTGCGGTATTGAAAGCCAGGGAATGATTCTTGCGGCTGACTGCAGCGAGGATGACGTAAAGGTTATTTTCGTTGACGGCATCCCTGCAGGCTCAAAGGTCAGATAAATATGTATAATAATATTTTTGATTCCCACGCGCATTATGATGACGACAGATTTTCGGAGGACCTGACAGAGCTTCTCTCCTCTCTTCCCGAAAAGGGCATAAGCGGTGTTGTAAACTGCGCAACAGATGTAGCTTCCTGCAGAAAATTAGCTGAAATCTCCGAAAAATACGATTATATCTATTTTGCCGCTGGTGTTCACCCTCACGAGGCAGAGGATGCAAAAGAGGGCTTTATCGAAGAGTTAAAAGCATTCGCAAAAAATCCCAAATGTGTTGCCATCGGCGAAATCGGTCTTGATTACCACTATGATTTTTCACCGAGAGAGATACAGAAGGATGTTTTCGAAAAGCAGCTTATTCTTGCAAAAGAGCTTGACCTGCCCGTAATCATCCACGACAGAGAGGCTCACGAGGATACGCTGAAGCTTCTCAGGAAATACAATCCCAAGGGCATTGTTCATTGCTTCTCGGGAAGCGTAGAAATGGCAAAGGACATTGTAAAGCTCGGTATGTATATAGGTCTTGGCGGTGCGGTAACCTTCAAAAACGCAAAAAAGCCCGTAGAGGTAGCCTCATTTGTACCTCTCGATCGTCTTGTGCTTGAAACCGACTGTCCGTATATGACACCCGTTCCCTTCAGAGGCAAAAGAAACGATTCATCATTAATTGCAATTACTGCCGATTTTATAGCAGAGCTTAAGGGCATCAGCACTCAGGAGCTGCTTGATATCACGGCACTCAATGCAAAAAATATTTTCGGAATATCGGAATAAACTATGCTTTTCCGCTCATAATATTAACAGGTGATATTATGAACAACGAAAGCAAAGAGAAAAAAGCATTAAAATACGGAAAGGTATCCGACAAGCCCGATTCCCGTCTTGCAGGACCGCTTCCAACGGCAAACAGTGAGGAATTTGTTCCGAAGCCAATAGATGAGATTCAGGCATTTACTCCCCCTGCATCAAACGACATCTATGACTTTATTCCGAAAATAAAGCCTGACAAATACAAGTAAAAACGAGGTCATATGCTGACCTCGTTCTCTTTTTAGTATTTTATTTCTTCTTTTTGTCGGAAAGCCTTTCCTTTGACCCATCGGGGCGGACAACAACGGTGTTGTCGAGCTGTGCTCTGAGATTTGCCTTATAGGCGTCAATATATTCTCTTCTGAGCTTATCCTGCTCTACCTTTTCGGCAGGTGTGAGCCCTTCTGCCTTGGACTTTCTTGCAAGGAAATTTATTCTGTCAATTTTTTCCTGAGTAATCATTTATTTATCCTCCTGAGGGGTGTAGAAGCCCTTGAATTCCTCGGGGTCAATCTCCCCGTCCCAATCCTCGTTATAAGGCTCATCCTCCTTATAATCAAAGGGTCTGAAGGGAATTTCAGCAAAAGCCTCTGCTCTGTTGAAGTTTTCCCATATACGGCGGTCTACGTTCAGTGTATATCCGCAGCCGTTTGGCATCATCCACTCGTGCATAGGTCTTTCGGGAAATGCAAAATACTGCATAATGGTCATAATTACACCGCCGTGAGTAACAATCGCAACTGAACGGGGCTCTGTTTTCAGAATACCCTCAACAATATTGAAAAAGCTCTTGCATACACGGTCCCTGAACTCACCGTTGGATTCACCGAAGGGAGCCTTTGCATCCTCTCCGCCCTTTATCCACTCAACAAAAGCAGGATCCGAATTGAGCTCTTCTGCAGTTGAGCCCTCGAATTCACCGAAATCATATTCGGAAAGGTCGTCAAAAATCACGGGATTCTTATTGGGATAAAGAAGCTTTGCTGTTTCAAGACAACGGTTAAGAGGGCTTGAAATAACAATCTCTGCATCAGGGTATTCATATTCAGCCATCATATCACGAAGCTGTTTTTTTCCGTATTCGGTAAGCTCAACGTCAGAGCTTCCTATATACTTGCCTTCCTCTGCACCCTCTGAAAGTCCGTGACGTATAAGATGTATTTTATATCCTCGCATAAAGCTTTCACCTTCTGATTATTTACAAATTGAATTTTAGTGTTATAATATATTTATATTATATGGAAATTATCCGAAAAATCAAGGGGTGTAATCAATGAGCATCGGTTTTGCTTCAAAAATTTCCGCATTGAGACGTGAAAAGAAAATAACCCAGAAGGATGCCGCCGCTGAGCTTGGTGTTTCTCAGGCACTTTTATCTCACTATGAAAAAGGAATACGTGAATGCAACCTTGAATTCGTAAAAAAGGCGGCAGTTTATTACAACGTTTCCGCCGACTTTCTTCTTGGTCTTTCCGACACAAAGCACGGCAACCGCGATATTTTTGACGAGGCAGACATCCCGAGCGATGCACAGACAGAGACGACAACGGTGCTTCGTGCCTTCGTTGCTCTTATGAATATTGCAGAAGAAGAGGGCGGAGAAACAGAAAAGACCTTCAACAGCTACTTTTCCCTTGCAATCAGAAAATACCTTGAAAGAGCAAGCGGGGAAAAGAAAAACTATAACGCTCTGTGCGACATAACCATAAACGCTCTTCCGAAAATCAAAACAGAATTTCCTGATAAGCCTCAAAGCATAAAAACCATAGAATCCTACGCATCGGAATTAATAAATAGCACGGTAAGTAAAGCTCTTTCCGATAAATAAAGAAAAAAACAGCAAGCACAAAGCTACATTATAAAGTAGGTTTGTGCTTGTATCTTTTATTGTTTAATTGTATTGATAACTCCGAAAATATTAAGAATTATAATAACACCCAATGCAACATAAGAAAAAATACGGTAGGTAGTCATTGCTTTATTTATTTTTCTGGCGGAATTGAGGATTGAACTCCCCTTTAATGCTATATCAAGAATTTTTCCCCGATCCATAATGTCACCTCACCGCATTAAATTCAACTATATGAGCAATTGCAGGAATCGTTTCCCCCTGCAATGAAATCAAAGGCGACATAAGCGCACCCGTGCCTGCAAAAAGCACTTTTTTCAGCTCTCCATCCCGCATAAGCCGCATAATATACGAAGCAGTAACCGCAGCGGAGCAGCCGCATCCTGAGCCACCCGAATCAACGTCCTGCGCCTCAATATCATAAATCATAAGTCCGCAGTCATTGTGAACAGCCGATATATCAATATTTTTACGAGTGTAAAGATAATCCTTCAGCAGGTCACTGCCGACCTTTCCAAGGTCTCCCGTAAGAATCATATCAAAGTCCTCAGGCCTTCTTACCGTTTCCTCAAGAAAAGAAAAAATGGCTTCTGCCGCCGCAGGTGCCATAGCAGCACCCATATTTGAGGTGTCGCTGACGCCTGCATCGGTGATAATACCGAACTGCACACGGGGTATAATTATATCGGAGCAGTTGTTTTTACCGAGGATGAATGCGCCTGAGCCCGTAACTGTTCGCTGAGAAGCAGGAGCACGCTGACTTCCGTACTCAAGCGGATACCTGAACTGCTTTTCCGCTGAGCAGAAATGCGAGGACGTGGCGGCAAGAGCATAATCTGCATATCCTCCGTCAACCATTATTGCTGAAAGCGCAAGTGAATACGCCATAGTAGAGCAGGCACCGAAAAGTCCGCCGAAGGGAGTCTGAAAGCCCCTTATTGCATAAGTGCTTGAGGTACACTGATTTATGAGGTCACCTGCAAAAATTATTCCGATATCCTTTTCGGAAAGCCCTGATTTTTCAAGGCATTTGCTGACAGAGGTAAAAATCAACTCACTTTCGGCATTCTCCCAGGAGGACTGACGGATTCCGTCATCCGGAAAAACAACGTCAAACTCATCTCTTAAGGGTCCTTCGCTCTCGTTTTTGCCGACAG
Source organism: Acutalibacteraceae bacterium (assembly GCA_045651625.1). Classification (GTDB taxonomy): domain Bacteria; phylum Bacillota; class Clostridia; order Oscillospirales; family Acutalibacteraceae; genus RUG806. Next base: position 172,940 of record JAZRST010000053.1, on the reverse strand, counting down.
AACAGGCCGAAGCAATTACTGATGGCTCATTTTTAAGCTCAATTACTCTTCCCGTCATGCCCTGCCTCCGAGAAAGAAATAGTATATCATACCGTACAAGGAAGCAAGTGAACAGCCGTAAACGATTACAGCACCTGCAAGAGAAAACATCTTTTCACTTGTACCGAGTATATGCCCCTCCGTTGAATATTCAATAGCAGGTGAACAGACGGAATTTGCAAAACCGCTTATGGGAACGGAAAGCCCTGCACCTGCAAGCTTTGCAATTTTATCATAAACACCGATTCCCGTAAGCACGGCAGTAAGCACAATAACGGTTATTGAAACTGCAGTACGCGATATCTTTTCATCTGCCAGAAGTCCGTTATAGAGATTGAACAGAAATTCACCTGAAACACACATAAATCCCCCGAAAAGAAAAGCAAGCAGACAATCCTTCAATACGGGAGAAGACGGTGTCAGCTGCTTCACTTTTTCAGCATATTCCTTATCGGGAACAGATTTCTTCATAAAAAAACACGCCCTTTCACGGATATTTTTCGTAAAAGGGCGGAATTTATGCAAAAAAAATCCGCATCGTAAGGATGCGGAAAATTTTAATTAGTCGCTGATATAAGCAATAAGAGCAAGGTGACGAGCACGCTTGATAGCTACTGTGAGCTCTCTCTGATGAGCAGCGCAAGTGCCTGTAACTCTGCGGGGTAAAATCTTGGATCTTTCAGACATAAAACGACGAAGCTTCTGGCTGTCCTTGTAGTCGATAAAATCAGATTTTTCTACACAGAAAGTACAAACCTTCTTACGGCTCTTTCTGTTCATGGGGCGACCGCCTTTGTTATCTTTCTTTTCAAAAGCCATTACTAATATCCTCCTTAAAAAATCTTAAAGGAATCAGAAGGGTAAATCATCATCTTCTACAACAGATGAGAAATCATCAGCACTGCTGTTATTGTAAGATGAAGGACTTACAGAATCGTAACTGCCTGTACCTGATTCAGCCTTTGAACCGCAAAAGCTTACCTGATCGGCAATTACTTCATAAGCTACGCGCTTATTTCCGTTCTTATCCTCATAACTGCGGCTCTGAAGTGAGCCCTGGACAGCAATCATAGAACCCTTGCGGAAAAACTTTGAAACAAAGTCAGCAGTCTGTCTCCACGCAACAACGGGAATAAAGTCTGCCTTTTTCTCCTCTCCTGCTCTTACATAGCCACGGTCAACTGCAACTGTGAAAGACGTTACGGATAAACCTGAGCTTGTGGAACGGAGTTCGGGATCTGCAGTAAGTCTGCCCATAATGATGATTGAATTCAACATACTTTAATCTCCTTATCTTGCAACAATGAGAGAACGAAGAACGCCGTCTGTGATGTTGAATACACGGTCAAGTTCAGCGGGGAAAGCTACGTCTGCGTCATATGTGTAGAGCACATAATAACCGTCTGTTTCGTAGTTGATGGGATAAGCAAGCTTACGAGTACCCCATTCATCTACAGCCTCCATTGTGCCGTTAGCTTCGATAAGAGCCTTGAACTTTTCAACGAGCTCCTTAGCCTTTTCTTCACCGTTCTTAAGTGAGAATACTGCTACGGTTTCATACTTTGCCATTTAGATGCACCTCCTTCTGGACATTGGCCCCTTTGTTTCGGGGCAAGGATAGTTGTAACTTCATACAACTGCGATATTATAACAGATAAAAAACTGCTTGTCAACAGTTTTTTTGTAAAAATCTGACAAGCAGTTGTATTATCAATTATTTAAAGTAAACAGTTTCGTTGTGCTCGGGAACGTATTTACCGAGATTGAAGTTTCTTGCGATAAACTCAACTCTGTCCTCGTAAACCTCCATGATGTAGCCTGTGCCGGATTCATTGTATTCACCGTCAGCATTCTTGGGACCGATACCGGGAAGGTTTATAAGTGTAACGTTACCTTCCTTACCCTCATACTTACCTGTCTTGTGGATTGACCATTCGTGGCTGAAGCCCATATGAAGGTGACCGGTAATAAGGAATACGTTGTCATATTTTTCCATAGTTGCCTGAAGGGCATCACTCTGCTTACCTACAGTACCTGCGTTGTCACTGGGAGAGTTCCAGGAATTCCAAACCTGATGAGTCTTCTTGAGAGGCTGATGAAGAATTACAAATACGGGCTTACCGTCAGCAGTTGCCTTTGCAAGCTCTGCATCAAACCAAGCGAGACATGCATCAGAGAAATATGATTCTTCAAATACAGGCTTATCAGTATTAAGAACGATAAATGTATAGCCGTTTACTTCATAGGAGTAAGAAAGCTTTTCTTCTGCATAGAACTTTGCATTAGCTGCGAAATTGTCATTAGCAGAATTACAGAATTCATTGAAGGTATCAAGAATCTGGCAATAAGCTCTGAGTCTTACGTCGTGGTTACCTACAGCAATAATGTGATTTTCAACATTATCAGCAGCTGCAAGATAGTTAAGAACAAGCTGATATTCAGCACCCTTGCCGTTTTCAGCGATATCGCCTGCCATTACGAGTGCATCAAAGGTACCCTCTGCATTGGAAAGGTCAATAGCTGCATTCTTTGTGTACTGATGTCTCTTTGCATCATAGTCTGAAAGCTGAGGATCACCCCAGAGAACAACTGTCATTTCAGCATCTTCATTAACCTTGATGGGCTCATCAGTTGAAGGTGCGGGCAGTGTTGCGCCGAAAAGTGCGGTAAAAGCAATGAACCAGGTGAGAAGCTTATACCAAAATGCTGTGATAACTGAACTCATAATAAATCTGTTGCTCCTTTATACTAATTATATTTTACATAAACCAGAAGATATCCGAGAAGCCCTTGCCGCCGAAGAAGGTAAGCATAAGGTTGCTCCAGAACTTAAAGAGCTTTGTAAGAATAACCGTAAAGAAATCGGCTTCTTCTTCCTCAGCGGTCTCACCGTAAACAACCTTATCAACAACCTGATTGAATCTGTCCTTTGCAACGTTGAACTCTTCAGTAGGCATACAGGTGCTGTTGATAGCCTTTTCAACCTCGCTCAGTGCATATTCGAACTCTGCTGCATCCTCAGCGGAAAGCTTTGAAGTATCATAATCCTTCCAGAGATTGTATTTATTGATGATGCTTCTTGAGTCACGTGCATAGTTGAACTGAGGGTATGCAGGGTCAGAATAAACGTTTTCAAAGGATTCATCCGTAAGGATTCTGATTGCAAGGCGCATAATAACGTCGTTACGTGCGGTCTGCTCATGATTCTGATTTTTGAAATAGAAGGTTGATTCGCAGAGAATACCCGTGGAAGCGTCAACGAGTCTTGCTTCGTCGATATGATTATGAGAGGGATCGGTACAGTATGTATTTGCCTGAACATAATCATCGGGAAGAGCCTTGTCAACTGCTACGCTTGTTGCACCGAAGGATTCGGAATCGAGATGGATAATACCGTCTGCATTTACGTCATCCCAGCAATCAACTATCTGATACATTGTAACATTATAATCCACGATGTCGAAAAATTCAACACCTTTTTCTTTAAATTCAAGAATATATTTTCTTGAGTTAACCTGAGCATTATAATACCAGTCTGTCTGCTCGCGTACGATTGCATCCTCAGGATCTGAAAGATACATTTCGCGGCATTCGGGATAATCCTTTGAAGGAACGAGAGCCCAGAGCATTGTGCAGTATTCAAGGTAGTCCTCAATAAGAACCTGCACTGCAGTATCTATAATATTGTTTACGTCAGCATTGGGAAGAATACGGAGAATAAGGTTGATGAGATATGCAAGCATTTCCTGATCCTTATCAAGAAGCGAGGGGAACATATAGCCGTAGAGCGCATCGTCATCATCAAGAAGACCGTAATGATAGATATCACCGAGAACGGAAGCACCGTCAGCAGCGGGAACAACGTAGCAGACACGGTTAACGTCACCTGCAAAATCAAGACCGTTGTCAATATAGTACTGCATAAGAGCATTTTCAACGGAACCGCCCTGGCTTATGGGAACAAGATTAACCTTGTCGTGACCTGTTTCTTCCTTTGCAATCTGAATAAGCTCATAAAGCTCCTTCACGTTATCAATCATATTACCGGTTGAGTGATAGGAGAAGAAATAAAGATGATCCATACCAGCAATTTCAGCATAGAGATCAAGAGGAATCTGATCAAGAGCGTATTCTCTCTGCTCCTCTGTAAGATTTGCAAGGCTTGTTGTGTATTTGTCTGCCTGTATATTCTTGATAACTCTGCCGGTATTGTCGAGAGCAATATTGCTTAAAAGTGCATCACCGAGCACCTTTGCAACAGCCTTTGCACACTGATCGTTATAGTCATTCTGGGCAATAAGAAGACTTCCGAGAGGAACAAGAGCTTCCCAAAGAGCTTCTTTAATGATATCCTCAGTTGACATCATAAAGAAGGGCTCGGGATAGGGCTTGCCTTCCTCAGTCAGCATTTCATTACCGTTTTCATCAAGATAACGGACCTTTGACTGGAAAATACCGGGAATTACAATTGAGGGACAGTGCTCACAGTCACAGTCTCCGTCAGCAGCAAAACCGATTACTGCGGCAGTTGACATAAGCATAATTACAGCCATCATTACCGCTAAAGCTTTTTTTACGTAGAATTTCATTATTCTCAGCCTCCCTGTTTTTTACATATTATAGCACTTCGCTTTTTTATTTGCAATTGTATTCACAAAATTTTTTATTTTTTAAAAGAAATCTTGTAAAATTTATCATTAGTTGATACAATAATCTCAAACACACTGAGCAAGGAGAAGGAAAATTATGATAAAAAGTGCAAAAAAGGAATTCATTTTTCAGAAAAATGAAAAAGCACCCAGCTGTCACGCTTCAACCGTATTACCTCTTGAAGACGGTACCGTGCTTGCCGCCTGGTTCGGAGGTGCTCACGAGGGTGACAACAGCGTTGAAATCTGGGTATCAAAAAGAGATACCGACGGAAACTGGAGCACACCCGTATCAGTAAGCGAGGGCGACAACATCGCTCATTGGAATCCCGTTCTTTATATGCAGAAAAACGGCAGAATAATCCTTTATTATAAGCACGGCGAAACTATCCCCGACTGGATAACAAGATATATCACAAGTGACGATAACGGCAACACCTGGAGCCGTCCCGAAACACTTGTTCCCGGTGACACTTCAGGCGGAAGAGGTCCCGTAAAGAACAAATGCCTCAGATTAAAAAACGGCACTGTGCTCGGTCCTGCATCAACAGAGCAGAACAAGAAATGGATTCCGTTCATTGATATGTCTCTTGACGACGGTATCACCTGGCAGTTCAACGGTCTTATGGAAAGACCGAAATACAAGGGTGCCTACGTAGGACTTATTCAGCCCACCTTATGGGAATCCGACAAGGGTGTTCACTGCCTTATGCGCTCAAACAAGGGTGCTATCTACCGCAGCGACTCTTACGACAACGGTCTTAACTGGTCAAAGCCTGCAAGAACAAGACTTCCCAACAACAATTCTGGCATTGACTGTGTAAAGGATGCTTCCGACAGACTCTGGCTTATATACAATCCCGTTGACGTAAACTGGGGCGTACGCCATCCCCTCTCCCTTGCATATTCAAAGGACAACGGAAAGCATTTTACGGAGGTGCTTGTTCCCGAGCCCGGAAACGGTGAATTCTCCTACCCTGCAATCACCTGCCTCAATAACGTCCTTTATATGACCTATACATACAAAAGAAAGCAGATTGTGTTCTGGAAAATTGAGCTTGAAAACTAAATGCAAAGGAGCTGTAAAAAAACTTTCGTTTTTTTACAGCTCCCTTTAAGGGGATAGGAAAAAATGATGAAGAACGTACAAACCGAGCAAAATCAAGGCTTTGTCCTTGGTTTTGCTTGCCCGACGGCGTACAAGGGTACGTCGAGAGGCGAGGTTTGTTCGTAGCATAAAACATAAAATTTTACCGATTTTTAATTTTCGGACACACTTTTGGGGTTCTGACAGTTTATATCTTCTGCAGAACCCCTTGATTTATATAGTTTTATGCGGTCTTCGCTTTTTTTACATCCCCTTGTTTTGTTATAATTCAAATTTTGCAAAGGTCATATAGCCTGAGGGATATGCTTCATAAAGAAGTCCCACGGTGTTGTCCTCCATACAGCAAAGGCAGGAATATGCATAGAAATCAGCGTATTTTTCAAAAGAAGCATACTTTTCCTTATCCGTTACGTCGTAGGTCTTAAGCCACCTTACGGCTTCTCCGTCAATACGTCCTAAGAATACCTTACCCTCGGTACGTGTTCTGTCCTTGCCTGCGTGCCCCGTAGCGGCTGAAAGAAGAATGAATCTTCCGTCGTTTTCCATATTATCGGGAAGCACGAAGCTTTCGGGAACGTTTATAACGGAGCGCTGACACTGAGGAGTCTGAGGCTCAACGGCAGGGAGCTTTCTGAAGGTTTCACCTCCGTCATCGGATACGCTCAGGGGAAGCTTTCCGCCGCCCTTGGGACGACCGAAGCAGAAAACCTTTCCGTCGGGCATTTCAACAAGCTGACATTCATCAATATTTTCACAGAATTGTGCCTTGTTTCGTCTCCAGGTTTTTCCGTCATCGTCACTTATGAGAATCAGAGCTTTATTGAGAATATAGCAGGGAGCAAGGATTCTGCCCTTGCATTTTTCATTTTTAAGGGTAATTCCCACACCGGGTCCCACACCGAGGAATATTCCGTCGGAATCTTTTTTATAATAAGGGGTTATATCAACGGGCTGAGAGAAGGTTTTTCCTCCGTCCTCACTTTCAAGCATATATATGTAGGAAAGCATAGGTGCTCTTAAGGGAGCCGGAGAGGTTTCAACACAAAGAAGATTTCCGTTATCATCAAAAACTTTGCTTTTCTTCACAAAATCAATCTTCTTCTCATCGAAAACGGCTTTTCCCTTGCTGACGAAAATATTACCTACGTACACGTCCTCACCAAAAACACTTTCGGGAATAAGGGGCGGTGCAACGTCTATATACTGAGGCTTTTCACCGTAGCAGTAATACATATCACCAATGGTGGAATATCCGTGCTCTGCGGAGTGTTTTTTCGGCACGTAGAACCTTGTTTTTCTTCCGTCGGGAGCATACACAAAGCCGTCAGGCTGTAAAGTATATTCCTTGCCTTTTCTTACAAAGGTGCCGTCAAGCTTTGTTTTGCCTGAATACAGTTTAAGGGCAAATCCCTTGTCAGTGCTCACATATCCGCTTCCCTTCTCGAGAATACGTGCAGCGTGAAGCCCCTTACATTCAGGATAAAAGTCGACAAGCATAATTACTTTACCGTCTTCCGTCTCCATCATAAGAGGATCAATGGCAAAGGCAGAGGTATATTCCTCTCCGTCAAAGGGATATTTTCTTACGGGAGGGGTAAAAATTGTCTGCATAGGAGAAAATGTTTTACCGTTATCCTCACTGAGCCTTACGGCAATTTCAATATATCCCCAGTCAGCACCGCAGGAGGCTTTATCAGCCGCGGCAATGACGTTTCCCTTATATTTACCGTTTTTTATGCTGAGAACAGACGGGATTCTGCCGTCCTTCATATTACTGAACTGTGCCTCATCCTCGTAAAAATTCTTAAAGGCATCACAGTTTTTTCCCACAAAAAGAGGATAATCCTTCATTTAACAACACCTCACTGTTTCTTGTTTGTTATAATATCACAAAAAAACGGATTTAGCAACAACCTTTCTATTGCAAATCACAATTAAATATGTTAAAATTATATAAATCAGGAAAGAAGGGATAACTGTGGCTGAAAACAGCAACAAAACAAACATCTTCCAGTTCATAAAATTTGCTTTATTCTCCGCCTCTGCAGGCATTATACAGATAGGCAGCTTCACTTTTATGAATGAGGTGCTTCTCAAAACACAGTTTATGCAGAATCTCATTACGGAAAATGAAGGCTTCGGCAGGATTATGACCAATGAATACGGTCCCATATATCTTATCGCTCTTCTGCTTTCGGTTATCTGGAATTTTACCTTCAACAGAAAGTTCACCTTCAAATCAGCGGCAAACATCCCCGTTGCTATGCTCAAGGTCCTGGGCTTCTACGTTATATTTACTCCCGTTTCAACAATCCTCGGAAACTACTTCACGGGACGCTTCCCCGAGGTACCTGCTATTGAATACATAGTTCTCGGTGTTACAATGGCTTGTAATATGATAACGGAATATCTTTTCTGCAAATTCGTTGTTTACAGAAATCAGGAAAACACAGCCGTAAAATAAACGGCTTTCAATAAGGAGAGAAAATAAAATGTCAGATTTTTTTTCATCGAAAAAATTTGTACGTTTTACGGAAAGAACCATCAATAAGCTCCTCGGAAATTTTGCTGATTCATTGAATGACGGTCCTCTTTTTATGAGCGCCGCCGATTATGACAGCAGATATTTCTACAAGGGCACGGAAAAATTCCGTAAAGCACCGGCAAAAAATGCATACTGGAGTCTCGGCTACTACATTGCAGACCTTACTCCCTACGACTATGCCGAAAAGGATTACTATCTCGGAGGCTATCTTACTCCCGATAACGGCTTCAATAACCGTATTCAGAAAATTATCGACAAGATGCAGGCAAGAATAATCGCACTTGACGACAATTCAGGTAACGGTACCTCATTCTTTGCAACAATTGACTGTATCGGCACGGGTAATGCAGATATAAAGCTCATAAGAAGACGCTTTGCAGATCTTATGAAATATGCGCATCCCGAAGCAAAAATAGCATCCGTAAACGTTTTTTCAACCCACGCTCATTCCTGCGTTGACACTCAGGGGCTTTGGACTGATACCCTTTCAAAGGTTCTTCACAATAAGAAAAAGAACAAGAAGGGCAAGGGCACGTACTTAAGCGGTGCAGACAGCGAATTTATGAATGCACTTGCCTCAAAGGTTGCTGAGGGTCTTCTTAAAGCATACGAGGATATGGTGCCCGGCACTATGACCTTCGCACAGAAGGACATCGGAGATACCTACTTCAACAATAAAAACAGAAAATCAGCAACAAGCCTTGTAACAACAATCACAAGACTTATATTCACACCCGACGACAGTGAAAAAACACCTACCGTCATAGCAACAATGGGTGCGCATCCCGACGTTGCAGGTCTTCCCACCTCAGACGGACACGGTACGGGGCACGACCTCTGCGGTGAATACATCTACTATATGGGAGAGACCGTAAACAAGGCAGGCGCAAACTTTATGTTCTTCAACGGAGCAATTTGTGCCATCTATATGTCCTGCGGTGCTACCGATGACGGTGTTACACTCCCCCACAGATACGATAAATCAATAAGATTCGGCAGAGAATTAGGTAAGATTGTTCTTTCTCTTACAAAAACTGAGGAAGAGATAAAGTCAGATCCCGTCTTATATAACGAAAAAGAAATTGAGGCAGAAATAAAGGATTCCGAAGCCAACGGCTGTAAATATTCTCTCTGGTGCGAGGGCTGGACACCCGTAAAGGAAGCTGCAGTCAAGCCCTTACTCAACATCAGAATCAAGGAAGTCCCCCTTACGGTTACAAATCCCCTTATTAAGATTGTGGGCAAGCTCAACCTTGTTTCCTATAAGGTTCTCCGTGAAAAGGACGGCACATATACGGTTGTTACGGAAATCGGCTATATGCAGATAGGCAATGCGCTCAGCGTTGTTCTTGTACCCGGTGAATTCTGTGCAGACCTTCTTACGGGCGGTGAATCCCTTAAGGCTCAGGGCTCCTTCAATGAAACGGATTTCCCCTATCCTCCCCTTACGGAAATTTTCGAACGCGACCTTGTAGCCTTCGGTCTTGCAAACGATGCTATCGGCTATATCGTTCCCGATAACGACTACGTACTGGGTGAATTCGGAAATCACTATCACGAACTTATCGGCATCGGTAAGAATACGGCCTCAACCATAATCAAGGCCTTTATGGAAATGAAAAAGGAATTGGGGGTATAAGAATGGATTTTTCAAAACTTGCATCCTCTGCCCTTAAGGGCATAACCAAAATCGGCAAATACGGCTACACGGAGCCAATCCCCGAGGGTGAGTTCCACTACACCGAAAAGGCAGAAGCAAAATATTTCACTGCAGGCTTCGGTAAGGCTGTAATGCTCCCCGATGATATAAAAACAAAAAAATACTACATTGCAGGCTACGGAGAAAACAATCCTGCAAAGGGTGTTATTGATCCTCAGTATGCGCACGCTCTGTGGCTTGACGACAACTCAGGTAAGGGCGGACATCTTTTCGTCTCCCTTGACATTGTAGGTCTTCTCAACAAGGACGTAAACGCTCTTAAAAAAGCTCTCAGTGAGTTCAGCGAAATCACGGGCTGTCAGACAATTACAATAATGAGCACCCACAACCACGCAGGCATTGATACAATGGGCATCTGGGGTAAGCTTCCCCATACGGGCAAGGACAGAAAGTTTATGACTATTCTTTTCAATGCCGTAATCACTGCCGCAAGCGCTGCTTACAGAGACCGCAGAGAGGGCAAGCTTTATCACGGTACAATTGAGGTACCCGATATGCAGGAGGATATAAGAACTCCCGTTGTATATTCAAAGACACTCACCCGTCTTCGTTTTGTACCCAACGACGGCACGAGAGAAATATATTTCCTTAACTTTGCATCTCATTCCGAATCTCTTCAGGGCTGCAATTCACTTGTAAGTGCGGATTTCCCCTGCTACTTACGTGAAAAAATCCGTAAGGAGACGGGCGCGGAAACCATTTACGGTGTAGGCGCTATCGGCGGAATGATAAGCATGGAGATTGAGGACGAGGACAGATTAAGACGCGAAAACCGTCTGCTTGAGTCAACAAGAAGCATCGGCTACAAGCTTGCTGATTACGCTCTCAGTATCAAAAAGGAAAAGAAGCTCGATCCCAGAATCAGCTACATCAAGCAGGAGTTTTACGTGCCCGTTGAAAATCCCGTGCTGACAATTGCCTGTCAGATAGGTCTTCTTAATGCAGACGCGTACAAGGTTCCCTATTCGGACAAAAAAGCTCTGAAGTCCGAAATCAGCTATTTTGAAATCGATGAGCTGAAGATTCTTATGATTCCCTGCGAATTATTCCCCGAGCTTGCTTACGGCGGATATCTTTCAGAGGATGAATCGGCAGAGGGACTCTCCCCCGACATAAATCCCGAGCCTCTTATTGAAATTGCCGACGACGATGACCTTCTCATTTTCGGTCTTGCAAACGATGAGTTAGGCTACGTGCTTCCCCCCAATGACTTTATGCTTAATGATGATACACCTTATCTTGATAAGGCAATTGACAGATTCGGCAGAAGACATTACGAGGAAACAAACTCAATGGGTCCCGGAACTGCAGAAATTATTGCAGAAAACTTCAGGATTCTTATGAACAAGGTTAATACTGCGAAGTCAGATTAATAAATATCAGGAGGAATAAAAAATGAAAAAAGCAAAAAGAATTTTAGCTCTTGTGCTTGCAGTTGTATTTGTAATGCTCACAATGGCAATCCCTGCATCTGCAGCCTCAAAGGTTGATCCGACCGAAGGCATCGGCGCAAAAATTGAAGCAACACTTTATCAGATACTTGACAAAATGGTTTTCTATCTCGGAAAAGTGCTTAACGTCCTTATTCCCGGTCTTAATTTCGGTGACAGATGGCAGGAATATGACAGCTATGTATCTCCCGACGGCTATATGCCCGGTGAAGAAGCCTTTGACACGGAAGTAAAGCCCGGCGCACAGTGGAGCGCAGGCTATGCTTACGGCTCACTTCTTGAAGGACTTGATATCTTCGACGGCAGCTACTATATGGCAGGTACACTTGAAGTAATGGCAGGCAGAGTCCCCACTGCAGTTATTGATGACCAGGGCGTAAGCGTTTATGCTCTTTCAGATGGCACAAGCGGCATCGTAGTACAGGCAGTTGTTGACGGATACGGTATTGCAAGAGGCGACGTTCTTGAAATCAGAAACAGACTCAAGGATTTTGCTGCAGCAAACAACATCATCAGCATCAACGTTTCCGCTCTTCATCAGCATTCCGGAATTGACATTCTCGGTATGGGCGCTCCCCTTGTTCCTGCAATTCTTACTAACCCCGCATTAAGCTTTATCGGTGCTGACCTTGATATGTTTGTCGGCGGCAAGAATCCCAAATTCATGGAAAATCTTTATAACGTTGTAGCAGACTGCGTTATGACAGCTGTCAACGATATGGAAGCAGGCTCTCTCTACTACGGCAGTGTTGATATAAGCGAGTATATTTACGATAAGCGTGAGCCCATCACATTTGACGGCGAGCTTCATCGCTTCCGTTTCGATCCCGACAATGAAGCATCCGATGAAATCTGGCTTTGCGAAGCAGGTATCCATTGTGTAGGCTTCGGTGCAGGTGCAGATGTTATCTCTGCTGACTTCCCCTACTATTTCAAGCAGTATGTCAAGGAAATCACAGGCGCTGACGTTGTTTATGTTCAGGGTGCAGAGCTTGCAATCACAACTGAATCGGAAAACATTAAATCAGAGTCAAATGAAGATAAGGACAGAGCAGCAGCTTACGGCGCAGCACTTGCTGAGAAGGCCTTTACAATCAATAACGAAATCGAGCTTCAGCCCGTACTCAACGTAGCTGTTAAAGAAGTTACAATTGAAACAGACAATCAGATTCTTACTCTCGTTGTAAGAGAAGGTCTTATCAACAGCGTTATCACAAAGGATGCTCACCGTTACAATATCATTACAGAGGTCGGCTACATCGAGCTCGGCAACGAAGTTGGTATTGCACTTATTCCCGGTGAAATCTCCCCCGAAATTCTCTGGGGCGGTGTTGTAGGTGCAGACAAGAGCTGGACTAATGAAACTTGGGATTATGCTCCTCTCAAGGACACAGCAAAGGTTAATAAGCTTCTCTGCTTCGGTCTTAGCAACGACCAGATAGGCTACATTCTTCCCGATAATGATATTCACTCAATGTTCACAGAAAACGAAGAAATCAACGCTTCTTCAACAAAGTCAGGTTCTGCAGTTACAAAGGGCTTCGAGGCTCTCATTGCGGCAGTTAAATAAAATCTGCAACTTAAGAATCCCCTTCCGGACTGTTCCGGAAGGGGATTTTTTTACTGTAATTCAAAAAACACGGTGTCATATTGCTTCATATCAATATTGATTACGTCTTTTACACACTCAGGAAAATCTGCACCGAGAAGGGGCTTAATGCTGAACTTCTGAGGCAGAGAAATATTGACCGTTTCATCCTTTACCGAGTGAATACCGAGATATCCGTTACCGCAGTAAATTACGTGACCGTCACCGTTATAGCAATGAACACCCGAGGAAATCAGAAACTCTTTCAGCTCTTCCCTTGAAAAATACGTTTTTTCGGGACTTACTTCAATAAACGGAATATTCTTCTCTTTACAGATATTCTTTGCGATTATGCCCATTTCCGACGAAACGGGAGCGGTAAACACAGCCGCCTTGTAATCGGAAACAACCCTCTGGGCATCCTCAACCATACAGAGCTCAAATGGAATCCCAAGATTTCCCATATTGCCCCTTATGATATTAACAGAGTGGCAGACCTCACCAAAATATGCCTTTTCGTCAACGAAAATAACCGTTTCGGCTTTGGGATACTCCGATGAATTTTTCTTACGCGAAGCCTCTGCAATAAGCCTCATATTGTGAAGCTCCTTCATAATATCGGGATCGTGATACCAGCCGCCCCACATATCAAACCACCATATACCCGAGCCCTTTGTAAGCTGATGAGCAAAGGCTTTTCTGATTGCCGACAAGGACAGCTCTTTTGTATCGGGGCCTGCCCATACTGTTTTATTGCCGTTTTTATCAACCTGAAGATAGATATCCTCGGGATATCTTCCGGGACGTGAATCGTGCAGCCTTCGTGTAAGATGAGTACGGATGTCGCACTCTACAAAATAGAGCTTATTATGTGCTTTAAGAGAGGCTGTCGGAAGCATATCACTCCAATCAATACCGAGCCGTCTTGTATCGTCATATCCGCAGGGAGATGAGAAGAAATCTATATGGGGAGAATCAATTATGTATCTCAGACCGTGATGTCCCCACATAACGTCATTGAGATATGCATTATAGCCGTAAAAGATACCAACTATCTGCTCACCGTCAATGAAATCTTTAAGCACTGCGGAAAAATGCTCTGCAGCTTTTGCCGCCATTTCGCAGGCAAACTCTCCGAAGCGTGAAACGGTATGGCGAAATTCCGCCTTTCCGAAATCCTCTTTTGTAAATTCGGGTACATCCTGAATATTATATCTTTCCTTCATCCATACTCGGAACTTCTCAAGGCTTTTTGCCGAAAACGAGCCCTTAAGGTCGTGATGAAACCATTCCTGAGTAGTACCGCCGCAAAGCTGATAGCCTGCAATTCTACCTGAATAATCAGCATTTCTGATATGCTTTACAAGAGTAAGAAGAAGCTCTGCCCCGTCGTGCAGGAATTTATCGGAATAAAGGGCTTCCCTCTTCCCCGTTGGTGTTTCAACACCTTCAGCCTCATTTTCACTCAGCCACTTACGGGGCATTGTAATATTTATTCTCGGAAATATTAGTGCATCAGGGCACAGCTTAAGAATTTCCTCTACTCTGCCGTCAAATTCAGAATAATCGGGAGAATCCCCTTCAAAAACACCCGTCAGAAACGGACTGAAGCCTGTAATATTATTTATTGGCAAATCCGAAAATGAAACGTTCACGAAAAACATTCTGTATCCGCTTTCAACAAAATCGGCATACTCGGCACATTCTTCAAAATAAGTCGTGTATGCAAGCGGATAATGAAGCGCCCCGTTAATATTAATAAAAGGCTTTTCGTTTACAAATTCAATATGACTTTTCAACATATTTCCCAATCCTTAATTTATATCATAATCAACCCCATTAAAAGACCGCCTGCAAAGCCGGAGATATGCTCACAGGCAGTAGCCTTACCCATAAACATTCCGCTGACTGTGTAAATTGCAAGAACAATCAATGCTGCCCAATGTACAGGTGAGAAGAAAACACTTCCGTTTTTGAAAGCGAGTATAATAAAAGCTGCAATCAGTCCGTATATGCCGGGCGATGCTCCTTCACCTTCCTGAAGTTTGTAGAAAAATGTCATAAAAAGACCCGAAACAAGTGTTGCACCTATAAAACATACTGCTGTTTTTATTGCACCCAGCTGAGATTCTACCGCCCAACCTGCAATAAAAATTGCAACAATATTAAAAACAATATGTACGATACCGACATGAAGAAGCGAGGAGGATACAAGCCGCCAGACCTGTCCTTTTTTTATTTTCTTTTCGGATAAATGCAGAGCGTGGTTTATGTAGCCTTTATTGTGTCCCGACCAAAGCTTTTCCTTCAGCGTCACCGTTTCCGTTTTTGGGATCAGGAAAAAAGTATCAAGTATATAAATCATAAAAATAATCGCACAAAATGCTATTGTAAAAACAGGCATATTATATCTCCTTTGCTTGTATGGACAAGTTATTTATAATGCGATCGGCCTCTTCACGGCTTTTTAGTATAATAATATTCTTTTCTTTATACTTTTGCAATAAGCAAAGAATTTTCGGTTTACTTTCTGATTCGAAATTCTTTATAAATTCAAGAAATTCTTCATCGTCTTCTGTTTCAATCCACGGCATATCGGGACGCGGTTTCCCTTGCCGTTGCCGAACGCCCTCAATGCAGACCTTAAGGGGAAAATCAAGAAAGAAAACGGTATCACACTCAGCCATTCTCATTTCTATTGTAGAGCCGTAGTTACCGTCAATTATCCACCTGTCAAGCATCAGAACATTCTGCAGTCTTTCACGGAATACCTCTTTGCTGACAGTAGTTCTGTCACCGTTCCAATACAGCAAATCAAGATGATATAAGGCTAAGCCTGTCCGTTCGTGTAATGCTCTCGAAAATGTACTTTTCCCCGAGCCGGGGCAACCGATTACAATTACTTTTTTCATATTATTAAACCTAAAAACACTTCTCCATTATTACGCTTCCGCCGTAGTCTTCTATTACCTTAAATCCGTTTTTCTCGTACATAGAAAAAGATACAGGAGTATGCTTAAAACAATTCAAAACCATTTTCGCAAAACCTTTTTCTTTGGCATCCTTCTGCAACTGCACAAAAGCACTTTTTCCGTAGCCAAGGCCTCGGTATTCTTCTTTTATAACGTTCTCCGTAACAAATGCGGCATTTTCTTCAAAGGGACTTTTCTGATAGCCTATAACTCCGATTTTTTCACCTTTTTCATTTATTACAACATAAAGATAATTGTCAGCGGAATCGGCACCGTCAGGAAAGATGTCACAAAACTCACTCTTTGCAGCTTTAAGAGCTATAAATCTGAATCTTTCATCGCCTGCTTTAACCAAATGCTCTGCATAAGCCTTTACCGACCACTTTGAATATACACGGAATTCATCTTTATTCATTTTCTTAAAACTAATTTGTTTCAATTCATTCTGCAAAAAAACACCTCTACCTTTTTATTTATAAATATTTCTGCATATATACTAAGCTCTGATACCTGCCGTCTTTCAGTTTATATGCATTCGGCTTTATGCACACCTCTTTAAAATCGAATTTTTCATAAAGAGCCTTTGCTCTTTCGTTGCCCTCAACATATTCGAGCTCGAGAATTTCCGTAACCTTATGCTCATTGGCAAGAGTTATAATTTCACCAAACATTGCAGAGCCGATTCCGATATTCCAGTATTCACTAAGCACAGAAATACCGATTCCTGCTCTGTGAAAGCTTTTTGATCCCGAAGAAAACGATATTTCACAGCAACCGACTACCCTTTCACCAACAAAACAAGCAATAACATAATCATTTGCTGAATTACGATTGCTCTCAATCCATTTTTCTTCGCTCTCAATAGTAGTTTCTTCCCAATCCTCATAGTAACGGGCAAGAAATTCCGTTTCGGCACTTGCCGTTCTTATTAAATCGAGCATCTTTTCGCCGTCAGAGATTTCAGGTGTCTTAAGTGTTGCCATTATTCCGTTTTTCAATGTAATTTTCTTTTCTTCAAATATCATACTATCACCTATACTGAAAAATACCAGCTTCAGTTCTGATAATTTTCACCTTGCTTCATAAACATTTCGTAGTATTTTCCTTTTCTTGACATCAGCTCGTCGTGTGTGCCGCTTTCAATAATCGCTCCGTTTTCAATGTGATAAATACAATCAAAGCATCGCACGGTTGAAAGACGGTGAGCTATCATAATTGTAGTTGCAGTATTCGAAATATCAAGAATATTATCCATAAGCTTAGCCTCTGCAAGGGGATCGAGTGCAGAAGAAGGCTCATCCAATATCAACAGTCCGAAGGAAGCGGTAAATAATCTTGCAAGCATTAATTTTTGTGCTTCGCCGCCTGAAAGAGAGATTCCGTCCTCCGTAAATTCGTGTGAAACCATTGTATCAAGATTGCCGTCGGCTCTTTTCAGCACGTCACCCAAGCCGATTTTTTCCAGGGCTTCACAAAGCTTTTCGTCAGGCACGTCATTATATACAGTAAGATTATCCCTGAGGCTCATTGCAAGCACACGGATATCCTGAAAAACAGTACCCATATTGAGCCTCAACTGATGCACGTCATATTCCTTTATATTTCTTCCGTTAATCAGCAATTCACCGCTGTTTACATCATAAAGTCTCAGCAAAAGCTTTGTAAGACTGGTCTTTCCTGCTCCGTTTTCTCCGACAATGGCTATGCGCTGTCCCGGCTTTATGTGAAGATTGAAATTTCTGAACAGTATTTCATTGGCTTCATATCCAAAGGAAACATCCCTGAATTCAACCTCATATATTCCCTCTGGTGCATTAAGGGCATCTGCCTTGGGCGGCTCAATTACGGATTCTGCCTCAAAAAACTCAGCAACGTTTTCTCCGTTTGCAATGCACCTGAAAATTTCCATAACACTGCTTGCCGCATCACTGAGGCTTGATGCAAGTGCCGTAGCGGCAACAGTAAGCGAGGCATATAAGCCTATCTGTGCTTTGTCACCGTTGATTACAAAAAATATAATGTACGAAAGTATACAAGCCGCCTGAATGGGAGAGATTGTACCCTGCAAAAGATGAAACGGAGCCACCTTGCGGATAAACCTTTTATAAATTGTCTGAAAATTGCTCATTGCCGTATTGATTGTACCTATGAGCTTTTTTCCTGCATCCGAAGCACGAAGCTCAGCGGCATTTTCCTTGGTTTTAAGCACTCTGCTTGTGTATTCCATAGGTCGCCAGGCATCAGCAAGGCTAACCTCAAAATCAGCCGCAGGCTTTATTGCAGGAAGCTCTGCAACGGCATTCAGAATAACGAAAAACACCGTAATACCGAGAAGCACCGGTCCCACAGTGGCTATAATAGTAACCATTGCAACGGTTGTGGCAACTCCCCTGAGAATATCGGGCAGAATCATTACCACGTTCTGAGCGTGCACGGGGAAATTATCCTGAGCATAAATAAATTTTACGAAAAAATCAGGCATGTCATAATACTTGAAATCCGTATAAAGAGCCTTTTTATTTACGTCATTCTTGATTTTATTACTGACGTTTACAAGCGTCATCTGTGTATATGCCATTTTAATGACCTTTTCAAGTGCGGACACAAGAACAATAAACAGAGTGTAAAAAATAATAATATAAATTACTTCATTGCGGGCAGTATCATTCATAACGGCATCAATTGCCCTCTGCGGAAGACGTGCCGTAAGATATGAAGACACGGGCTGAAGCACAAGTGACATAAGAAGAATTGTGAGCACGTAGCCCCGCCCGTATTTCCAGTAGGGATTAAGCAGGAATAGTATATATCTGATTTTTGATAGCTTCCGATTTTTCTGTTTTTTCATATAATCACCCTCGTTCAATAATTTTATCGAAAATTATAAACAAGGCTTTTATTAAATTATTAATTTCTGTACGCCAAGAAGTATGAACTCTGTCATAATAAAACCTCACATAAAAAATTTAAGGCATCCCCGAAAATATGCGGAGATGCCTTTTGTGTTTACGTAAATCAAGCTTTTGTTAAGCGCAAACAGACAAAGGTAATCTCCGGTTCAGTTCCACGACCATCATTGACATTTTGTCCGCCTGCCTTTCATTGTTACTTTATTACAATTCTAAAGCCAAGTGCCGTTTTTGTCAACACTTTACTGAATATTATGCACAAGTGTTCACATAAAATGCAAAAATGCAGGACATCCGGGGATATCCTGCAAAATTTTTATTTTTCTTCCTTAACCTCGATACCCTTTTTCATAAGGATAATAAGAGGAATAAGAGCTACGGCAGCGGCAACTGCGGCATAAGCAAACATACTTGCAGAGGGCAGAAGCTTCTGTACGTGAACTTCGTTTTCATAGTAAATCTGTGAGCCCTTACTTGCGATTTCACCGAGCTTGGGACCGATAACCATAGGAATAAGAACAACGAAAATCATTCTCACGCCCTGGAAAAGACCTGCCTTGCCCTCGGGAGTAAAGTCTCTTACAAGAGCACCGAGCTGAATTGAGAAAATGAAATATGCAACAACTGCGGGAAGTGCAAATGCAATGAAATAGAAGATATTGTTTCCTGCATACATAGCACCCATAAGACCTGCAAATACCAGAACGATACTGGGAATGAAGATAGATTTCTTATCCTTCGCAGCCATTTTCATAAACACAACTGCAACTGCAACGGAAACAGCAAGACCGATAACAACCGCAATAATGGGAAGTGCGGAAATCTTAAAGCCCTCAAGTCCGGGAAGAAGTGCGTGCTGAATATAAATGAAGAAATAGGGGAAGAAGGTCTGGAAAGCAACGCTTAAACAGCATAAAGCGGCAAGTGCAAGGTAAAGTCGGCTGTTTTCCTTGATAACGGAGGGACGGAAGGTATAAACAAGATTCTTGAAATAAGGAATCTTCTCATTTTCGGGGCTCTTTGACTTGGGCTCTTCAAGAATGAACAGACCGAGAACACCGCAGAGAATAACGAACACACCAAGACCGATGAAGAAGGTTGTATAGGAAATTGTACCTGACTGAGCGAGCGTATTGAAGCCGAGAACAACAACAGTGGCAACAAGAGGAAGCACAGCAAGAACGGTTTCAACGGTAGGTCTTACTGCAGGAGTTGTTATATCAGTTACCCACGCATTGAATGCAGAGTCGTTACTTGTTGAACCCATAGCGGTCATAATGCAGTCCATTATAATAACTGCCCATACGCTGGCAAGAAGCAGCTTTACTTCATCGGTAATACCTGTAAGTGAAGAAATATTGTCCTTTGTGATAAAGCCGAACAGAGCGGTAACAAAGCCCCATGCAATGTAGCCGACAGAAATAAACAGACGTCTGTTTCTGAACTTGTCACTGAGGTTACCCATAATAAATGTGGTAAGCACGGCAACAACGGCTGAGCAGGCAACCATTACGTTAACGGCAGACATTGCTTCAAAGCTTGAAGCTGCTTCCTGAGTTGCATCTGCATAAATTGAATTATACATAAACACGTTAAAGCACATATTTTCAACGTTCCAGGCAAGCTGACCCGTAAGGCTGAAAAGGACTATATTAAACCAGGTCTTTTTATTAAGTTTCTTATCCATAATTTTCCTCCGTTATATGAAATGCAATTATTTGTTTCGGATTCTTGCAAAGAAAAATTCTTTTCTTTCGGGAGTGTTTATAACAACAACGGGCTTGATCTGATTAAGCACTCTGCCCTGAGCCACAAGTGAAGCCTTGTATGCGGCATAAGAGCCCGTTTCAAGCTGATAAACCTTGGGCTCTCTGAGCATCCCCCAGCGTCTGTACTTATCGTACTTTTCGTTGCACGCTCTGAATGCTTCATCAACGAACTGTACAAGCTCCTCGTTCCTCTCAGTGGGAATGTCGGATGCGGTATCGCACATAAACACGTATCTGGGAAGCGCACCTGCTTCATCAGTATCACCGTAGAAGCTGTAGCCGTTGAAGGAAATTCCGAATTCCTGCTGAACCTTATTTGCAACGAAATCAAGCATCTGTGTGGTTGTTTTTTCGTTAGCAACGTTAAGACCCATATTTGAGCGGTAAAGGAATTCAATCTTGGGAGTTTTGTTGTGCATTCCCGTTACCTTTATGATATCAAGAATACGGTATCTGTAAAGCCCCGAGAAATTGGTTACTATAATTTCATATTCCTTGCCTACCTGGAGCTCGTCCATAAGAAGAGGTCTTGTGCCCTCAGGAGCATCAACGGGAAGGAACTCATAGATAATGCTTCTGGGAAGAAGCACGTAGTCGCTTGCATTGAGAGTTACGGGCATTGCCATATAGCCCTCGGAAGCGGCATAGCCCATATTGTGAAGAGGAAGGTCACCGATGTATCTGTGAAGCTTTTCAACGTAAACGGAAAGCGTTGAGCTTATCATACCGTAGCCCCAGCAGACCTTGGGCCATATTCTCTTTGCAATGGGGATTTCCGTATCAAAGCCCTTTTCGAATTCTGCGCGAAGCTCTGCGGCACGCTTGGGATCCGGCTTTAATTTTTCATATTTTTTGCGAAGTGATTCGGGACATCTGACAGAGGGGTCGAGTGTTCCGTTTTCTATATCATTACAAATCATTTCCCAGTTTGCTTCAAGATATTCAAACATTGTAAGCATAAGGGTGATTACCATTGAGCCGAGATAGGTAACCTTACGGTTCGTAAGAGCAAATCTTAACTGGAAATATGAGATATCCGTGTTTTCCTCATCCTCGGGGAAGAGAATATCCATAGGTGTGGTTGAGAAAAACGGAATAAGAGGCAGAAGATATGTAAAGGGAATCTGTCCTGCTCCGTTACAGCGCATACCGTTTTTCAGGGGATGTCCGTTAAGAGAAAGAAGCAGGGGGCCCATCTGTGCAGGCAGGGACTTGTATATGCCCTTTTCCCTGAAATAATTTGCGGCACAGGCAGGCGTTGCGGCAAAGCCCATAGACTGCATATTAAAAAGGTCTCTTGCGGTTTTAGGCTGTAATTTGGGAATACCTACACTGCCTGAGGAGGAGCAGTATCTGATAACCTTACTGCCCGTGATGACGTTTTCCTCATTATTTTCAACCATACGGTTAATAAGAGGCAAATAATCCTCAAAGGTGGAAAGAGGAACCTTGTCCTGATAATCCTTAAGAGTACGGATTTCTGAGAAGCCGTATTTCTTACCAAGCTCACAGTCTTTGTTTCTCTCCATAATAGCTTCAAGAGTTTTCTGCTGAGTTTCCATAGGGACAGAGGTGAAATGATTAAAGCCCTTGAAAACGATATTGCCAAGCAGAACACCGATATTTGAAATTGCCATATAATCACTCCTGAAAAATTTTACTTTATAATGTTATCACAAAAACATATCCGTTGCAATTATCTGCCTGCTTTTATGCTTATTGTCCGACAGATATAAAAAAATCGTACGTTATCTGTGCTCACCGATATGCTTTTCCATCCATATCATATCGTACCATCTGCCGAATTTATAAGCACACTTATGAAATCTGCCCACAAGCGAGTAGCCCATATGAGAATGAAACTCCATACTGTTTCTGTTGAGATATTCATCATCAGGCTCGGTAAAGGCTATGCAGGCATTGGCATTCGTAAAGCCTCTTTCCGAAAGCTCTTTTTCCAGCGCCGAAAGAAGAAGTCCTCCGAGTCCCCTTTTCTGCAAGCCGTTTTTAAGATAAATAGTGGTTTCAACCGAATATCTGTAGGCTTCACGGGTCTTGAAGGGCGCGGCGTATGCATAGCCGAGAATTTCCCCGTCCTCTTCAAGCACAAGATAAGGGTACTTTTCAAGCGTTGTAACAATGCGCTGTCTGAATTCTTCATAGGACGGCACGGCATATTCATAAGAAATTGCCGTATTTTCTACGTAATAAGAATAAATTCCGAGTATTTCACTGCAATCCTCAGGTGTTGCAGGTCTTATTATAAGGGAATCCATTATTTCACTCCCCTGTTATATTGAATAAAACTGTCTTTTAATTAAAGGGCATATATTCTTCAAAAAGAAGCTTTTTTGTCTCATACAGATCAGGAACAAGAACTGCCATTCCCCTGATGCTTGCATTTTTATAGGTACCGTCTGCAGGAATACTGTGTGTTGAGATTTTAAGTGTAGCAAGCAAGGGAGCGTAGGTTATGGCAATTCGCATAATCTGTGAATTTGACATATCCGTTGAAAGGTAAGGAAGCACCACATCAACAAGCTTAAGAAGATCTGTTACACTTGATTTTTTAAGCTTATTGAATACGGCAGTCACAATATTTCTCTGTCTTTCGGTACGACCGAAGTCACTGTCAAGCTTACGGATTCTCGCATACATCAGAGCGTGATCACCATCAAGGTGGCTGACGCCCTCGTGAGCGCCGTCACCGATAATTTTTGCCTCAGCCGCAGTAAGCTCAATATCTACACCGCCGAGAATATCAATAACGTCCTCAAAGCCCTCAAAATCAATCTTGAAGCAACCGTCAATATTGATATCAAAATTTGCCTTGAAGGTATTTTTAAGAAGGGAAAATCCGCCGAAAACGTAAGCTGCATTAAGTCTGTTATCGGAGCGTCCGGGGATCTGCACGTAGAGGTCGCGAAGGAATGAAATCATTGAAGCCTCGTTGGTTTCGGGATTGAAGGAAAGAAGAATCATCGTATCCGTTCTTGTTCTGCCAACAGCTTCCCTGCCGTCCTGACCGACAACAAGAATATTCACAAGCTTGTCATCGTTATAAAGTTCCTTATTGTACCAGTCAACCTCGTCGGGATGAATCTCCTCGAGATCTGCATCGTAAGCGTTGGTTTCAAAATATTCCTCTACGTAGGAGCCGTCTTCTTCAGTTTCACGGTTGATTTTACCGAGAAAATGGTTTGCAACCGATACTACAGACAGAAATAACAGAAAAATCAGCAGAAGTACAATAATCAGAGCGATATTTTTCTTTGTAATTTTAATATCTTTGAGTTTCATCAGTTTATCTCCCGAAATATTTATGTTTCTGTTTCAAAGAGCTTCAGCTCGGAGTAAAAATCTTTTCTCTGCTGTGCCTGAGAAAAAACGTTTTTCAGGTGTATTGAAGGTCGTTTTCCCCTAATAGACCTGAAAATATATCTTCCGCAAAAAAACAGCCAGCCAACAGGCAGTAATAATTTATATTTTCTGACAAAGGGCCAGTTCCTATAAACAATCGAGTTTACGGATTTAAGCCCCTGGGCAACAAGGGATTTTTCCTCGACGCCTTTTTCATTTTTAGAGGAAATAAGAAGGCTTTCATGGCTTCTGTCCTCACTCTTCTGTCCGAAATTACCGGAAGAAAAGATATCCAGAATAAGTCTTTTGCAGATATCCTCATCCGCATCATTTTCTGAAAGCACGCACGGAGCACCTAAAAACATTCCGCAGGCTTTTGTAAGAATTTTTGCAAACTCCCACATTCCCACGCTCTTCAGCTTTTCTTCGAACAGCGCTCTGAATTCCGCTTCCTTGAAGGAGGACACAAAAACTGCCCAGTCACAAAGATGCCTGAAACCGAGACCGTCACCCGTCAGGTGATGAATCGTGTGAAGAAGAAGCAGCATACCGTGATGAAAATCAGAGGGTACACAAATGCTACCGACTGAGGTTTTGGCATCTCTTGCTTCATCTGTAATATTTTCAAAATAACCTTTTATTCTTTCGCCCGTTTTTCCTTCGGGGATTCCGGGAGGAAGAAAATGCATTTCGGCACGGATTCCGTTTTTAGTGTAGGTAATGTGATGCGAATGCTCTTTTTTTCTTGCAACGTAGCTGTCAGCAGTCAGAAGCTTATCTACCCTTTCGATATCGCATTCCTTTACAAGAAAATCCACGTCACCCATCATTCTCATAAGATCATCAGGATAAAATCTTGCCGACGCCATCCCCTTGAGAATTACGTATGGAATCTGTGCATTTTTCAGCATTTTATCAAGATGTATATGCTCTCTCGCAATTAGAATATTCTTAAGAAACCAGTTATTGAGATTGTTTCTTATAAAAGATACAGCCTCTGCAGAAAAGCTAAGCAAGGGCATCTTGTTGAAAACAAGCACAGAAACAGTCTGAAGCTGTGCTTCATTCCATAGCTTCAGAAAATCAACGTCCTCAGAGGAAATTGTTTCCCCTTGAGGAAACAACGCTTCTGCAAGAACTGATATAAGCAGATTCTGCTCTTTTGTAAGAAAATCAAATTTTTCGGACATCTTAAACCGTTTCTCCGTAAGTATCGGGCTTGTTCGGGTCAAAATTTTCATTTGCCCACATTAACGTTACCAAATTTTGTGTTTCGGAAAGATTGATTATATTATGAGTATAACCGGGAAGCATATAAATCGCTTCAATTTTATCTCCGTTTACCTCAAATTCAATTATTTCATCAGAGCCTATTTTTCTCAACTGAATAAGGCCGTGACCTGAAACTACGACAAAAATTTCCCATTTCGTATTATGCCAGTGCTGCCCCTTTGTTATTCCGGGCTTACTGACGTTCACGGAAAACTGACCGCAGTCTGCAGTTCTGAGAATTTCTGTAAAGCTGCCTCGCATATCAACATTCATTTTAAGAGGCACTGCTACCAGTTTTTCAGGAAGATATGAAAGGTAGGTCGAATAAAGCTTTTTTGCAAAGGAGCCCTTCGGAATGGGAGGCATAACGAGAGTTTCGGGCTGTTTTCTGAAGGAATAAAGAAGCTCTGTGATTTCTCCGAGTGTCACACTGTGGGTTACGGGCACGTAGCAGTATCTTCCCGTATCGCAGGGACATACGTTTACGCCGTCATAATCACAGCGATGCTCCTTATTCATAAGAAGCTCCATCATTTCATCAACAAGGTCGTCTATGTATAAAAGCTCAAGACGTATTGCAGGGTCACTTACGGTTATGGGCAGATCATTTGCAATGTTATGGCAGAAGGTAGCCAAAGCAGAATTGTAATTCGGTCTGCACCATTTACCGAAGAGATTCGGAAAACGGAAAACATAAGCCTTAACGCCGTTTTCTTCACTGTAAGAAAACAGCAGCTCCTCCCCCTTCAGCTTACTTTCACCGTAAGGAGAATCCTTATATCTGCCCTCAAGACTTGCCTGAACTGAGGAAGAAAGCATTACAGATGCCTTATTGCCGTGCTTTTTGAGATAAGAAAGCTCCTTTTCAAGGGCGGAAAAATTACCCTCCGAGAATTCTTCAACCTTCTGAGGTCTGTTGACACCTGCAAGATGGAAGACAAAATCTGCATCCTTGCAGTAATTCTCGAGAACGGCGTCATCCGTATCGATATCTGCTTCAAAAATATTTTCAATGCTGATTTCAGGATAGCATCTGTTTTTGCCGTCTTTTATATTTTTCAGATTTTCACAAAGGTTTCTTCCTACAAAGCCCTTTGCACCCGTTACAAGTATATTCATATCTTACTCCGTATCAGTACTTTCTCCAGACCATTCTGTCAACAATTCCCGTATAGCTCTGAATTATTTTGACAATTTTATCGGAAACATTCAGATCCGTATAATCAGGCACGGGCGTCATAACAGAGGCTTCCTCATTCATTGAAACAGCAAGCTCAACTGACTGAAGAAGGCTCTTTTCGTCAATTCCCGCAAGCACAAAGCAAGCCTTATCGAGAGCCTCGGGACGCTCAGTTGAGGTTCTTATGCAAACCGCAGCTATAGGACAGCCCTTACTCATATAGAAGCTGCTTTCCTCGGGAAGCGTTCCGCTGTCGGAAACAACCGAGAAGGCATTCATCTGCAGACAGTTATAGTCAATAAAGCCCATAGGCTCGTGCATAATTATTCTGCTGTCAAGCTTAAAATCAGACTTTGCAAGCTTGATACGTGAACGGGGATGACAGGAATAGATTATGGGCATATCATACTTTTCCGCCAAGGAATTAAGCGCAGTAAAGAGCATATTGAAATTCTTATCGGTATCAATATTTTCCTCTCTGTGGCAGGAAAGAAGGATATATTTTTTCTTTTCGAGTCCCATACGGGTAAGAACGTCGCTGCTTTTGATTTCCTCAAATTTACCGTCAAGCACCTCTGCCATAGGAGAGCCCGAAACGTAGGTACGCTCCTTGGGAAGACCGCAGTCCGCAAGATAACGTCTTGCATGCTCGGAATATGCAATATTAACATCGGAAATTATATCAACGATTCTTCTGTTGGTCTCCTCGGGAAGACATTCATCCTTACAGCGGTTGCCCGCCTCCATATGGAAAATGGGTATATGAAGTCTTTTTGCGGAAATTGCAGAAAGACAGCTATTGGTGTCACCAAGAATCAGTAGTGCATCGGGCTTGATATCTGCCATCAGCTCATATGATGAAGCGATGATATTACCTACTGTTCTGCCGAGGTTGTCCCCCACACAGTCAAGATAAATTTCGGGAGCATCAAGCTCTAAATCCTTAAAGAAAATTCCGTTAAGATTATAGTCATAATTCTGTCCCGTGTGTGCAAGAACAGTGTCAAAGCACTTACGGCATTTCTTAATTACAGAAGAAAGTCTTATTATCTCGGGTCGTGTTCCCACTATTATAAGCAGCTTTAATTTGCCGTTATTTTTGAATGAAACGTATTCTTTCATAATAAATACCCTTTATTTGTTCATTGCTTCAATTTCGTCTCTTATATACTGAAGCTCAAGAAGCTTTGCCTTTACCTCTTCAACATCAAGAAGCTTTGTGTTGTTGCTGTTGAATTCAGTAAGCTCGCTTCTCTTGACGTCACCGTCAGAGAAATATTTATCGTAATTAAGGCTTCTGTTATCGGCAAATACCTTGAAGAAATCACCCATATCAACGCTCTTTGAGCATTCCTCGTTGGTAAGAAGAGTTTCATAAAGCTTTTCACCGTGACGGATACCGATGATTCTGATGTTGTCTTTGTTGCCGCCGAAGAGCTCGCAGACAGCCTCAGCAAGCACCTGAATTGTGCAGGCAGGTGCCTTTTTAACAAACAGATCACCGTTACTGCCGTTTTCAAAGGCAAAGAGAACAAGGTCAACTGCCTCTTCAAGAGACATAATGAATCTTGTCATCGTAGGCTCTGTGATTGTTATGTTCTGACCATTTTTGATCTGGTCAATCCAGAGAGGTACAACAGAACCGCGGCTGCAAAGTACGTTGCCGTAACGGGTACAGCAGATTCGGGTTCCGCCCTCAGAAACGTTTCTTGATTTTGCAATTGCAGTTCTTTCAGCAAGAGCCTTTGTGATACCCATAACATTTATGGGATAAGCTGCCTTGTCCGTTGAAAGGCATATAACGGACTTTACTCCTGCCTCAACTGCCGCTGAAAGCACGTTATCAGTACCGAGAACGTTGGTCTTCACCGCTTCAATGGGGAAAAATTCACAGGAGGGCACCTGCTTTAATGCTGCTGCGTGGAACACGTAGTCAACACCGGGCATTGCATTTCTTACTGAATTTATATCCCTTACATCACCTATGTAGAACTTGATTTTTTCCGCAACCTCGGGCATTTTAGCCTGAAATTCATGGCGCATATCATCCTGCTTTTTCTCGTCTCGGGAAAAAACTCGGATTTCCTTTATATCTGTTTCAAGAAAGCGGTTAAGGACAGCATTACCGAATGAACCCGTACCGCCTGTTATTAAAAGTGTTTTTCCTGAAAAATTCATTTTAAATTTCCTCCGTAACTTTAGTTATGCAGGGCAATACCGCATTACCCCAATCCTTGAACCAATGCTTGAACTTAACTAATTAATCAACATTGAAATTTTATCATAAAACTCTATTAATGGCTCGTTATCAAATTTACAATTATGTATTTTTAATAATTCAGGAACACATTTTTTTGCATCATCAATACTATTAGCAAATTTTATATAAGGCAAGTGCTTAATCCATTGATATGTGCCCTCAACCTTATGGTTATAATTATTAAAAACGATACATGGGGTTTCTGTTATTGCTGCAAAAATCATTCCATGCAATCTATCGGTAATTACGAATTTTGCACTGCAAAATTCCTGCATTTTTCGTCTAATGCAGTCTTTTCTGTTATCTTTAGTGATATCGTAATCCGAATACATATCAGTTTCACGATATTCGAAACCGCATTTTTGCACAAAATTTTTTAATTCAAGCAAAGTTTCCTCTGATATGCTTTTTTCCACATCATTTCTTAAACAAAGCAGTGCACCATTTCGCTCTTGTGGAACAACATCAAAAGTCTTCATTTTAGCCGAAAGCACAATATCCGGAGTTAAAAGAATTTTTGTATCAGGATAAAGCCTCTGCATTATTCTGTAAGATTCTTTTTCTCGAGCTATCAATGTTAAATTTTCTCGTCCGTTATAATATTTTACAGATGCTTGTTCATCCGCCTCCTTATTTTCACCAACAAAGTGTATTGTTTGCGGAAAAATAATCATTTTATTATTCGGAAAGCATTCTATCATCATTCGGCGGATTTTTTCTTCTGAACCATATTGGTTACCCATATTACCTCCGCCAAGACCGCATATCAGGCATTTTTCACTAATAAGCTTAGATATTATTCTATAGTCTTTCAGAAACTCTTTTTCAGTAATGCATTCTATGTGTTTGGATAAAATACCGCATTTTTTTAAAAATTCTACTTCAGCTATCATAATTGCATTATCCCCTAAATTAGAAAATTCAGGACATCCGATAACATATACAATATCTGAAAAGGGCTTAAACAATCGCTTACTCCAATAAATTGTTCTTTTTAAGTATTTATTGTCTATGTATAGTTTTTTCTTTTCATATAAATTTTCTATTAAAGACTCAAACACAACCTATTTTGCCCTCCATTTAGCATTGGCGAATACAAATATTCACCTAAACTTACAAATCTTATTCATAAATTTTAAAATCTCAGAACGAATATTGTTAATTTTTTTATTAAATAGTTTACTTAATTTCATTCGTCGTTTCGCAATCAATTTTTCTTTTTCAATATTATCAAAATCTGTTTTTTTGATCCATTTAATATCATTCCACCAAACACTTTTTTTTAACAATTTTTTATTTTCAACAATTCGTTCTTTTATTGGCTTCCACTGCGTCGTTGCAATATATTGATTTATTTTAGTTCCACATAAAATATTTTTTTTCATATCAAGAACTGTTTCAATTGCATCCTGAAAACCATAATCTTTTGGGTCTACCATCTCTGCGATCAACGCAGAAATAGTCCTATAACATTTTTCACATTTACAACAATTCTTACCCGTTTGAGATTGCCAACATACATGCATCTCGACTTTAATATTTTTAGTTCTGCAAAACACTACAACATTTTTCATTTTTTGTTGTCTGTTAAACTGGTAGCCATCATGAACCACATGACAACCGCAAAAATTAACATAATTATCAATAGTAGGATCAGATGCACATTTGACAGGACCATCCGATGCACAATTTGACGAAGCTATATATACTGTACTGATATTATTTAAATATACATACGGTGCAATATGCCCCAACAAACCAATACCATGTTTAACACCATGCCACCAACTGTCTTTCAGTTGCGTGCGAAAATCTTTGTCTAATTCAAGTTCTCTATCAAATTCTCTAAAGTTACTCTTGATTACTACATCTTTTTGCTTGAAATTTTCAGCAGTTTTCTTTACAATCTGGTAAGTTTTTTTCCATCCACTTTCATTATCAAATTCTATATCCGACCCCCAAATTGATACAAGATCAACACTTTCATTATAATGGTTGATTAATGTGTTTAATGAATCCAAGCCCCCAGAATAGAACATAGCTTTATTATCCGGATTTGAGCGATTATGTAAAACAACTTTTGTTGAAATAATCTCACCTTTGAAAGAAACTCCGCAATACATATTTTTGTACCCTTGTTTTATTTCATTGATACAATTATAAAAGTCAGAATCAATTTCTTTAACATACAGTTTACTATCCGTTAACCAAACAATCGGGAGAACATTACATACAAAAGGTATTACTGCAACAGAATCAGGAACATGAGAAATTGCAAGAGGATACTCTGTAATAAATGGTCCCCCGCTAAAGTATTTGTGTATCTCTCCTCTAATAGAAAAATCTACCTGTAAAACATTATCTTTTTTTACAATTTGTTCCACAATAATCTCATTCATATCATTCATTACTCCTGAATACTTTTCAGACTCGGAAACACTACTGAACCCCACCAACGGTGCTCCCAATTGATTTTTTTATCGTCATTCATTTCGCTTATAATCTCAAAAGAACATGCTCTTGTAATATGATCCAATATTAAATTATTTCCTATTTCATCTCTCTGATATAACGCTATACTGAAAAAATACTTTCCATCTGCCAACATACTTGTATCAAACTCAAAAGTTGATATTTGCATTTGATTATTGTCATAACTTCCAAGCACTTTAGATTGAACCAAACCAACTGGAGTATCGTCTATATACCTAATTATCATGCGATATCTCACATCATCAATTTTATCCTTAGATATCCAATTTACTCTAAATTTTATTTTTGCTCCCCTCTTATAGACACAACTGTTATTTTCCAAAAACTCGAAATTTTGAATAAATGCCTGTTTAGTTGTATTTTCTGGTCTCTCTCGCTCAACTAAATTTATAAAAGAGGTCAGCATTTCATCAGAATTTTTCAAATATACTTGAATTGCTTTCTCTGTATCACCATCAAAAACAACTTTACCGCTTTCCAGCACTATACATCTGTCGCACAACTGTCTGATAGTATTCATGTTATGACTGACATAAAGAACTGTTCTTCCATCTTCCTTTGCTGCAGATCTCATTTTATCAAGGCATTTTTTCTGGAATGCCATATCACCAACAGCCAATACCTCATCCATAATCATAATTTCAGAATCAAGGTGCGCCGCTACCGAGAAAGCCAGTTTTACATACATACCGGATGAATATCTCTTAACAGGAGTATCGATGAAATCTCTTACCTCAGAAAATTCTATTATATCATCCATTTTGGCATCGATTTCTGCTTTACTCATTCCAAGAATAGCACCATTCATATATATATTTTCTCTGCCTGTCATTTCTGCGTTAAAACCGGTACCAACCTCCAACATAGAAGCAACTCGACCATAAATTTCAATTTGCCCTGCAGTTGGCGCAGTTACTCTGGAAAGAAGCTTTAATAATGTACTTTTACCTGCACCATTTCCGCCAATAATTCCAACAGCTTCGCCCTTATATATGGTCAAGTCTATTCCGTTTAGCGCAAGGAACGATTGACCGACAAGACGAGCTCTGTCCTCTTGACCGATTTTAATATTGGGATCTTCTTTACCTCTCTTTTTTGCCCACCAACTCTGCAAATCAGCTTGTAATGTGCCACCACCAATCTGCCCTAACTTATAATGTTTTTTGACATTTGAAATCTTGATGGCCGGAATTTTATTCATTTTGTTTCGCTCCATTGTATTTATCCTCACACAGTATCCATAAAAGTTTTTTCAACCTTATTAAATATCATAATTCCCAGAATTGTTACGATGATTGTAAATACAACAGAGAAAATGATATAAGGCATCTGAACAGTTCCTTGTCCTAACAAACCATAGCGGAAAAGTTCTACCGGTGCAGTAATAGGATTTAGCAGAAGAATATATTTGTACCAACTATCATCACTTTGAGACAAGGGATACACAATTGGCGTAATATACATCCACAGTTGCACACCAAAACCAACCAAAACAGACAAATCTCTGTATTTTGTTGTAAAGCTTGATATTATAATTCCTAAGCCCATTCCCATAAGGCCCAACTCCATCAAAATGATTGGAAGAAAACAAATAGCCCACCAATTAGGATGAACCTCGCCTTTAATGCAATAAAAAACAAGAAAAGCCACAGTCATTATCATCTGAATACCAAATTTTATTACGGATGACAAAACATTAGAAATCGGCACGGTTAGTCTTGGGAAATATACTTTTCCGAAGACATTAGCATTTGATCTAAATGTGTTTGCATTATTATTAAGGCAACTTGAAAAATATCCCCATATTGCATTACCGGACATGTAGAAAAGAATTTGGGGAATTCCATCTGTGCTCATACCAGCAATACCACCAAAGATGAAACAATAAATCAAACTTGAAAGAATAGGATTCAAAAACAACCATGCAGGACCTAACACTGTTTGTTTATATTGCACGGTAAAATATCTTTTTGTAAATAATACTATAAGATCACGATACTTCCAGACTTCTTTAAGCTTTAAATCTAAAAACTTGTGTTCAGCAGTTATCAGCGTATAATGCTTATTTTCCAAAATTTACCAACTCCTTCATATGTATAACTTTCTTGTATAATTTCGTAAGCTTAGGGAATCCATATCTATACAAATTGATATTATTCTTTATTGGCAAAAACTTATGAAATCTGATAAGTTTACTTTTATACATTCTTTGCAATTTCTTGTGTTCTTTTGGATATGTTTCTTTTATCTTCTCACAGGCCTGCATATTATTTTTTATGTCAAACAAATAGCTTTTTACCGTTACCTCATAAGCTTTTTTATAATTATTTTTCTTAAAATAATCAAGTTGTTGCTTTCTTCCGTCCAACTGAGCCAAAACACGAGGATTCCACTTAGATTTAGTGATGCTGTCGTCCCTCAAAAAATAAAAATACAAAGGCGATTCAATATAAGCAACTTTAGCTTGCATAAAAATCAAACGATATGTAACAAAAATATCTTCGTATAACAAGCCTTTCGGATATCGGATATTTTTGAAATGACTTTTTTTATACAATTTAGCCCATGCTCCACCATATTGTCTGAAACACCAGAAATCCTCTGGTGTAAATATTTTTACATCACCACTTATCTCAGGCTCATCAATGGCTAACTCAGGGGTTTTTATGCAATTACAGATGCTTAAATCTACCCTATATTTTATTGCAGTTTCATACAATAATCTTAAATAATCCTTATGAATCCAATCGTCGCTATCAATAAAAGTAATCCATTCGGAATCACTATTTTTTAACGCCCATTCTATACCAACATTTCGTGCTTCTGCGAGACCTTGATTCTCCTGATGTATAACATGAACTCTATTATCTGTTTTTTTGTATTGCTCACAAATAGCTCCACAATCATCAGGAGATCCATCATCAATAAGAATCAAATCGAAAGCTGTATATGTTTGCACCAAAATACTATCAATACACCGCTTAAGGCAATCTCTGACTTTATAAACCGGTACAACCACAGATATTTCTGCCATAAACAAAAATCCTACTTTCTTTTTATCAATCTTGGATATCTTAAATCGATAACCTCGTAATCATTATTAGCGTTATACGTATGCAAACCGTTGAACTGAATATTTTTTGTATTGTTAATCAAATTAACACAAACATTTTCACTATTTGCTTCACTTCCCGGGGGTAATACCCTTTTATAGGCAGTTTCGCAATAATCATCGGAACTGAATCTGTCCACCCGATTAAAAATAACTGCATCACCATACACTGTATCATCCTGTGATGGCCTTATCATATTATCTTTTTCAAAAATCACATTCCCTGCAGACCTGAGGCACAAATTATCTTTAAGCAATTGCTTACATTCGCCACTTTTTTCGTATATAAGAAAAAGATTGTCATCGGAGCTATGTTCGTTGGCAATTGTGGTAAAACAATAGTTCGCATCATTATAAACAAACGGCGTTGTGTCAACACAGGGCTGTGGCAAAATAGTCTTAACCTTTTCCCATTTCTTTGGGAATTTTGCAGCTTTATACAATGCTACTTCATTATTGTCCTTTGCCTCTGGAATCATATAAATATTACCATCCCGCTTAAAAACACAAGGATATGACAAATGATAGTTTTCTCTGAGACATATATGAAATCTGCCACAGTGATTTCCCTTCAGCTTTGCGTACCCGATTACACCCTTTGAGTGCTTTTTATCAAACATTTCAACAAAAAGGTAATTGACACCATTAAATTTTATCAGAAACGGATCTGCCATCCAATACCGGAATGTGTTTTTTATTAAAATGAATCCCTCCGGGGAACAATTACTCTCATATAACGCCTTTCCGTTTCTCTGACGGAAAGCAATTGCATAGCGATTATTTGCATATTGATAATAAAACGCATTTATTTTCTTTTGAACAATTCGTTTAATTCGGTATAATCGCTCTTTCATTTGCTTCACTTCTTTCAATTGCAATATTCATCAATCACATTCTGCCATTGAGAGACAATATTATTAATCTCAAGTTTTTCTCTGACAGCGGCAGCATTTTGTCCACAGTTTTCAGCAAACGCTCTGTCTTTCGCAAATTTCTTCATTGCTTCCACCAAAGCGATTTCATCATCCTTGGGAATCAACAAACCGTTAACTCCGTCTTTAATATATTCACGAGCACCGCCACCGTCGCAATCTGTACAAATACAAGGTAATCCCAATGCCATTGCTTCAATCATTGTGTTAGATAAGCCTTCAAAAGTAGATGTTGAAATAAACATAGCAGCGTCTTTTACAACTTCGTGTATATCTTTTCTTGCATCATGAATTTTAACACAATCAGTTAAATCAAGACTCTCTATTAAAGCTAACAGTTCAGCTCGGTGTTCTTCCTCTGCTTTTGTAACAATATTTCCGTATATATCAATGCAATACTCAGGAAATTCATTGTGAAAAACAGCGAATGCATTGATTAGTAAATCAAGTCTTTTTTCTTTAGAAATTCTGCAAAAATTAATAACTCTGTTGCTTCTCTCACCAGTATAAACGGGTGTGGCTAACGCCAAAGGGTTTCCTATAACCTGAACATTACGACCACCCAAACATTTTAGGCAATTCGCAGTATAATCAGTCTGACTGACAATAGATGAAAAAGACTTAATAACAATAGAAGCTACATCTTTATCAAGTCCATGCAATTCACCCTCTGCATAGGTTCTTGTCCCGTAAACAATATCACATTTCATGCCAAGTGTAGCATAAAAAACGTCAATCGCATAACCAAAACCTAAAGCAATTATAACAGGATTACTAAATTTGCTCAAAGTTTCTTGCAGCAATAAACTGTTTCTTATTTTTGAAACAGAAAAACCAAAAAAACGTCTTACTTTAGATTTTTTCGGCATAAAACAACTTACAGCTTTCAAAAATTTTATCAGTAATGCGATTTTTATTTTTGCAGCTTTAGCGCTATTAGTGGTTAAGTCAACATTTCTTGTTGGTACAACAGACACATTTTCTTTCAATGCAAAGAAAGACTGTTCGCTCTTGTCTTTCGTGACAATAATATGTACATCTTTACCAATGTCAGAAAAACCATTGGCTAACATTGCTGCACGCTTCGCAATACCGCCATTCATATTGTTTCCAATAACAATAAGAATAGGTCTTTTTTTGTTTTTCATAAAAACTCCTCAGAACATTTTTCGGATTTTTTTATATAATTTACCGGTAATTCTACCTTCAGTCACCCAATGCAATAAAGGCTTAATCAACTTTTTTTCTACCTTTTCCACAAATCTTCTATCAGCTTCAAATAAAATTATTGCTCTTGGTCTCTTTTTGTGAATTAACTTGTAATACACCCTATATCGCTTCACCATTTTTTCTATGGGTATATTTCCATAGTAGCGTTCATTGACACTATCATTCATTATGAGAGAAATCTGCTGTATTGCTCTTTTTTTATCCTGCTTATAAAATTTAAATTCATTTTCCAAGCAATCAACAACACTGAAAAAAGCTCTTAAATGCATTTGACTTAACATTGCTTCTGATTCAAGCGTTTCAGTTATCCCATATAAATGTAAAATCAGACTTTTGAAAGACTTCCATGCATCCGGAGTATACCTTCTTGATTTTGAATTTAAGACAACTCTGTTGTGATATAAATAATGTTCACCAAGATAAACCATTACGTTAGCTTTAAGTGTAGCTTCATAATTCAACACTAAATCCTCACAACGTCTTACCTCGGGATTATAACTGATACCTGATTTCAACAGTTCTGCTCTATATAATCTAAGACAATTGGACCATCTGATTGCTCTTCTCTCACCATTATCAGTAACATATGCTAATGATTTTAATAAAATATTCTCTTCAATTGCATTGCGGTCATATACACCCGATGCAATTTCAGGAGAAAAACGATGTCCGTCTGCATTCTGAATACAATTACAAAAGGCAATATCGGCATTAAATTTTTTTGCCTCTTCATACATTGTTTCATACATATTAAGTTCAATCCAATCATCCGAATCAACAAAACCGATGTATTCACCACCAGCAAAGCTGATTCCGTCTCTTCTCGCCATTACTGCACCGGCATTTTCTTTGTAATGATATCGCACTCTGGTATCTGAAAGATAGCTCTTACAGATATCTGCACTGCTGTCTGTTGAGCCGTCATCAATGAGGATTATTTCAATATCCTTAAGTGTTTGATTCACAATACTGTCAAGGCACTCTTTAAGATACTTTTCTGCATTATATATGGGAACTACTATACTAACCTTAACCATTTATAATTTCCATCCACTTATCAATTATTTTCTCAAGGGATTGTTTTTCACGGACTTTAACGGAATTGCGTGACAGTTTTTCCGCTAACCCGTTAACAGACACAACTGCGCACATAGCATCTGCTAAAGCTGCGGCATCATTCACGGGAACAAGAAGTCCGTTTTCTCCGCCATTTATAACCGCTCTCGCACCACCGGCAGGACAATCTGTGCACACACAAGGAAGTCCGATTGCCATTGCCTCAAGCATAGAATTTGACATTCCTTCAAAATCTGATGACGAAACAAACATAGAATAATCTTTTATCACATCATGTATATCTTTTCTTGCTGGGAAAAAATGTATTTTATCTGCGCAGGACAAGGAATTTTTAATTTCAACAGACTTATTATAATACTCTACGTCAGATTCCGATGAGGCATCTCCGTATATGTGAAGCTCGTACTCAGAAAAGCTTTTAGAAAACTTATCAAAGGCAGAAATCAACAAAATTAAATTTTTTTCTTTTGAAATTCTGCAGAAATTGACAATGGCTTTCTTTCTTTCACCTGAAAAAGGCTCAGGCAAATCTGCCTTTATGGGATTAAAAATTACAGTACCTCTTACTCCTGTATTCGCTTCATACCATTTCTTCACATCAGGTGACTGAAAAACAAAAGCATCCGCCTTTTGAAATTCATTTTTTATGAAAGACATTGTTGTTTTCGAATTCAAAGACTGACAAGGATCTCCACGTTCAGAAATAATCAGCTTATTTTTTCTTGAAACAGAAAGCAAGGCATAAAATATAGCATCATACAAAAAAGCTACCACAGTAGCGTTCTTGTTGTTCCTGAAATAAGCCTTAAGCCACTGTATTTCTCTATAATTATAGGCATAATATTTCAGCACAAGAGACTTGTTAAACAGTTTGTCGGATGTCAGTTTACCTAATTTGCCGAGCACACGACTCGTAAGCATAAGAAACTTTTTTCCGGTTGTTGAAGGAGGATTTATCAGCACCTCATCAACAAGAGAAATAACTTTAACTCGTGAATCAATATCTCTTAATATGGCATCACTTTTTTTCTGATGCGTAATCAACAATGTAACGTCAAAATTTCGTTTAACAGCTGCCGTTGTCAGCAAAGAAATAACTCTCTCTGCCCCACCGCCGTTCATTAGCTTCATTAAAAATATCAGTTCTTTTTTATTCTTCATAATTTTTCCCGTAAGAACTTCTTGATTATTTTGTGATAATTATTTTTCAAGTACAACAAATATAAAGCTACATATTTTTTGGCTTTAATGAGTTTATAGGTTTTGAGACCACTTGGTGAAATATATCTGTTGCTCACTGAAAAATCAGGTAAAAAGCTATCCCAATCAAAATCGACAACAGCTTTTCGCTGATTTGAATTTTTTGCTTCTTTATAGTACTGATTAAAGGTATATATTGCATAGCCGAACCAGCTTGCCTGCAATCGTTCAATTGTTTCTGGGGTATTCATATCCCACTGGGGTAACATATCGATAAAACGATTATATACAAAAAGTGTGTTCATTTTGTTTAAGCGACACACATCAAACGTTCGTGTGATACTGCTATTATCAGTTCTGTAATTATAAAGCTCATTATTTATATATTTAATCTTTTTCGCAGCAGTAACAAGGTAAACAGACTGATATTGGTCTTCAGCTAACATTTTACCGTAAATTTCAGAATAATCAGTCGGATCGCTTTTCAAAATATCTGTTCTTGTTGCTTTTACCCACAGCGAATTTATAAAAGGCGTAAACATCAAAGTTTCATAAATCTCTTTTTTTGATTCTTCTTCAAAAACTTCATTTCCCTTAAATATGCAATTTTTTCTTTTTGTTTTATTACCGTTACTACTGTAACAAAATGAAAAAATCACCATATCCAACGAAGCATCGGCCGAAAATTCATCATTAACCTTGTCAAGCATATCAGCTTCAACATAATCATCGGAATCAACAAACAAGCAAACATCACTTTCGGCATTCTTAATTGCAACCTGTCTTGTTGCTGTATGTCCCTCGTTCTGCTTATGAATAACCTTTATACATTCTGGATGCTGTTTCGCATAATCATCACAGATTTTGCCGGAGGAATCAGTTGAGCCGTCGTCAACAAGAATAATTTCAAAATTTTTATAAGTCTGTGAAAGCATGGATTCTATGCATTGTCCGAGATATTTTTCAACATTGTACACAGGAACAAGAAAAGAATATTTCATACCTTCACCCCTCTAATAATTTCTGCCACTGCTTTCTGAATTTCTGCAATTCATCAGAATCATCAATACTGCTAAGATTACTGAGAAGCAGATCATATAAATTTTTATCACATAAAAGCGTTTCAATGTTTTGCGCAAGAGAAACAGCGTCAATATCTGAAATCAGGCCCGTTTTTCTGTCATCAACAAGCTTTTTTCCGCCAACCGTAGCGGTTGTTATAACGGGCTTTTTCAACTTCAGTGACTCAATAATTGTAACCGGCATAGCCTCTTCATAAGAAGGCTGGATATATACGTCACAAGCACTCATATATGGATATGGATTTTCTTTCAGTCCCGTAATAACAATGCTGTCCGTCAAGCTGTATTCCTTGATTTTTTTCTCAAGCTTCTCTCTCTCGGGACCGTCACCTACGAAATACCAAAGGAATTCAATTCCTTTATCCTTGAGAATTTTTGCACTCTCCACGGCTATATCAAAACCCTTTACAGAAGACAATCTTCCGCAGGAACAAAGAATAACCTTATTATCAGGCGTTGATACGGCATATTCCTTGCTCTGCTGTTCAATAGCCTGACGGCTGACAAAATTCTCGACTATTGTTATTTTGTCCGAAACAGCAGGATACCATTCTTTTATAAGCTCTGCCTGACTTTCGTGCAAAGCAGCAATTTTTTTGAAATTCGGCAATGCTTTTTCGTGAACAGAATGGATTTCATCCGTGCTTGTATGAAAAAACATATATTTTTCCGTTGCATTGACATATTCGTCAACGAACTGAACTTCATAACCCTGAACATAGGCAATTGCCTTATCAAAAACAACATCCTTGAAATATTTTTTGTGTTCATATTCCATAGATTTGTTTCGGATATAGTCCGCGAGTTCTTGTTCTGTCGCCGCTGACTTTTTCTTACTGCCGAAGACTGAAAAAAACAATGCAACTAATTGCAAAAATACAGCAAAAGGCTTTCTGTAATACTTTGTTTTATCATCATTTATTACGACGTTTACCCTTTTATCTACATATGGAAGTAAAGTGGTTCTGTTTTTTCTGAGATAAAGCGTAATATCATATTTATCGTAATCAAGTGTCGGCAAAGCAGAAATCAGTGACTTCTGCACACCGCCAATTGTCAGGTGATGTGCTACAATAAGAAGCTTTTTCTTCATTAAAATAACTCCATCCATTTTTTTGATATATTTCTGAGGGAAAGATCTTCACGGATTCTTGCGGCATTGCGGGACAGTTTTTCGGATAATTCATCATCTGAAAGGATAGCAATAATTTTTTCTGCAAAATCCTCACTGTCGCCGACTCTTGTCAGCATTCCGTTTTCGCCGTGACAGATTACTGCCGATGCGCCGCCTATGGGACAATCCGTACAAACAACGGGCATTCCTATAGCCATAGCTTCAAGCATTGCATTTGACATCCCCTCGTAATCCGAAGAATTAACATACAATGCATCAGCAATGATTTCCTTGTGCACCTCCGTGCTGAAGGGCAGGAACTCAACAAAATCGGCAATTCCGTATTTTTCAATCAATGCTTTGGTATCATCAAGTGCCTCTTCATCATCCTTATTGCTTGTCTGACCTATTATTCTGAGAACATTTTCGGGGAATTTCTTATGAACAATATTAAAGGCCTCAATCAGCATAGGAAGATTTTTCTGCTTTGAAATACGGCAGAAGGTTGTGATATATTTATTTCTTTCACCGAAATAAGGCTCGGGCAATTTACCGTTAATGGGATTAAATATAACCGTTCCTTTTACTGAAATATTGCGGGGATATGTATTCTTTGCATCCTCTGTCTGGAAAACCGCGGAATCTGCACGGGTGTAATACTTTTTTATAAAGTTATATCCGTACCTGCTTTTAACAAGTCTTTTCGGATCTCCGCGCTCTGAGATTATTATTCTGTTCGGCAGTCCCCTTGCAGCAAGAAGCACAATTGGAATGCTGGGCTGTAAAAATACCACGACGGTTGTATCGGGTTCTTTTTTCAGTTTTTCGCGCATTGCTTTTATTTCTCTTCTGTATTCGGAAACGAATGACATATATGAGAAAATCACAGGCACATCCGCTTTTACTGCTTCAAACAATTTGCAAAAAACAGAGGAAAGAATCCGAAGCAATCTGTAAAATAATTTTGTTACAGCATTTTCATTTTTAAAAAGCTTCCGCAGTACCGTAACAGGAACATCATCCTTCAGATCACGGTTAATGATTTCATCTTCATTAGATGAAGTCAGCAGATATTCAGTTTCGTAACCGCTCGCCTTAAATTCATTTGTAAGCATAGATGAAACTCTCTCAGCTCCACCGCCTTTAAGAACGGGCATAACGGTTAAAATCTTCTTATTTTCTTTCATTTAACACTCCGTAAATCATCCGAATATCTTCGTAAATCCTTTATAAATAAACCATAAAACATCATTATGACATTTAAGCTTCAGGGCTTTATCATCAAATGCATTGTTGCTGAGAATATCTTTTTTTATTTCAGATAATTTATCTGAAACAGTCCTTTTATCAGCCTTTGATAACGCATTATAATTATTGAATACATTGCAAGAAATGCGGATCATATATTTTTTTGCAGCTGAATTTTCGGAAAGTCCGTTGCTTTCTATAAAATGCAGAACATGCTTATACAAGATTACGATACTGTTAAAATATTTTATATTTTTTGCAGACGTCATAATGGAATTATTTCTGTATCGTCTGAAATATAAGCTCTCAGCACATTGAGATACTTTTTTTGCAAGACATAATGCTTCAAAAGTGAATGCCATGTCTTCGTAATATATATCAGTAATGAAATCAATAGCATTATCAGCAAATAATTTTTTTCTTATAAATAACAACGGAACAGAAGAATGGAATTCTCCGTTTTTTTGCATTTCCTCAAAAATTTCTATACCGCTTTTTGTGAGATAAACATTTTTTCGTTTATAATTCTGTTTAATTTCTTCGTCACTTTCATGAAGAAAAGAATGTGCATCAAAAAATACTATATCCGAGGAATCCTTTTCAGCAAGAAAACAAAGCTTTTCGAGAGCGTCCTCTGCAATGTAATCATCACTGTCAAGAAAATAAACATATTCTCCCTTTGCATAAGAAAGACCTGTATTTCGAGCAGCGGATAACCCTCCGTTTTTCTGATGAACAACACAAATATTTTTATTTTCAGAGGAAAAGCTGTCACACATACTACCCGAAGAATCTGTTGAGCCGTCATCAACAAGAATAATTTCAATATTCTTATATGTCTGCGTGAGCACGCTGTTTACACATTCTTCAAGATACTGTTCTACATTGTAAACGGGAATTATTACACTTATAAGTGGTAAATTTTCCATAAATTAGCCCTTTAATCTCTCTTTTATTACAATAAATACTGTAAACATAAGCTTTTTCATATCAGATATAAAGCCGTAAGAATAGTGCTTTTTCATTATTTTCTGAATTCTTTTATCAAGCTTTACGTCTTCAATAACGG
The DNA here is from genome assembly GCA_045651625.1 of Acutalibacteraceae bacterium. GTDB lineage: Bacteria > Bacillota > Clostridia > Oscillospirales > Acutalibacteraceae > RUG806. The sequence continues at coordinate 129,561 of JAZRST010000053.1, read as the reverse complement.
GATTTTCAATTGCCTTGCTGAGGTCAACATACATTTTCTCAGCATCGTCATTCGTGCTGTGCACACCTGATTCATCACAGCCGATATTCTGCACATAAGAGAATCTCGGATAAACAGTCAGCCAATTATTTTTCACAAGATGTGCACCGAATCTTACTGACCAGGAGGAGCCGTTGCCCTTTGTCTGTCTGTAAAGACGGACAAATCGGTCACTGCCGTTGGAGTTAAGTCGTCTTATAAGCGAAGGATTTTTATAAAAATCGGAAATATTTTTAAGCTCCCAGTCAACATTCGCCCATCGGTCTGCCCAGGTAGCCCAGGACCAACTGCAGGAACGGTATGCTGTAAACACATCCTTTTTGTAATCGGAAGGAATTTTAATCTGAGGTATATATCCTGCAATACTGCCGATTTTTTTATTTTCACAATAAAAATCAAGGGCTTTGTTCATATATTTAAGAAAATGTGGAGACGGCATACAATCATCTTCAACAACAATTACCCTGCCATATTTTTCTATAACATCGGAAACACCGTTTATAACAGATTTGGCAAGTCCCTTATTTTCAGGACTTTCAAAGACGGTTATGCTTTTGAATGACTTGTCATTCTGAATCTTTTTCAGTTCTTCTCTTACTTCGTTGACCTTTTTTGCTCCCTCATCATTTTTCGGTCCGTCAGAGAATATAAAAAGGTCGGATTCCTTTGCTTCAGGGCACTGTGAAAGAGCCTCGTAAGTTTTATTAAAATGGTCTGCTCTGTTATAGACAAACATAACAATCGGTGCAAAGCTCATTTTATTTCTCCTTAAGATTAGTAAGAATATCGTTATACGCAAAGAGCAAGTCCGCAGCATTATTCTTTGCATCATGAGTAATACGTGCTCTCCTTCTGCCGTTCTCGGACAGCTTAAGCGCTAATTCGTCATTATCAAAAATCTGTTTGAGATTCCAGGCAAGAAGCTTAGGATCATCATTTCTGTAGAATAATGCTTCCCTTTTATCCTCTGCCATATCGGAGGCGCCTCCGACATAAGAGGACACACACGGTGTACCTATCATCATAGCTTCACCAAGGGTATTGGGGCTATTTTCTATGGCTGAGCAAAGAACATAAGCATTAACCTTTGACAATCTTTCTGCAACCTCATGTGCTTTGAGGGGGCCCGTGAAAACAACGTGCTTCTCTACTCCAAGGTCATAAATCAGTTTTCTGAGATATGCTCCGTACCCTTTCTTGATGAAAGAACGCTTGTCATCGTCACTGAAGGGCTGATAACCTGCTATATAAAGCTTAACGTCAGGATATTCTCTGATTAACTGCGGCAGTGACATAATCACGAAATGGACACCCTTAAGGGCATAATATCCGTTACCGATATATATTGAATGTCTTTCTATATTATCGATTTTCCAATCTGTTTCATAAAAAGGCTTTCTTAAAACTCTGTTACAGGAATAATATTTTGCACCGGGATTTATGGCATAGGAATGTGCTCTGTCCCAGGTAGTTCTTCCGAGAATATAATCTGCTTTTTCAATGATTTCTCTTTCAGGCTTCATTCTGGGCTTATACCACAGCACCTTTCTCAGATGCAAAAGCCAGGCAGCCATTATTTCCGTAAGTGATTTGGAAAGCATCATATCATCAATCTGAAGCTGTCCGCACTGATATCCGTACTGACCGTTCAATATTCCCTGAAGAGAAACAATAACGGGAGCAGATATTTCCTTGCAATAATCAATCATTGCCTTTGCATGAAGAAACTCAGTGCCCTCAATCTGCACGATATCGGGAGAGAAATCAGTAACTATCTCAGCACATCTTTCTTTAATGGCTTCAACTGCCGTCCCGTCTGCATAACCGAGGCTGTAATATGTAACGCCGTCAATTGCTTCCTTAAATGAAATATCAGAAGAGCATTTACAGGCAATTGCAAGCTCGATTCCTTCGACCTTTCTCAACTGCTCTGCCATTGCTTCAACCCAGCCGCCGAGAACCTCAGACTTTATACCGAGTTTAACAGCAGGAGCCTCAGGTATTAGATTTACTGTCCAGAGAATTTTCATAATTATCACCCGTCCATTCAAGGATGTATTCAAGATATAACGGAAGCACTAATAATATCATTCCGGAAAAAGCATAGGTAAAGGAGTCCAGAATTGATACTGTCATTATTGCAACAAGGGTAGCATTGCAGGTTCTACTTATATAACGGTTTTCATATTTGCGTTTATATGACACGGGAACAAAATAAATCATAAAGCAATATATTGCACCACCCCATAAGCCGTATTTAGCAAAGGTATCAAGCACCGCAGAATGACCGCCTCCGCTGTCACGCCACAGCGCACCTATAATAGGATAAATAAATATACGTCTGACACTAGCTGCATATCGTGTCATACGGGCTGCAATTGAGCCCGATGCATCACCACTTTCAGCAGATGCCATAAGATCATTAATTTTATTATGCACAGCACGGCTCGGGAAGGTTTCAAGGAGCCAGTTACGGAATCCCTCTACATTAAGAATTAAATACATTATGGTTACAAAGATAATCAGAGCCACAAAAAATGCCTTAACTGCACTGTTTCCCTTGTAGAACAGCAGAAGAAAAACACCGATTGCAGTAGTAAATATAGCAATTGAATATCCGGCATTGAAAATAACCAGCAAAAAAGAAACAATATTTAAAGCGCCGATTGCAAAATAAATTTTATTGTTCTTTAATGCACATATAGTCCATTGTAAAAGAGCAGGGAAAACACATACCTGAGGATAAATCAGGCTGTATCCTCCGATTCCCTGGCGCAGATATTTATACATATTTGCATCATCACGAACCAACTGTCGGGCGAGAGCAGGATCCTCAAGAAGAGCGTAGAAGGTCCTGAAATTGAATATAATGAACAGTACAAGCACAACGGGTACTATCATTTTAAGCTCTTCCCATTGATTTTTATAATACTGACATATAATAAAGCAGATAATCATCATAAAGTACGAAATCTGTTTTATTATTCCGCTGGCTTTTCCTGTTTCTATATAGGTAATCCCAACAACCGCCACAAGAAAAACAAGTGCAAATATTGTGTTTGTTTCAATAAGCAGCGGTTTCTGTCTTAAAATGAGAATAAACGCCCATAAGCCGGCAAATGCTACGCCTAAAAGGCGGTATATCATATCTATTTCCATAAAAGGAGAAATCGTCCAGACGACAATATATAATATCGAAAACATCTGAATAGTGCCGTAATTTATTCCTTTTTTCAGCATATTTTTCTCCTTTCATAAAAATTTATTTCAAAAACTTTTTACACAAATCAATATAATTTCTGTAATCAAAGGCAGTTCTGATTTCACAGAAAGCAGAAGCCTTGCCATTATTTATTTTTTCCTCCATTGCTTTTTTTACAGCATCCGCTGAGCAATCGGAAAGCAGAATATCTCTTTCCGTATCAAGATATTTTGCTATGTCACTTATATCCGTAGTTATAACGGGAACATTCAGAGTATAGCCCTCTGCAAATTTTGTAGGAAAGCCTGCATTATTACGTCTGTCAAAGGGTCTTATGAATATATAGCAGTCACAATCCGAAACGTATTTCAGGGTATCCTTATGAGAAAGCTTACCCATAAATATAATCCGTTCATCAGCTGCGCTTGCTTCAAGAGCAGGATACAATGAAACAAATTCTTCTTTTGTAACCCCGATAATGCGCAGGCGCGTATTATTAATTTTTGTATTACCGAAGGCTGTTACAATTGAATCAAGACTTTCCTTGTTGCCGTCAGGAACGCCTGCGAAGCAGAACTCGAAAATACCGTCGTCGCTTCTGCCCTTCTGATGCCAGATTACATCGTCAGCATCAACAAGCGGCGGAAGAAGAATCATATTTTTACATTTTTTGTATTTTTCCTTCATCATACTGCTGATAACAATTATGTTATCGCAAAGCTTATGAAGAAAATTACGCACAAAAAACTCATCAAGCTTCTTGAAAAGACGCTTAGGCAAGCCGCCGTCCGTATAAGCTGTCCATTCCGTACAGTCATACATAACCTTTACATCTGTCTTTCTGAGTGCTGATTTTACAGCAAGTAAGGTCACAACGGGAAGATTATAGAGAATAACAGCTTCGGCATTATATTCTCTGACAAGTTCAAGAATACTGCCGGCGCTGAAAATATGCCGTGCCCACTGCAGGGTCGTCGCAGGATGGGCTTCCTCGTACATATTTTCCGTTCCGGGACCCTTTCTTATTCCTTCAAAATGCTCGTCAGATGAAGCCGCTCCGAGAAACACTGTATCAAAGCCCGCTTCTCTGAAAGCCTTTGCATTTGAAACAACGCGGTTGGCAGATGCTCCCTTATCGGGGAGAATAAACTCACCGACGTAAATAACAGTACGATTCATCAAAGATTCACCTTATACCACTCTATGGCTGCTGCAATGCCCTTTTCAAAGCTCCAGTCGGGAGAATATCCCAGCTTTTCCTTTGCCTTTGAAATATCGGCGTTGCTGTGCTTTATATCGCCTGCTCTGTCGGGGCCGAAATTGGGCTCAACATCAAGCTCCAGTGCCGAAGTCAGTCCGTAGTAAATATCAATAAGATATTCTCTGCCGCCGTAAGCTATGTTATAGGCTTCACCTGCCGCATCGGAGGATGCAAGACAAGCCTTGAGATTAGCTTCAATTACGTTTTCAATATAGGTAAAATCACGGCTCTGCTTACCGTCACCGTTAATGGTGGGGATGTCACCGTTCAGAAGCTGCTTCAGGAATTTCGGAATAACTGCGGCATAGGCTCCGTCAGGATCCTGACGTCTTCCGAAAACGTTGAAATATCTCAGTCCGTAGGTATCCAGTCCGTAATGCATTGTATACTGCTTTGCCCATTCCTCATCGCACATTTTTGTAAGTGCATAAGGAGAAAGCAGGTTGCCCTCTCTGCCCTCTTTTTTTGGGAGATTAGGTTCATCACCGTAAACTGATGAGCTTGAGGCATATACGAATTTTTTAACCTTGTTCTGTCTTGCCGCTTCAAGCATATTAAGAGTTCCCTGAATATTGTTAGCACAGTAAAAAAGAGGCATTTCTATGCTTCTGGGAACACTGCCCCAAGCCGCCTGATTAAGCACGTAATCAACACCCTCACATGCCTTCATGCAGGTTTCAAAATCCTTTATGTCTCCCTTTATGAATTCGTAACGGGGATTACCTTCAAACATTTCAACGTTTTTCATCTTACCCGTTGAAAGGTCATCGAGACAACGTACTCTGTAACCGAGCTTCAGTATGGCTTCACAGAGATTGGAGCCTATAAAACCTGCTCCGCCCGTTACGAGAAACAATGAATTTTCAGGGAATTTTATATCACAGTAGCCCATAATTATAATCTCCAGTAAGTATATCCTGCTTTTTCAAATGTCTTTTTATCGCAGATACCCTTTATATCAATAAGCACCTTATTGCCGTCGTCAAGAAGAGCATCAACTGCCTGGACCGTAAGCTCACTGAATTCCTCGTGTGCAACAGCCACGATTACAGCAGAAACATCCTTGATATCCTTCATATCGGTAAAACTGATACCGTAGAATTTTTCTGCCTCCCAGGCTTCTGCCTGAGGGTCTGTAACAAGAGCTTCTACACCGTATTCCTTAAGCTCGTTTACAATATCAATTACTCTTGTGTTTCTGATATCGGGGCAGTTTTCCTTGAAGGTAAAGCCGAGAATTGCAACCCTTGCATCCTTTACGGGCTTACCTGCGGCAATGAGCTTTTTAACCGTCATTTCGGCAACATACTTGCCCATATCGTCATTGTTTCTTCTGCCTGCAAGAATTACCTGAGAATGATAACCGAACTTTTCAGCCTTGTATGTAAGATAGTAAGGGTCAACACCGATACAGTGACCGCCTACAAGACCGGGGAAGAATTTAAGGAAATTCCACTTTGTGCCTGCGGCTTTGAGTACTGCCTGAGTATCAATACCCATTTTATTGAAAATAATTGAAAGCTCGTTCATAAAGGCAATGTTTATGTCTCGCTGGCTGTTTTCAATAACCTTTGCAGCTTCTGCAACCTTAATGCTTTCTGCCTTGTAAACACCTGCTTCAACAACAAGCTCGTACACCTTTGCGGCAAGCTCAAGAGTCTCCTCATCCATACCGGAAACAATTTTTACGATTGTTTCAAGTCTGTGTACCTTATCACCGGGATTGATTCTTTCGGGAGAATAGCCTACCTTGAAATCAACGCCGCACTTAAGTCCCGATTCTTCTTCAAGAATGGGAACACAGTTTTCCTCCGTAACGCCGGGATAAACTGTAGATTCAAAAACAACAACGGAGCCTGCAGTAAGATTTCTGCCGAGAATATGGCAGGCACCCTCAACGGGAGAAAGGTCGGGCGTGTGGTCGTCATTTACGGGAGTGGGAACAGCAACAATGTGGAACTTTGCCTCTTTAAGTCTTGCTTCATCCGCAGTAAAATCAACAGTTGTTGCTTTTATTGTTTCATCACCGACTTCATTAGTGGGGTCAATTCCGCTTTTGTAAAGCTCAATTTTCTTTTCATTAAGGTCGAAGCCAATAACGTCAATCTTTTTAGCAAATGCAACGGCAATGGGCATACCAACATAACCGAGGCCTACAAGAGAGAGCTTTTCTGTTCTGCCGAGAAGTTTTTCATAAAGATTTGCAAATTCCATAATATCAATCCTTTTATACAAGTTTTTTTATTGTTTCAAGATATGCTTCAATTACTCTTTCACGGGAGAAGCTTTCTTCAATATGACGTCTGCCTGCAAGTCCCATAGCCTTTTTTTCTTCGTTTGAAAGAGAAATGAATTTTTCGATTTTCTCACAAAGAGCATCCACGTCACCGCCGTGGTACATATAACCCGACACGTTATTAATAAACGTTTCCATACAACCGGGATTATCTGTGGAAATTATAGGTCTTCCCGAGGAAGCACTTTCAAGAAGCACGTTACTCATTCCTTCACCGTATGTGGAAGGATGTATGGTTGCGTGAGAAGCCTCTATATAAGGACGGACATCCGTACAGCTGCCGTGATATTTTACAATTCCCTGCTGCTCGAGCTGTGCAAGGAGTGCTTCATAGTGCATTTCCGTAGGCTCTATAAATCCCAGCATATTAAATTTCGTTGAAGGGTACTTTTCCTTTATTCTCTTTGCAGCTTCAATATAATCATCAACACCCTTATCGTGAAGAATTCTTCCTATATAGTTGAAGGATACACCGTCAGAGTCATCGGGATAAGGAAGCACCGGATATCTGTCGGTATTAACTCCCGATCCGGGAATAAGCCTGCATTCGCCCTTTACCATACCGTTTTTACGGGCAAGCTTCATATTAGTTTCGTTCTGAAACATCACACAGGCTGAGCGTCTGAAGGAAAACTTAAACAGTCCCATTATGAATTTCTGTACGAGACCCGTCTGATTGAGCACACTTCCGAAGCCCGTAACGTTGCTTATAACAGGGATCCGCTGTAAGAATGCCGCAAGTCCGCAATAGACGTTAGGCTTTGCCGTGTAGGTAAGCACCGCATCGGGACGGTATTTTGCGAGAAGGAAGAAATAGTGCAGGAAAAGCTTCATATCCGATACTATATTCGTTCCTCTTCTGTCTATATCGGGATTGTCATAAATGTAGTCTATATGCTGCATCATTTCAAATTTTTTGCCGTAAGGGCAAGAAATAAGAATTTCGTAGCCGTTATCAATAATTGCTTCTATAAGCTCTTTTCTGAAGCAATATATATCGTCGTCGTTATTTGTAAACAGAGCAATCAGCTTCTTATCTTTTTTCTTCATAAAAACTCCGTATCACACGCTTACGGTTTCATTTTCATCACTGATGAAAACCGCAAGAACTGTTTTTATCATTATTTTAATATCACCGAAAAAGCTGAAATCCTTTACTGCGGCAAGGTTATATTTCATCTTATCAGGTAAAATTCTGTCAATATAAGTGGCTTCGGGATTATCGGAAGCATCAAGAAGAGCACTTTCATCTCTGTAGCACACGCTTGCTTCTGACGTGATGCCTGCAGGAAGCAGAAGAGTTGCCAGCATTTCATCAGTATAAACTGCAACATACTTCGGCACCTCGGGACGTGTTCCCACAAAGCTCATTTTTCCTCTGAAAACGTCTATCAGCTGTCCTAATTCATCGATCTTGTATTTTCTGAGAAATGCACCGACACGTGTGATTCTTGAATCGTTTGCAACAGTAAGCTTCGAGCCCTTATCTGCGTCCGTCACCATAGTTCTGAACTTGAAAATTCGGAACTCCTCACCGTATCTCGTGATTCTTACCTGTCTGTAAAAAACGGGGCCCTTTGAATCGAGCTTGATTGCAAGAGCAATCAGCAGGAAAACAGGTAAAAGAAACAAGAGCATAACACCCGATACGCTTACGTCAAAAAGGCGCTTAAGAAAAAGACTTCCCTTCTTGTTTTTCAGCACATCATAATATTCCTTTACACTGTCATTTTTCATATTATCCGGAATATTTTCCCAACTGCGCATTTTTATACTCCTCTTACTGCATCCTTGAAGCAGTTTATAACGTAGTCTACGTCCTCATCCGTCAGCTTATTGTGTAAGGGCAGGGTGATTTCCTTGCTGAAGAAATCGTATGCCGCAGGGAAATTTTCAATATCAAAGCCCATTTCCTTATAAGCCGTCATCATAGGAAGCGGCTTATAGTGTACGTTGCAGGCAACACCCTTTTCTGCCATAGCACAGATAATATCATTTCTCTGCTCAGCGGAGATACCGGGTATATATGTTATATATAAATGACCGGAGCCTCTGTGGCTATCCGCAACGTGAGTAAGGTGCTTTACACCGAGGTCATCACAGCAGCTGTCATATTTTTCAATGATGCTGAGGCGTCTTGCAATAATTCCCTCGTAGCGCTCAAGCTGCTTAAGTCCCATAGCCGCCGCAACATCCGTCATATTGCACTTATACCATGCACCTACGATATCATATTCCCAGGCGCCGAGCTTTGTTTTTGCAAGTGCATCCTTTGACTGTCCGTGGAGACTGTAAAGCTGATACTGATGATACAGTGCATCATTATCAACACCTTCAATATGTCTCCAGGCTGATGCGCCGCCCTCCGCGGTAGTAAGATTCTTTACTGCGTGGAATGAAAATGAAGAAAAGTCCGCAATATTACCTGCACTCTTTCCGTTTTTCACCGCCCCGAGAGAATGTGCACAGTCCGCAAGCACGGCAATTCTGCCGATTGCCTTCTGAATATCGTTTGAAGGAACAAAGCTGTCTTTTATTTCTTCAACAAGAGCGATTACGCTATCATAATCAGCCACAATACCTGCAATATCGACTAAAACTATAGCCTTCGTTCTGTCGGTTATTGCGCTCTTCAATTTATTTATATCTATTTCGGGAGAGCCCTCAACGGAATCCACCATAACGGGAGTGGCGCCTACGTGAACAACAGGAGACGCTGTTGCAGTGTAGGTATAAGCAGGAACAATTACCTCATCCCCTGCTCCTATACCGAGCACCCTGAGATTCAGCTCAAGTGCCGCCGTTGCGGAATTTAGACAGACAACACCGTCCGCACCGCAGTATTCTCTGAGCCTTTTCTCAAACTCCTTCGTTCTGGGTCCGGTTGTTATCCAGCCTGAACGAAGTGCTTCGCAAACTTCATTTATTTCAGCCTCCGTTATATCGGGAGGGCTGAAGGGAATATTTCTTTTTTCCATATCTCTTATACCTGCCGGTTTAGGTTATTGTTGAGGTCTGAAGGTAGGCACCATTGCCTTCACCATTGACACAATTTCATCGGAATTCTCATAAGCAGCATACATAAGCCTTGTCAGCTGCTTCTGGAAAATATCGGGATCAAAGGGAATGGGATTTCCGATATAAATAAGGTCGTTGGAGGTCTTTTTAAGTCCTTCCTCATCCTTTAATATTTCCTCATAAAGCTTTTCACCGGGACGAAGACCCGTATATTCAATCTTTATATCAATATCAGGTCTCAAGCCCGAAAGTCTTATAAGATTTCTTGCAAGAGAATCAATTTTTACGGGAGAGCCCATATCAAGCACGAATATTTCTCCACCCTTGGCAAAGGCACCTGCAGTAAGAACAAGAGAAACCGCCTCGGGGATTGTCATAAAGAATCTGATGATATCGGGGTGTGTGACCTTTACGGGGCCGCCCTCCTCAATCTGCTTTTTGAAAATCGGCACAACAGAGCCGTTCGAGCCGAGAACGTTTCCGAATCTTACGGCAACGAATTCTGTTTCAGACGCGATTTTTCCGCCGTGTGCATACTTTTCCGCAAGCTCCTTATCCTCAAGATGAGTAAAGATTCTTGCTATTTCATCACATTTGTTTTCCTTGATACGTCTGTCAAAAACAGTCATTATCATTTCGCACAGATGCTTGCTGGCGCCCATAATATTCGTGGGATTCACAGCCTTATCCGTGCTTATAAGAACAAAACGCTTACAGTTATATACCATTGCGGCATAAGCCGTTTTATACGTGCCGATAACGTTATTCTTGATAGCCTCGCAGGGGCTGTCCTCCATAAGGGGAACGTGCTTGTGAGCTGCTGCGTGATAAACGATATCGGGACGGTACTTTCTGAAGATATCATCAAGACGTCTTGAGTCCCTGACTGAGCCTATAAGCACCGTAAGAGGAAGGTCGGGACAAGTGCTTTTAAGCTCCTGCTCTATAGCGTAGGCGTTGTTTTCATAAATATCGAAAATAATAAGTCTTGCAGGATCCTGCTTTGCAACCTGACGGCAAAGCTCACTTCCTATGGAGCCGCCGCCACCCGTAACAAGAATCGTCTTGCCCTTGAGCTGACCGTAAACCTCTGCCATATCGGCAACAATAGGATCACGTCCGAGAAGGTCCTCAACGGAAACGTCAGCCATATTGCCGACCGTGATATTTGTGGTTATATTCTGGAAAATGCTGGGAAGATTTTTAAGCTCGCAGGAGGTTTCACTGCAGATGTTTATAATCTCTCTGATATCCTCCTTTGGAGCGCTGGGAATTGCAATAAGAATCTTATTTACGTGATACTTGCTGACGTTGTAAAGAATGTCGTTTCTTCCGCCTGCAACGGGAATACCTTCAATGTATCTTCCCTGCTTATTGCTGTCGTCATCAATAAGACAAACAACCTTATCGGTATGATTGAAATCCTTTTCGATGCTTCTTAAAATCTGCTGACCTGCATTACCTGCGCCGATAATCATTACACGGCTTCCGATTCTTTTTTCCTGCACGTCCTTTATACGGTTAACCTCAAGAAGAAGGAAGCGGTATATGAATCTTGCAAAAACGAGAATTATAAGCTGAAGACAGGCACCCCACAGATAGTAAGAAATGGGCATTCTGCAGAAAAAAACTGTAATTAAAACTGCATGGAAAACCGATGAAACACCGCTTCCCAATGCTGTTTTGACCATATCGTTGAAGCTTGCATACTTCCATACACTGTGGTACATACGCATAGCCCAGAAGATAACAATACTCAGCAAGGAATAAAGAGGCACAAAGCCGGTATAAGCATCAAGATATTCCGACGGAATAAGCGCAAACTCTCCGTCGTGCCTTATCCACAAGGCCGCAAGATATGAAAAATTAACGGCAAGAATATCATACAGAACAAGAAAGCCTGCAACAATATGCCACTGCTCAATATGAATTTTTCTTTTCACTTCACACTGTTTTTTCTTCATATTCATTCCTCAGCATTCTGTCATTTCACCGTTTGAATTAACCTTGTAAATGCGGTTACAGTATTTGAGCATACTTTCACGGTGGGTAGTTATAATGCAAATCTTTTCGGGACTGTTTACCATAATGTTATTAAGCACCCTTGTTTCAGTTTCAACGTCAAGTGAGGACGTAGCCTCGTCCATAAGAATTATCTGCGAATCTCTCAGAAGTGCTCTTGCGATAGCAATACGCTGCAGCTGTCCCTGAGAAAAATTGTTTCCGCTTTCGCTGACATCCGTATTTATACCGTCGGGAAGAGCATTAATCATAGCAGTAAGATCTGCTGTTTCAATAACCCTCATAAGCTCTTCATCGGTAGCATCATTTTTCACAAGTCTCAGATTATCTGCAATAGTTCCCGAGAATATACCCATATCCTGAGGAACATAAGAGCAGAAACGGCGGGTACTGTCTGAAATACTGACCCTGTCTCCGTCTGAGGAGCTTATATACAGCTGACCCTCGGTGGGCTTTACAATACCGAGAATAAGCTTGAGAAGCGTGGTCTTTCCTTCACCGGAGGGGCCGATGAAGGCTATTGTGTCACCGGGAGCGATTCCCAGCGAAATGTTTTTAAGAACTTCATTTTCAGCATCATCATAGCGGAAGGCAACCTTTTCGAAATTGATATAAACTCCGCTCTTTTCACTTTTTCTGAGAATTGCAAGTGCCTTTTCCTTGTCAGAATCATCCTCCTCAGGGAAAGATGTCACCTCAATGATTCTGCCTGCAGCAGTTGCAATTGAAACGGCTGAGGGTACCATTGATGCAAGAGCACTGAATGAAGAAGTCAGCACACCGGACAGCTGTAAGAACATTGTCATTGTACCGAAGGTTATAGCACCCTGCCAGAGACGGAAAATACCGAGACCGTAGCAGGAGTATGAAACCGCAACGCCGATAAGAGACAGACAAAGAGTCATAAGAATGCTGAATTTGTCGTAGCCCAGTCTGAAGCTTCTGAATTCCTCAAGAAGCTTTGTGAAATTATTTATGTAATCCTTCGTAAGGTCAAAGGCCTTGATAAGCTGAATGTTCTGCACGGATTCCTGAGTGTATGACAGCACCTTTCCGTTCAGCTCTCTGGTTTTTTCGTTATATTTTCTCATAGCTCTGACTATGAATTTTGAAGACAGAAACATAAAGGGAGCAGACATCAATGCAAGAAGTGCCATTACAGGGTCGTGGTAAAGCACTATACAGAGCGCCCCGATAAACTGACAGAGCTTGATAATAAGTCCGGGAATAAAGCTTATTGCACCACCGGAAACTGAGGCTACGTCACTTTCAAGTCTGTTGAGAAGCTCACCCGTGTGATAACGGCTGACGTCCTTCCAGCCTGCACTTACAATATGCGAATAAATCTCACACCTGATTTCGTTGTTTGCCTTTGAGCTGACAACAGAAATAATCCAGGATGAAACTGCCTGAAAAACGTGCTGAAATACAGCAAGAAGAATAACGAGAATTCCGAAGCTCAGAAGAGTGTCGTTCTCTTTGGAAATAACTGCATCAATGACAATTTTGGAAACGACGGAAATACCGAGGCTCATGGCAACAGACAGCAGACCGATGACAACGTAAAGTAACGTTATCAGACGGTATTTTTTTATGTATCTGAAGAGCCAAATCCATTCGGATACCATTTTTTTCAACAGTACGCCGAAATTTTCCTTCTGTTTCATCAAAAAAAGCCTTTCTTTCAGTTTTCTGCAGTAATCTCGTCTTCACGGTTATATCCGTAACCGTGCTTTCTGCCATAGCCGTGCTTTTTGCCGTAGCCGTATCCATATCCGTAGCCGTAGCCGTAGCCATAGCCATATCCGGATACGCCTGTTACAGCACCGTTGAGAATACAACCGAAAATACCGATTTCGGTTGACATCAGATTATCTATTCCTGCGCGGATTTTCGAAATACGTACAACATCCTGATGGATAACGTATATAGCGGCATCAGCGGCAACGGAAATGTTCATTGCATCCGACACAAGTCCGCAGGGAGGAGTGTCAATAAAGACGTAATCATATTCATCGCGGATTCCGTCAATAACGTCCTTGAGTCCGCTGATGTTTTCAAAGGGATTTTTACTGTTATCGGAAACAACGGACATAATATCCAGTCCGTATTTTCCGGAGCTCTTTATTGTGAAAACGGTTCCGTTCCTGTTGAGCTCAGACTTCAGGGTAATATCCTCACTGCCCTCTTCAATTCTGAGTGCATCAAGAATACTGGGATGATGAAGGTCTGCATCAACAATAAGTATTTTTTTCCCGAGAGGAACAAGAGCCAGAGCAAAATTGACCGCAGTTGTAGTCTTTCCTTCGCCGGGGGCCGTGCTCGTTACCATAAACACCTTCTTATCGGCAGCCTGATTCATAAAGATATTTCTGATAACACGGAAGGACTCGAGAAATCCCGACGAAACCTTTTTGTTTGTGAAAAGCACATTTCTGTCGGCAGGCTGTACGAATTTTTTGAACTTGACTGCAGGCACAGTGCCCAGCGACGTGAGATTAAGCTCTCTTTTGATATCATCGCCTGTTCTGATTGTTCTTCTCATAAGAGCGTAAAGAAGGATAAAGCAGATACCGATAGCGATTCCTATCACTGCCCCCTCCATTGCATTCGACATATAATTTGCCTTGTTATAGGGAGAGGTTGCAACCGTAGGAGTCTCAATCATATCAAACCTTATGTTACCCACAACGTATTTTGCCGCATCGGGATAATTCTCAATTGCTGAAAGGAGAACGTCATAAGTCACCTGAGGATCGGTTCCCGTTGCAGTAAGGGTAAACAGGTTTGATCCGGGAACGTACGATGCACTGAGAGATGCAGGCATATACGTAATGTCAAGGTCGTTTATTATTGCATCCTGCAGAATGTTGCACTGCAGAATATAGGGAAAGGTTTCAGTCAGCTGTGATGTTGTTGAAGCATCGTAGTAAAATGAATATGAGGATATTCCGCTGATTGTGGACTGGGCATTCTGGGACGTTACCGTAAAGGTAGCCGAAGAGCTGTATCTCGGAACGTAGCTTCTGTAGTCACTTACATATCTGAAGCCGCCGATAAGAACAGCAAGAATAACACATACCCACCAGAGCTTACGGGCGCCCTTGAGGAAGTCCGTAAAGTAAATGGCAATATGCCTTGTACCTGAATTGTCGGTTCTGTTTTCTGTATTGCTCATTAGGATAATTTCATTCCTTCAGTTTATTTTCTTTCCTGATTTTCTTTTGAATAACGATAGTAGGAGGAGGTACGGAAATAGCGTGAATACTTGCCGTAGCCACCGTATCTGCCGTATTTTCCGTAGCCGCCGTACTTTGAATACTTGTGTCGGCTGCAAGCGCCTGATTCATCAGCACCGAACAGATCAAAGGGTACGATGTCACCGTGAAGATCATTCAATATACAACCAGCAAGGCTTACACCCGAATCTCTGATTGTGGTAAGAGTCTTGTTGATCTGCTCAGTTTGTACCGTGTCCGTTCTGACAATCATCACAAGCTTATCCGCAAACTTTGAAATTGCAAGAGCAGAGGAATCTGCCATAACGGGAGCCGTGTCAATTATTACGAAATCAACCATATCTGAAACGGCATCCACAAATTTCTCAAGCTTGCCGCTTTCAATCCAGGCAGAGCTGTCTTTATGAGGCCTTGTGTTAACGGCAAGGAACAGCGACGTGTCTCTGAACTTTCTGAAACGGACCTTACCAGCCTCGGGATTATCAAGATATTCACCGATTTCATACTGCTCTGAATATTCAAGATCAAAGATCTTGTAAAGTGCAGGCTTTTTGAAGTCAAAGTCGAGAAGAAGAACCTTTTTGCCTTTTTCTGCAAGAGAAAGAGCAATGTTTGAGGCAACAGTTGATTTGCCTTCATTTTCCGCAATGCTTGAGATAACGAACACCTTGTCTCCGTCGTGGTGATTCATAAACTCAATTTTAGATGAAATTTTATGGAAATTTTCAACGAACGAAAAGCTTACAAATGCATTTGAGTGAATTCTCAGAGACTGCTTCTTTCTTTTGAGAATCGATTTCAGACTGCGGCGCTTTCTTTCGTGCATAACCGTGCTTATAAGCTTTGCATCAACCTTCTCCTTGAAGTCAGCTTCGTCCTTGACGGTATCCCTGAGAACGGAAATAACAACAATGAGGAATGCGGCAACGATTGCGGCTCCCGAATAGAGAAGACTCTTGTCATCAGAAGAGATACTGTTTGATGCACCCTTGGGCACAGAAGGAGCCTTCAGCACCATAACGGTTGCATTTGAAAAGATGTAATCCGCAACAGTCGGATAAACGTTGATTACGGCATTGAGAAGCTCATAGGAATTCTGTGGAGCAGAGCTTGTAACGCTGAGCGTAATAAAGTTGGTTCCCTGCTTTACGGAAGCACTTATTCTGCCGTTGAAGCTTCTTCCGATCTGCTCGCTTGCCTTTGTCTTGATAATGGGATCCGTAAAAACGTTTGCAAATATTTCTGCAAGGTCTGCCGATACTGCAAAATTCGAATAGGTTGCAGAGCTTGCACCCTTTGCAGAAACAACCATGGTAGCCGATGCTGTATATTCGGGCTCGTAAACGTAACGCTCGGCCACGTAAACACCCATACGGCAGGCCAGTACAACAAGAACGACTATCCAGCAGTTCAGCAGAAGATCCTTGAGTACTGAATGTATTTCAAATGAAATTCTCTTATTCTTCATCATTTCGCATTACCTACCATAACAATCATAACGCTGTGACCTCTTTCCCCTCTGTCATCAACAGCATAATAATGCACGATATAAGTGCCTTCCTTATTGACATTGAGATTGGTATCAACAGTTACCTTCCGGAGAAGATTCTTCTCGTTATAGTCAACTGCGGACACGATGTATTCTTCGGGATCAATCTCTTCACCCTTTTCGATATAGAGCAGGTACTGTGAAAGCTCTATTTCGGGAGCTGAAAGGCTTCTGTTTTCAACAATTAGCGGGAATGTAAGTGATGCCGCATCACCCATGCTGTTTGTTACGGTGACGTCAATACTGAAAACACCCTCTGTTGCAGTTGAATAGTCTTTGGACGTAAGGATAATACTGCCGTTAAGCTCTCCGTCAAAGCAATCGGTGACAGAAAGTGCGCTTTTGATATTGACTGCCTCATAAACAGAATAGCAGGGAGACTCCGTAAGAGCATATTTCGGAGGCGCATAATCTGTATATTTTATCTTTCGCACAGCCGTTGCAACGTGGTTATCATCATCACACACTGCATAGGTAACCTTGCAGATACCGGGCTTTATGAACTTTGACACCGATTCGACAATAATCTTGTCTGTTATGTCGCCGTCCTTTTCATCGAATGCAGTAACACCGTCAAGGAAATCCTCCGCCTTTGCACTGACACTCAGTTCAAGCACGTCATCCTCAAGCGTGATAACGGGAAGAGTTGTATCTGCCGTTAAACGCTCAGTCGCGTACGTATACAGAAAAACACCGCTTATTGCCAGAAACAGCACAATAACGGCAAGTCTGTAAAGTTTCATCATAGTTTTTTCCACCCCAAAAAAGTTATATAAACGTAACGTCCTTGTTTTCAATAACCGCCGACGGATTTTCGGAAAACAGAAGACGGGCATAATCAAAAGAATAGCTTTCGGAAACGAACTCGAAGGCTTCAGCAAGAAACGGAGTTCTAACGTAAGGACTGTGCGCATCGCTGGCAACAAAATCAGCATAGGATTTCTTCAGAAGAAGGTTTGCCGCCTTAGAAGCATTTCTGCCGAAGCTTCCCTGAAGACTTCCCTTGTTTATCTGCAGAAAACAGCCCATTTTTCTGAGCTTTGCCGCAGCAGAATCATCCTCACTCAGAAAAGCATATCTTTCAGGATGAGCCACAACCGGCACGTAGCCCTCTGCCACAAGTTTTTTAAGCTTCGTATACACGGAAGCCGAGTGCTCGTGAAAATTGAACTCCACCAACGGATATTTCGAATTATTCAGAGTAATAAGACGTCCGCCAAGCAGATGCTGCAGAAAATTTTCGCCGCAGAAAATCTCTTGGCCCGGAAAAATTTCAATATCACAGCCGGAATCTCTGATGCTGCTGTTCAGCCGTTCTATCATATCGCAGAATTCCGGGCACCACATATTACGGAAAGAGCCCGTAACGTTGCTGTGAGGAGTTGCAATTATCTTTTTTGTGCCGCCCGAACGAGCAATCCTTGCCATTTCAACAGACTCTTCAATATTGACCGAACCGTCATCAAGACCGAACAAAATGTGACAATGAATATCGTTCATTTACGACACCTCCAAACATAATCCCGCAATTACCAACAGTTTATAACAAAATTATAAAAAAGTCAATACATACATATATAAAATACATTATTATGCAAAAAAAATTGACCCTACACCGTTTGACAGTGCAAGGTCAGTCTGATTCGTTTCAAAGAAATCACATATAGAAATTTTTGTACCACTGTGCAAACCGGCGAAGACCTTCACGAAGAGGGGTTGAAGGTCTGAAGCCGAAATCTCTTTCCAGGGCACTTGTATCCGCATAAGTCACGGGCACGTCACCTGCCTGCATAGGCACAAGCTTCTTGTGGGACTCAAAATCATAATCCGCAGGAAGCACACCTGCAAAAACGAGCTCCTGCTGAAGAATATCAACGAAATCAAGCAGATTTTTAGGGTTTGAATTACCGATATTGTAAACTCTGTAAGGAGGCACGGGAAGTCCGTCCTCACCGTTCTGCTTTTCGGGGGCACACATCATAATGCGCTTTACGCCTTCAACGATATCGTCAACGTAGGTGAAGTCGCGCTTGCAGTTACCGAAATTGAAAATTTCGATATCCTCGTTATTTATAAGCTTGTTCGTGAAGCCGAAATATGCCATATCGGGTCTTCCGGCAGGGCCGTAAACTGTAAAGAAACGAAGTCCCGTTGAGGGAATATTATAAAGCTTCGAATAGGAGTGAGCAAACAGCTCGTTGCTCTTTTTCGTTGCAGCATAAAGGCTTACGGGATTATCAACCTTGTCGTCTGTGCTGTAGGGAATCTTCTTATTCGTACCGTAAACGCTGGAGGAGCTTGCATAAACAAGGTGCTTTACGGGGAAATTCCTGCAGGCCTCGAGAATGTTATAAAAGCCGATAACGTTGCTTCTTATGTATGCATCGGGGTTAGTTATGGAATATCTTACACCTGCCTGAGCCGCAAGATTCACAACAACGTCAAAGCCGTATTTTCTGAAGCAGGAATCAATAAGCGCCTTGTCGGAAATATCACCACGGATAAATTCCCAGGAGGCACCGCTTTTTTCTGCAATTTTCTTTTCAATTTCACTGAGACGGAAATCTTTGATTGACACGTCATAATAGTCATTCATATTGTCAAGACCGACAATCTTTATACCCGGAACAGTCTCGAGAAGCTCGAGCACAAGGTGGTAGCCGACAAAGCCTGCGGCACCCGTAACAAGGACACTTGCGCCCTCAAGATTTACATTTCTTTCAAGCATTTTTATACCTCTGATTCAATTTTTAAAAATATCACATTTTTGCTATAAAATAATCAAACTTATGTCATTTATACGTAATATTCATTTGATTTTGTTGAACATTATAATTTTCAATATATCATTTTCTTGCTGTTACTTTAAAAAATTCATTTCCTTAAGCTGCTCAAGAAAGGCTATGATATCACCCTCGGCTTCCTCGCGGGAAACGGAAAATTCTGCCGTAATTCCATCAACCAGCTGAGCCAGAGTTTTCTCTTCCTCAAGCATTTCCCAGATGAGTGCGCTGACGGGATTGAGCACTATAAGCTGAGATGAATTTTCCACCGAATTCACGGGCACGGCAAGAAACTCCCCTGCTATTTCACGGAGCACAAATCCGTCCTTCAAACAAAATTTTTCTTCTGTCATAAAATCACCCCAAATGTATAATATCACACATTTTCGCATTTCTCAACAGCATTTGTTCACATCGGACAAAAAATTTTTTTACAAAAGCCATAATTCCATATTGACATAATATTGAATCTATATTATAATGCTTCTATTAATATGTGGGATTATACGCTTTTATGAAAAGATTTTTCAGAATTTGCAACAAAAACATCCGCGTTTCCTCTCCCGTTATGCCGGAAAATCCCTTCCTCACAGAGTTTTCAGTTCAACCGACCGCAGACGCTGATATCAACGTCACGGTAAACACGGCTGACAGCATCTCTTATCCTGACTATCCACTGCATTTTAACAGCAGCGGAATTGCAGTGGTACGTGAAGGTGATGTTTTTCACAGATATGCAAAAATGGGAACTGACGACGGCTCTGTTACAAGCTACAGCAACAATTCCTCGGCACACAGTGAAACCGTGGTTGTAAAGCGCAATGCCAACGTGCTTCTCGGTGACAGATATTTCTGGACGACGGTTGCATTTCCTCAGCTTATGCTGACGGAAAATGTGCTTCTGCTTCACGCTTCCTTCATTGATTGCAACGGTCATGGCATAATTTTCTCTGCCCCCTCAGGCACGGGAAAAAGCACTCAGGCAGATTTATGGAAGAAGCACAGAAATGCAGATATAGTAAACGGTGACAAAACGGGGCTTATTATTGAAAAAGGCAAGGTGCTCGCTTCCGGTGTTCCCTTCTGCGGAACAAGCGGAATATGCAAGAACAGAACGGTGCCTCTGAAGGCTGTTGTACTTCTCAGGCAATCGCCGGTGAATTCCGTACAGAGGCTTACGGGTGCAATGGCAGTAACCGAGCTTCTGAAAAATGTGCATCTTGATTTTTGCGCACCTGACGAGCAGAGAAAATGCGTTGACTTACTTATTGAAATCGTAAATTCCGTTCCCGTGCTGCTTCTTTCCTGCACACCCGATGAAAATGCAGTGAAGGCGCTCGAGCAGGAGCTGAATATATAACAACTGAATAAAACTACGGACAGGAGTGACATAGTGAACATAGACTACGACATCCTGCTGAACCGTATGTTTCTGAATGCTGACAAAAACGGTACACCCCTTGCAGGGTCGTTTGAGCTGACCGCACGATGTCCCCTTGACTGTAAAATGTGTTACATTCATAAACGTGAAAATGACCGTGAGGCACTTTCCCGTGAAAAGGACACTGAGTGGTGGTTAAAGCTCATTGATAAGGCTAAAGAACGGGGGCTGTTCACAGTTCTGCTGACGGGCGGAGAGCCAATGCTGCGGCAGGATTTTGACGAAATCTACCTCGCCTGCAAAAAAGCAGGTATGGTGGTCTCCGTCAACACCAACGGTGTGCTGATTGATGATAAAAAAATTGAGCTTTTCAAAAATCATCCCCCGTCGCGGCTGAACATCACCCTTTACGGCGCTTCTGCTGAAACCTATGAGGCACTGTGCGGTGACAAAAAAGCCTTCGACAAGGTTATGACGGCTCTCAGAAAGCTACGGGAGGCAGAAATTCCCGTGAAGCTAAACTTTTCCGTGACTCCCCATAATGTCGGAGACAGCAAAAGGGTGCAGAGCTTCGCTTCTGAGCACGGGTACAGAATTCAGCCCGTGACCTATATGTATCCCCCCGTAAGGTGCTCGGGTGAGCCCGTAAGGCTTCCCCCCGGTGAAGCGGCAAAAGAGCACTTTTTATGGCAACGGCGCCTTTTAGGTGACGAAAATATGCTGAAATATGCCCTCGGTAAAGAGGACTACTCTCCCCCGACGGAGCTCGCCGAATGCGGTGACAAAATCAGGTGCCGGGCAGGGCTATCCACATTCTGGGTAACCTATGACGGCGAAATGAGGCCCTGCGGTATGATGAACGTGCCGACAGTGCGGATTTCGGATTTTGACGAGGCGTGGGAAGAGATACGAAACGCCCGTGAAAATATAATTCTCCCGAAGGAATGCAAAAACTGCCCATATGCGAAGATATGCGACGTGTGTGCGGCTGTAACTCTTGCCGAAACGGGAAAAACAGACGGTGTTCCCCTTTATGCCTGCAAAAAGGCTCAGGAATACCACAGACTTTGTAAAAATTTCATTGAAGAAATGAATTGTAAAAATTCAGATTTTCAGGAGGTAAAAAACGATGAAAACAAGTAAACGATTTTTAGCATTAGTGCTCTCGGCATTGATGATTTTCTCCGTGGTTATCATCCCCGGAGTTGATATGTCAATGTTCGGCATTGAGGCTGATGCAGCAGAAGATGCAGAAGATGCAAAAATTGACAAAATTTCTCAGACAAGAATTGTTCCAAATTATGCATCAACTTATGCAGGCTATCAGTCAATGTTTTTCGGTGATTCCAGCACAAACTGGCCCACAAACTTTGTTATTCCCGGACTTACCGAAGCTGACAACTATACACCTCAGGGTATGACATACTGGAAAGAAAAGGAATGGATTCTCATTTCTGCTTATTATGCAGGCACACAGCCCAACGAAACAAAGGATAAAAAGGCGTCAGTTATCTATGCACTTGATGCTGTAACAACAAAGTTTGTTGCTCTCTACTATTTGTATGACGGAGAAAACACCCCAAACACCTCTCACGGTGGTGGTATTGCGGCATCTGAATACAACTTCTATTATGCAGACGGAGATAGTAAGATAAGTTACATTCCTCTTGAAGATATGGATATTCTGGAAGGAACATCAAAAATTCTTTACCTCAAGGACTCTATCGACTGTTCAGGTGAATTATGGGGAGCAAAGACATCATACTGCTGCTATGACGACGGTGTTCTTTGGGCAGGCAATTTCTATCTTGCCGACAACGAATCTTACGGAAAAGCAGCAAACAGTGCATACAACAGCATGCTTGTAGGCTATAAGCTTCAGGGCAATTCCTCTGATGAAGAATGGTATAACCTGCAGGATAAAAACATGATTTCTCCGAATACAACAGGAAATATCAACACCAAGGGTTCCGGTGGAGATATGTCATATTCATTTACAGTTAATGAAAACGGATACTTTGACATTAAAGGTAGCGTTTCAAACGGCACAGGAAACTCAGCAGATGAAATAACATCCCCCTTTGGCGTTGTTACACTTTATCACGGTTATAATTACACTCTTGAATTTGACATATCCGAAAATATTATCAACAATTACGATATGTATTTGCTTCGTGACGGATCAATAGAATCTTTTACCCATATAAATGAAGCAAAAAATGGTGATTTAACGGTTACAAAAAATGATGACGGTACTTGGCATTGCAAGCTTGATTTTACCCCCGGTCAACCTGTAAAAAATGCAACCGGAAACCCCATTGGACAGTGCAACTGGCACTCTAATGTTTCAGATGCTTCCGGCAACTACACAATCCGTTTTGACCAGGATGCTCCTAACGGTGCATATGATTTTGAAATTAACAATATACATATCTATGAAAGAGATGAACGTTTTACAACTGACACAATAAGTGCAACAAACTGCGCAGGCAATCCCACTTATGCAATTGCATTTGATAATTTGTATAACAAAATCCAGTATGCAATGGTTGACAAGGGCAAAATTTACATAAGCCGTTCATGGAACAGAGATGTGGGTGCCGGCACACACACAAGAGCTTTAGCAATTTCTGACCTTGATATTTATGCCCCCGGAACAAAAAGCCTCACGGTCAACAACCGTGTAAGAGACTGTCATTTTGTTGCATGGAGTATGGACACACAATTCGGTTTAGATAATAACAAAACAGTTACCGCTGCTAATCCAAAAGGAGACAATGTAAAATATACAAATAAAGACTTTATGGCAATGGGTGAAGCACTCTGCGTTATTGAAGACTACCTTTATATGTTTGCAGAAAGTGCAGCATATGCTTATTACGGTGATGGTAAAACAGGCGGAGATGGCAAAGGATCATGCAGCCAGCCTATTGACGTTATCTGGAAAATTGATCAGCACAAAATAAACAATGTTCCGAGACCCGCAGAAGAAGTACAGTCGATATATTACGAAAAGGTTTCGGATATCAGCGAAATCCGTGCGGGCGAAGCAGCTAACACAGAATACATTATTGTTTTTGAGTCAAAAGAAAAGGACCCCGTTACACAGAAGCCCATACTTTATGCAATTGACTCCTTCGGCGGATACGGCGGTGCAAAGCTCCCAAAAAAGGAAGGTCGAAACGCTGACGATACCAACATCACTCGTGCCAACACCTTAGACTCAATGGGCTTAATCGGTTATCCCATTACAGAGTATTCAACCGGTATTTCAGATGACGGTTCAGATGTAATTTACCTCAACGAAACCGACGACAGCAAAAAATCAATCCGTTGGACAATTACAAAAGACACAGCACCAAATGGTGAGGGTTCGTGTCTTCTTAACTCTGACTACTACTACGGAAACAACAGATATCTTTGCTACACCACAGAAGTTTTCACAATGAACCAAAGGCCGGAATATATCGGCATCAGTGGTTCAAATGGAAACTTCACTATGACAAGCAGAGACTATACCGTATGGTGCAATCCGGGCTATACTCCTGATCAGCTCAAAGAATACACAGATCTCTACCAGAACTATGAATATCCCGGATATACTCCCGTGTATCACGGTCTTGAAGAAGTAAAGGGCACTTTCCACATTGCAAAATCAGATGATACTGATGCAAAAAATTACAATACTATGCATATTTACAAGCGTGTGAAGGACCCCTATGCTTCAACATACGGAACTGACGTTTTCACTGACCTTAATGCTGAATTAAAGCCTGACGGTACTTACACTGTTAATCTTGAAACTTATGCTACCTCTGCTGTTCAGTATATGAAGAACGAAAATATTAAAGCCACTGACTTCATATTTGTTCTTGACAATTCAACAAAAATGAACGAGCCTGACGCTGATGGTTTTTACTCTGATTCGACATACGAATGGCTGGGACTACATAACCTTGTTTCAAATACAGACAACCTTACGCATGGTAAGGCCGACGTTCCCATATATGACTGCAACTATACTCTATACTTTAAACATGATGACGGACGCTACTATCCGTTCGAAATCGTAATTAAAGATACTGACAATAAGTCAGGTTGTGATTATCTGCAATTTTACTGGGTATATTATAAGGTCTCAGAAAATGAAGTTTATTTGTTAACTGATGATAACGGCTGGTACAATGGAAAAAAGAGCTTAACATTTTCAGACTTAAAAAACAAGGTTAACACAAATGCCGACAACACTGCTAGTTTTGTTACTTCTGCGATTGACAACAAAACAAATGCTTGTAAATGCGATCATTATAGAATCAGTGCACCCGAAGGCAAACCATCAAGAATGCAAGTAGCACGCGACTTTATAACTGAAATGACATATCAGATAGCTGAAGCCAACTCCGAGCATCGTGTTTCACTTATTACTTATGGTAACCCCGCAAATTCATATCTTATTGATGACAATGGTACAGAGTCAATAAAAACCGCGTTGGATACCAATGGTGACAAATCAATAAGCAATGAAGAAAAAAATGAGTTTAACAATGCTTTTTATGCAAATTCAGAATTCGGAGCATTCAGAAAAAAGGTCGCAGAAATTTCAGCAAGTGCTACAAGTGCTCAGCCCTCTGTAGGCTTATCAAGAGCTGCAAACACTGTGGAATATAGCGATGAAGACTATACAATAACAGGTAATCGAAATGCTGTTGTATTCCTTATTACAGGAGCAGATAATCTTGATGAAACTACAGCAAATAACGGTATTGCAAAAGCTTTTGATGCAAAAAAATACGGCGGATTTGTTTATACAGTAAAAATCGGCAGCACCAAATATGACACAGATTATACTTCAAATCTGCTCAACTATGCATCATCAAACTACATAAATGCAACCAGCATCGAAACTCCCGGTGAAGCGAACCAATATGCAAATGGATTCACCCTTGAAATTCCTACAGATTTTTCTAAAATTCAAATTGATGATTCTTCAGAGACGATAAAATTCAGAGCTTTTGCAGAAAGCCTTGTAACAAAAACAACAAACAATGTACTTTCTTACGTAAGATTTAATAAAGCATCTTTTATAAGGGAAGATTTAGGTCAGTTTTTCAATATGAATTCAGCACAGTTCAGTTATAAATCCGTTGAAGCTGATTATGACGGTCTCGGAAGGCTTTATTTCAAAGAAGAAACTATAGATGACGTAAGCGGTCTTACAGCTACCCTCACCAATAATAATCGAACTGTTGAAGTAAAAGGCTTTGACTTCTCTTCCCATTATGTTTCAACAGCCAACATAGGTAAAGATAAAGCTGAAAAGTTTATTGTTTCAATTTCAGGTCTTACATTAAATTCAACAGTAGACAACGAAACAGTAACAAACGACGAAAAAACCGGCCTTTACCTGGGTTATAATAACATAAAGTGGAAAGGGTATCCCACAGACTATGTAAACGTTCCCGAGTACACTTATGTTCTTGACTACGGTATCGGAATGCTTGATACAGATGTTAACGGTGAAATTCAATCCATCAGTGTGCTTCCTAATAAGCAGGAAACTTATAGTACCACACTTCCTGATCCCGCTAACGGAAAAAACAATGTAACTATTACAACAAAAAACAGTGGCAAACACCTTGTTTATGGTCTGCTTCCCGACAATATGGGGGTAAATAACGCAGGCTACTGTCTCATTAAGCGTCCCGATTTCTCTTACGACTGGTTCAAGATTAACGTTGTTCCCGCCTCAAACGTTTACTTTGAAGAAACGGCAATAACCCTTCCTGAAGGTTCAGATTGGACTGCAAGTACAACCTCCAACGAAATCAGTCAGGATCTTACGAATGAAAACGATGTCTATGGTTACGATAAGGGTTATCTCAAAGACGGTAACGGCTTCTCAAACGGAACTGTTTATACGTCTTTCGTAAATGACTCAAAGCTCAGAAGTGATACCCTTAAGTTTGACTACACCGGTACAGCTATTGACCTTTACGGATCCTGCGGTCCTGACACCGGTATTTACATCGTCACAATCAAAAACGGTGATTCTATTGAAAAGGTATACATTACAGATACTTACTTCTCGGACACTGATATTCTCGGTGACAATGACAGACTTAATCAGGTACCCTTTGTTCACCACGAAAATAAGGATCAGTACGGAGGACCTATGTACGGCAAGCATACAGTAGAAATCACTTCCGTATACCTCAATTCAATAGTCGGACAAAGAGGTGCAGCGACCTTCGGTCTCAGAGACAATGTGGATACCGCTTTCGATGCTGCAGCCTTCGAGGAAGATGTTATAGAAGCAATTCTTATGTATGCCGAAATGGAAGAGCTTATGGATGAGAATATTGAAATCTCATTCTGCGATGAAAACTCTGTTCTTAACGGCGGTGAAGGTGCAGACGTTGCAACAACATTCGGATTCTTCACAACCGGAGCAAACACTTCAGCAAGTTTAACAAATCTTACAAACTACTTTGACGGATTCAGAACTTATCAGCCTGCAGGCCTTGGCGCCGCTGACGGTATGTATCCGGATTCCGAACAGGGAGCAAGATATTATAACGTTATGAAGAATCTTGTTTCCGGTTCAGCTATAACAAGTGGAGCAACAAATCTCAACGGTATTGCATACTTGGAAAAGGATGCTTCTGCAGAAGACACAATTACATTCGCGGATTATGATAAAAAGGGTCCCAAGAACGAGCTTTATCTTAATCCCGGAAATGCAATCTCGTTTAACCTTAAATTTGATGGCGAAACAATAACTCCTAACTCAAAGGCAATGATTAGTCTTCGTACTGTAAACGGTGAAGCAAAGGTAGTTATCAACGGCAAAGAATACACCATTAACAACACAATGGAAATGTATTACAGAATTGATGAAATTCCTGCAGACGGCCTTGTATACATTCAGAATACGTCAGCTGTCGATGCAAACGGAAACGGCTCTCTCGTTGCTATTGATACATTAAAAATCACCAATGGTGTTATGGCTCCTATGATGATGTCGGCAATGCCCAGAATCAGTATGATGATGTCTGCGCCTCCCACTCCTTCAGAGCCCAATGCACCCGAAACAGAAGAAATTCCCGAGATTCCCACACCCGAGGCTCCTCCCGTTGTTGAACCTCTTCCTGAAGAGCCTTCAAATGAGCCCGAAGATGGAGAAGATAACAATGAGGAAAAAGGCTTCTTCGAGCAGATTACAGAAAAATTCACAGAAGTTCTTAACATGATTCAGTCTATGCTTGACAAGATTGTTAATCTGTTAAAATCAATTATGGCTTAAGGAGGCAGAGAAAATGAAACAGTACACAAAACCTACAATCGCTATCGCTGCCGCCACAGGCGCAAGTGCAGTAACAACATGCATTCAAAAAGTTGATGCTCAATTGATTACAAGTATTCTCGGTTACGATTTCACCCCAGAACAGCTCAGAAACACTTTTGCAGCTAATGAATCCTGCGACATACAGCTCCCCATAGAATTTTATTGCAAGTTTACATCTGTTGACATGGGTGCTCTTCAGGCATTTATCTCTTAAGAGACACACAACAAAAAATCCCTTGTATCTCACGATACAGGGGATTTTAGTTTTTAGCGGGATTTTTCAGAAGAACAGGATTTTTATAAGGTAAATAACTGCAAGGTGCAGGGGGTAGAACACGTAAAAGAGGTACTTGAGGTTCAGCTTCCCTCGCGTGCCGCTGTAAAGTGCGATGAACACAAGGGATATCAGCGAATACCACTGCACGCCGCCCATATCAATTGAAAGAAGCACCAGAAGCACTGCTGCAGCAAGTAATTTCAGCCACTTATTCGGTGCAAAATAAACTGCAACGGGCAGAATAAGACCGAAAATGCCGTAATCAATGTGAAAGCCCGGCAGAAGCCTCGGCATTCCGAAGCAGAGAAATGTCACCGCGGCAACGTCCGCAATCAGTAGCGCTGCTGCTTTTACACTCTTCTTCTCAAGGAAATACCGAATTGCAAAAATGGTAAGAATTGACAGGCTGAAGGATATCAGCACGTTCTGATAGAAGGATCTTTCAGCGATGAAATAAACCAGCTGACAGCCCACACCCAATCCTGCAATTTTCAACAGATATTTCCGCTTATCCCGTGTGTAAAAGCATCCTTCAGCTATCATAAAGGAGAACACGGGGAACGCGATTCTGCCGAGAATACGAAGAAGCGTGACCTGCGGAAAAAGCTCTGTTCCGACGTGGTCAAGAAGCATGGAAGCCACTGCAATTATTTTCAGCTGGTTGTTTGTAAAGCTTACTTTTTTCATAATGATTTTATGTTATTTTCAAATTCCGTGAAAAATTTTTCGAGGATTTTTCTATCCTCTTCGTTACCTCTGAGGCATATTGAAGCCGAAAGCGCACCGCCAATAGAAAGGGCTGTCATAACTGCACAGGGCTTGTTTTTAGCGGCACCTGCAACGAAGGCATCAAAGGGCCCCGACTGTCCCAAGGGATACAGCGAAGGCTCAATTTTTCCTACGTTGCTCACCGACATCTGCGGATTATTATAAAAAAGCTTAACAATACTCTCCGCCTGAATATAAAACATATTTTTATATGCAAAATTCAGAAGCGGCAAGCCGTGAAGCCCGAGAAAATAGTCATTTTTAAGCTCCTTTGTCATGTCACGGACAAGAAGCAGGGTCTCACGAAGGTCACTCCCCTTCTTATCAAGGGCACAGTGCATAAAGGACACGTGATTCGTGTAGCCAATGGCAGATAAATCCTTTATATGACGTCTCAGATCAGTTGCGCAGGCAACGCTGAGGCTGTCAGCGGCAGTAAGCCCCGAAATCTTTCCGAGGGCATCAATATAGGATGCAAGCAGAAGGTCTGTCACCGTGGCACCCACGTTTTTCGCATAAGCGCAGGCACGGGAGAAATCCTCTGCCTCCACACGACGGGAGACGATAACCACCTTTTCCTCGCCGTTTACGGGGGTAAAGGGGAACTTTACCTTAGTACGGGGAGAAACGTTGGCAAGCTGCATTTTAGCCTTCCTTGCCGTCTTTTTATCCATATCCTTGTACACGTCACTGTACTTACGGGAGCCGACAGAGAAATTCACGGGAGAAATACCGTGAAGGACGAAATCCGTGTAATTTCTGCAGAAATCACTCCAGAACATCTTGAATCCCCCACCGTCAAAGCACATATGATTCCATATAAAAAGGACGTAGGTTCTGCCGTTATGATAGTAAACGCCGATATTCATCTGCACATTGCTCTTCAGGGGGATTTCACGGGCGAAGAACTCCTCCTTCGCCTTGCCTATATCCTCCACCTCACGTATATCGGCAAAATCAGTGATATCGTAATCAGCAAGCTTCCAATAGGGAGAAACGGGGTGATTTATGACCTGCGAGCGGAGAATTGTCACGGTTTCAAGACAGCAGATTGCAACTGTCTTAAAAGCTTCCGCATCAACTATAAAATCGTAATCCATCTCAAATCGCGCAAGACGGTCCATATAATTTCTGCACATAAGATTTACCTTATCGTACATTTCCGTAGGAAGCCTGCGCTTTCCCGTAACGGGATGTGCATCACGGTAAGACTTAAGGTCTGCAATCACCTTTTCGGAGACTATCCCCTTACTGCGGAGATATTCATTATATTCCATATAAATTCACCGTTATTCCTCTATGTGTGAAAAGAAGAAATCTCTCTTCTCATCGTTATCAATAACCTTGATGGGCTTTACCTGATTAAGGTTTGCTCCGCGCTTTCTGAGCACCTCGCGGTAATCGTCGTAGGTTCCGTGACGAAGGAATTTAACCACGGGATGTCCCAGCGCACCGCTCTTTATAAGGGGCTCAACGGAAACGTTACCCTTGCAGAGCATCCTTTCAAAGGCTTCGTTATAACGGCTCTTTTTCTCTTCCGACACGGGAGAAGCGGTCTCTACAAGAAGCACATAATGTCCGGGAGAGGTTGAGCGGTCGGGATAAATGCTGTAGCCGATATATAAATCGTCCATTTCCTCGGAAAGATTCTCAATCATTTCATCAAAAGCCATCTGACTGATTTTTTCACCGCTTATGTTAGCTATCTGATTAAGTCGGTAACAGAAGGTGATTTTGGGCACCTGATGATAGTATCCCGTACATTTTACAACATCCTCAATTCTGTAGCGGTAGAAGCCGCTCATATTGGTAAGAATCAGCTCGTATTCCTTGCCGGGCTCAAGGTCCCTGATAGTCAGAAGATTATCATAGCCCTCCTGCTCAACGGGACGGAATTCATAAAAGCCGTTCTGAGGAAGCATAACGTATTCGAAGGAGTTGAACTCTATGGGAACTGCCATAAATGCTTCGGTTGCAGTGTAGCCGAGGTAATGAATAGGCATATCCTCACCTATGTATCTGCGAAGCTTCTTTGCATAAAGGGACAGTGCACCTGTTCCCATACCGTAAAGCCATTCAACTCTGGGGAGAATTCTCGGAACTATGGGAGATTCGTCAAAGCCCTTTCTGAACTCACGTCTCAATTCCTCCGCTCTTTTGGGCATAGGCTTCAGCTTTCTTTCAAGCTTACGTCTTATATGGTCGGGAACGTTTACGCTTTCGTTGATAATACCCTTTTCGATATCATCGCAGAGCATTTCCCAGTTTTCCTCCATATAGAAAAACATTGATTCAAGTGTAGTAATAAAAATGGTACCGAGATAGCTTGTTTTTGTGTTTATAAGCGCAAATCTCAGTTTGAGATAGTGCATATCCATATCCGAGCCGTCAGGGAAAAGTACTTCCTTGGGAGAGGTTGCAAATATCGGTACAAGCGGACGGATATTAAGAAGCGGAATTGATGAAAGACAGCTGATTGTACCGCCCTTCACCTTGCGCCATGAGGTCTCTGCGGTAAGAAGTCCCTTCTGGGGAGGAAGAGGTCTTCCCTTTTTAATAAACCACTTTACGGCACAGCCTATGGGGGCTGAAAATCCGAAGCACTGAGCAACCCACTCTGCCCAGAAGGACAAGGGCACGAGCTTTGATTTTCCCGTGCTGCCCGAGCTTTCGGTAAAGCGTCTTACGGGAAGATTGGTAATAAGCCCTCTCTCACCCTCCGCCATACGCCACACGTATTCATCATAATCGGCGTAAGTGGACAGAGGAACAATTCTCTGATAATCCTCAATTGATTTTACTTTATTGAAATTATGAAGCCTTCCGTATTCAGTAGACTTATTCCAGCGCATAAGTCTTTTTACGGTTTTTTCCTGCATTTTAAGTCCTCTGCGGGAATATATATTCAGTTTTATATGTTCACAGGTACCGACAAATGCACCGTATGAGGAGAGTAAATAACCCATTATGTTAATCATAAAATATCATCCTATCTCCATTTTAAAGCAGATGGGTAAATCGTTTTCGGGTTCTGCTTTCAAGTTAATTTCAAGATATTCTTCGTTTCTTGTAAATTCTATTTTTTCTTTTCTGCCTAAAAGCTCAATATTCTCAATAAGATAGTCGTGGGGATTATGCTTTCTCAAAGTCTTTATTCTGACAGTCATTGAAGGTCTCATCTGGAAAACATAGAGATATCCGTTTTTATAAGTAAATCTGAAATCTTCATTGGTAAACTGCTTTTCGTCCCCGTCCTGGAAGAATCCGTCCTTTGCATTAACCTTGCCCTCACCGAATTTTTTCCAGAAGGTTGTTCCGTAAATACCTTCGCCGTTAGTTTCCAGCCACTTACCCATTGTAAGAAGAACTTCCGTTTCCTCTTCTGTTATTGTGCCGTCCGCACGGGGACCGACATTGATAAGAAGATTACCGTTTTTGGAAACAATGTCAACAAGGTCGCAGATAACCTGACGTGCGCTCTTATACTCATTATCCTTTCTGTAGCCCCAGGAGCATTTACCGATAGCAGTATCTGTCTGCCAATATATAGGAGAAATATCCGTAAGAGCGCCTCGTTCCACATCAAATGTGGCAACTGTCGGCGGAAATGCCTCGTGCTTATAATTGATAGTAACTTCCTTGCCCCATTCTTCTGCACGATTGTAATAATATGCCGCAAGCTTTTTCAGATAGGGCTTAAAGGAGTGATTATGAATCCACCAGTCAAAATAGAGAACAGCCGGCTGATATCTGTCAATAAGCTCACAAGTACGGACAAGCCAGTCCTCAAGCCACTCCTTGCTTGCACCGACAGAATATGTGTCAGCAGTTGTTATATGCAAAATTTTGGAATCAAATTCTTCAGAATAAACTGCAGGACCGTAAAAATCACGGTATGCCTCATCATTGACATCACTGTCTATGGTTCTGCCCATATTCATAAAGAAATAATGCTCTGCTCTGTGAGTTGACGCACAAAAGGTAAGTCCGTTCTTTTCGCACTCTGCTTTCAATTCACCGGCAATATCACGGCAGGGTCCCATATTGACGGAATTCCAGCGGTTAAATTCTGTTTCATACATAGCGAAACCGTCATGATGCTCACAGACGGGCATAACATATTTTATACCTGCATTTCTGAAGAGAGTTACCCAACGGGCAGCATCAAATTTCTCTGCCTTGAACATAGGAATAAAATCCTTATATCCGAAATCCTTTTGTTCACCGTAAGTTTTTACATGATGTGCAAATTCACCGGAATTTTTATCATACATTCCCCTGGAATACCACTCATTACCGTAAGCAGGCACGGAATATATACCCCAATGGATAAACACACCCACCTTATCATTCATATACCACGAGGGTACCTTGTGATGGGACAGAGACTGCCAATCGGGCTTATATCTGCCGCTTTCATTGACTTTATCAATAAGATTGAGATATTCATTTACGTTCATTTTTCTGTCTCCCTTCATAAAAGAGCTTTTACACAGTCTTATGATAAAATATTATACTATTATTTTATTTGTATTACAAGTAAAAACATTAAATCTATAGTATATATAGACAAACGTACATATTTGTGTTAAAGTTAGAATGTTAAACATTAACGGGGAGAGAAAATTATGAAAAAGAGCAAACCGCAGATTTACACAATTGCAACTGCACATCTTGATACGTCGTGGCTCTGGACACTTGAGCAGACGATTGATGAATATATTCCCGATACACTTAAAAGAAATTTCAGACTTCTTGATACGTACCCCGAGTACAAATTCAACTTTGAGGGCAGCATCAGATACGAGTTCATAAAGGAATACTATCCCGAAAAATACGAAAAGCTGAAAAAATACATTGCTGACGGCAGATGGAATCCCAACGGCTCCTGCTATGAAAACGGCGACGTCAATATTCCCTCACCCGAAGCACTTACCCGTAACATTCTTTACGGCAATTCTTATTTCAGAAAAGAATTCGGAACCGAATCAAACGATATTTTCCTTCCCGACTGCTTCGGCTTCGGCAAGGCTCTGCCCACAGTAGCCGCTCATTCAGGGCTTACAGGCTTTTCAACGGGCAAGCTTATGTGGGGAAGCTCCGTACCCATTCCCTTTGATACGGGCAAATGGACCGGCGCAGACGGCAAGGGCGTATGGGCAGCACTTATGCCCTTTGCTTATACAACCGCATTCGGCCCCCTTCATAAGGCAGAAAGAATCCTCAACAAAATGAAGGACAACAGAGAAAAAAATCTTCCCGATTTCACCTTTGCATATCACGGTGTAGGTGACAGAGGCGGCTCCCCTCACGTTTCCTCGGTAAAAAACGTAGTAAAAGCACAAAGAAAGAACAGCGAAGCTGAAACAGAGGTCTACTCTGCAACCACAAAGGAATATTTCGATAAGCTTGA
Organism: Acutalibacteraceae bacterium; assembly: GCA_045651625.1. Taxonomy (GTDB): domain Bacteria; phylum Bacillota; class Clostridia; order Oscillospirales; family Acutalibacteraceae; genus RUG806. The sequence goes on along the minus strand of JAZRST010000053.1, from coordinate 94,968 downwards.
AAATATGAGTGCGGAAGAAAAGGCGGCTATGCCCGTTTATGACGGTGAATTTCTTCTTACAGCCCACGGTGCAGGCAGCTACACCTCACGTACCGTTACAAAGCGCTGGAACAGAAGATGTGAGCTTTTAGCTGATGCGGCAGAAAGATTTGCAACAGCAGCATATATAAAGGGACTTGCCGACTACCCCGCCCACGGACTTGATAATGCCTGGAAAAGAGTAATTGCCCACCATTTTCACGACGATATTACGGGTACCTCCTTCGAAAAATGCTACAACAGAAATCATAACGACTACATACAGTCCTTGAACACCTTCTCAGAGGAATACACAGCCGCCTGCAAGGCGCTGTCTTCACAGCTTGATACCTCCTTCTGCAAGGGCATTCCCGTTGTTGTATCAAACCCCGTGCAGGGTAAAGAAAACAGAACGGGTGCAGTAAGCATTGAAATCACTTCTGATAAAAGCTTATTTACGGTATATGACAAGGACGGAAATCCTCTTCCCACACAGACAAAGGCAGTGGGTGAAAATAAAAGAAAAATCACATTTATTGCAACTGCTCCCTCCTGCGGTCTTGCCGTTTTTGACGTAAGAGAAGAAACAGCAGACAGCAGAATTGATACGGGACTTACAATTTCAGAAAACACTCTTGAAAACAGATACATAAGGGTTACAATTGACAATAACGGAGATATTTCGGGCATTTATGATAAGGTGCTCGGTAAAGAGCTTCTTAAAAGCCCCGTAAGATCTGCCGTTTTCAGCAACACCAACAGCTTCGACTGGCCTGCATGGGAAATAAAGTATGAGGACTGCAAGGATGTGCCTTATATGTATGCCGCTTCTCCCGTCACAGAAATCTGCGACAACGGTCCTGCTCTCGTTTCTCTTGAAATCACAAAAACTGCAGGCAAATCAGTCTTCAGACAGATTATTTCTCTTGATGCAGAAAGCAGATTCGTTTCTGTTTACAACGAAACGGACTGGAGAGAGGAAGCAGCTCTTCTTAAAACAGAATTCAGATTCACGGCAGCAAACAAGGAAGCCGCCTACGATATAGGCACGGGCTTCGTAAAGCGTCCCACAAACACAGAAAAGCTTTATGAGGTGCCTGCACAGAAATGGGCAGACATAACGGATGAAAAGGAAGGCTTCGGCGTGGCCGTTTTCAGTGATTCAAGGACGGGCTGGGACAAGCCCGATGCTTCATCACTCAGGCTTACGGTTGTTCACACACCTATGTGCAATTACCGCTGGGAATGTGCACAGCACGTTATGGATATGGGACTCAACATATATTCCTTTGCCGTAATGGGACACGAGGGTACCCCTGACGGAATCACGCAGTATGCAGACTGCTTCTGTCAGCCTATGCATTCATTTGTCACCGACGTGCACGAAGGGCAGGACGGCAATACCTTCTCGGCAGTAAAGCTTAATTCCGACAAGGTAAGAATCACAGGACTTAAAAAAGCTCAGGATTCCGACAGAATTATTTTCCGCGTAACGGAAGGCTCAGGTGAAAAGGCAGAAAATATTGAAGCATCATTCCCCTTCCCCGTAAAGGAAGCATATGAGGTCAGAGGTGACGAAACCGAAATCGGTAAATATCCCGTAACAAACGGAAGACTCTGCTTCAGTGTTGACGGCAGCTCCATAAGAAGCTTTGCTCTCGTTTTTGAGGGACAGAAAAAATACGAGGAAGAAACAGAGCACTTACAGCTCTCCTTCAATGCAAGAGCCATCACCACCGATAAGGACCCTGAAAGCTCAACACTCAAAAACGGCATTTCGGTGCCTGCCGAAATTACTCCCGACGAGCTTTTGTATGCAGGCATCAGCTACAGCTTTTCCAAGGATAAGCTCAATGCCCTTGTCTGCGACGGCAGTACCATAAAGGCTCACGGCAACAAGGTATATCTTCTTCTTACGTCACTTTCTGGTGAAAAGAAGGTCAGCTTCGTAAGCGGTTCAAAGGAAACCACGGTCACGGTGCCTGACTGCTTCGCTCCCCTCGGTCATTGGGATCTGATGCAGCAGGGACTTACGGGCTATATAAATCCCGTTCCTCAGGCACATACCTTTACACATACCCACAATAAAAACGGCAATATGACGGCAAAGCAGTTCTACGTTTTCAGTGCTGAAATCCCCCTTGACGGAAACGGGCTGATTCTTCCGAAGGATTCCGATATCGTCATTTTTGCCGCAACAGCTTCCCGTGAAAACGGTGTATTCTTAAAGGGAGACGAGCATTTTGACTCTCTTTCAAAGCGTGAATTCGACTACGAGTTCTCCGATTATGCAAAGAAATATATGTACCCCAACAAAATCGAGCTCTTCCTTGATAAATTCATCGACAGAACCGTTTCAATGTACGTAAAGCTTGGAGAATTCCATAACAAATACGCTTTTGACGAGGCTTATTACATATTAAGAAGCCTGAATCACAGACGTACCTATAAAAAGGATGCCGAAAAGCTGAGAAACAGCCGTAAAAAATAATATTTTATTGTAAAAAATCACACTATCTGCTAACATAATCTTATTAAAATTTCGGAGTGATATTTATGGAAAACAACAATTCTTCAAATGCCAAAACCTTTGAAGAACTGCGCCTTAAGGATCAGCAGATCTTTGTAGGTGAAACACAGGACCGCCGTTACGTCGGCTCCAAGGAAACTCTCGGCTTCGTTATCTGGGATGCCGCACAGAGCTTCAATATCAACATTTACTCAACCCGTTTCATTACGAGCATCGTAGGTGTTGACTTGGGTCTTCAGACGCTTGTAAACTCAATCAACAGCGTATGGGATATTGTGAACGATATCTTCTTCGGCGCTATCGTTGATAAAACCCGTACCCGTTGGGGTAAGTTCAGACCCTACCTTCTTTTCCTTGCAGTACCCGGCTGTATTCTTACGTCAATGTACTGGCTTATGCCCTATTTCTTCGCAGGCACGGCACAGACGAATATGATAAAATTCGCATTTTATCTTCTTCTTACAGTTGCACGTGAGGGTATAACCACCTTCCAGACAATTTCAAGAACGGGTCTTATGTCGACCATAACGCCGCACCCGAATGACCGAACGAGGCTTATAACAATGGCAAACTTCGCATCGGGCTTCTTCGGTGAAAAGCTTCCCGAGCAGGCGGTTACGATTCTTATTGACATTCTCAGAAGCAAATATCTTGACAACTCCGCACAGCTTTCAAAGGCTTACACGGGTCTGTTTGCAGGTATGGGTGTATTCACAACTCTCTGCTCAAGTGCTTCCTCCTTCTGGTTCTTCAGAATGTCAAAGGAAAGAGTTATGCAGTCCATAAAATCCCCCAGCGTTCTTATGTCCATTAAATCAGTCATAAACAACAAGCCCCTTCTTCTTATCACGCTTTCCGACTTCTTAAGCGGCTTTGCAATCAAGGGCAGTCAGGATGACTATTACACAGACGTTCTTCATTTCTCTTCAATGACACTTGTAGCAGGTATTCCTGCTGCTCCCATAAGCCCTGCCAGCTACGCATGGGTTCCTTGGATGAGAAGACATTTCTCAAGCCGTCTTCTTTACATCCTTGCAAAGGAAATCGGCAACATTCTTTACGTACCCGTATTCTTCTTCGGCTGTCTCGGCATGAAGAAGGACTTCTCGGGCGGTATGTATCAGAAAATCGTTCCCATGGGCATTGCAATGGCTCTCTGGGAAATCATCTGGACAATGTTCTTCGGTCTTAAATCCGTTATCGGTACGGAAATGTACAACGAAGCAATGGACTACTGCGAATGGAAAAACGGCTACCGTACAGAGGCTATGGCTTCCGTTACAAAGGATATTGCCGCTAAGATTTCCTCCAACACAAGCAACGTCGTTACCACGGCCATCAAGAAAATTGTGGGCTACGAGGTCAACGCCTTCAGACAGGGCACGGAGCAGACCGATAAGGTTAAGTTCTACCTCTTCGCAATGTTCACAATCATTCCTGCCGTTACGGGCTCTCTCGGTATTATCCCCATGCTTTTCTACGATCTCAACAATGAAAAGAAGGAAGCTATGTATAAGGAGCTTCTTGCCCGCCGTATGATGATGACTAAGGTTGTTGAAAGCGACGATGCAGATGCTCTCGAATCCATGGCAGCAGAACAGATTACCGTTGATTCTAAAAAATAATTCAAGGATATAATTATGGAAGTAAGATATCTTGCCAATGACAGTGAGGCAGTTGAATACCTGAAGGTATCCGCCGCTTCATTTATATGGAAATTTGATAAAAATGAAGACACCCACTGTGAAATGCCCGTGCTTGGTGCATTTCACGAGGGTAAGCTAATTGCAGGCGTGGAAATATTTGATTTTCAGACCAATTTCTGCGGAAAGTCCTTGGGTAGCGTTATTGTAAGCGGTGTATGCTCTCAGCCCGAATTCAGACGTATGGGCGGAATTCGAGAGATATTCGATAAAATCGGTGAAACTGCAGAGGAAAATAACCGTGCAATCGGTTTTTTACATCCCTTTTCCATTTCATATTACGAAAAATTCGGCTATGCAAATCTCAACCGTATGTTTGCCGTAAAGGTGCCCTTTGAGAATCTTAAGAATATCCCCCGCTGCACAGACGTGGTGCTCTTCACAGGTGAACAGCTCGAAGAGCTTTGCGAGCTTCACAACAAATGCGCTCTGAGAGAAAATCTTATCTGCTTCAGAGACGACAAAAAGCATTTCTGTGACACGCCCCTTGAAAGTGCGGATTATACCTATCTTCACTATGACAAGGACGGTACCGCTGACGGCTACGTAAGATTTACAGTCAAACGCCCCGAGGTGCTGACGGTTGAGGAATTATTCGTGCTGTCTCCCGAGGCACTTCTCGGACTTGTGGGCTTTCTTCGCAACTACGACGGTCTTGTAAAGCACCTTGTGGTAAAGAATCAGTATCAGGGCTCCCCCTTTGCTATTCTCTGCGACCGTATTGACGAGGTGCGATATGAGCACGGCGGCGGTGTTGCGGCCCGTATTTATAATCTTAAGGCTGTTCTTGAAAGCAATTCATACCCCAAGGCACACGGAAAATTCCGTCTTAAAAGCATTGACCCCATTAGCCGTAACAACGGTATTTTTGAGGTTGAATACGAAAACGGCAAGGCTGATATCACCTATAAGGAGGACGGAGACTACGACGTTGCTCTTACGCCTCCTGCCGCAGCAAGGCTTCTTCTTGCCGGTGAAGGTCACAACAAGGATTCTGCCGTTTTCATTGACGGCGTTGAGCTGAAAAACGATGCCGAAGACTTTTTCAGAGCATTCCCCCACCGCATTACACGCTTTGCGGACAGCTGCTGGTCAATATAATTTTTTTGAGGAGAGATTAAAATGAAAAGGACTAAAAAGTTTCTTAGTCTCGCGCTGGCTTTTTGCATAACCTTTTCCCTGTTTGTCATTGAAGGCTTTTCTGCGGAAAATGCTGATTTTGACGTAACGAAAGCCGTTATTGTAAAAAGCGAGAATGCGAGTATAACCGACAATTATGCGGCAGAAAGACTGAAATATTACCTTGATGAAATCACGGGCGGTAATATTGAGATAATCACCGATAACAAAGAAGCGGAATATGAAATTTCCGTTGGTGATACTCTTCGCTCATCCGCAGATTTCACCGATGCCCCCGACGGAAGCTACACCATAACCTCCGAAAACAAAAGAATAATCATAGACGGTGCGGGCAGCAAGGGTACAATAAACGGCGTTTATTATTTCCTTGAAGCTTACTGCGACTGTCACTGGTACGAGGCTGAGGTTATAATAATCCCCGAAAATGAAAGCCTTTGCGTACCTGCTGATATAGACGTCAGCTACACTCCCTTCTTCGAGTATTCGGAAACCGACACAAAAAGCTCAAGAGACCCCGAATTTGCCGTAGCAAACGGTGTTACGGGAGGTATATATAAGAAGCTGGCTCCCGAGCAGGGCTACACGGTAGATTACATCGGAGCCTCCAGCCATACACTTGTCAATCAGTTCTGCAAGCCCGACAAATACTTTGAAAATCATCCCGAATATTATGCTCTCGTTAAGGGCAAGCGTGTACCCGATCAGCTTTGCCTTACAAATGAAGATGTAAAGGATATCGTGACTGCTGAGGCTATCGCGCTTCTCGAAGAAAAATACAACCCCGATGCTCCCCTGCAGATTCTTTCCGTAACTCAGGCAGACAATCAGAATTACTGCACCTGCGAAAGCTGTAAGGCACTTGACAAGGCAAACGGCTCTCAGGCAGGCACAATGCTGACCTTTGCAAATGAAATAGCAGAAAGAATCAAGGCTACGGGCAAATATCATGACCTTGCAATTGATACCTTTGCGTATCAGTACACAAGGCAGGCGCCGTCAAACGTGGTTCCCCGTGATGACGTTATCGTCCGCCTCTGCTCCATTGAGTGCTGTTTCGGTCATACCCTTGACGATCCAGACTGCAAGGAAAACGTAAAGTTTATGGAAGACCTCAGAGAATGGAGCAGTATCTGCGACAGACTTTATATCTGGCACTACAATCTCAACTGCGATGAAAGTGTAAATATCTATGCTAACTTTGCTACTCTTCAGCGTAACACTCAGATTTTCTATGAAAACAACGTAAAGGGTATTTATCAGCAGGGCATTTTCTATATAGATGAATGTGATGCTGAATTTGCTGAAATGAAGACCTATCTTCTTGCAAAGCTTATGCAGAATCCTTATCTTGATTACGAAAAGGAAATGACCGGCTATCTTCTCGGTGTATACGGTCCCGGAGGAATACATCTCAAGGAATTTATAGATGTCGTAACAAAGCGTGCTGTAACAAAAACAAAGCACCTGTATCTCGAGCAGGACTCCCGCCGTTCCCTTCCGGGCATTACCGCTGAGGAAATAAAAAGATGCGACGAGCTCTGGGAAATGGCAAAAGCCGAGGCTGAAAATGAAGAGCAGATGCAGCAGATTCTCCGCTCCGAGCTTTGCTGGAGATATTGGAAATGCGCAAACAAGAAATCGGAGTTTTCAAGATTTCAGCACCCCTATCTCTGGATGACAGCAAACAAAAATCTGTATAATGATTTGGTAGCAATGGGCGTCACAAGGCTGGGCGAGCGTGTAAACCATGATATTTCTCACAATGACCTAAGACATTTTACAAGAAGAATCTATACGTGGATTACACTTTATGATGAACCCATATGGGATGCCATTAATCCCTACGCCGTAAAATTTTATGAGCTCCTCGGCAAAAGCTACAATTTCCTTAATCCGGAAAAAAACTAAAAACAGAAAAAGTGATTGCAAAAAAAAACTGCAATCACTTTTTAGCTTTTTTATTTGAATCTTTTTACAAATTCTTTATAGAAGAGGACACATTCACCGATGTTTTTGATTTTTATGTGTTCGTTTGCGCTGTGAATTGATGCAAACTGCTTCTTATCAAGATCAATGGGAGCAAAACGAAGAATGCTGTCTGCAACGTCAGTAAATCTTCTTGCATCCGTGCCTGCAGTAAGCAGGAAGGGGGCTACGATCACATCGGGGAAATTTTCATTCATAATTTTCTCGAGAAGCTTATAGGGCGTACTGTCAAAGGATGAGGGCTGACAGTAGTCTCTTTCAATCTCCTCAATCTCAACACCGTATTTTTTAGCTATTACCTTGATTTTTTCAAGGCCTTCAAGCAAATCATCCTCACGGATACAGCGAAGAAACATTGAAGCCTCAGCTTCCTTTGCCTTTATCTGCGGATCATCCTTTGTTCCCGCAAAGAAGTTGGTAAAGGTGATGCTTGTTGAAAGCATAGCCTTTGTCTGAGGAATGGATAACATTATTTTCTTGATTAACGGAGAAAACAGTGTAAGATTTCCGAAAAGCACGTTGAGCGGGAAAGGCATATAGGGAGCGTGTGTTTCAAAGGTACCTCTTACCTCGGAGGAAAATGCACCCTTATAAATTTTACTGCTGTTTACTTCATTTATAAACTGAGTAAGCCTTAATATTGCACTGTCATCGGAAGGATTAAGACCGCCGTGACCCTTATTTATACCCTTGGTGCTGACACGGTAGAGATGACGGCTTTTTTCGTGAACTGCAACCATTGCGCTCTTGTTTTTTACGCCGGGAATCATTCCCTCGGTAATTGCACCGCCCTCATCAAGTACAACATCAAAACGGATGCCGTTTTCCCTGAAATAACGGGTCGCAAGCACCATACCGTCACCGCATACCTCTTCGTTATCGGAGGAGCCTATATACACGTTTATACCCTCAAAATCGTAGCCTTCCGAAAGCAGCTCCTCGCAGGCCTGAAGCTCTGCAAAAAGCGGAGTTTTCGTATCAATTGTGCCTCTGCCCCACATTGCGCCGTCCTTTATCTGAGCATTGAAGGGGTCGGTATCCCACGCGTCATCACCCTCCACCACATCGTGATGTGACATAAGTATTATATTTTTCTTTGCATTTCTGCCCTTAATGACGTACACAAAACAACCGCTTCCGAATATGAGCTTTTCCGCATTTGAAGCAATATTCGGGAAGTTTTCTTCAATTACAGATGAAAACTTTTCGTACTCAGACTTATTCTCTCCGTCTCTTGAAAAAACGGTTTTGCAGTCAATCATTTTTTTGAGCTTCAGGGCATATTCATTGTTCTTCTCGGGAGAAACGTTCTTACGGTTTTCTTCAGCCGATAAAATTCTTTTTTTCATTACTTATTTTCACCTCTGTACTTTTCGATGGTTGAGGTAACCTTTTTGTCGTTGTAGAAAATGAAGATAATCAGTGAAAGAAGACTGAAAACACCTGCAAAGACACCCGTAAGCTTAACACCCTGAAGACCTACGGATTCACCCTCAAGAGCACCTACTGCAAGAATACTTGAAACACCCATCATAGCAATTGCTGAGCAGATTTTCTCAATAAAGGTCTTAACGGCGGAGAATATACCCTCACGGTTTACTCCGTTTACAAGACAGTCACACTGAATGATATCGGAAACAACGGACTGAGGAAGAATATTTATTGCCGCAAAGGGGAATGAAACAATAACACCCATTCCGAGACCTATGAAAAGCTCGTTTCCGGGAGCCAAAGCGGCAATTTTATCACCAAAATAAATAAGTCCGAAAACTGCAGTGAAGACTACGCTTGCGATTATAAGAGGAAGCTTCTTGTTGAACTTTCTGCTCATTTTTATAATTACGGGGAAAAGGCAGATTGCAACTGCAATGGCAGAGAGCATAACGAGGAAGGACTGGGACTCGGGCACGTTCAGAAGCATTGTTATGTAGTAAAGCATAGCAGTCTGGAAAAATGCCATTGAAACGCCGCTGAAGAGGTCACCGAGGCTGAAAATAACGAAATTCTTATTTTTGAAAACAAGCGCAAAGGACTTGAGCATTGATTCCTTGGGCTTTGTGTTTTCGGTAACGTATTCCTTTTCATTAAAGGCATAGGCACTGAGGAGAAGACAGGTAATACCGATAGCGGCAAACACAGTAAACACTGTTCTCCACGCCCAGAGAGGTGAAAGACCTGCATTTTTGAGCATATCAACAAACAGCGTTGCGGCATACATAAAGGAGCTTGAGCCCATAAAGAATACGGTGCTTACTCCGTAGTAGCCGACTCTTACCTTTGCATCGGGGATAATTTCGGGCACAAGAGCGTTTTTTGGAATAAAGTAGAAGGTATATGAGGTATAGTAGGTCACAAGGAAGAAGCCTACCCATAATGCATTGAGAACAGAGCCCTCCTTAAATGGAGCAAAGAATATCAGAAGCACTGACAATGCATAAGGAATTGCGGCATAACGAAGAAAGGGCATTCTTCTGCCTGCCTTGTGCTTACACTTATCGGACAGGCTTGCAACAATGGGGTCGGTTACGGCATCAACGATTTTACCGATAGCGGTAATAAGAGCCATAACGGTTATGAAGCCGAGAAGCTTGTTTTCGGGAAGCAGTACAGGAAGACCGCTTTTTACTGTAGGCTGGAAGAAATAGAGAAGATAGTTACCTATCATACCGTTGAACAGACCCTTTGCAATATCAGCAAGGCAGTAACGGTACATTTTGCTTTTTGGCAATGCTTTTGTCATATTTATCACCTTTTCTGTGAATATTTATTCATAAAATACATTTTAGCACTAATATTGCATTATTATTTCCAAAAAGGAAGAATGAAATTTTTAACCAAAAAAAGAGCAGGCAAATTACCTGCTCAAAAATATTTTTTTATATATAACCTTAATTTATTCTGCCTGTACCGTGAATACAATTTCGCCTGATTTCTGAGTCTTATGGTAAGCACTTTCTGCGGTTATTTCAAAAATGTAATCCTTACCTGTCTCAAGAATTCCCGAGGGTACATTGAAGCCCGATGTATTATCCTCGTCAATTATGTAATAATCGGCAACAAACTGCTCCTTATAAAGCTCCTTGCCGTTTAAATCAGATATTTTCACGGTATAATTCTGAACAACAAAGCCTTCAGCCGATTGAGCTTCGGTAAATTCCACTCTGTAGCCTCCGTCTTCATTCACCGTTGCAGTTACCTTGATTTCTGCAGGAAAAACGGGAGCTGTATCGTGAGCCTTAAGATTTTTGTAGGTATAGGCAAAAGAAGCCGCATCATTTACGTTTTCAATGAAATAGTCGCAGAAAAACGTTTCCGAAAGAACGTCGTAGCCTCTGATTCTTACACGTCCCGTGCTGTCTGCTTCAATAACGGCAAACTGTGTTGCATCCTCATATCCTTCGGGATGCTGACCGATTATATAATTCTTATCAAGTTCAAATCTTGCCATTGCGCCAACACCAACGGAGGTGTAAGTGCTCTGATTTATGCTTCTGGGGTCATTCATGGGGAAATGGGAATGTCCCGAGAAATTGATTACCTTACTGTGTCCTGCAAAAGCGGGATTCAGCTGAGGATTGCACCATATCGTACTGCCGTAAACGGTGCCGAAGGGATGGGGATGCTGGAAAACGAATATGGGCTTATCCCCTGCCGTTTCCTCAGCCTTCTCAATTTCATCACTGAGCCACCTTACGCTGTCATTTGATACAGTCCATTCCGTAAGCCATCTTTCACCTGAAAAAGCAATACAAGTAAAGCCGTTGACATCTGTTACGGTATTTACCTCGTGTCCGAAATGCTTCACAAAATATTCGGGAGCTTCTGCTGTTTTCATCTCGTGATTACCCAGCACATTTATCATTACGGTATCGTCTCTTACACACTCATCGAGCGCCTCTTTATATGCAATAAAGTCATTTTCTCCGCCGATGGAAGTAAAATCACCGAGACCGAAGAATGCGTCAACACCCTTATAGACTTCATCGTTATCAAAAAGAGCGTAAGCCGCGTTGACAGCCGCCTTTACGTTTTCATTTTCGTTGTGTGTATCGGTAAAAGTAATAATTCTTACCTCAGGCACGAAATCCTCCGAAACCACGGGAAGGGTTTCAGTTACCTCGCCTCTTGACATCTGCACCAAAGACCAGCCGAGAGTAATTACACAAAGAAGCGCCGCAATACCGATAACGGTGCCGAGAACACCGAAAATAATTTTAAGAACCGTCTTTATAAGCTTAATTATCTTTTTCATATCAGTCACCCGTTTGTCTGCAGATTAATCGGTAAAAACTTCCTTTATTGCTTCAAGATAACCGTAGCCGTAAAGGTCGTCAGGCTGAAGATAGCTGGTTTCAGTCCACTCGTTCCAGCTGTTTACGGTAATAAGGGGAGCCTTCATAATTCCGTCGGCAAGTGATTTGTCCGCAAATTTCTTTACATCTTCACAAGCCGCTCTGAAATTTTCGGGAGTATTGTTTTCAACAACACCCGCCATAAAATTATAAAATCTTACGTTATTATCCCAGCCGACGGAAATATTGGGATAAAAAGGCACAGACAGCTTTTCGGATGCTTCTTCGGTTACCTCAATATATTTCTTTGTAAGCTCTTTGTAATCGCCGTCAAAATAAACACTGCCGCCCCAGTTATAGTTGGTTACGGAATCAATGCCGAGATAATCATAAACCTCATAAATATGCTTATCCTTGTTAACATCATCCTCAGGAAGCCAGTTACAGTAACGGTCTCCCCAGTATACAACCTGAAAATGAAGTCCCGGGAAGCCTGCTTCAACAGTCTTTTTTCTGAAAGCATTAAGTCCCTCGCGGCACTTTTCAGTTGAACCAAAGGTCCGGATAAAATTGTCAAAATCAAAAATCATATACACGGGACAGCCGTTAATTGTATAGTAATTTTCCTTTTTGAAGTACTTTTCTATTGTTCTGTCACAGATATTTTCAAAAATATCAGGAGTAACAACACCGCTCCAGATAACCGTATCAAGATCCCTGTCGGAATTTCGCTTATCCCAAAGATGTGTAGCATTATGATTTGCCCACATAAGATAGAACTTCATATCCTTGTTGTTACGAGCCTTAAGGAAGCCGTCGTTAAGACAATTTTCAAGGAAGGGACGGTTGTCATACCAGTACCAGTCGTATATAAACACATTGACTCCGTGTGACACGGCACAGTCTATCTGCATTTCCATAATACGGCTGTCTGCCTCATTAACGTAGCCCCATGTGGGAATTCTCGGCCAGCGGCAGCCCTTGTAGCCCTTATCGGTCATTGCCTTTACTGTCTGCCATTCACCGTAGCCCTCAGGCCAGAAAATACGTGAACGGGGCTCATCACCCGTGTAAGAAGGCCAGATAAATGCTGCGATATCATAATTTTTCATAGCTTTCCCTCCGCATTGTTTTTAATCATTATCAGTATATCACAGCACGAAATATACAACAAGCATTTTTTACATAATTAAAGACATTTTCTACAATTATTGTGGTTGTATGCTGAAATATTTTATGGTAAAATACAAAAAGAGAAAATAAAAGGAGTTGCGCAAATGAAAGAATTTATTAAACGATTACCGAAAAACAGTCCCCTCGGGAGCAAAATTCCCTCAGGCGGCATCACATCAAATATGCTCAAATTAATTGCCGTTATTCTTATGCTCAGCGACCATATATGGGCAACCGCAATGAGCTTCGGGGATTGGATGACCTATATCGGAAGAATGGCGTTCCCGATATTTGCATTTCTTATTGCAGAGGGCTTCGTCCATACATCAAATTTCAAAAAATATGCACTAAGGCTTTTAGGCTTTGCCGTTATTACGGAAATACCTTTCAATCTCTTCTACAGCAGCCGATTCTTCAATCCTTATCATCAGAACGTGCTTTTCACACTTCTTCTCGGTCTTCTTGCAATCAGCGTAATCGATAAGCTGAAAAAGAAGCATACCGCAAAAGATATCGGGCTTTCGGTACTGTGGTTGGCCCTTATCGCAGTTGCGGCAACAATCGGCTTTGTAGATTACGGCTTCTTAGGAATGATAACCGTTGTGATGTTCTACCTGTTAAGAGACTTCCCCTTCGCATGGCTCTGTCAGCTTATTGCAATGGTGCTTATCAATATCGTATTCTTTGAGGGCCTTGTTGTACCTGTTGAAATTCTCGGACACTCCTTTGAAATTCCGACACAGGGCTTTGCGGTATTCTCACTTATTCCCATATGGCTTTACGGCGGCAGAAAAGGACGCTCCCATAAAGCACTACAGTACGGCTTCTATGCATTTTATCCCGTACACATGCTGATTCTTTATCTTATAAAATATTTCGCATAAAAATTTCCCGCTATCGAAAATTTCTCCGATAGCGGGCTTTAATTATACTTTCTTTTTCATAAGTCCGTGTCTGTTGCAGTAAATATAAAGATAACCTTTGCCTCTGAGAGAAAAACGGGTTTCTGCATTCCCCTCGGGATAAAGCTTCTGAAACTGAATTCTGTCCGTTGTGACGTGAGCAATAAAAGATATAAAATGTGTCTTCGTCATTTCGTGATTTACCGTAACAAACCATTCATCCTCAACCCTTTCAAGGGTTATGGTATGCCCGTCGTCCGTCTCCTCTGCCTCAAGTGCAGGCAGGGTTATTCCGCAACAGCTGACAACACTCTCCCCCGTTGCACGTATTACATTTCCGCAGACGGGACAAGCATAAAACTTAAGTCGAAGCATATTTGAAGAAACGTTTTTATTGATAACCGTATCTCCCGACATCAGCTCCATAACAGAAACACCGAGAGCCGAGGCTAAAGGCTCAATAAGAGTGATATCGGGAAGCCCCTTTGCAGTTTCCCATTTTGACACAGCCTTACAGCTGACACCTATGCTTTCGGCAAGCTTTGCCTGAGTAATTCCCTTTTCCTCTCTTAACCTTCTGATTGTTGTGCCCGTAATGTAATTGTCCATAGTAATCTCTCCTTACAAAAGACATTCTATATCATAATTAAATAAGATTCAACCTACGGAGCGTAGACACATTTTTCTGCCACATAAAAAAATGTGACTGCAGACCTTACTGCAATCACATTACTTTTTTATACCGCTTTCCATAAGAGCATATTGTCTTCGATTATAAAATCTGCTCTGCCTTTATTTTTAAGAAAAGTGAGATATGAACGCACCGTGCTTCCCACAAGCACGTACTGCTGTGCGGAAAGCTTAAGTGAATATTCATCGAAAAGCTGTTTCAGAAGCACCTCAAAGCACACGGGAGACGAAATAAGCTCACAGATTTTGTCTGCAATTTCATTTACACTGTCAATATTGAACTGCACCGGCTCGGATATATCCTCTGTTATCTCCGAATGGGAAGGAATAAAGGCCCTTGCTTTCAGCGTTTTCACGTACTCAAGAGTTGCAAGATACTCTTCAACGTCATAAATAAAGCCGATACGGTATTTTGCGAGGGTTTCTTCGGACGAAAAGCTGTCCGCAAGAAAAATTACGTCATCGGAAGTCTTAATTCCAATCATATTGAAGAAATGCCCCTTAAGGCTTAAAATTTCAAAGCCTTCGGGAAGCACGTCAGCCGTCAGAGGCCCGGCAATACACTCCCCTGCCATAAGGAATTTATGTCTTAAATCCCCGAAAGGATTTGCTCCCCACAGAAATGCAGGCTCAAGCACGGGACAATTCACGAAAGAGCATTCAATTTCAGGAGCATAAATTTTACAGCCCGTACGCTCCTGAAGAAAACGGTTTCCGCCCGTATGGTCAGCATGGGAATGAGTGTTGACTATAAATTTCAGAGTCCAGCCGTTACTATCAAGAATTTTCAACACCTTTTTTGCGGTGTCCTTATCGTTTCCGCTGTCAACGAGAAACACCTCGCTGTCGGAAAGCCTTACAATTCCTATTTTTGCGGGACACTGCACGTAATAGCAGATGTCCGTCACCTTAATCAATTCGTACATTTTATTCTCCTCGGGATTCTTGTCTGATGGTGTTGCCGAAATCAAGAATCAGGCTGTTTTTGGAGCTTTTAACGGTAATTCTGTCCGCTTTTCTCGGGGCTTTACAGAATATACTGTCGTAACGGTCAAATTCCGTACTCTGCACCTTACCGTCAACGGTAAATTCCCCGTCATAAGAAACGGATAAAGCACCTGAAGCTGTCTTGTAATATACGCTTCCGTTTTCAGTAAAACGAAGCCCGTTTTTCAGTATTCTTTCCCTGAATTCTCCGAAGGTTTCATTATCCTCATCGGAAAGCTCCGTAATATAGCAGTGATA
This sequence comes from Acutalibacteraceae bacterium, assembly GCA_045651625.1. GTDB lineage: Bacteria > Bacillota > Clostridia > Oscillospirales > Acutalibacteraceae > RUG806. The sequence continues at coordinate 79,289 of JAZRST010000053.1, read as the reverse complement.
TGCTCCGCCTTGTCTTACAAGGTCAAATTCTCCTGAAGGCACAAGCTTTTCGGGAAAGCTCTTATTTTTCAGAAGACCTCTCAAGCTGTCCTCATTGAAGGGACGAAAGCTCATTTCCCCGTCGGAAACAAGAGCGACAAAAACACCGTTTTTCCTCGCAAACACGGTGTTTCCCGACAGTATGAATTCATCATAAAAGCATTCAGGCATATAGGCGTGGGTAATATCCGATATTCCGATTTCTCCGAGCCTTGCTTTTTCGGGAAGCTTATATATCGTAATATTGACGTTCTTATGCTGAACACTCTGAGGACGTCTGCCGTTACCTATCCAGTAGCCGGGAGATGACAAGTATCTGCCCCTGCCGTTTCCTGCAGGATGGGTTGTGAAAAGGGTAAGATTTTCTCCTATGTCGGCTGTCCATACGTGATCCTGTGCTCCGCACATTCCGACAGAATTGCTGACTGCAGTTGACAGCATATACCGTGCCGTGCGGTAGGTATAAACGTTACCTCTGCCCGTTGCAATGCCGTGGGGCATAATGTTGTGCTTTTCTGCAAATTTTCTCCAGTTAACTGACTTAAAAAGAGAAATATTCAGGAATCTGAAATAGCCTATAAAGGCATTGCGGTACATTTTGTTTTCCCTCACATAGCTGAGGGTATTTTCAATTACCTCGGGATTCGTAAAGGTTTCGGCACCCCACTGCGCCATAATTCCCTGAGGATTTTTACCGATAAGCCCTTCTTCCTTCATATCGTCGGGAGAAAGTCCGCATCCCATTTCAGAAACAAAGCTTTCCTTATAAAGTGCAATATCCCTGATAGCCGAGGGAAGAGAATAAAGCCCCCTTTTTACGATATCCGTAAAGCAAAGAAGAATGTGGTTGGGCTTTTTTGCAAGGCTTAAGCGTATAAGCGCCTTTTCACTCTCGGGAATCCGGGGATTTTCAATAAGCGCTTCGGAAAGCTCACGTCCCCACAGAATATTCATGGCACTCTGTATGCTGTTTCCGTAAAAATTTCCTGCCTTATTATTACCGTACATTCTTGAGCTTACGGCAACAAAGCGGTTATTTACGGAATTGAGTGCAACGTCAAGCCACAGAATATCCATAATTATTTTCATTCTTGTTACGGTTTCACCGTCACGGCAATAGGCAATATAGTTTGCCATAGGTGAAATATCCTCTGCAAGATAATTATTGCTGAGATATTCCGAAAAGCCGTAAAGAAATCTTTGCTTCATCCATATTTCAATGCGCTCTTCAGCTTTTTTTCTGTGCTCCTCCCCCGTCATACCGCTGTTTGAAAAAATCTCGGTCTGCCATTCCTGACCTGCAAGATATTCAGCAACAGCGAACATAATCTGATGATTTTCGGACCAGTAGCACATACTGTCGTCACCCGGCTCATCCATAAAATACTTGAAGCCGAGAAAGGTATTTTTTATAAGCCTACGGCATTCATCCGTAAGCCCCTCACCGCAGTCCTTATAAAGCTTAAAAAGCAGCTGAGCCCTGAAATCGGCACAGTCGAAACGGCTTTCCATATATCTGCACTGTCTTGAAAGCATTTCGTAAACTTCACTGTGAGAAAAGGACGGTGCACCCTCTTCACCCGAAAGATAAGCATATAAAGCTTCAAAGCTTCTGCCGTCCTTAAAGGATGAGAATTTTTCCGCATCCTCCTTTTTCGGCAAATCGGGCACGGGCCTTTTTAGCATCAATGTTATAATCTCGGCTACAGTCAGCACTACGGTAAAGCCGATTATACCGAGAAGAATATACAGAATAACGTTCATAAAATTACTCCGTTTATTTATTTTCTTTTTTTATTTTCCCTCTGCTGCAAGGCGGATATTCCAGCCGTTTTCCTCCAAAAGCGCTTCTGCCCTTTCCTCCGTACAGCCGAGAATTTCAACCACAATGCCTATCATTCTTCTTCTCAGCTTCCTGTTGGTGGGCTTAAGATTAATCATCAGGTTTTCATAGACACAGCCGCACTTCACCATTGATGCGGTTGAAATCATATTAAGAATAATTTTCTGTGCCGTGCCAGCCTTCATTCTTGTTGAGCCCGTAATAACCTCGGGGCCCGTGTCGGCACAGATATCAATTTCAGCGGCTTTTCCGAGCTCGGTATCGGGGTTATTCGTAATTGAAAAAGCCTTTGCTCCTATGCTTTTTGCATAATTTACTGCAGCAATAACGTAAGCTGCAGAGCCTGATGCCGAGATGCCTATAAGCACGTCCTTACTGCAGAAATCACGGTTTTTAAGGTCAGCAATACCGTTTTCGGCATTGTCCTCTGCATTTTCTGCGGCCCTGAACATACATCTTTCACCGCCTGCAATTATGCCGTTGAATAAATCGTAGGACACACCGAAGGTAGGCGGACATTCTGCGGCATCACACACGGCAAGCCTACCCGATGTGCCGCTTCCCAGATAAAAAATTCTGCCCCCTGCCTTTATTGCAGACGTCACGTGCTCACATACAGCGGTAATTTCAGGCAGAGCCTTTTCAACAGCAAGGGTCACATTCGCATTTTCGTTATTTATTATACGAAGCATTTCCTCCGTGCTCATTTTATCGATACCGTACGTATCAGGATTTCTCTTTTCCGTGTTCAGCATATTTTCTCTCCCGAAAGCTTTTTTGCAAGCATAACTGCCGCATTTACCGACGGCTCAGTATTGAATTCAAGAAGCACGTCATCGGCAAGATATTTTTTTACAAAGGGCTCAAGCACGGCACTGTGCCTTGCAAGACCACCGCAGATTACTGCCCTTTTCTGAGGATTTTCTGAAATTTTCAGCGCACCGTTTATTACGCGTGCCGCCTCTTTCATATTTCTATCTATAATTTCCGTGGCATCAGCGTCACCCTTGCGGTACGCTTCAAAAACAACGGGAGCAAAGGAGGCAACGAAGGACGGTCCTACCGAATAAATTTCACCTGCCGAATCAACAAGCCTTCTCCCAAGTCGGTTTTCAATAAGCTTCAGCATTTCTTCACTTCCGCCTCTGCCGTCAAGAAAGCTGAAGGCGGAATCAATAGCATCCGAGCCGAAATGAAAGCCGCTTCCGCCCTTGTCTATCATATAGCCTCTTCCGCCCGTACGGAAAAGTCCTTCACCGTTTCTCGAAAATGCAACGATACCCGTTCCCATAATCACGGCAGTACCGTCTTTACCCTTTAAGGTCAGCTCAAGAGCAAGATCAACGTCACTTCCCGCAGAATAGTAACCGAAGCCGAATTCAGACAAAAATCCGTTTATTCTTTTTTCGTAATCTCCCGTTTTTGCACCTGCAATACCTGCAAAAACAGAAATTGCGGAAAAATCATACCCTTGGCAGATATTTCTGATTCCGTTATCAAGCACGGCAAGGGTGCTGTCAATTCCGACGTTTACGGGATTCGAGCTTCCGAGAAGTATTCTTTTTATCTCCTTCCCCGAAGGCGCTGTCAGAAGAAATTCTGTTTTTGTTCCTCCGCCATCAATTCCCAGAAGATACTTTATCTCATTTTTACTCATTTCTTTTTCCCCGATAATACAAAAGCTTCTCTTATTCTCTGCCTGTTATTCTTGTGATTACGGGCTTTCCTTCTCTGTCAAGTAAGGGAGTAAGACCGCCTGCATAGCCGCTGGCGTGAAAAAGGTAGTTAACTCCCGTTTCCTTGTCAACCCATATTTCCGTGGAGCCCAGCCCCTGAGAATAAATCTTTTCAAATCTGTTGTCCTTTGCCATATTTTTCACTCTCCGAAATCAATATCAAAATCGTAGTTTTCATCAATAAGAACGTAGTTTACCTTATACCTTTCTGCCGTGTTCAGCATCTGCGCATTGTCTTTTATAACACCTTCAATTGTGCAGTCGCTGTCATCAAGACGGTTTTCAATGATATTCGCATACCTTTTTATATCGTCAAAGTGATTTCTTATGTACTTTTCACTCATTATAAGACAGATAAAACGGATGTCAGAAAGATACTTCTCATCAAAATCATTCTCCCAATCCAAAGGAATATAACAGCCCTCAACAATTAAATTCTGCTTATTTTCTACGGCAGTTTTAATCATTTCACGGACTATGGGCCAGAGATATGCTGTCAGCGCCCCGTCATCACTTAAAGGAGTAAGTGACGTATTACCGCTTCTGATAAGCCCCATTTTCAGATGATCGATTGAAAGGTAGGGATATTTATACTTTTCAAGAAGTCTTTGTGCAAGGGCTGTTTTGCCCGCATGTGATGCACCTGCAATCAGAATAATCATAATTCAGTCCTTATTTTCCGCTGATATTGAGAATAATTGCCTTTTCACCCTCGGGCAGAGGTATTGTGATGCCCGTTGACATAAGCTCACTTCCCGTGTATTTCATTGCTTCAATATTGCCGTCAACGTCAGAGATTTCATAAACCGTGTCGGGTTCAAGACCGTTGAGCATTACGGAATATTCCGTTTTATTCACGTCGGGACGCTTATAAATGAATACGACACCCGTGAGTGCATCCTCCGACATATACTGCATTGCGTGCATCTTGTTCTTGTTAAAGGAGCCAAAATCAAGCGGGTAGTAATTTCCCGTCATAAGCTCTCTCTGAGTGTGGAAAAGATTAAAATGCTCCGTATAGTTAGCATAAAAATCCATAAGCACAAGGGGTGTAATAGCAGACCTTAAGGCATATTCACTTACGGCATTCTGGGCAGTACCTGAAATGGGAAGCCAGAAGGATAAGCCGTAGGTCTGTGACTGCGTAGCCTCAAAGAGGTCGGAATGAACTGCACAGTTGTAGTCACTTCTCCAGAATGGAATGCTGCGGTAGGTCATTTCAAGGTCAAGTCTCTTTCCGCCTGATGCACAGTTATCTATAATAAGTCCGGGAATATTTTCGGTAACATAATCAAGGAAACGGTAAAGGTTGGTCACATAACGGTTTTCGCAGATACCTGTTCTGCCGCCGTAGTATTCGCTGTCTGCCTTCTGCCAGTATTCGTAAGGTGCAAAATTGAAGTCCTGACGGTAAACGGTAACACCGTTTTCCTTAAGTGAATTGCAGATATATTTGCAGTAGTATGCCAGTGCTTCCTCGTCTGCAAGATTCCACATTACGTGGTCGTCACCCGTATCAATAAGCCACTGCTCGTTTTCTGCACCCGTGTTATAAAATACTGTATTGCGGAATACTCTTTCGGGCTCATACCACAGCACGTGACCGAGTCCCTTATTCTTCGCATAAGAGGAAAGCTCAATGATACCGTTGTCGTATCTTTCCGTATCAACAGTCCAGTTGCCTACACCGTCATACCAGCCTTCATTATAGCTGTACCAGCCTGCATCCATCCAGAAGGCATCAGTCTGAGCGAAAACGTCGTCACTTATTTCGTCGAGAATTGCAATGATTTCGTCCGACGTCCTCGTTGACATAGGACCTGCAACCTCCATAACCGTATAGTGTCCCTTTGTTACCTCATCGGGATAAACACAATCCGTAATCCAGCCTCTGAACTGATTGAAGCCCTTGAGAGCATTGTCATTGCTATAGAAGGTAAGTGAAACAAGGGGTGAGCGTACCTCTTCACCGGGAAGAAGATATGCATTAAAATTCTGCTGTCTGACCTTAACTGCCGTATTGCCGTCAGTGCAGGAAAAATCTGCTTCCCACTGTCCCGTCCAGCCGATACCGAAAACAATTCCCGTATTCTCACCGTTTACGTTGAAATAGGGCAGATATTTTTCCGTGGGCTTTCCCTCGTTACCCGAGAAGGCTTTTGCCGATGAGGAAAGAGTTTTCTTAATAAGGGAGAAGTCCCCTGCATGGGTATCGCTTCCCATAGAATAATAAATATCCGCTTTACCCGTGTTGAAGCCTGAATCAAGTGCATAGAAATCACTGATTACGCCTGAATTTTCAGTGCCGTTATTTTTGATATAAACCACCCACTGAGAGGATGCATTATTTTCAAATACGGTAACCTCTGCAGTAACCTCAAGACTATCCTTTGTAAAGGTAATATATGTTGTTTTTCCGCCGCGGTAAATTTCCTCTTCTGCCTCCTTTACGGTCTTTTTCCAGGAAGCAGGCTCAAACTTTTCACCGTCAACAGAAAAAGTAAAGGGGAAGCTTTCAGATGAAAGAAAATTATTTTCTGCCCATTCGGAATTCTTCTTGTTTTCAGTATCCGTAACATTTATTTCCTGAGCCGTAAGAGTGCCGAACTGCAGATTTTTCTTATATTCAAGAGCCTTTATGTTTTCTTCATTCATAACAACAAGACCGCCAGCCGAAACTATGAAATAAATAACGGCAAAAATTATATTCACAGCCTTATATTTTTTTCTCGCCCTTAAAAGAAACGTCACAAGTCCGAGCAATGCAGTAAGAATAAAAACCAAAGTAAAGGTCTTTACAACAACCGGCTCGTTATCAATACAGGATTCATTGATTTTTGCGTTAAGCCACCATATAAAGCCGTGAAGCAAGCCGTTACCTGCAAAAAATGCAATAAGCCTTCCGATGATACCTGTTTTTGGTAAAGCTTCACCGACAAAAAGGGACATAAACCAACCGAGACATAAGCCCGTAAGTCCTGTGTAAAGATGCACGTCCGCACCGCTGTCAGTACCGTAGAATATATACCATAAGGAGTATGCAGCATAAATCGTCAGTCCGAAAAGAACGAAACTGACTACAAAATCAATTATCTGTCTGTTTTTAAGCTTTTTCATAAAAACACCGCCTTTGGGGTAATTTTACCATATAATTCAAAATAAAACAACCTGACAGCGATATTTTCTGTCAGGTCAACATTATATACCGAAATGGATAATCCATTTATTTTCTCTTTTTGCCGTCATTGTAAGCTCATAAAGCTGAGATAATCCGTTTTTGCCTTTTATAACATAAGCAAAATCAGACAATACTTCGGGAGGTATCAGCGTTATTCCGACATAACAGATACCCTTACCCTTTATGTCCGTTGTGTGCCAATAAAAATCTATGTGATCGAATTCCGCTATAATATCCTCTAAATAATCGTCGTTTACCGATATACGGTTATATTTTTCAGGCTCATATTCATCATAGCGTCTCCCCTGTTCGGGAGGCGCTTCCATTATACCGAATTCATGCTTTGCCATAATATCACCCACTAAAAAAACAATATATCAGGAAAAATTGCCCTCGCGGAAAACGAGGGCAGAAATTTATTCAGTTTCGGCAAGTCTTGCTCTGCTTTCGGCTCTTATAACCTCAAGCTCAGACATAATCTTTTCCTTGCGCTTACCGGTGAAATTATCAAACAACATAATAAGACCGGGAAGAAGGTTGCCCACAATACCCGGAACTACAACGAGAAGGAAAATTCCGTGAAGGGTTTTAGGAGTCTGAACGGCTTCAACCATAACGCCGTTTACATTCTGTGCACTCTGATAGCCGATAAGTGAAAGACCGCCGTTTACAAGAAGCTCCTTCCAGAGAGAAGAAATTCTTGAAACCATTGTGCTGAATGCAAACACCATACCCTCGTTTCGGGATGCGATGCCGTATTTCTGATAGCTCTTCCATTCCATATAATCCGTGGAGTCAGCAAGAAGAATGCGCTTTGCGGCACTCATTGCGGCATTGGGAAGACCGCCGAGAGCAATGAGAATACCTACAATCCAAAGCTGCTTGTAGCCGAAGATTGAAAGAAGAGTATAGCATATACCCGTATGCATATAGCCTGCAACAACAATATCTCTTGAGGAAAGCTTTCTGCCGACGAAGGGAACGGAAGCAAGACCGCAGTATGAAAGAGCAGAGCTTGCAACCTCAACGTAGGTCTTCATACCGTAATTGTTGAGAGTCTGCTTGTAGAAGAAAGGAAGTGAATTGTAGCAGACCTGTCTTACGGAGTCAATTACGTTACATAAGCACAGAAGCAGAAGAGGTCTGTTGAGAGCAATAAGTCTGAAGTCAATATTTACCCTCTTGTTATCCTTGGGAGGAAGAACAAGGTTCTTTTCCTTAAGCGTAAGGCAGGGAACGAGCATTGTGAAAAGACCAAGGATTCCGAAGAAAAGAGCAACTGAGAAAAATGCCCATTTTTCTTTTGCATAATCATCGCCCATCATATCGATAATAATGGGAACCATACCGCCGGGAAGCATTGAGCCGAGAGTGGATGCAACCTGAGCAATTGTGTAGAAGGTCTTTCTTGATTTTGCATTGGGAGTCATTCGTACGGACAGAGTTGACAGTGCAACGTCAAAAAACGTATCCGCAATATTGAAGGTAAGATAAAGCACAAAGCTCCAGATAACGTTGAAAAGCTGAGATGAAGAGGGTACGAGGAAGAGAAGAATTGACGACACGGTAAAAGGAATTGCAGATGCCATCATAAAGCTTCTTGCATTACCCTTTCCCGAGCGGTTTCCGTCAAGAAGAGCACCGACAATGGGAGCAATTACGATATTAAGACCCGTCGTAGCGGTTTTCATTGCAACAAGGTGCCTTGATTCAAGTCCCATATAGTCATACATAAACTGATCGGTATATGTAGAAACGGAGTCCTGCCCCATACAGTTTCCGAATACGCCCGAAACGTAGCCGACCTGCTCCTTGAAATCAACCTCGGGATTGTTTTTAATTTCAATAAATTTTTCTTTCAGTTTTCCCATTTGCTTTCTCCTTAAAAGATATTTTTACAAATGCGTGGAATTATTTATGATTGAATATTGCCTCTGAAACGAAGGTTCCGTTTTCTGCGATTTTCAGCAGTGTACAGCCCTGAAGCCACTCACTTTCGGGAGCATCAAATTTGCTCTGCATATTGTATGCGGCATAGCCTGAGGGCTGAATATAAGAGAGAATAATGTCTTCGTACATTACACCGAAATCATTCAGGTGGTCGTGACCGAAGAAAACTGCCGAAGTGCTTCCCTTTTCAAGCATTGCATCAACAATACCTGCATCAAAGCCCGATTCACAGACACCCTCTCTTTTTTCACCGTAAATGAATTCACCGTCAGCGTATTCTCTTTCTGCCTCAAAGGGAGGAATGTGCATAACGGTCACGGAGCTGAATTTGCCGTATTCCGCTTCAATTGCATCGTGCTTTTCCTTATACCACTGTACCTGAGAGGTTCTTACGCCGTCGTAAACGTCACCCTCTTGGGTAACGGAATATTCAGCCTTTGCCTCCTCGGACATATATCCGCCCGAATCAAGAAGGAAAAATACCTCTCTGAGAGAGCCGTCGGAATTGAGTATATTAACGGTGCAGTTGCCGTTACCGTCAATATCAGCCTTACCCTTGGTGAGAATGCAATGCTCGTAAGAGGAATATAAATCGATAACGTCCTCTCTCGGGAGCATCATAAAGCCGTCACCCTCGTGATTGCCGAGAACGGCTGCCCAGTACACACCAAGCTTCTCAAAAAGCTCACAAAGCTGAACATTTCTCTTTTTATTGAAGCCGTAGGTTACGATGTCACCGCCTAAGATAACAAGGTCAGGCTCCTGCTCCTTTATGTTTTTTACCATATAGGATACGGTGAGGCTGTCAAGCTCCTTGTCACCCTTAAGATGTGTATCAGTGAACATAAGAACTCTGAATTCACCGTCTCTCATCTTTTTTACGGTAACGCTGTCTTCACCTTCGGACACAATCTCAATATCAGATGAAAGCTTTTCAAGAGCTGAAATATCGTAGGATATACCCTTTGAGCTTTCATAAAGAACGTAACCGCCGAAGCCCGATGCCGCAACAACAAGAATTGCGAGAATTATAATCAAAGCTTTTTTCATATACACCATCCTGTTTTATTTATGTTTAAGTTGTTCAATAATCCGATTTACTTTGTGTTTTCAGGCGCTGCCGCCCCGTGAAGCTTATTTTCTTTTTCCTCAAGGCGGATTTCCCAGTGGATAATAACCGCAAGCAGTGCACGGATAACAATTACGACACCGAGAATTGCCAGCTCCTCAAGGTCGTGGATTATAACGGTTTTTATAATCTCGGCACCCATTTTGAATTCAAGCGCAAGTGCCAGCGCCTTACCAAGCTCAACAACCACGTTAAGAGGCTGCTTTCTCACAAGACAGCCCACAACACGGAACAATGCACGGAAGGAGCCGATAAAGATAATAACTATGCCGATAAGCTCCAATGTACTTGCAGTAATTTCCGCAACGGGATAAAGAAAATCCTTATACTGTAATACAAAATTTTCGAGCATTTTTAGCACCATCCTCAGTTTTCAAAAGTTTTCCAGCCTGACGAATAGGTTTTTTCTCCGTTTTCATCAACCCACATTGCTTCTGCTTCGGGGAACCTTTCAATAAGAGCACTTCCCTCCTCAAGGGATAAGCAGAAAAGCGTGGTTGATAAAGCATCGGCAAGTCCCGAATCCTTACACACTACCGACACGGACAAATAACCCTCCGAGGGCATAAGCGTATCGGGATGAATAATATGATGATAAGGCTTTCCGTCAACGTAGTAATAGCGCTGATATGAGCCGCTTGTCACAAGCGACTGACCGCTGAGATTAAGATAAGAAAAATAATCTCCGCCGTCGGGATTTTCAATTCCCACAGTCCAGGGAGCACCGTCACCCTTGGTACCTATGGTACGTACGTTTCCGCCAACGTTCAGCACGTATCCCGTAACGCCCTTTTCCTCAAGCATTCTTGCAACACACTCAACGGCGTAGCCCTTTGCAACGGCACCTACGTCAAGCTTCATAAGAGGGTCTGTCAGCGTAACGGTATTGTTCTCTTCATCTATAACCATTTTTTCAATGTCGCAGTGAAGAGAGGCCTCCTTCAGCTTTTCCATAGGAGGAAGGGATGCTTCGGAAGGATTATCCTTACCTATTGTGCGGTAATCGTGCCACAGAGACAAAACGCTGCCCATTGCGATATTCATTATACCGTCAGTCTGATAATACATCTCTTTAGAATAAAGTAACATATCTGTGATACGCTTGTCAACTGTTACGGTACGATGCTCGCCGTCAACCGTCTCATTTATAGTGCAGAGGTTTTCCATGCCTTCAAATCTGTGATAGATTGAATAAAGACGGTGGTATTCACCCAACGCCTCAAGAGCCTCATCAGCTACCGCATCAAACTCTTCCTGAGTTGCTTCATAGCCCGTTATTGTAATAACGGTATCGAAATAGTCCATTGAATAGGTGGAATATTTATTTTTTTCATTATTTTCTGCGCAGGAGCAAAGGCTCATAAGCACGCAAAAAACAAAAGCTATACAAAAGATTCTTTTTTTCATAGTCCCGAATAAAACAAAAAGAGAGAGAAAATTCTCTCTCTTCTTTTAATCTGTTGAATTTACTCAGATCTTGGAAGCAGCCTTAACAAAACCGGAAACGATAATTGTGCAGCCTGCAGTCTGAAGGTCAGCAACACCCTTGCCGTCTTCAGCAACGAGAGTAGCAATTTCTGTAGCAGTCTTGCCAACGCAAGCAGCGTCAAAAGCAGCAGCCTGCTCGTGCCATTCCTTTGTAGCACCGCCGTAAGCTACCATACCGTAGTCAGCGCCCTGAGCCTTCTTGGAAACAACTTCCTTGGTTGTGTCAAGAGTGGAAACACCTGCTGTTGTGAATGTGAAGGAAACCTCTACACAGTCGGAAGCACAAGCAACTACCTTGCCCTCTGCATCAACAGCAGCAGCGAAAACAGTTGTGGAAACCTTGTTTGTGCCGTCCTTATCTTCTGTAGCATCTGTGCAGGTCTGCTCTGTAGCAGTTGTAACCTTGAGTGTGTCAGCAGCTGTAACAGCTGAATCTGCAGCAGCATTGTAAGCATTTTCGATAGCAGCAACGAATTCGTTGATCATGATTGTGCAGCCTGCAGCTACAACTTCATCGTTACCCTTGTTTTCTTCAGCAACTAAAGCCTTAACTTCATCAAGAGTCTTGCCTGCAACGAGTGCTTCGAAAGCGTCAGCCTGCTCGAACCATTCCTTTGTTGCACCGCCGTAAGCTACCATGTTGTAGTCAGCGCCGAGCTCGTACTTTGTCTTGAATTCATCCTTAGCAACAGCCTTACCGTCAGCGGTAAAGTTAACAGTGTTGCTTGCAGTGTCAAGAGCACATGCAACGATCTTGCCTTCTGCGTCAACAGTAACAGCAGCAACAGTAATATCGATCTTACCGGAGCCATCCTTATCTTCAGTAGCATCTGTAACAGCAGGAGTGCTTACAGCAATGCCTGAACCGAATTTAAGGGTTGTTTCTGCAGGAGCAGTTGTTTCTTCTGTGTTTGTTGTATTTCCGCAACCTACAAACATTACGGAAACAGCCATGATGAGACATAATGCGATTACTAAAGCCTTTTTCATTGGAAAATTCCTCCGTTTATTTTTTTAGCCTTGCAGATATTACTATATATTAATAATTTTGTCAAGTGATATTAAAAAAATTCATACTTTATTCAAAACAATCAATAAGCTGTTGCAATTCATAGTAATTTTGACGGTATTCTTTTAACAAGAAGTGCACCGCAAAGACCTATGAAGATACCTGCAACAGTACCTGAAATTGCAAGAACCACAAGATAATATCCCAGCTGTGAGGTTTCAAGAAGAAGAGCCGCCATAATAATCTGACCTACGTTATGTGAAACACCGCCTGCTACGCTTACACCTACCGGTGACAGGAAATTGAGCTTTCTCAGCACTATCATAACGAGTAAGCTCAGCACTCCGCCTGCAAGGCTGTACATAAGAGCCATCATATTTCCGAAAAGCATACTTACAAGCAGAATTCTTACGAAAGAGACAATCCCTGCAAACACGGGGCCCTTTCTGTAAAGAAGGAACACGATTATTATATTAGGAAGCCCCATTTTGATTCCGGGAAGTGACGTGAACAAGGGCGGAATCAGCACCTCTATGTATGCAAATATAAGTGCGAGAGCAACACAGATACCGCCGAAAGCAACGGTTTTAGGTTTGTTTTTCACAATAAATCTCCTAAACTATAATATCGGGACTGTCCGTTTTTCCGTCAGAGGTAACGGTTATTACCACACGGTTGGGAAGACACACAATGCTTTCACTCTCACGGAAAATGCTTTTGTGGGCAACACATATCCCGTCGGGGCAGCTTGCCGTTTCCATAAGGGCTTTTCCGTCCTTTATCACAAGGCGGTTGTGGTTCGCATTGTTTTCGCCCGTATAAATATCCTCCGTTATGTTCTCGGCAAGAGAATATACACCGTACACCTCACCGTCAACGGTAACCGTGACGGAGCTTCCGGGACTGCGGAAGAAATTAAGATATATAAGACCGATAACCGCCGCAAGAATTACGGCGGTAATCAGAATTATATCGTTCCTGAGACTGTGCTTTCTGATATTTTCTTTATTGTCCATATCAGTCAATCAGGTCTTCACTGCTTACGTTTGCGGGAATATCGGGGAAGAATGCGGTCTTAAGACAACCGGTGGGACATTCCTTTACGCAGGCTTCGCAGTGAACACATTTTTCATAATCAATATGAGCAAGGTTGTCAATTACCTTCAGTGCATCGTGAGGACATACCTTTTCACACTTTTTACAGCCGATACAAGCGTTCTTACAGGCCTTCTTTGCATCGACACCCTTCTGCTTATTGCTGCACATCACAACAGTAGCAGTTTCCTGAGGAATCATATTGATAATTCCCTTGGGGCAGGTTCTTGTGCAGAGACCGCATCCGAGACAGCGTGCGGTGTTTATATGAGCAATACCGTCCTTTATGCAGATAGCGCTTGAGGGACAAGCGTTCATACAGTCACCGAAGCCGAGACAGCCGAAGCGACAGGAGTTGTTTCCGCCATAAATCATTGTAGCGGCATAACAGCTCTTTACACCCTCATACTCTGCGGTATTGAAGGTTGCATCACAGTTTCCGTTGCAGGAAACAAAGGCAACAACGTCCTTGAAGGGCTCTGCCTCAACACCGATAATACCGCCGATTTCATCGGCAACGCTCTGAGCACCGGGGATGCAGAGATTGGGAGCAACACCGCCCTCAGCAAGAGCGGCTGCATAGTCGTCACAGCCCTTATATCCGCAGGCGCCGCAGTTGATACCGGGAAGGCAGGCACGGATTTCTCCCTTTAAGGGATTTTCGGGAACTGAGAAGAAATGAGAAAATACGGTAATGAGTATACCTGCAACGAGGGCAACTCCTAACATTACAAGAAATGCAATTAAAATATCCATAGTGTGCACCTCTATCAAGCAAAGATACTTTCAACAATACCGCTGAAGCCCATAAATGCAAGGGAGATAAATGAAGCGGCAATGAGAGTCACGGCAAGACCGCGGAAGGGAGCGGGCACCTTGGTATCATCGATTCTTGAACGGATTCCCGAGAAGAGAACCATTGCAAGAAGGAACCCGAGACCGCATCCGAGAGAGCTTACCATTGATTCAAGGAAGCTGTAGCCGTCAATGATGTTGTTGATTGTAACACCGAGAACGGCACAGTTTGTTGTGATAAGGGGAAGATAAACACCGAGTCCCTTGTAAAGAGAGGGTGAAAACTTCTTGAGAACAATCTCAAGTATCTGAACGAGAGTTGCAATTATAAGAATAAATGCAATATTCTGAAGATATCCGAGACCGAGTGTATCAAGAACAAATCTCTGAATGGGCCATGTTGCAGCGGTAGCAAGAAGCATAACAACGGTTACGGCAACGCCCATGCCTGCCGCCTGATCGATTTTCTTTGAAACACCGAGGAAGGGGCAGATACCTAAGAATCTGCTGAGAACATAGTTATCAACAAACACAGCTGAGAGAAGTATTACAATCAGAATCTTGAAGCTTTCCATCAGTTCTCATCTCCTTTCTCTGAACAGTTGCCGCTCTGGCAGTTTGCCGCATTGGGACAGCCTTCACAGGAGAAGGACTTTTTAAGAGGTGCCTTTCCGTGAGTAACGGCATAAATAAATGCAATAAGAAGACCGTATACAAGAAGTCCGCCGGGAGCCTTTGTGAAGAATTCCATTTTGTAGTTTGCCATAAAGGGAATCTCAATACCGAAGAAGGAGCCTGCACCGAAAATCTCACGGATGGTTGACATCATTGTAAGAGCAAGGGTAAATCCGAGACCCATGCCGATGCCGTCAAGCGCGGAGGCTACAACACGGTTCTTGTTTGCGAACATTTCGGCACGACCGAGAATTATACAGTTAACGGTAATAAGATCAAGATAAACACCGAGAGTTGCATATAACTCGGGAAGATATGCCTGCACAATCATTTTAACGATTGTAACGAAGCCTGCAATGATAACTATATAGCAGGGAATTCGCATTGATTCGGGGATTTTTTTACGGAGTATTGAAATAAATACGTTTGAGCAGATAAGAACAGCCATAGCTGCAAGTCCCATACCCACGGCACCCTTTACGGTGGTGGTTGTAGCAAGTGTGGGACAGGTGCCGAGAATGAGCACCAATACGGGATTTTCCTTCAGTATGCCGTTAAGCAATACCGAAGCCGATGATTTTTCTTTCATTATCGGGCACCTCCGTTCAATGTTCTTACTGCATTGAATGCACGTTCAATTGCCTGAGTGTAACCGTTTGTTGTAAGGGTTGCACCGCTGATAGCATCAATTTCCTTATAGTTTTCTTCAGTCTTTCCTACGAACTGACCGTAGAAGCTTTCATCTGCACAGGCATCACCGAGTCCGTCTGTTTCAGCCTCGGAAACAGTAAGACAGTCAATGATTCTGAAATCGGGAGTTACGCAAACGCGTACGATGATATATTCGTTTGAAGCGGGATGATATTCGTCGCCGCCCTTGATACCGTAGCCTGCACCCTTTGTTTCAAGCACGAAGTTACCTGAAGCGGTCTTCTTTGCGGAAACAACAGTCTTTGCGAGGTCTTCATATGCGGAAATATCAATATCCTCAAGAGTGCTTGCCTTGATAGTATTGACAGCATCAGTATAAACGGCTGTGTCTGCAATACCCTCAGTCACAACTGTTCCGTCAGCGTTCACACCGATGAACTGCTCACCTGCTACGAATACGTAGCCTGCCTTGTTTACTGCCTCGTAAACGGCGTCAATACCTTCAACGAGCTCAACCATAAAGAGCTTTTCGAAGGCCTTTTCGCCTGCGGGAAGAGCTGCATCAAGATTATCTGCAAGAATTTCTTCCTCGGTACGGATATCAACTGAGCCTCCTCCGAGAATAACTGCCGTATTGAGAGCATCCTTAACGGCATTCTTGTAAGCCTCGGTGGTCTTTGTTGCACCTGAAATAATATCAACTGCATCAACACCTGCGGCATCCTTATCGGTAAAGCTTTCACCGTAAGCCTTTTCCTTGCCGAGAGTTTCATTTGAGGAAAGACAAACGGCACCGGTTACAACACCGTCGGCACTCACACCGCACATAATAACGAAATCCGTGCCGTAGCCTGCGGTTGTAAGCTTTATAACGTAGCCAAGCCCTGAGGTTTCCTTATGCACCTCAGTTACGGTTGCGGGAAGAGTAAGGGTGCTGATATCGGCTGTTTCAAAGCCCTTACCCTCGGGCATTACCTCTAAAAGAGCAGCGTTTGCTGCTGCATTCTGATTTTCGGCAATAACGGGAGCGGTAATATAGTTTGTTGCCGCAAGAAGCACTGTAATAACACAGCAGATGCAGACAAAAACAGCAAGATTCTTAATATAAGTTTTCATTATTTGTCCCCTCCTGCCGTAAATGCCTTACGTCTTGTCCACTTGCAGATGTAAGGATTGAGAATGTTCATAAAGAGAATTGCAAAGGAAACGCCCTCGGGATATGTTCCGAAATATCTGATAAGGCAGGTAAGAAGGCCTGCACCGAGACCGAAAATGACCTTACCCCAGGGAGTGTAGGGAGAGGTTGTGTAATCAGTAGCCATAAATATAGCACCGATAAATACACCGCCCGACATTACGAGTGAAAGAGCGCTGACAGCATCGAAGCCCTCCATAAAGAGAGAGAAAAGGAATACTGTTGCAATGAATACAACGGGAATCTGCCAGGAGATAACGCGTCTTACAAGAAGATAGATTCCGCCGATAAGTAAAGCGGCAACGCAGGTTTCACCGATTGCACCGCCGTGCTTACCGAGGAAAAGCTCGAGAAGAGCGGGCATTTCTTCAGCAGAAAGAGGAGTTGCGGAGGAAACGGAATCCACGGGGAAGGAGGGCACTGCCATTGAGCCGAAGGCTACGAGCATAAACACACGTGCCGTAATTGCAGGATTTACGAGGTTTGCACCTATTCCGCCGAAGAGACATTTTACAACGATTATTGCAAACAGTGAGCCCACTGCACACTGCCATAACGGAACGTCAACGGGAAGATTGAGAGCAAGAAGAAGCCCCGTTACCGCGGCAGACAAATCCCCTACCGTCTGGTCTTTTTTAACAATAAGATTAAAAATTGCTTCAAAGCCCACCGAGCAGATAACACATACTGCGATTACGAGAAGTGCACGCCAGCCGAAAATGACCGTGCCTGCAATGGTTGCGGGAAGCAAAGCGATAAGCACGTCACCCATAATACCTGAGGTGGACTTTCCGCTGTGAATATGAGGAGAAACCATAAATTTGGTAAGAGCACTCATTATTTGTTTTCCTCCTTATCTGCTAAATCCTTCAATAATTTCTTGGAAAGCTTGTTGATCTGTACAAGAGGACGGTTTGCAGGACATACGAAGCTGCAGCAGCCGCATTCCATACAGGACTGAACGTAAAGAGCCTTAAGCTCGTCTGCATCCTCTTTAGCATATGCTTCGGCAATGTTTACGGGAGCAAGGCTGAAGGGACAGGTGTTGACACATGCACCGCAATGAATGCAGGCAGTGGTCTTGGGAAGCTTTGCTTCCTTCTTTGAAAGTGCAAGAACCGCATTTGTGTTCTTAAGCACCGAAACGTCCGCATTAGGAACGGTGATACCCATCATAGGACCGCCGTAAATAATCTTTGCAGGGTCTTCCTTGAGACCGCCGCAGAAATCAAAAAGAACGTTAAGAGGTGTGCCGATAGGCGCAATTACATTCTGGGGCTTGCTGACAGCGGCACCCTCAACGGTAAGAAGCTTCTCAACAAGAGGCATACCCGTTTTGAGGTATGAACCTATCTGTGCAACGGTTGTGCTGTTAAGAACGACGCAGCCAACGTCAATAGGTAATTTATTAGCGGCAATTTTTCTGCCCGTGGTGTGGTAAACCAGCACCTTTTCGCCACCCTGAGGATATTTATCGGGAAGGACGCTTACCCTGACCTCAAAATCCTTTATCTCACCTGCAAGCTTCTGCATTGCAGAAACAACCTTCTTGTTATTTCTTTCAACGCCGATGATAACGTTCTTCACACCGAGGTACTTATAAATAGCCTTGAGTGCAGTTATCATATCGTCGCCACGGGTAAGCATATTCACGGTATCGCTTGTAACGTAAGGCTCACACTCTGCACCGTTGACAATAAGATAGTCGAACTTTTCAGCAGGAACGTCAAGCTTTACGTGTGTGGGGAAGCCTGCACCGCCAAGGCCTACAACACCGCTGCTCTTAACTGCGGCAATGAAATCCTCTCTGCTGTTTATAACGGGAGGAGCAATAGCTTCATCAACGGCATTTTCACCGTCTGCTTCTATAACAACTGCAGTCGTGCTGCTTCCGCTGTAAAGAAGATAATCTGTAAGCTTTACAACCTTACCTGAAACGCTTGAAAAAATATCCGATGAAACCTTTCCGTCTGCTTCACCTATTTTCGTGCCGATTTTAACCGTATCGCCGACCTTTACAAGGGGTGTTGCAGGCTTACCGATATGCATTGACATAGGGATAGTCACGGTCTTCACGTTCTCAAGACGTGCAACGGGACTGTCCTTTGTGCCTTTTCTGTGGGGCGTGTGTATTCCGAGAAGATAAGAACCCATAAAAAATATACCTTTCTTCGTAATTTATTATACAGTCTAAGTATGCTTCCGCATAAATATACATATTAATAATAAGTCAAGAAAATTGTAAAGTCAAGCAAGAAGTTCGTTAGTATTTTGTCAATGTCTGCAGCATACTTAAAAACCTGAAAACCATCAAGACTTATCACAAAAAATACCGATGAAAATTTCTTTTCATCGGCTTTTGTTTTTTATGGGTATTATAAGGTCTGCTCGGCTTTTTATTTCCGTTTTTTCGAAGTAAATGTTCTCCAGCGGAATCCATTCCCCGAAGAATCGCTCTGCCAAAGCAGGTGAATTTCTTTTTTCTATGCGCTTTTTCTGTAATTCGGGTTCAATATCAAGAAAAACGGAAAAATCGTAATATTTTCCGAAATAAGAATGAGTTGAATAAACACCCTCTACAATTGTGAGTCTTGAAGGTGACACAGCTATCGGCTCACCAAGAGCCTGCAACGAGCAGTCAAAGGGTCTGTAGCATACGGCTTCGTTTTTCGCAAGAGGCTCTGTCACTTCCTCGTAAAAACGCTCTCTGTCAAGGTTTCCGCCGATTTCACTAAAGCGCTCGGGAGTCCTCTGCTCGGGACGAAGGAAGAAATCATCCGTATGGAAAATATTGCAGTCGTATAAAGCGGTCAGCACCTCGGAAAGGGTGGTTTTTCCGCTTGCACTTCCCCCTTCGATTGCAACAATCACGTTGCCCGAAGCAAGCCGTCTGTCAAGCTCCGCAAAAATCGGCAAAAATTCCGAAAAGCGAGAAGAAATCACTCTGTAGGCAGGCTTATAGGTGCTTCTGAATATCCGGGAATGATGAATCGCAGGACAGCCGTCTTTCTTCCATTCGTTCAGCTTCCTTTCAAACTCTTCCTCATTGAGAGGAATTTCCCCGCTTGCAATCAGCTCACGGGCAGCCTCAAGCTTCCCGAAAAGCCTTTCTTTCCCCTCGCCCTCCGTTTTAGCGGAAAGGCAGAAGAGCCTTGCGAGTGTTTCGGGTGAAAGCCCTGCATTCAGCCACGAAAGATATACACGGCTGTATTCACCGTCAAGCTCATCCGTAAAGGGTACGGCATCCTTCGGTGCTTCAGCATATTCTTTTTTTATAAACTGCAGTACGGCAGCTTCATCGGACACAAGATGCTCACAGCCAAAGGAGCTCTGAAAAAGAAATTTGAAAATATCCTCTGCCTGAAGGCAAGGAAAGCTTTTATAATGCTTCAGAAGAAGCTCACGTGTAGTCATATTCATATCAGTCTCTCAGCTTAAGAATTTTCGGATTGTCGAGCACCATTACAGCAACGGGAATAATCACTATCTGAACGATAATGCCCGGCACGGCATTTGACACGGCACCTGCAAGGAAGGCAGAGAAGGTGAATGCACCGCCGTCAACGCTCATTGCAATGAACATAGCGGCTCCCCATATAAGTCTTCCCGCAATCATAGCAGTGAGCAGTGAAACGTATATATAAGGCTTCTTTCGGGGGAGATATTTATGCATAAGCCCCGATACGGCACCGTAAGCGGCAAGCTCTGCTGCCATACATACGGCCACGGGGAAAAGCGGCGGCATACCGAGAGTAAGGGAGCGGAAAAGCGGAGCAATGAAGCCTACGGTAAGTCCCCACTGCCAGCCGCACAGAAAGCCGCAAAGAAGCACGGGAATATGCATAGGACAGAGCATTGACCCGATTTCGGGAATCTGCCCCGTAAGAAATGGCATTACATAGGAAAGTGCAAGGAAGAATGCCGCAAGCACCATTTTAAGAAGCTTTACATTGTTTTTCATACTGAATCCTTTCAATAAGCAGAAAAAGGCATCACTATCCCCTTCACGGGATAATGATACCTTCATAGTATCTTTTACTTAGTAAACTACAAAAAAATCAGAAACGGAACTTCTGTTCCCTTATTACTCTTCTGAGCAACGGGGAAATTATAGCACGAAATCCCTGTAAAATCAAGAAAAAACTACAAATACATTTTTGTTTTTGTAAAAAGCCTTCTCAGGAATTCCGATACAGGCAGAATTAAAAGTCCTGCAACAAAATTGCCCACGCCGTGAATGGCGTCAAAGGGAAGCCCCGCAGTAATCCAGGCTATCAGCTGCTCAAAGTCAAGTCCGAACATAACAGCCTGTGCAGGGGAATAAAGAATCCCGAAAAGAAAGCCGTGCAGAGCGCATACGGCAGGATAAACGACACACGCAATTTTCTTCGGCATATTCCTCGGCAGAAGCATGGTAACTGCCCACAGTATTGTCCAGATGTAAAGATACGGCACCCACCACATAGAAAAGCCGCCGTAAAGACCGTTCAGGAACACGTAGACGTAAACGGGAATCAGCGCTCTTTTTCGAAGCACAACCGTATAGGTCATGGTAAGCATGCCCAGCAAATGAATGTTGGGCAGGACCTCCATAAGTATTTTTGAGCAGAACATAAGAGTGGCAAGCATAGAAAAAATTACTATCTCCTGCACACTTAAGGTCTTTCTCTTTTTTTCTGAATTTTTCTTACTTTGAGTAAACAAGCTGATACGTTACACCTTCCGCAATATCTGTTCCGTCAACACCGGTCATTGCCATTTCACCGTCGATATAAAAAGCCCAGTAGCACTGATTTACGTCGTAATCGGCAAGAATTCCGTTAACCTTTTTAACATAAAGTCCGTAAGGTCCCTCGTCACCCTCAATAAGACCGTTTTCCATAAGAGCTTCACCTACGGTGTTCTTATCGGTCTTAACGGTAAAGGTAACTGTTTTGTCTTCAGCCTTTACTTCGCAGATAACAGTCTTTGCGCCTTCACCGAATTCTGTGTCCTCTGTGTAAACAGCATCTGCCCATACTCCTGCTTCTTCTGTTGTGTCATTATCAACAGCGGCAGTAGTGCCTGTTTCAGGGGCTTCTGTTGTGACGTCTTCTGTGTTACCGCAGGAAGCAAGGCTTAAAGCACAGAAAACTGCAAGAATCAATACCAAGATAGATTTTACGTTTTTCATTTTTAACAATCCTTTCATTTTACAAATATAACAAAAGGACAAAATAAAAGTTCCCTTCAAAAAGGGAACTTCAGTGTATAAAAGGACGGTATCCTGCCATACCGCAACAGTCGGAGCGCAACGCTCGACCTGATTCACACCAGTCTCCCCTTCTTTGCCCAAGAGACTTTTACGTGTCACAGACCGATAAGCATTCCGACTTGACCGATAAAACGGAGTTACGGTAATGGCTGTTGCTGCGGATTTTCACCGCAATTTCCTTATCCCCGGGAAGAATTCTCTGCCCGACAACGGTGCAAAACACACCGATGATCTGCGTCTATTCTTTTGTCGGGGAAATTATAACACACAAAATTCTTAAAATCAACGACAAAATTCCATCGGGTCAATATCTAACTGTCTGCAGATTTTCATTATCACATCAAAGGAAGCACCACCTACATCACGGGAAAGTAAGGTCATCAATGTGCTATACGGTATATCTGCTTCAATGGCGAATTGTCTGAGGCTCGGATATCTGTCAAGAATCAGATTTCTGAGTTTCTGTTCCCTGTTCATTTTGATTCCTCGGCAACGATTACTTTAACTCCTGTATCTTCGAGTGCAGAAATTAGCTCTTCGGCACAATCCCAATCGGTGATAATTGTGTCAAATTCATTTGCATTACATACCTTTACAAAAGAATTTACACCGATTTTTGAGCTTGCAAGTAAGAGATATTTTCTTCTGCTGTTTTTAAGAACAGTCCTCTGAAACGTTGCGGTTTCATCAGAGCCGTTTGAAAGTCCGAATTCTGCAGTTAATCCTGAACCTGTGATAAAACAAATATCAAAATGCAGCTTGCTGACAAATTCCACTGCAAAGGTATCAACAAGTGAACCGCTTTTTCTCATTTTTCCGCCTGCAATATAAACATCAATGTTTTCAAAGGCTCTCAGTTCCTTTGCAAAGTCAACGGAATTCACAACTGCAGTAAAGTGCTTATCTTTCGGCAAAAGAGATATTATAATGTGCCCGAATGAACCGCTTGTAATATAAACAATGTCATTCTCTTTTATGTTGCTGACAGCAATTTCAGCAATTTTCTTGTAATTATCAAAAATAGGCATAGTATCATACTGACGGTTCATAGGCGGCAGTACGCTTACCTGTCCTAAAAGCATAGCACCACCATGAGTTCTTTTGCAAATGCCTTTTTGTTCAAGGATTCGCAAATCACGTCTTGCGGATTCATCTGATATTCCGTATTTTGATGTTATTTCCGATACCGTAATTTTACCGTTTATTTTGATTATATCTGCTATTTCCTGATGTCGCTCTTCCATAAACATATGAAAAACCTCCGTTTATTGATTATATCGGCTCCGATCAATATCATAATACAACACAAACAGAAGCAAATCAATACTTTCGGCAATCGGATTTGAGTATATTAAATAACTGCTCCCACAGTGGTGAGAGCAGTTGAAGGCTTTTATTTGTTCTTTCGGTTTTTGTAAATTCCGAAGGCTGAAATGCAGGCAAGTATCACCATCAGAAACAGAAGCGGAAGATTGAAAACCTTATCCGAAACAAAAATAGCGGTAGGTCCGTCTGCTCCGCCTATAATTGCTATACTTGAATTGAGGTCTCTCATCGGATAAAAAAATAAAACATATCTGACAAATCCGCAGATAAAAACGAATACCGAGCAAACAAATGCAGCAACAGAAAACCTTCTTCGTGCTTTTCTGCGGTTTTCATTCTGCGCTATCAGCTGCTTATTGATAACCTCAAGCTTGGCTGACAGAATTTTAAGCTCCGTTTCCTCGTCGGGCATTATGGTTTCGTCAAGAAGAACGCTGACCGTGGTATCAAGCGCCTCGGCAACAGCTATCAGCATTTCCGAGTCGGGAACGGATAAGCCGTTTTCCCATTTTGAAACGGTCTGTCTTACCACGTTCAGCTTTGCGGCAAGCTCATCCTGAGATAAACCCTTTGATTTTCTGAAATTTTTAATATTGTCACTTAACATACAACCGTGACCTCCTGACTATAGATTATGTCAATATTGTATCGACAAACTACAGTTGCATCAAGCAACGGAAATTAACATTTGCGATTTACCGAATAAAAAAAGTTATATTCCGATTTTTTCTCTTATTTCCTCAGCTGTTACGTCAGCCGGACTTGTGCTCCTGCTTACGGCAATTGCCGCCGCAGTGCCTGCCGCTTCACCGATCCCCACACATATAGGCATTACCCTGAAATTGGAATGTGCCATATGCGTGCCTGAAATATTTCTTCCGCAAAGAAGAAGATTTTCCTTGATTTCGGGAAGAAGACAGCGATAAGGAATCGTGTAGCCCTTATCCTGACTGAAATGCTTCTGCACACCCGTTTTATCAAGTCCTGCACCCGTAATGTTATGCACGTCAAAATTGAAATAGGCGTCCTTTACGACGTAATCCTCAAAAACCCTTGCTTCAAGAATATCCTTCTCATTGAGCGTGTATTTTCCCTTGAAGTGTCTTGTTTCACGTATGCCGATAAGTGAGGCTGAGCTTATGACGTAGCAGCTTTCATAGCCCGGCACAAAACGGCGGAGATACCTTACTATATCATCCATCTGCCTTCTGCAGGTAAGCGTTGCACGGGTAAGCTCCTCCGCATCCGTTCCGTCAATGCCGACGGCATTCGTCATATTGCAGGTAACCACACCGGGAAGTGTGGATTTATAGGTAAGAATATGCCCTGCAGGGTAAGGAATATGCTCCTTTGCAAGTGCCTGCAGCTCCCCCTCGGGAGTTTCATAGGTGGATTCAAAGGAGCCCAAGAATACGGCTCTTTCATAATCAACACCGCCTACCTTGAACATAAGGGTGGCAGGCTGCATTTTTCCGTCTGATTCACGGCCTGATATAAACTGCGCACCTGCTCTTGCGGCAATGTCACCGTCACCCGTGGCATCAATTGTGACTTTAGCATATATATCGGTTCTGCCCGACTTATTTACGACAGTAGCACCAAGCACCTTGTCGCCATCACATATTGCATCCTCTGCGAAGGTATAGAGAATAACGCGCACGCCTGCCTCACAAAGCATTTCAAGATAAAGAGTTTTCAGCTTTTCGGGGTCAATCTGTTCAACGATTCTGTCCTTGAATTCTCCCTCATTTTTCTCGGCTGAGCGCTTCAGGATTTCAAAATAAAGAGGACTTCCGCAGCTGCCCGTCCAATGACTCATAAGCCCCGAGGTTGAAATACCGCCCACGTCACCGCCTTGCTCTACGAGAATAACGTCGGCTCCGTTTTTTGCCGCAGAATATGCCGCCGCAAAGCCTGAAGGGCCGCTTCCGAGAACAAGAACGTCCGTACGTAATTCATACTTGTTTATCATTTTGCTTCTCCTCTTAAAATAAGAGATGCGAAAAACCTTCGCTTTTCACATCTCTTCAGTATCATTTACTGCCAGTCTCTGTTCATTACTACGAATGTCATTCTTTCCTGAATGCTTTCGTTTCCGTGTCCCGTACCGATACCGCCGTGATCGGAGGTAATGACAATAAGCCAGTCCTCTGTCTCATAGGTTGCTCTGCCTTCAATTGCCTTTATAGCTTCATAGGCGCAGGCATCGGATTCGTTGAAGGCATCCTTGTAGCCGGGATTGTTGAAGGTAAAGCCGTAGTCGTGTCCCGTGGAATCCGTATGCTCGTATATAACGAAGGTGAAATCGGCACAGTCCTCCTTCTTTACCTCCTCAAGCACCATTCTGTGAGAATCAGCGTCATTTTCGGAAAGATTGAAGGCTACACCAAGGTTGTTTTCAGTGCAGTAATCCTTTTCAAGGAGATACGTAGCGTTATCTCTGCTGAAATGACCCTTCCAACGGGTGATGAAGGATGCAGTATCAATAACCTTTTCTTCCGTAAGTGCCGTCATAAGGGTCTTTGTGTTCATCTTCTTTGTTACATCGTTGCTCTTTATACCGTGGACGTCAGCCCACTCACCCGTAAGAATTGAGCACCAGCCGGGAGCGGTTGAGGTTGCCTGAGTATTTTTCTCGGGATAATTCACACCGCCGCAGTACGTAAGATTCATTGAAGCACCCTCGGAAAGCAGGTAGCTTATGCCGCTGTTTTCGCTTTTAAGCTCAGCAAGAATATCTGCGCGACAGCCGTCGTAACCGAGAATAATAGCCTTCTTTTCGGTTTTACCCTCGGGAAGCTCAGAACGGAAATGTCCGTCAATTATATCGTAAAGGTCAGTCTGGGGATATGCCGTTTCTATAGTGTTTTCGTAAGCAACTGAAGCAACGTTCTGTCTGTAGAGCTCTTCAGTATCGTTTATATCCAATACGTATTTCATCAGGGAAAAATAAATTCCCGTACCGATAAGCGCAAGAGCAAGAATTACGGCGACCGCAGTGATTATGATTTTCTTTTTATTTTTCATTGTTATTCTCCTCATCCTCAGATTATTTATAATTTTACCATTTATTCCGCAGGCTTTCAAGATATCCTTAAGGACAACAGGAAAATGCAGTAACAAAAAATGAGGAGTATTTTTGTTGATAATTACATATTTATAATTTTCCGTGTCACTGTATAATGAAATTGTAAGATTTTTTCACAAGGAGGAAAGGCTATGTGGGCAAAATTTACGGCATTTATTATGTCGGTCGTTATTGCAATACTGTCCTTATTCGGACTTGATTATCTCATTGACGGAGGAATAATAAAAATGGAAAACGTTTCATACGGCACACACGAAAGACAGGTGCTTGACCTTTACCTGCCCGAGGATTTATCGGAGGTAACGGGGCTTGTGCTTTGTATTCACGGCGGTGCATGGATCGGCGGTGACAAAAGTGCCTATACGGCTTCCGCAAAGGAGCTGTGCAAAAATATGAATATTGCCGCTGCAACAATCAACTACCGTTATCTGTCGGCAGACGTTACCATGTACGACATAATTGACGACGTTGATGCGGCAGTTTCAAAAATTAAGGAAATCGGCAAGAAAAACGGCACAGATATCAACAAAATGCTTCTGACGGGCCATTCTGCAGGTGCGCATCTTTCAATGCTTTATGCCTACAGCAAGGCAGATACGGCCGCTATCACACCTGCGGCAGTTGCAAATATGAGCGGTCCTACGGATATGACTGACGAAAACTATTTTGTAAACAACGACCTCGGCACTGAAAACGTGCTTATGCTTGTGACCTATGCAACGGGCAAAAGGATAACTCTTGAAAGCTTTGAGGAAAGCAAGACTGAGCTCGAGAAAATAGCTCCCCTTTACTACGTAAACGAAAATACCGTTCCCACAATAATCTGCCACGGAATGAAGGACACGGTAGTCCCCTACTCCAACGCACTTACTCTTGATGCAAAGCTTACGGAATACGGTGTAACACACGATTTTATTTCCTATCCGAATTCAGGGCACGGACTTGAAAGCGACGAAGAGCAGGCAAAATATGCAGAAGAGCTGATGATTGAATACTTAAATAACTATGTTCTCAGCTGAAGCTTTTTTACGTAACAATGCGCTCCCCGACGAAAGGGAGCGCTTTTTTGTGAAATTTTCAGTCTGTCATATTTTTCCATTCTTCTCTCGTGAGTCTGTAAACGAAATGCAACACACCGTTTTCGTCGGAGTATTCCTTGATTCTCTTCATTCCGACAGAGACGGCCGTTGAGTATGAAGGAATATTGGTATGCGTCATATACGAATACACGGAATCAAACTGAGTATTATTGAAGCACCAGTCGCGCACAGCACCTGCGGCCTCCTTTGCATAGCCCTTGCGCCAGTGCTTTTTGTGTATATGATAGCCGATTTCGGGAAGAGATTCCCCGTCAATATTCTGCATAGTAATTCCGCAGTCACCTATAAATTCACCCGACTCCTTAAGAACGATTGCCCACAGACCGAAGCCGTATTTACCGTAATTATCAAAGCTCCAGTCAAGCCACCTTTTCGTACCCTTTTCATCGTAGGGCTTCGGATAATGACTCATATTTTCTTTATCGGAAAGAATTTCATAAAGCCCGTCAAAATCATCGGGGGTATATTCTCTTAAAACAAGGCGATCGGTTTCAATTATCTTTTTCACAGCTGTTTTCTCCCTTTCAGAGTAAAACGATTATAACATACTTTAAGACACAATAAAACACTTATTTTCCACTGATTGACAAAAAACGAAAAAAATGCTTTACTGTTCATATAACGATTCCATAAATTTTGCTTTGAGGGTTGATATTATGAACATACTTAAGCCTGAATTATACAGTGCCGACTGTATTACGAAAATTGAAAAGCCTGTGCTTACAAAGGATGACGTTCCCTACGAGGCATCCCTTATTTTCAATGCAGGTGTTGCAAAATACAACGGAAAATACGTTATGGTTTTCCGTAACGACTACGGTCCCGCAGAGGAAACCTATCCTGCAGTTAAATTCAGAACCTCCCTTGGCTTTGCCGAAAGTGAGGACGGCATAAGCTGGACTGTCCGCAATACCGTCATTTTTGATAACAGGAATCTTCTTCCAGAGGATGAGCTGAAAAGATTATATGACCCGAGAATCACGATTCTTGATGGTAAGCCCTACCTTTGTATGGCAATGGATACCCGTCACGGAGTAAGAGGCTGTATTGCTGAAATTGACGATAATTTTGAAAAAATCAATATCATAAGCGCATCCGCACCCGATAACCGTAACATGGTGCTTTTCCCCGAGAAAATCAACGGAAAATACGTACGCCTTGAAAGACCATTCCCCGTGTATTCAAGAGGAAGAGACCGCTTCGATCTGTGGCTTTCAACATCTCCCGACCTTAAATTCTGGGGTGAAACAGAGCTTGTGCTTGCTGTTGAGGACGTTCCTTACGCAAACGATAAAATAGGCCCTGCCGCACCTCCCGTGAAAACGGAAAAGGGCTGGCTGACAATCTTTCACGCTGTTGATAAGGATGAAGCAAGGGGTAAAAACGGATGGGAAAGCGCATGGAAGAAAAGATATTGTGCAGGAATTATGCTTCTTGACCTGAATGACCCCTCTAAGGTTGTGGGAATGAGTAAGCTTCCCCTTATAGCTCCCGAAAATTATTACGAAACCGAAACGGGCTTCCGTCAGCAGGTTATTTTCCCCGGCGGTATGATACTTGAAGACAACGGTGAAGTAAAAATTTATTACGGCGCATCCGACACAGTGGAATGTCTTGCCACCGCAAGGATTGATGATCTGATTGCTCTTTGCACAGAAAGCCGTAAGTAAACTGAATACACAAAAAGTAAAGGAGACTTCTTCAGCCGAAGGGTCTCCTTTTAATTTATTGATTCAATTATTCACCAAGAAAATATCTGCCGTAAGCGTCAGCCGCCTTAAGAGCTGCACAGACCTTTTCGGGAGTTACCTCGAAGGGCATATTGTGAAGTGTGTCGCCCTCTGCACAGGCAGCAGTTGCAACAGCCATAAGCTTTTCATCAGTAGCCTCTGTGATTCCGAGCTCCTTGAAGGTTACGGGAAGACCGAGCTCAATGCAGAATTCAATGATGCTTTCAAGCTCGTCACTGTCAACGTTTTCAAGAACAAGCTGAGTAAGTGTACCGAAAGCAACCTTTTCACCGTGATACATATGATGACATTCGGGAAGCACGGTAAGACCGTTATGAATAGCGTGCGCGCCTGCAAGACCGCCGCTTTCAAAGCCGATACCGCTGAGAAGAGTATTTGCTTCAATAACCTTTTCAACAGCTTCCGTGCAGGCACCTGCTTCAAGAGCAATCTTTGCCTTTACGCCCTCTTCCATAAGAGTATCAAAGCAAAGCTTTGCAAGTGCCATAGCAGCACAGGTAACCTTACCGCCTGCACAAGTGCCTGCATCCTTTGCCATAACGGCTCTTGCTTCGAAGTAGGTTGCGAGTGCATCACCCATACCTGAAACTGTAAGTCTTGCAGGTGAAGCGGCAATGATATCAGTATCCATAAGAACCATATTAGGATTTGCAGGAAGGAAAAGATACTCTTCAAAAACACCGTCATCGGTGTAAATAACGGAAAGAGCACTGCAGGGTGCATCTGTTGAAGCAATTGTGGGACAGATAAGCACGGGAGTCTTGCAATAGTATGCAACAGCCTTTGAAGTATCAAGAATCTTACCGCCGCCGATACCGATAACAAGGTCACAGCCCTTTTCATTCATAACAGCAATAAGTCTGTTGATTTCATTCTTTGAGCATTCACCGTTGAAATAATCAAAAACAAGCTCAAAATCCTGACCCTTGAAGCTGCCTTCTACCGTTTCACCGATTCTCTTGTAGCCGGATTCGGTAATAAGAACAAGAGCCTTCTTGCCGTATGCCTTTGCATAATCATAAAGCTTTTTCATTTCGCCTGCGCCCTGAACGTATTTGCCGGGGCTGATAAGAATTTTTGCCATAGTTTTTCTGCTCCTTTGTGATTTTTTTAACATAATCATTGTATAACCAAAACTCCCTTATGTCAACATTTCATCACTTAACAGCACAGAATGTTTACAATTGCAAAGTCTGACGGTAAAAACAAGTAAAAGCATAAACTGCACTTTTTTCGGATACAGAAGATAAATTATTGACAATTGCGAGTAAAAATGTAATAATACACCCGTATACTATAAATAAGGAGAATCCGCAATGAAAAAATTTATCAGTCTGCTTCTTACGGCAGTAATTACTCTGAGCTGCTTTGCCGTTGCTCTTCCCGGTGTTTCCGCTGTTACAGCTGATGCCGCAATTATGACAACAGAAAACGGCGTTAAGGTTGAAATGGCTCCCTTCCTTTATAAGTCAACTCTTTACACTATGGAATTCCCCTCCCATCAGTCATACGCAATAAAAGAGAAAAGTGTTGAGGGCGACTATGCAATTTCCCGTGAAATAAATGATCTTGCATACAGCTTCGTTTTCCCTGCAGGAACAACTGAAATTTCCTGCAAGGTATCACTTGACGGCGAAAACGACTGGCGCGGATACACAATAAATGCTGAAGAAAATCCCAACTACTGGGAAAAGGATGAAAACGGAAACGTAGATTTATCCGCACCTCTGACATTCAAGCGAATTGAAGAAATTGCAGAGCAGGATGAATACGGTGTTTTATACAGAGATTTCCTGAAGGATACAGACGCTGAGGGCTTCAGAGATATCGATAAGATTTACTGGAGACTTACCTACACCTGCAACGGTGAGGTTATCACGGAATACTTTGATATTAAGCTTTACGACTATGACAATTCCGAAAAGACTCTTGTAAGAACAGCAAACTTCAACGTTGCAGGTCTTCCCTTTGCAGCATTGGGCGGTGAAGACGTAGCTGCAAATCAGGCAGTTGCAGGCAGATATCTGACCGATAACAAATTTGACATTGTTGCCGTTCAGGAGGACTTCGGATATCACAATTATCTTATTGACAATATGGCCGGCTACGGTTATATGACAAATCATACAGGTACTATACCCGGCGGTGACGGACTTAACGTATTCACTGCAGATATGACCATATACAACGAAACACGTGTTGCATGGAATGATGCAAGCGGTATTCTTTCCGACGGCTCCGACGAGCTTACTCCCAAGGGCTTTGTTTATACAGTAATTGACCTCGGCAACGGCATTTACGTTGATTTCTACAACTTACATTCCGACGCTTACGGCGGTAAGGGCTCCGTTGCTGCAAGAACAAGTCAGTACAAGCAGCTTGCTGAATTTATTGAAGCACGCTCTGCAGAAAATGACAGACCCGTTATTGTAACAGGTGACTTCAACAATCATCTTCACTATTTTGAAGACAATGCCGCACTTTACGAAACCTTCTGTGTAGAGTTAGGTCTCAAGGATGCCTGGGTTGAATTCAAAAATGAAGGCAACTACTTTGATTTCAGCAAGTGGTTTGCAACAGGTGAACTGGCATGGGGCAACTGGGACGCAGTTGAAAGATTTATGTACCGTGCAGGCGGCGGCGTTGATATCGTTGTAAGTGATTTAAGATATGTTGAGGTAACAAATGCTGACGGAAAGTCAGTTTCTGACCACGCATCTGCAGAATGTGATTTCACATTCATCAAGACAGCAGACTTTATTGAGAACACTCAGGAGCTTGAGGTTGTAACCACCTCCGGTGACAATTTCCTTAACAAGCTTATGTGGTTCTTCAAGGCACTTATTATGATTCTCTCCGACCTCGGAAATCTCCCCGAATTACTCAAGGAATTATAATAAAATCCTTTTAC
This sequence comes from Acutalibacteraceae bacterium, assembly GCA_045651625.1. Classification (GTDB taxonomy): domain Bacteria; phylum Bacillota; class Clostridia; order Oscillospirales; family Acutalibacteraceae; genus RUG806. Next base: position 47,076 of record JAZRST010000053.1, on the reverse strand, counting down.
TGAACAGCTAATACGGCAGCACAAAGCCCTCCTTCGGTAGCAAAAGCTACTGCAGGAGGGCTTTTTATATCAGAAAATTTCAAAGCCGAACACTCTGAATTCTTCGGCGCCGTGTGTGGTAAGAGGCACAAAGCGGACGGTTTTCACACACCAGTCTGCCGTGTGCTTTACAAATCTTCTGCGGTTATCCGTTATATGAAGCTCCCGTACCTCCCCGTTTTCTGAAATTCCCAGAATTTTATATTCACGGATTAACGTTTCAGGGAGCCTGAACTTATTCTGAACAAGCGGATAATTGCAGGGCATATTGTGATATTTTCGGTTAAGGTCACTGTCAAAAATCAGCCTTATGCCCCTGATTTCGGTATCCTTTTCAAAGTGATATTCAATAAAGTCATTTTTACTGCCGTGCCACAGATTTTCGTCTCCGCGGTCCTTTCCGTTTCTGACGATTTCTTCAGTACAGTATGCTTTTTTCGTAAGCTCAGAAAGCTTTCTTTCGTGCCACGGGATATAGCAGTCATCATCCATAAGAGTCTGCTGTAATTTCCCGATATCCACGTTTTCGGGGGAAACTCCGTCTTCAATCGCCTGCGCAACTGCTGTTCCCAATGCCTGACCGAGAACCGAGCAGGTTGCCATAACACGGGAGGAGCTCAGAGCCGCGTGGGTAACACTTATATTTCTTCCTGCAAAGCAGAGATTTTCAATATTTACCGAAAGCATACATCTCAGCGGCAGGCCCCAGGGAGTGGGTGCAGGATGAAAGATTGTGGGATAGCCCTTTTTATAGTAAAAGCCCTCGGGGAAATGGTCGTCCATGCTCCAGCCTGCATAGGCTACGATATCGTGAAATCTGCCCTCAGCCTCTACGTCCCTCTGAGTCACCACGCATTTTCCCGCGTAGCGTCTGCTTTCGCGTTTTCCGGGAAGAAAGCCTATCCATTCAAGCTCCCAGTTTTCCACTCCGTGATCCCCGTAATTCTTCATATGATCCCATACGCCGTAGCAGATTTTAAGAAGCTCCTCACGGCATCTGTCCGTATCGTGAATACAGTCCCATTCACCGCCGAGCTCAATCCACCAGAAGTTGTTGTTTTTGTCGTGATCCTTGTAGGGCAGAAGCTCGTCCGACGTATACTTATATGCCCATCCGGGAGGGGTAAAGGGTACGGGATGAGCAGTTTCTCTTATCTGGAAAAGACAGCTCATTCCCATTGTTTTTTTATCGGAGATATCGGGAGGAATCGTTTCATCAAAATCACCCTTTGCTTCTCTTCCGTACATAAATTCCGCACCCGAAAGGGTTGAAAGCACGGAATCCCCCGAGCAGTCGGCAAAATATGCCGCCTCTACAACGTGAAAGGTCTCCGCATTGGACTGCCACGCCCTGACACTGTGAATTTTATTCCCGTTCATAGTGCACTCAAAGCAGCTCGAATTAAGAAGAAGAGTCAGGTTTTCTTCAGTCACAGCCTTACCGTAAAGCACGCTGTCCCAGAGAGGGTACTTAAGAGACGGATTGGTGTAGAAATTTTCAAGCATTATCTCCTCTATGATGCCGCCCTCACGGTTATCCTTTCCGTGACAGCCGCCTATCCACATACGGATTTCACTTGAAGCATTTCCGCCGAGCACGGGACGGTCGTGAATAAGCACGACCTTAATGCCGTGTCTTGCCGCGGCAAGAGCCGTGCAAAGGCCTGCCATACCGCCGCCGATGACACACAGATCGGTTTTATATTCAAGCGTTCTCATATAAGCTCTCCTCTCTGCAGATAAAAGCCTGCCTTAAAGGGTACTGCAGATTATTTTTATATTCCGTAAACAATAATTCCCGCAGCTGCAGATATTGCAATAAGCAGTATGGGAGACAGCTTCTTTTTTGCAATAAACTTATACGCTCCCATTGAAAGAAGCAGCACGGCAAAAATTATAATTGCCTTTATATTAACGGCAAGCTCCTCAACCGAGCCGAAGCAATTGCCGAAAAGCATATAAATACCCGTTGCAAGGATTATTCCCGTCACACAGGGCTTAAGTCCTCTCAACACAGCCTGAACGTACTTGTTTTTAACAGCCGTTTTAAGCAGTGCGGTTATAAGTAGAATAATTATAAACGACGGCAGAACAACCGAAGCAGTAGCAATGACAGCTCCGATAAAGCCTGCCTGACTGCTTCCGATATAGGTTGCAAGATTCACCATAATAGGTCCGGGTGTGCTCTCGCTTACTGCAATCATATAAGTCAGCATTTCTTCGTCGAGCCAGCCGTATGACTGTACCACGTCCCTGATAAGCGGTATTGCACCGTAGCCGCCTCCGAAGGTAAAAAGACCTACCTTAAGAAAGCCGAGCAGCAATTCGAGATAAATCATCTGTCTCCACCGCCCTTCTTTCTGCTCTCACCGCTCAGCACAAACACTGCAAGGCTTACCGCCGCGGCTGTCAGCATAAGACTGACAGATGAAAAGCTCCACGAAAGGATGTTCACTGCAAGCATCACAAGCACGGAAAGAAGCATAATAAGAAGCGGAAAGGGCTTCTTTTTCATTTTTTTGATCATTTTTACGGCGGCGTCAAGAATCAGAACGCTTACCGCAATTTTTATACCCCTGAATGCATTTGCAACTACTGTCATTTCAAGGAAATTATCGAGAAACATGGAAATTATGAAAATCACAATGAAGGACGGCATAACAATACCGAGGGTTGCCGCAAGCGCACCTGAAAAGCCTGCTATTCTGTATCCCGTAAAGGTTGAGCAGTTAATGGCTATGGGGCCGGGAGTGGACTCCGCAACAACGGTCATATCCATCATTTCATCGTGGGTAATCCATTTTTTCCGCTCAACACAGTTGTTCTCAATGACGGATATCATTGCATATCCGCCGCCGAAGGTAAAAAGACCTATCTTTGCAAAGGTCAGGAATAATTCCGCTAAAATTTTCATTATAATCAAACCTTTTTCCGCTTATATAAAAAACCGAATCCGCCTATGTAATCAATCGGGATACGTTACCTGTCTTCCCGTAAGTGCTTCAATAAATTTTCCGTAAATATCTGTGGCAGCTTTCTGAACAATACCCTTTACAGCAAATTCACGTGCCATTTTATAAGTAAACTCATTTCCGTTTTCCTTTTCCTCGCGGACTGTGTCAAAATCATATTCGTCGAACATTCTCACAACACGGGTGCTGTAAGCAGAGGTATCGTTTTCGTCAACCTCAATCACACGGTAGCCGCATTGAGTTGAGTGAAAAAGCCCGATATAACGGGTACTTAAGGAATTTACTATATCGATTCCCTTATATTCAACTCCGAATGCATTCGTATGGTCGTGTCCCGTAAACATTGCAAGCACGTCACCCTGCTGAAGCATTGCATCAAACTGTCCCTCATTGGAATAGCCGGGGCAGGGTGTTTCTCTGATTGTACCGTAATTCACACGCTCGGAATCAAACAGATAATATTCGTCTTCATTGTATAAATGCTTATATGCATAGGACTGCCATTTATCGGACATCCTGAGTGCATCATATATTTCTCCCACGATTATGTGCTGAAAGACAAGGGAATTTACCCTTTCTCCGCCGTTTTCCGCAGTCAGCTTATCCGATACGCTTTTATACCATTCAATCTGATCAGCCTGCACACAGCTGTATCTTCCCTCTTCATCATAATCTCCCGAGTCAAATACCCAGAGATTGAATTTCACATTTTCTCCGTCAGAAGAAAGCACGGGAATATTATACGTACCGCAGCCCGTCAGGGCTTCACCGTCGTCTACGGATACTGAGCAGGAAAACGTGTTATAGTAAGCCATAAGCTCCTCACGGGATAAGGCACCCTGCTCCGAATCGTGATTTCCGAAGGTAACGGCAACGGGAATATTTCTTGAATCAAAAATATTCATAAGTGCATTTATCATTTTCTTTGTATCCTCCGCGTTGTCGCAGTTAAGCACGATATCACCGGTCAGCATGACGATATCGGGCTTTTCCGAATCGCAGGCTCTTTCCACCATCCATATCGTGGGATCAAAATTATGATTAAGCTTGAGATGTGTATCGGTTATATGAAGAATTTTAAGCTTTCCGTCGGAATTGAACTGAATCGCCCCGTCCGTCTGCTTTCCCGTATCTGCAGGGCTGTAATTTACACCGCTGTATGCAGGTCTTATTGACAGTGCAAGTATGCTGATAATAAGCACAAGAGATACAAGTGAAATAATTTTCACAATTTTTTTAACCATATTACAAGCCTCCGTAACAGCAGTACAACAAAAAAATTTCTTTGTTTCATTTTACCCTACAAATTTTCTGTTGTCAACTTATCACCTGCCTTGTCGTCACTATATATGACGCACATTATTATTGACATACGCTCTTTTATTGTCTATCATTATTCCGTACACTGATAGCGGAGGAAAAATATGAAAAGCTCTGAAAAATTTTTCTTTACATCACTTTTATCTGTAATTCTTATATTGACCTGCCTGCTCTTTTCGGCTTCGTCTGCAATAGTCGGAGACGTAAGCAATGACGGCAAGGTAAGTGCAGATGATGCAAGATTGGTGCTTCGCTGTGCTGTCGGACTTGAAATCTTATCGGAAGAACAAAAAGCTGTAGCCGACATGGACGGTGATAAAAAAATTACCGCCTCTGACGCGAGAATAGTTCTCAGAACAGCAGTAGGCCTTGAAAATTCACCTGCAGAGCATACACATAATTACAAGAACGAGACAATAATCAGTCTCAGCACCTGTACGGAAAAGGGCTCAAAAAGGCTTTCCTGTGACTGCGGTGACTATAAAACAGCAGAAATTCCTCTCACTGAACACAAAGAAGTAACTGACAAAGCCGTTTCTGCCACTTGCACGGCTCAAGGCAAAACTGCAGGCAGTCACTGCTCTGTCTGCAATACCGTTATTGTAAAGCAACAGACAATAAATCCCACGGGACACAGTGAAATTACAGATAATGCAATTCCTGCAACTTGCACAAAAACGGGACTTACAGAAGGTAAGCACTGCACTGTTTGCGAAACAGTTATTGTCCCTCAGAGCACAATCAAGGCTACGGGACACAGTGAAATTACAGATAAAGCTGTCCCTGCATCCTGCACTGAATCGGGACTTACGAAAGGCATGCACTGCACTGTTTGCGAAGCAGTTATTATTCCTCAGAATACCGTTAACGCCACCGGACATGCATACGGTAATTGGGTGGTTGAGCAAAACAGCACCTGCACGGAAAACGGCATAAAAACCGGCATCTGTACAGTATGTCAGAAGAAGACAAGCGAAATCATTACGGCTAACGGACATAATTATAAAATAACACCCGTCAGCAAAACCTGCAAAAATGCTTCAAAGCTGATTTATGAATGCTCTTATTGCGAAGCCGCCTATGAAACAGAAATCCCCGAAATAAAATTATCAATCAGTTTAATCGGCACAGACGGCCTTACAAAATCCTACGGAATTACAACAGACGGCGGTTACGGTATCAAGAGGCTTAAGTTTGAGTTGTATACAAGCGCATCATCAGATACCCCTGCAAAAGCAACGGATTTTATTGAAGCTTCAACATACTCAGTCAACTACGAGGACGATAAAGCTGCTACAGACAGCTATATTCTTCAGATAACAGTAAAAGACGAAGCTGACAACCTGAAGGTCTGCATATTCAGTCTCAGAGATTTATCTCTTCTGAGCGAAAAAGACGCTGAGCCTGCTCATACTGAAGGTGAATGGAAATACGTTTATTCGGATTGCGAATATTCCGTTGTAAATATTGAATGCACCGTATGCAGAAAGCTGTTAGCGCAGTGGCAGGCAGCCAGCATAACTCCGCACGTTGAAGTAACCGATTCCGGTGTTGCACCCACCTGCACAAAGGCAGGTCTTACGGAAGGCAAGCATTGCCGTATATGCAATAAAACCTTGCTTTCTCAGGAAATTATTCCCGCAACCGGTCACACTGAAAGCGGACTTATATACGAGGATATAAGCTGTGAGGTTACCGTTTGCTACAACAAATGCACCGTCTGCGATGAATATCTTGAATACTATGACGGTTTACCGGGAGCAGGGCATATCGGAAGCGGAATGATAACTGAATATCAGGACTGCGAAGTTACCATCAGCTGCAACAAATGTATCGTCTGTAACGAAATTCTTGAATATCACAACGACCTGCCCGGAACGGGACATAACTGGGAATTGTCTGACAGCCTGACGGATTTCAACCGCTACGGCTTCGGAACACATAAATGCAGCCACTGCGATGCAGAAAAGATTTTAGGTCAGGATAATGAAGAAATCATTTTTGCTGAGCTTGTATTGAGTGACGACAAAACAACAATTCTGAACTGCACAAATTTCAAAACTGCAAATTGCCTTGTGTTCCCTGATACAGTAACCACCGTTTCGGATACCCAATTATTCTTCCTCAGAGGGAAAATCAAATATATAGTTCTTCCTGATGTACTGATTTTCAGTAGCCCGAGAGCATTTCTCGCATTGGGTAACAAAATTGAAAGACTTTTCGTCCCCCAAAATTGCACTAAAGTAATTATTCACAGTTCTTCAAGCTGTAATTATCTGATATTTGAGGAAGGTATGACAGAGCTACCGTTCTTTGCTGACACAAAAAACATTGTGATTCCCTCGAGCGTTGTTTCAATTAACAATACTATCAGCGCCTCAACAAATATCGGCAACGTATTTTACGGCGGAACTCAGGAGGAATGGAACCGATTTACTCAGGCAAATTCTGACATTACTCCCCTTCTTCTTGCAGAAATATACTTCTACAGCGAAACTCAGCCTGCTCAGACCGGCAGCTACTGGCATTATGTTGACGGCTTACCCGTTGTATGGTAAGAACCTGAAAAAGTCTTATTTCTATGTTTTTAAACAATAACATACAGGGACCTCCGATAAATCGGCGGTCCCTGATTTATTCATCTGTTAAAATCAATTTTTCGTTTTTCCAAGTGCTTTTACCGTGGCAACCGTAGCTACAATCACACCGATGCCGAGAGCCACAAGCACGAAGGGAGTTATTGCAAAGGTTGTTGCAGAGGCAACGTAGCCGTATATCACCTGCACAAAAAAGCCGATTCCGTAGGCACCGCTCATATGGTAGCCCGTGATGTCGGCAGAATAATCCGTGCCGAATCTTGCAGGTACACTGTGAAGCACACTGGGGAATACGGGACCGTAGCCCATTCCGATTAAAAGAAGACCGATGAGAGCCGACTTACCAATGGGCAGTATCAGCACAAGCATACCGATAACGGCAAAAGCCATACCGCCCTTTACAAGGGTATTATCGGAAAGCTTTTCGGACAAAAAGCCTGCAATTATTCTTGAAACCATAATTCCGCAGAAATAAAGCGAAATCCATTTTGCCGCCTCGTCGGGCGACACCGCAATTACGTTTACGGCATAGGTAGCACCCCAGGTGCCGATGGTAAATTCACCTGCGCAGTAAAGTCCGAGAGAAAGAATGCTTGTTATCATTCCCTTCTCCTTCAGAAGAGCGAAAAAGCCCTTCTTCGGCAGGTCCTTCTGAGAAGACTCCGTCTCACTGACTGTTGCAGGCTGAACGCTCCATTTTTTAAGACTCAGCAATATAATCAGGGCAATTGCAAACTGAATGAGAGCCACAACTCTGTAGCCGTTTCTCCAGGTGCTGTCCCCTCCGAGGAATGCGGACATTATCATAGGACTTACCGTAACACCAAGTCCCCAACAGCAATGAAGCCAGTTCATGTGCTTTGCCTTATAGTGCAGAGAAACAAAGTTATTAAGTCCCGTATCAATAGCACCGGCACCGTAGCCCATAATAATTGTGCAGAGCATCATCACCACAATATTGGGAGATAAGCTTATACCTATAAGTCCCAATGCAGTCAGAAGCGTTGAAAAGAATGTAACCCTGCCCGTACCGAATTTACGGAGAAGCGGACCTGCAACAAATGCAACACCGCCCGTACAAACGGCAGTTATAACGCTGTAAACCGAGGCAAAGCTTTCGTCTATTCCGAATTCAAGATGCACCACGGGCCACGAAACACCGAAAAGTGAATCGGGAAAGCCAAGTGACACAAAGGCTATGTAAATAACAATAAGAAGCAAAGTCATTTTATTAATTCCTCTTTCCTAATTTTGCCACGATTTCAATATCTGCAGGACAGAAATTGTACTGCGGAATTTCTTCGGGGGTAATCCACCTGATATCGTTATGCTCCAGCTTCTGCGGAGTACCGTCCGAAATTGCGGCATTGAAAAGCGTCAGATGCACGGTGATATCGGGATATTCGTGAACAACCTCGGTATATACGTCACCTACAGTAAGCTCAATCCCCAGCTCCTCACGGCACTCACGGATAAGTGCTGCTTCCTTCGTTTCCCCCTTTTCGACCTTACCGCCCACAAACTCCCACAAAAGCGCGCAGGACTTTGTCGCAGGTCGCTGACATATCATAAATCTGTCCTCATCCCATATAAGGGCTGCTACAACCTCTGTCATATCATTCTCACTTCAGTTAATTTTTCTTTACAGTCAGCTATTTTAGCAAAAAACAACGTATAATACAACAAATTCAGCGGAAAATATTTAGTCCTTGCCATTGTGGGCTTCGTAATACAATTGACATACCCATTCTTAAGGAATATAATTGAGCTGTGCATATTGCGGAATATGTAAACGATTATAATTCAGGGGGAAATTTTTATGGATGCTATTACGTCATTCTTTACCGCTTTCAATCCGCGCTATATTATGCCCTTTTTCACGTTTTTAAGCGTAACGCTTACCTCAATTTTTTCAACGTTTATTCCGGCAGAGCCTCAGGGTCATATTTTCACACCTCCTGCTGAGCAAGAGACCACAGCAGAGGTTTTTGAAATAACAGATGAATACGTTATCGTCGTTTCAGAAAATGCAAGTGAAGCGGAGCTTACTGCCGCTAATCTGCTTCGTGACACCTTCAATGCGATAAACGGCACGGAAATCACAGTTATCACCGACAAGGAAGCAAAAACCGAAAAGGAAATTTCCGTCGGCAAGAATAGCAGAGAGTATGACGATGCGGTTGATTATGCCGCTCTCGGAGAAGAGGGTGTTTGCATAAAAACTGCAGACGATGATATCGTCATCACGGGCGGCACTAAGAGAGGTACACTCTACTCTGCCTATACCTTCCTTGAGGAATATTTCGGCTACAGATACTTCACCACGGAGCTTGTCGTTATTCCCGAGGCTGAAAGGCTTCTTGTTCCAAAGGAAATTGATTATTCCTACGTTCCTCCCTTTATGTTCAGACAGACCGACTGGTACGGCACAACAAGCAAGGAATACAAGGTTGCCAACAGACTCAACGACGGCTCAATGGCAACAGAGCTCGGTGGCGGTGTTGAATATGCAGGCCCCTTCTGTCATACCTTTGTTGATCTTGTTCCCACCTCATTATTTGCAACCGAGCCCGAGCTTTTTGCTCTCGGTGTACTCTCGGGAGAAAGAACAACAGATCAGCTTTGCCTTACAAATCCCCGAACACTTGAAATCACAAAAGCAACCGTCCGCGAATGGCTTGCTGAAAATCCCGATGCAAAATTTGTTTCCGTAACACAGAACGACAATGCAAACTACTGTGTATGCGACGAATGTGCAAGAATTGATGCCGAGGAAGGCAGTCACGCAGGCACAATGATACGCTTTGTAAATGAAATTGCAGACGACATCCGTGAGGATTATCCCGAGGTTCTCGTTGATACCTTCGCATATATGGACGGCTACACAAGGCAGGCCCCCGAAATTACGGTTCCCCGTGATAACGTCGTTATCCGTCTTTGCTCCATTGAATGCAAATTCTCCGCTCCTCTGGACAGCGGATATTCAGAGGATAACGAGGAATTTATTCAGGACCTTAAGGATTGGTCAGCAATAAGCGATAATCTTTTCGTATGGGACTACACAACCGATTACAGCAGCTTCCTTGCTCCCTTCGGCAACTTCGGTGCTATTCAGCGTAACCTTCAGATTTTTGCAGAAAATGACGTTATCGGCGTTTTCGAAGAGGGCGTCAGCGGAAGATCTGCTGACGGTGAATTTGCTGCCCTTCGTTGCTATATGCTCTCACGTCTTATGTGGGATCCCTATCAGGATGCAGATAAGCTTATGTATGAATTCTGCGAGGCTTATTACGGTGAAGGCTACCAGTACGTTATAGATTTCATCAACGGTATTGACGAAAACAACGGCTTCGGCTTCAACATCATTCAGTACTGGCTTATTTTCCCCGAGCACGTATATATGGAATACGGTATGGGTTGCTTCGATAAGTATTTTTCAACAACGATTCTTGATATCGACAAAAAAACCTTAAAGGAATATGACGAGCTGTGGGAGAATGCAATTGCCGCCGCACAGACTGACTGGCAGCAGGAAAACGTAAAGCGCTCACAGCTTTGCTGGAGATACTGGAAGGCAAACGTTAAGCGCGGTGAATTCTCCGCTCTCAACGAATTCAAACGAATTGAGGAAAACGAAAAGCTCTATAACGATATGGTGCATTTCGGCATTTCAACCCTTATGATAAGCAACAACCGACATACCGGCAAGCTTACCGACACACCCGACTTCTACTCCGTCCCTGCAGAATGGGTACAAAGCAGATAACAATAAAAATCATAAAGAGCTGTAAGAAATTTCATTCTTACAGCTCTCTTTTTATGTACGGAAAATCAATTAAGAAGCCTTATTCCCGGAATCGGGCAGTACCCCACCAATCGGGAAGCAGCTCCTTTAATCTGACGGTCTTTTCTGTTTCAAGGTCAAGGAGAATTTCAATTTCTCCGCTGTCCTTACTCAACTGCATCATATACTCACGGCAGGCTCCGCAGGGTGAGCCGACCTTGCCGTCGGGCATTACCGCTACTACCCTTTCAATCTCGCTTTCACCGTTTGTTATCATATTTGCAATGGCATTTCTTTCTGCGCACATTCCAAGGGTGCAGGCAGTATCAATACATACACCAACGTAAATATTTCCCTTTTTCGTAAGGATTGCCGCCGCTACTCCCCCCGCCTCAATAAAAGGGGAAATCACTCTGCCGTTCTGCACAGCACGTGCCGCATCATATAATTTATTCCACATAAAAACACCTCACCAATTCGGAAGCAGTCACACAACTCCCATACAGATTTCAACTGCTAATGCAACAATAACAACAAGTACTGAAATAATAAAACCGTGAAAATATTTCAGAATTTTTATAAACAACATCGCAAACAAAATTTCCGCAATAGTATAACGTCATTCAAAAGAAATTTCATTTTAATTCAGAATTATATCAAAAAAAGCGGTCCCCCGCAGAAGACATCAGATGTTTTCAGTAAATTGAATGATGTTATCCGTTATCGGCTTTTAACAGCTTCTCAATAAAAGCTATTTTTTCGTTATCCTTCTTACTGCGGACGTTTATTCTGTAGCCGTCCTTTGAAGATGCTGCGTAAACCTTAAGATATTGTTCAAGAGACAGCACAAGAAAGCTGACACCGGAAGCGTTTTTACATACAATATCCGAAAGCTTTACATCTGCAAAGCCCTCCAGATCTTCAATAGCAGCATAGGAGCAGGCAATTTCGTTTTTAATAAACGTATGCTCGTGCTCATCAATAAGAGTATAGCCGTTTTCTGAAAGAATTGCCTTAAAGCTCTCCCATTCTTCAAGAAGATATTTTTCAGGTATCAGAATATCAATATCATCGGCACTGAGATTTTCGCCAGTGATATATTCAAGCCCCAAAGAGCCGTACATTAACGGCACAATCCCGAATTTATCCGAAAGCAATTTCGCATTTTCAAAAAATAATGATTTTTTCATAAAATTTCTCTGAATTCAGTATAATAAATCTTTATATAAATGGTCTTCTGTCAAGCACAAGGCGCAAGGGCTTTTCTGTAATAATTTTATCGGGCAGTACACTCTGCAATTCAGCCAAGGCACAGCACGCGCCGAAAAGAAGATGAAGATCATTGAAATGCTCATCGTGCATAAAATCAAGCTTCATAAGATTTGAGCAATAAGCTTCAGCAAATTCCTCTGTAAGAGCAATCCGCTCATCTTTTCTGTAATCCGTCTGTCTGCCGGCTCTCGTAAGCGAATAAAGCCAGTCAACCTCAAGGAAGTTGCATTTCTTCATAAAGGTATCGGGCAGACCGTTTTCCCGGAAAAGCCTTATACAGGAATCTATAATCCTTTCGGGGTAAGGCATCTTCACCCCGGCATACTGCATATTGAAAAGATAATGAAAGCCCCCTGCCATACAGTTATAAAGAGAAGCCTTGTTGTTCACTTTTCTTTCGGGTGAGCAGACAGCCGTATCGGCAAAGCCCTTTTTCCAGAAGCCCGTAACGGGATCGGCATTTTTTGTAAGCCACGAAAAATAAGCGGCTGAGAATTCCCTTGTAAGCTCACCGGAATTCACAAATGCGGCATATATACCTGCTCCCAGGTGGGATTGCTGCCAGGGATTAGTCTCCCAGTCAAGGCCGTCAAGAAGCGAATAAAGCTCGGCTTTATCAAAGTATTTATGCAGTGCTTTGAGTTTATACAAGGGCTTTTCATCAAACAGCTGAAGAGCTGCAAGGCAATGGGCGGTGGTGTGAAGAGGGTCGTGGCTTATTTCGGTAAACAAGCCCGTATCGGGATTCTGCATCAGCTGAATTTCCCTTATTCTCGCATCCCTCGTTTTTTCGTCACAAGAAAAATCGTTTATTGTGTACAGTATGTTAGCGGCATCGGCACAGCCGTACTCATTCTTTCCGAGAGCTCTCGGCTCACCGCCGTCACCCCATATACCGCCCTCCCACAGCCATCTGCAATATGCACCCGGAGTGTCAAGCTCGTGACGGATAACACAGCTTCTTATTTCATCAATCAGCGGTCGGATATCAAGGCTGCTCATACCCTTATCCCCTTTTTTATGCGTTATTGAAAACTGTCATACATTCAATAAGCTCAGATTTCTTTTATTACAACGGCCTGACCTGCCCTGAGCTCAAGGCTGATTTTTCCATCTGTGATATCTGCTTCACAGATATACTCATTGCCGTTGGGTGTAACGTTATATACGCAAGCCCTTGTGAAAGAAGCGTCAGGCATATTCCATTCTCCGCTTCTGCCGTTTTCCGAATAAGCCATAAAAATCTTATTGTCTTCGGTAACGGGCAGAATAACGTCGTTACCCGTTTTAAGCGCGATTCCGTTTTTTGTGATTGAACGGTCCGCACCGCAGGAAACAACACCGTCAGAAAAGACTACGGTATATTTTTTGTCATTCTCTGCTTCAGGATTTTCCGTAAAGCTGAGTCTCTTATAACGGTTAAGATAGGCATAAGGCAGCTGGAAGGTGCAGAAATCCTTTGTGAAGGCAGGTGCCCAGTCTGCAGCATCGTTACCGTATTTTCTCCAGATTTCCTCACCGTGCATTGTGCCGTAAAATACAGCCTTCTGAGCACTGTCTGTCAGTTGACCGCTGTAAAGTGAAGGAGGAATTTCCATACAGTCCTTCATACTCATCTGAGACGTCCACCAGGTAGCAGGAATTCTTCCGAGAGTTCTTACGGGAATCGTTTCAAAGTGAACCTCCGACATATCCTCTCCTGCCTGAGCATACATTTCTCTGTTGGGATGAGTCGGGGATTCATTGCGGAAATGCGCTTCACGGTAAGTATATTCACTTGTTATCTCAATACCTTTACTGTAGATGTAGTCAAGTATGGCATTTCTTGCCGCATCCTGCTCCTCAAGATATGTCTTGGGATTAAGGCTTTCTGCAATACATAAGTTATCAAGATGAATAGTACCTGCCTCTGATACAGGGAAAACTTCAAGGAAGCTGTCAAATAATCTCTTGAATATACCGCTTTCCCAGAGCTGCCTGTATGACGTTTTATAGCAATTACGATTATTGAGCATCTGAAGAACTGCAGGCTTTCCGTTGATATCGTTACATAAAGCATTTGCAGCAACAAGCTCGTGGAAGATTCCGTCCTCCTTAACAGCATCGGAAACATTCACGTGTACACTGATAACAGTGTTGTATTTTTTTGCTTCCTCATAAAGCCAACGAAAGCTGTCCTTTGCAGTCTTGTCACACTCTCGCTTGAGATGTTCATTAACGGTATCCATTTCGGGCCAGCAATCATCGTGACCGAGCCCCTGCCAGCCCACAAGATAAATTATCTTCGTTATACCCTGCGTGATATTATCAACTGCCTTAACTATCTCCAGCACCTGCTCAAAGGTAACAAAAACCTTTGATGTGTTGTTATCGAAATCCGGTTCTGCAAGAAACATCTTCATCCATAAGGTCTTTGAATAATCATAATTGAAATTGTAAGCCATAATAACATCCCCCGTAATTTTTTAATTCAATTCTATTCTATAGGATTTCAATTGTCAACATAAGTTGGCGAGTGTAATCCGAAATAGCCTTAAAATAATATTTTTAAAGGCTTTTCGGCGTATCGCCCTTGAAAGGCGTTAGCCTTCCTGCGGTCTCAGCCACCAAAAATCCAATTAAAAATCTTCATTTTAAGGTCGTAGATTTTTTGAATAGCGAATTTTTGTCAAGCTGAGGCACAAAACGGAGCAAATCCTTTCGGATTTGCGAGTATTTTAACAATAGATTGGCGGAAATCCGCATTCAAAAAACTGTTTCGGATTATACTCGCCAACTTAAGCACTGTAATCAATATCAGTTCGGAGCCTTCCCGTTTTTCAGAAATTTTCCGAAGCCCTGAGACTTATTTCCGAAACACGGATATTTCCCGTATTATCTTCCTTTAAGAACTGTCCGTTTTTGTAGATAAGCCCGGAATTGACTGTAAGCACAGCGCCCTCAGGCACGTATATATCTGCATCAAGCCCTTCGGGAAGAGTGATGCTGACATTGTAATTTTCCGCAGTCTTTTTATAATCAACAGCAATAAGTCCTTTTACACTCGGCACGGTGCAGGTCATAGCCTCCGAAAGACTGTACTGCGGTCTGATTTCAACACTTTCGTAGCCGGCTTTTGTCGGTGTGATGCCTGCAAAATGCTTACTCATAATAACAAGAGGACCGCCGCTCCAGGCGTGGTTTTTCGTGCCTCTCCAGGACTCCCAGAATTCCCAGAGGGTTGAGTAATCCTCATTCACCATATCAGAATATCTGTCCCTGATTCTCTCATAAGCCTCTTCATATTTTCCCATTTTACAAAGAGCCTCAAGCACGTAATATTCCATATAGGGGCTTGAATTCTTGGTTTTTGTCAGCACGTTCAGGATAACCCCGTACTGCTCCTCCGAGGCAAGACCCGACAAAACTGCAAGGGCATTTGCTCTGTCGTCACACTTCTTGACGTCCTTACTCTTAAAGCCCGCTTCTGTCCACAGAGCGGAATAGCCCTTTTCAATCATTGACTTTCTTTCGGCGATAAATGAAATATCATCATCCCTGCCGAGAAGCTCAGCCATTTCCTCAACGCAGGAAAGTGCATAATACACCCAGGCATTTTCAATGGCGGTCATATCTGCCTTACTGCCCCAATCGGGCCAATCCCAGGAGCCGCTTCTGTGAACCACAAGATTGTTTTCACCCATTTCCCAGAGCTTCAGGTAGGCAATTGATGCATCGTACACCTTTTCAATAAAGGACTTATCCCCCGTGTACTCATAGTAGGTCATAAAGCCCACAATTCCTGCCAGCTGCTGAACGGGAAGCTCAAAATAATCTCCGTTTATGGGAACGACTGTCTGCAAAACGTCCGATTCGTCGGTGTGGGACAGCATTGCTTCAACACCCTTCTGATACAGAAGATAGGAATTACTGTCCATTGAGTACATTGTCATAATCATTTCACTTGTGACGTCGCCCCACCACTGTGCTCTTTCTCTGTCGGGACAATCCATAAAATTGTCGCGCATTGTAACGTAAAGGGTACGAAGGGATTTCTGCCACAGTGAATTCATAAATTCATCGTCGCATCTGAAATCACCTGAGAAATTACTGTCATAGCCCGTTTCACGGTACTTAAGAGCAAGAACTGTAACACCCTTAGGGATTTTAAATGTAATATGCTCACCGTTTACCCAGCCGAGAGCCTCAAACTCCTGCTCCCCCTCCTTCGTTATATAGGTGGTGGAAACTGCGCCGATAAGAGTGTTTTCCGTTGTTATTCTTATCTTTTTCCCGGCAGGAGCAATAACCTTAAGGTAAGCGCTCACCTGAGCATTATATGGAATATCCACGGTAATTTTTTCACCGAAAAGCTTTTTTACGGTATAATTTTCGTATTCATTACCGAGAAGACCGTAGTCCTTTAACATCGGAATGCCGCGGGGATAAAGACTGCCGTAAGCCCCCTCACCGCCGAGGGCATATTCAGTGGCATTCTCCCACGCTGATACGTCGTAGCCCTCTGCCAGCCAATCAACGTCTTTTCTTGCATCAAAGTAAATGCTGTATTCGGGAAGACGGTAATTAGGCGGATAAAGGGAGCTGTCAATGTAGGCCTCGTTTCTTTTTACCCTCCAGCTGTCATCCGAAATTACGGTAATTTCATCGTTTACTGCTTCAAAAATGAAGCCGCCCTGACCGCTGCCGTTGTAGGAAAAGCTTTTTTCATCGTCCCAATACCACACGAGAGCAGAAATTGTATTTTCACCCTCCTTAAGGTAAGGAGCAATGTCTACACTGTCGAAATATCCGCTGTTATCATCGGGACCGCGCTTTACGCTTCCCTCATAAACAACAGTTTTTCCGTTTATGTAAAGCCAGTATTTGGAATCTGCCGAAATGTGGGCAATAAGCTCCTCGGGTGCCTCGGTAACGGTGATGCCTTTCACAAAGCACATCCATACGTTTTCTTTATCAATATTTTCCTTATCCCATATCCATTTTGCCGTCCAGTCGGTTTTCTCCTCGGTGGAAATCACGCTGTACTCAGGTATAGCCCCGGGAATATCGTAGTCATTCGTAAACGGTGTCATAACCTTTTCTCCCCCTGAAAAAATTGAAGAAATAAAAGCTCCTGCTATTGCAAGGTAAGAAGCTATTGTCTGTAAAATCTGCATAGGACTCTCTCCTTTTCTGATACGATTATACCACCCCGACAAAACAAAAAGCAACAACAAAAAACCGCTCCACTGCACTAAAGGCAGATGAAGCGGTTTGTTTTTTATGAGAACTGAGAGTTATAAAGAGTGCTGTAAAAGCCGCCGAGCTTTATAAGCTCATCGTGAGTTCCCTGCTCGGTTATTTTTCCGTCACGGACAACAAGAATTATATCCGCATTCTGAATGGTTGAAAGCCTGTGGGCAATAACAAAGCAGGTTCTGCCCTTCATCAGGTCATTCATTGCGCTCTGTATCTGAATTTCCGTTCTTGAGTCAACGTTTGACGTGGCTTCGTCAAGAATAAGCATCGGTGCATCCGAAAGAAATGCACGGGCAATGGTGATAAGCTGACGCTGTCCCTTGGAAATATTGACACCGTCATCCGAAAGCACGGTATTGTAGCCCTCGGGCAGGCTTTCTATGTAGGAATCTATTTTTGCCGCCCTTGCTGCCGCCTTTACCTGCTCCATTGTTGCATTTTCTTTTCCGTAAACAATGTTATCATAAACCGTACCGTGGAAAAGCCAGGTATCCTGCAGTACCATAGTAAATGCAAGCCTTAAATCCGAACGCTTTATTTTAAGTGACGGAACCGAGTCTATGCGGATTTCACCAGACTGCGGATCGTAAAACCTCATAAGCAGATTGATTATGGTGGTTTTTCCTGCGCCCGTGGGACCGACAATTGCAACAGTCTGCCCCTTTTCTGCCGTAACGGAAACATTCTTAAGAATGGTCTTTTCGGGCGTGTAGCCGAAGGTGATATCATCAAGCTCAGCTAAGCCTTCAACGCTTTTAAGCTCTGCAGCATCGGGCAGATCAAGAGGCTCGGGAGCTTCATCAAGAATTCTGAAAACACGCTCTGCGGCAGAAAATGCCGACTGGAACTCGTGAAGGATATTTGAAAATTCATTGATAGGACCTGCGAATTTACGGGAATACTGAACAAACTGTGCAACACCGCCGAGAGTGATGAAGAACGCCGTACCTGCCGCCACTGCACCGCTTTGTGAATACATATAAAGAATTCCGCCGAAAATCGCAACAAGTGCAATTGAAATGTTATTGATGAAGTTAATTGTGGGAAAAAGCAAGGCCGCATTGTATTCAGCGTCATAATAGGCATTCATAGCGGACTCGTTGCGCCGGTTGAAGCGCTCCGAAATAACGTCCTGCCTGCCGTAAGCCTCAATTGTTCTTGCTCCCGAAAGCATTTCCTCAGCATAGCCGTTGAGCTCACCGTATTTCTTCGCTCTTGCGCTGAAAAGAGGTCTTACCTTCTTTGAGCGGTATCTTGTAAAAAGAATGGATACAGGAACTGTGAACACAAAAATAAGTATCATTGCCCTTGAAATCTGCCACATAAAAATAAGGGAGCCCACAACGGTATAAACGCTTGTCATTACCTGCACAAGGTCGTGGGAAAGAGTGCTGTTGATAGTATCGATATCATAGGACAAGTGGCTTATTATGTCACCCGTTGAATGGGTATCAAAATAATTTACGGGTAAGGTGTTGAGCTTTTCAAAAAGCTCCTTTCGCATTTTATAGGTAATTTTCTGACTGAGATGAATCATAATAACCGCAAGAATATATGACAGCACTGCAGATGCGGCATAGCAGATTATCATCCTGATTACGTTTTCCGTCACAACGGCAAAATCCACGCCGGAGGAAAGCTCAATCGCATCGATTGCCGCACCCGAATATCGGGGGCCGAGAAGGGAAAGCTGATTAGAAAGCAGAGTAAGAATAACCGCAGGGATAAAAAGGTGCCACTGCGCGAAAACATATTTTCCGAGCCTTATCATAATGCCCTTATTATCTCTTTTACGGGGAGTGTTCTTATTCAACGAAAGCACCTCCCATCTGGGATTCGCTGATTTCACGGTATTCGGCACAGTCTTCAAGAAGCTGCTCGTGACGACCCTGCCCGATGACAACACCGTCGTCAATAACAAGAATCTGATCACAATTTTTTACGGAGCTTACTCGCTGTGCTACGGTTATAACGGTGGCACCCGACATATTTTCGTCAAGCGCTTTTCTTAAATTTGCATCGGTCTTGTAGTCAAGAGCCGATGATGAATCGTCGAGAATAAGGATTTCGGGCTTTGCAGCAATTGCACGGGCAATAAGCACTCTCTGCTTCTGACCGCCTGAAAGATTTGTACCCTTTGCAGACAACAGATGAGAATATCCGTCGGGCATAGCGGAAATAAACTCGTGTGCCTGCGCGGTTTTTGCAGCAGAAATTATATCCTCTGTTGAAATATCTCTGCCGAAGCGGATGTTTTCTTCAATTGTGTCGGCATAAATAAAGTCATTCTGCAAAGAAACACCGAACATTGAGGTCAGCTGCTGACGGCTGTAGGCTTTTATGCTTTTACCGTTTATCCTGATTTCACCGGACTGAGGCTCATAGAAACGAAGCAATAATTTTATAAATGTCGATTTACCGCTGCCCGTTGCACCGATTATACCGAGTCTTTCACCCTTTTTAAGGGAAACGGATATATTGCTGATATTGTCCTTTTTGCCGAGATAGGAAAACGATACGTTTTCAAAGGAAATGTGAAAGCCGTCGTCCTTTTCCGCACTCTCTGCGATTTCATATTTGTCGGGAGTGTCCAGCACCTGAGCGATTCTGTTTGCTGATGCGGCACATTTTGTGTACATTACGAACATTCGTGAAAGCGACATCATTGCCATTGAAATAAGGGTAAAATACTGCATAAATGCAATGACCGTTGCAGGAGTTGACAAGCCCTTGCTCACTCTGAATGCCGCCACGGCAACAACACCTGCTATACCGAGATTCATAAGAAGTGTCATTGCGGGATTTACAATTCCCATAATTGTGCCGGCTCTCTTTTCCTGCCTTGAAAGCTCGGAATTCACCTTGTCGTATCTGCGGTTTTCGTGGTCGTTTTTGGAAAGCGCCTTGATAACGCGTATGCCCTGAGTGTCCTCTCTTGCTACCCTTATCATATTGTCAGCCGATTTCTGCACACGGGTGTAAAGGGGGACACCTCTTCGGGAAATGCCGTAAACCGTAACGAAAATAATCGGAAGAGTGGCAATCATAACAAGCGCCAGGGCTCTGTCCATAACAAGGGAGAGTGAGATTCCGCCTATAAGAAGAATAGGCGCTCTGACACCCATTCTCTGCATCATACCTATAAAGTTATGCACGTTATAGGTGTCTGTGGTAATTCTTGATTCAAGCGAAGGAATTGTGAATGCATCGGTGTCCGCTGAAGAAAGATAAAGCGTTTTATTGAAAAGCTCTTTTCGCATTTCTCTTGAAAAATTGGTCGTGACCCTTGCCGCCATACGGTTTGCAATAATGTTCCCGAGGCACGCTACAATGCCGAAAAACACCATAATCACGCCGTAATAAACAACCTTTGCTACGTTTTGCTCAACAATAACGTTTTCAAGAATATGAGTAAGTATATACGGCAGAACAAGCTCCGCCATAGTACCCGTAACCTTTACTATGAAGCCCACAAGCATACGAAGTCTGAAGGGCTTCAGATATAACAATATTCTTTTCAAAGCTCTCTCCCCCATCTGCGCTCTGATAAATTACATCTTGAATTATAATTTATAAAAAGAATTATGTCAAACGAAATCCGTAACAAAAAAAGACGGAATACTGCAAAAATCCACACAAAGCAAGGGGTCCTGCAGGATATTACACCTGAAGAACCTCATAAATACGGATATGATATTTTTACTGATAATCGGGATATGTAACCGTTCTGCCCGTGAAAAGCTCAATCACTGACTGATAAAGCTTCAGAGCCCCCTTCTGAACCGCACCCTTTACTGCAAGCTCAAGACCGAGTCTTCCGGAATATTTATCTCCGTTATCCTTAGCAGTTTCAATGTAGCTGAAATCAAACACGTCGTAAAGACGCTCAACTCTTGTGGTATAAGAGGAGGTATCATTCTCATCAATTTCCACCACACGGTAGCCGTACTGAGTAGTGTAAGCAAGCCCCTTATAGCGTGTCATAGGTGAGGTATAGATATCAATGCTCTGATTTCTTACACCGAAGGCATTTGTATGGTCGTGACCGGTAAACAGGGCAAGCACGTCACCGTTTTCAACAAGAGCGTCAAACTGCCCGTCGTTGATGTATCCGGGGCAGGGCTTTTCATTGAGAGTTCCGTAGTTTGTCTGTGTCTCATCGAACATATAGTATTCATCTTCGTTGTAAATGTGCTTGATTGCATAGGGCTTCTTTGAATCAACCTTCTTGAGCACGTCGTATATTTCGGGAACAATTATATGCTGGAATACAACGGAATTTACGGTTTCACCGCCGTTTTCTTCCCTGAGCTTTGCAGAAACGTCCTTGTACCACTCAATCTGCTCTGTTCTTACTCTGTCATAGTGTCTGGGCTCCTCACCGTCATAATCGCCTGAATCGAACACCCAGATATTGAATTTCACGTCATCACTGTCTGAGGCAAGAACGGGAATGTTGAAGGTAGCACAGTTATAGAATGCATCAGCCTCCTCTGCCGTTATAACGCAGGAGAAGGTCTTGTAATACTCCATAATATCGGCTCTCGTCATAGGACCTGCCTCTGAGTCGTGGTTACCGAAGGTTACGGCAACGGGAATGTTTCTTGACTCAAAAATATTCATAAGTGAGTTGATAATCTTCTTTGTTTCCTCGGGATCCTCATAAGGCTTGGTGTTATCACCCGTAAGCACAACAAGGTCAGGCTTTTCAACGTCGCAGGCTTCGGCAATTACCCATATTGACGAGTCAAAATGCTTATCATTTGCAAGATGAGGGTCAGCAACGTGTAATATTTTGAGCTTACCGTCTGCATTGAAGCTTATAGTTGTGTCTGTTTCTTTACCGGCATCTGCCGCATCAAAGTTTATATTTTCGTTTGCAGGGTCAAGCTCAAAAAAAACTATTCCTGCAACGAACTGAATTACCAGAACCAATGCAACAATCAGAAAGATTTTATTTTTCGTTTTCATTTTCTTTTTCATTTCCGTATCCCCCGCTTATAAATCTTACTATGTAAGGCTAATTATATCACACAACAAAAAAATACAACACAAATTATGATATCTCAGTTTATAGCACCCTTAAATGCAGAATTTATATCGCCGACCACATTTTTCATGCTTTATTCTGCTTTTTGCTCAGCTGATAGAATGCCACGGCAGAGGCGGCGGCGACGTTAAGAGAGTCAACACCGTGATACATAGGAATTTTCACAGTAAAATCACAATCCGCAATAGTTTCATCGGAAAGCCCGTCACCCTCTGTACCCATAATAACGGCAAGCTTCTTTTCTCTCATAAGGGCAGGCTCATCAATGGAAACAGAATCATCCTTAAGTGCCATAGCAACCGTCTTAAAGCCGAGTTCCCTGATTTCATCAAGAGCTTCGTCGGGCAGAAACGTCCAGTCAATCTGAAATACCGTACCCATACTTACCCTTGCCGCGCGTCTGTATAAAGGATCGGAGCAACCGGGAGTAAGAATTACCGCATCCATACCGAGAGCCGCCGCAGACCTGATTACAGCACCCACGTTGGTGGGATTCATAACCTTATCAAGGATAACAATACGACTTTTGTTTTCACAGATTTCTCTGACAGCAGGCAGTTTTTTACGCTTCATTGCGCAAAGCATACCTCTTGTAAGCTCGAAGCCCGTAATCTGAGTGAGTACGTCAAATTCCGCACAGTAAACCGGAATATCCTTCATACACGTAAGAATTTCCTTACCCTCACCCTCAATATGCCTTTTTTCCATAAGACAGGAAACGGGCTCGTAGCCTGCCGCAAGAGCTCGCATTATAACCTTGGGACTTTCTGCGATAAAGAGCCCCTTTCCGGGATTTCTTCTGTTCTGCAGCTGTCCCTCACTAAGGCGAGCATATACGTCAAGCTCAGGCGCCGAAAAATCTGTAATTTCAATAATTCTGTTCATAACATCTCCGCTGTATAAATTGAATTTTTGACACACTTATTGTCTGCTGTTATTCTTCCCTATCACTATACTTGAGATAATCGCATAAATGAGTGTGATTATGACAATTGTTATGACAATATAAAAAATCCAATCTGTATGAAAAAGTATACCGAAGCCATTCAGTAAAAACATAAGGCCTATTGACAAAAATACTATAGCCGACTGTCGATAATACGGCTTTTTGTTCATCTTTTCTCTTTCTTGCTCAGTTGCATAAAGGTAGACATTATTGAAAAGAAATCCTTTTTCCTTGAAGGCGCGTCCACTCGCAATAAATGCAAATACAGCCACAGAGAAAAGAATACATGCCCCGATTATTTCAATCATTTTATTCCCCTTTAAATTCAGACTTATAAGACATTATACCACATACGACACACAAATACAATCAGGCATTACGGATTTATTAAGTCCTGAAGCCGCTTCTTTTTCTGTTGAACTCCGATTAATTTTCTGATAAAATAGACACATAAAAAAAGCTTTGGATGTGAAATTATGAATAACGTCACAGCAACCGAAAATTCAATTATATGCTCCCGTAAGGGCGAATTGGTACGTATCAGCGCCTGCGCAGAAAATGCAATCCGTTTTCAGTCCTTCCCCGACGGCAGAATAATCAATGAGGATTATTCTCTTATGCCGCAGAACGTCCCCTGCACAATTGAAGTCCACGACACGTGGGCAACTATGACAAACGGCAAGCTGAAAATCATGATAGGCACAAGCGGAAGAGTTGTGTTCTATTCTGAGGGGAAAGAGATTTTGACCGAAAAGCCTGAGCTTACCTTTGAGGACGGATACCGTCATTATGAAAACATAGGAAGCGGACTGTGGTCAGCAAGAGTAACCTTCAATCCTCACGCGGGTGAGCATTTCTTCGGAATGGGTCACAGCTGGGACAATGAGTTTGATCTTAAAGGCTCCGGGATAGACATAAGAAACGTCAATGCAAAATGTACTATCCCCTACGTTTATTCTTCTCTCGGCTACGGATTTTTATGGAACGTACCCTCAACCGGTCTTTGCGAGCTTTCAAATAACAGAACCCGTTGGAACAGCGACTGCTGTCACGGAATTGATTACGTTGTAATTGCAGGTACGCCTGCCGAAGCCTGCAAGTCCTTGGCAGATCTCACGGGATATGCCCCAAAAATGCCCCAATGGGCAACGGGCTTCTGGCAGAGCAGACTCCGCTATGAAAACCAGGAGGAGCTTCTTTCTGTTGCAAGAAGATATAAGGAATCGGGCATTCCGCTTTCGGTTATCATCTGCGACTATTTCCATTGGACCGAGCAGGGAGATTATAAATTCGACCCGAAATACTGGCCCGACGTAAAGGCTATGACAGATGAGCTTCACGAAATGGGTACACGCCTTGTGGTATCGGTATGGCCCACAATCAACGAACGAAGCGAAAACTATTGGTATATGCTCGACAGAAATATGCTTATGCGCACTGTACACGGCTCCGACAGAGTTTTCAATTTCTACGGCTGGCAGGCCGAAATTGACGTAACAAACCCTGATACGAGAGAATTTGTGTGGAGCAAACTCCGGGAAAATTACATCGATAACGGTGTTGATGCGCTCTGGTTTGACGAGGCTGAGCCTGAAATTCATCCCGAGCAGTTTGATAATCTTATTTGGCACAAGGGCAGAGCCGACAAGGTTGCTCTTTTATACCCCTACTACTATTCAAAAATGGCTTACGACGGCTTTAAGTCAATGGGCAGAGACGACGTAATCACCCTCACCCGATGCGGCTATTTCGGCAGTCAGAAATATGCTTCCCTTGTATGGTCGGGAGACATCCCCTCAACCTTTGAAAGCCTTGCACATCAGGTAAAGGCGGCACAGAATATGGCAATGTGCGGAATCCCCTGGTGGAACACGGACATAGGCGGATTTTACGGTGCCGACATTGAAAGTGATGATTTCAGAGAGCTGATAATCCGTTGGTTCCAATTCGGCTTATTCAGTCCCGTTATGCGCCTTCACGGCTCACGATGCAGACACTTTGAACCCACACCCGGTCTTCTTGAGCCAAGCGGAGATCCCAATGAAATATGGTCCTTCGGCGAAAGAAACTTTGAGATTATTAAAAATATTCTCGCTGTACGTGAAAAGCTCCGCCCCTATATTCAGAAAACAGCCGACGAGGCAAGCGAAAAGGGTTATCCCATAATAAGACCTATGTTTTTCCACTACCCTGACGACGAAATCTGCTATACCCTTGACAGTCAGTATTTCTTCGGCGAGGACATTATCTTCGCACCGATTGTAAATAAAGGTCAGACCGAAAAGCAGGTCTACATTCCCGACGGTGAATGGGTGCTTACAAAGGATAAAAAGGTTTACACCAAGGGCTGGCATACCGTCAGGGCAGAAATTGACGAATTTATTGCCTTTGTAAAAAAGGACAGCGGCCTTGAAGCCTGCTTCTGAAATTATATCTCAAGAAGAATTTGATGCAAAAAAAGCCGAATTGTTATCAAAAATCTAAATAAGCAAAAAAACCTCCTTGTTCACACAAGGAGGTTTTTTGTATCAGTAGTGATTTCTTCCGCAGGGGCAGGTAGCATTTGTTCTGAAGAGCTTTGAGAAGAATATCATACCCTTCATTTTCTTCTCCTTAATACCCGTATTTTATGAGATCTACCTTATAATCAATAACCTCTATACCGTCTGCTTCAAGGCGCTTTTTCTGCGCTTCAATTCCGCCGAAGGCATAATTCGCACTGAGCCTGCCCTTACTGTTTACAACCTTGTAGCAGGGATATTTTTCCCCATCGGGATTAGCGTGCAAGGCATTGCCCACGGCTCTTGCATAACGGCGGTTTCCAAGCAGCTCACCGATACGAGCGTACGTTGTCACCTTCCCGTCGGGAATCTCTAAAAGCAGCTCATACACTTCCTTATAAAAATCACTCTTCATATTGACCTCTCTGCAGAATTCTTTATTCTGAACGGAACATAAACTGCCGCTATTATGGCAGAGGCCGCAAGCATAATCGGCACGGTGATATCTGTTTTTATATAACGGATACCGATATTATCAAAGAAGAAATATATCACAAAGCACATTCCGAGATAGGACGGAAGTGTAATTTTTGCAAATTTCACGGGTGACATACCGAAGGCATTTGTATTTTTTCCGAGCATATTTTTGCTGATGATTTTAAGCATAAGCACACCGAAAATCACGGATAAAACGACGGTCAGAATCGTGCCGAGAGGCTCGTCATCCTCAAACACGTCAGTATTCTGAAGAAGACGGGCAAAGCGGATGCCGACAGCTCTCATAGGAGCTACACCGAGAATGAAAACCGTAAGCACGAAATTGAAGCCGAAGCTGAGCTTTTTATTCCCGAATACGGGGGAAATATCTGCTTCGTCAGACTTATTGAAGCTGACGGTAAGGGCAAGAAACGCCATAATAAACAGCCCTATAAAGAAGCCCACAACAAATTCCCACGTACCCCAGGAGGCAAAGCGTCTGAAGGTATCGGAAAATTCAACGCCCTTGAAGAAGCCCGAATCAAAGCGGCTGGAAACAAGTGCAGTGGAAACTGTGGTTGTGATTGCAGAAAGGAAATTCAGCGCAAGGGAGCCGAAGCAGGTATATTTATCCTTGCGGATAATGAGTGCATAAAGAGAAAGCACAATAACTGCAAGTACATCGGAAACGTGCTCGATGCTCATATAGTAATTCTCAAAGAATGCAATATCCTGAGTCCAGCCTCTGTCGAGGAAGTGGCTCATATATGCCGCCATAGGACTTGCATAATCGTAGCCGTATTCCTTAAGACCGAGTGCGGCATAGGCTACCTGATCGGGGTTGATAAGCTGAAGAATATAGTGAGATATTGTAGCCTTGAAGACAAGTGACGATACCATAAACACTGCTATGGCTATTACGTAATGCTTGATTTTATAGCTCTTTTCCGAAAAAAGTGAGGTGACAAAGAAAGAAAAAAGAGGAATCAGCGTAAATGCCATAAGGAAAATTATGACTGCACCGCTTACGTGGTCTATGGGTGCATAAACGTCACCACGGGGACCGACAAAAACAGGCTCGAGACCGCCGAGGATTTCACCCGAATATGGCAGATCACTCCACGCAACGCCTGCAAGCTGCTCAATGACAGTTGCATAGCCCGTAACGCTGAGTCCCAGCATAAGTGCACCCAAGGGAAGCATTTCGTATTTCATGCCCTTGCGATTGCCGTAGAAATGATAAATCAGAAGCATAAGCACAAGTCCGACAGCGTAAAGTCCCCAGGATGAGCCGAAACCGCCGTCACCTCTGCATCGCCACATAAATCCGCCCATTACTGCACCGAGAATAACGGAAATGATTTTCATTCCCACGTCGGATTTCTTTTTCATAAAACAATCTCCTTTTCTTCTTGTAATTTTCAAGCAGCCTTCATCTATATTACAAGTATAATAAATGACCTTAAGCAAATCAATACTTACAAGCAAAAAAGCTCTGACTGTTAAAGTCAGAGCAATTTTTTATTATTTATTTTTTCTGCCGCGTTTTTTGTAGTCGGCATCGATGTCGGCACTCCAGTCGGAAGCAATAGGTTCACAGCTTCGAAGCTTGCAGACCGCATTTGAAACCGATTCATACAGCACTCTTGTGCCTTCCCTGTCAGCGTTGTAATTCACGGCTCTGTCGCGCTCAATTCCGTAACGGGCGGCAGTTTCAACCGCATCTATATTGGCACCGATAAAGAGAAACTCCCAGCCGTATTTTTCCTTCTGACGCTGAATCATCTCTTTGACACGCTCACTTGAATACCTGTGGCTTGCATTTTCCATACCGTCAGTCGTGATTACAAACATTGTGTGTGCAGGCACGTCCTCGGGTCGGGCATATTTATGAACGTTTCCGATGTGATGAATTGCACCGCCCAGAGCATCAATAAGAGCCGTGGTACCGCGCACCGTGTATTCTCTGTCCGTCATCGGCTTTATATCCGAAAGCCTTACTCTGTCGTGAAGCACCTCGGAGATATTATCAAAGAGCACGGTTGATACGTAGCACTCCCCTTCCTCCCTTCTCTGCTTTTCAATCATAGCATTGAAGCCTCCGATTGTGTCTGCTTCAAGTCCTGCCATTGAACCGCTTCTGTCTAAAATAAATACTAATTCCGTAACGTTATTTGTCTTTTCACTCATTGCCGTTTCCTCCAAAAATAAAATGTGGTTGCAAGGCTTTCTTTTCCTTACAACCGCATTATAACAATTTATTTACTTGAAATGGTCGCCTGACGGGAGACCTTTTGCTTATTATTCAAAACAACTGAACACAGTAAGCAGTATGATTAATTGCCGGCTTTTCCAAAGCAGAACCAATCCACCGAAATTTCCTGTCCGCTCATCAAAAGCCATACAGTCTTTGTGCCGGATACGGCTTGTGTCAGCATTCCCGAAAATTCAGTAAATTCATCTGTGCTGATATCAATGGTTCCGCTTATGCCGTAATCCTCTGCCACTACGGAAATTCTGCCCTGTCCTTTGGCACTGATTTTCCACGAGAATACACCGTCACCGAAATTGATATATCTGTATTCTGCCCAATCCTCAATCCAGTTTCCGCCACCGCCGTTAAGAAGAACTTCATTTTCACCAGATTTTTCGTCGGGAGCGATGTACACATTGCCTTTCACACGGCAAGCAAGTGAAGCATCAATCCTCTGTACTGCAGAAATAGCGTCTGATGCCCCCTGAGACGTCATAATAACCTCTTGTATGGAGCCGTCCTCATTAAAATATATAGGCTCGGCACAAACACGTCTGCTTGTCCTTGAATTCTGCGAGGAGCGATGATAAAACACATACCATTGTCCGTGAAAACATTCTATTGAGCCGTGATTGTTCCAGGTCTGCGGATCACAACAGATATTGTCAATAATCGTACCGCCTTTTTTGTAGGGGCCGAGTGGAAAATCAGACGTTGCATATGAAAGGCAGGTTGCACTTCCCCGTGAAATATCAGTATATACCATATAATATTTCCCGTTATGCTTACGGATTGATGCGCCCTCGTGAAAGCCGTGTTCAAATTCGGTAAGAACCTCTTTGTTTAAGCTGTCCATATCTAAGGTTTCCATATCTGCATTGAGCTTAGCACCCTTAAGCCTGAACTGTCCCCAGAAATAATATACCTGACCGTCATCATCAACAAATATGGCAGGATCAATACTGTCACCGCTTGCTCCGATAATCTTTTTTGCATTAACAAAGGGACCTGACGGTGAATCCGATTCTAATATAGCTTCAAAATTATCCGCTCCGCATGCACAAAGATAATATTTACCGTTGCAGTAAATTCCGTCAGGAGCATACAAGGTAGTATCCGCACTGAACGCAATCCCGGGATTATCCTTTCTGTTGCTTAATGAAATACCGTGATCTGTCCATTTTTCAAGTGCCGGATCATCCGTTGAAAAAACGTGATATTCCTTGGAGCAATAATCCTCCGAGCCTGAAATATCCTGAGAGCCGTACAGATACAGACGGCCGTCCGGCATAACACGTGCCTCTGCATCAGCCATAAAAAAATATCTTGGTAATAACGGATTCATTTGTATTTCTCCTTTCGGGATGGATTAAAGAATAGCACAGCCGTCTGAATATTATTGGTTTTATTTATTCATCATATCAAAGCAAAGAGTAATACTCCAGCCGTAATCTCTTATGGACTGATATTTCACTCTGAAATCATAAGGCTCAAAAACCTTGCCTTTTCTGTTGAAGCCCGAAGGCGGTATGCGGTTTTCACTGTCATAGAATTCATAAACAGTGCCCGTGCGCTCATACCATTCGTTAACGACAGCCAGTGTTCTTTCTTCTATTTTTGCTGCTGAATCCGTGTATGAGTATTCACTGAGGCCCTTTGAAATCATATAGTTATAGTTAAGCCAGACGGGACCGCGCCACATATCGGAGCCGAAGGAGCCGTCCTTTTTTGAAATACTCGGAATCGGGAAAACCGTGCCGAATTCATCGGGATTTTCAAGATGCTGGGCAAGCTTTGCACACTGCTTTTCATCGCATACACCGGAGAAAACGGGAAGAAAGGATGAAACAGACTGCACACTGCTGAAGCAATTATTCGTTATATCAAAATCGTAATAGAAGCCGTCCTTTTCGCACCAGAGAATATTGTTTATATCCTCCTTGATTTTTTTATACCAGCCCTCGAAAAGCTCTGCATTTTCCTTATCAGAAAGCACCTCTGCAATTTTTTTCATATACCTTGCTTCATTTGCCATATAGCAGGAAAAATCAATTGCAAGAAGGTCGCTTTCCGTGTCAAATCTCGGAGAATTATCCATACCCGATTCATCGCAACGATTATTAAGCTCGGGATTTGTGTGCCACGAATAAAGCTCCTTTTCCGTCTTTCTTCGGTTTTGCTTACACCACAGAAGAAATGCCTTATTCTTTTCAAGCACCGTTTTAAGAAAGTCTTTATTACCGCTTTTTTCATACACAAGAAAGGATCCCCAGGCAATAACGGGAGGCTGGGTTATATCCGAAATATAATCGGGGCGCGCCATATGAGGAATGAAGCCGTCCGATCTCTGCACGTCAAAAAGCGCAAGAATAAGATTCTCTGCGATATTGACGTCAAGGTGTCTGTGCCCTATAGCGTGAAAAACCGAATCCCAGAGCCACATATTTCTGTGAGGCAGACGGTCGGGCGTTGACCATATTCTTCTGATACTGCCCTCAGGAGAACAAAGCTGACTTCTCATTACGCTTATACATTTAGCATACAATGAAGGATATTTACTGCTTTCGGTTCTGATGCTTGCGAAGGGCTTCAGCTTTTTATTCTTTAATTCATCGAGATTAATTTCCATTCCCCTCTTACAAAGGGCAAGGGCTTCATTCTCGCTTTTTCCATAAGAAAATGTGAATCTGCCGTCCTTCTTCATTAAGGCAGTAAATTCACCGTCTGCAGCGTCGTGAATTTCGGCATCCTCCTTAAAATATACATTGCATTCACCGCCGGGGCTTACAAAAACACCTGCACTCTCATTGTATTCACCAACAACAAGGTGTCTTTCGGCAAACATCATACTGCATTCCCCTGAAAGTGTTTCAACAAGAAGCATATCTGAGGTAACGCATTGAAGCTCAGGCGTAATAAATTTATTCATATCACCGAAGAAAAGAGTTCTTCTGACGAGGGTATTAAAGATAACACCGATTTTATCCCCCGTGAGTGTTCCCGTAAAATCATCGGTAAAAAAAGCATCTCCGTCAAGAGCAGAAAAGGCAAACAACTGCCCCTGCCCCCATTTATCAGGTACCATCTGAATTCCTCCTGAATATATGCCGATAAAGTCAGAAGACATCTGACCGGCAATAAGATTTATATTTTCCGTTATTTTTCAGCCTTGAGAACCCTGCAGGCAACGTCGGGCGCATCCGTAATAACACCGTCAGCACCGATGCTCTGCAGAAATTCCATTTTTTCCACGTCGTTGATTGTCCAGTAGCAGACTGCAATATTATTCTTATGAGCATGATTCACAAGCCTTGTGGTGCCCATATTTACAATATATCTGTCGGGAGGCACCTGCAGAACGTCAAACTTATAGTAGCCCTCGGGTCTTTCAATACCTAAAAGAGCATCAAAGAAAAGCAGAGCCGCCTCTACGTTATAGGCTGTTCGGGTCAAATCGGGATAATTTTCCTCGATATACAAAATTACGTCCTTGCTGAAGGAAGCAACGATTACCTTGTCGAGAAGCTTCATTTCCGACAATATACCGTAAAGAATATCAGCCGCCTTAAAGCCTGCCTCACCGTCGATTTTGATTTCTATGCTGTAGTAATAATCCCCGCCGCTGTTTTCTGTGTAATTGAGAGCATCCTCCAAAGTCAGCACTCTGAGATTTTCGGGGATATCGTCACCGCGAAGCCCCTGATAAAGAGCAACGCCGTCTGCATCCTTGAAATACTCACCCATATTGAGCCCCGAAAGCTCCTCGTAGGTATAATCTGCAGGATAGTTTCCCTCTTTTCCGAAATATTCAACAGCATTGCTGACCTCGTCAAAGGTATCGTCGTGAAGAATAATCAGCTTTTCATCCTTTGTAAGCTTTACGTCAAACTCAAAGAAATCCGTATCGAAGTCCTCAGCGTTAACGCAGCCCTCAAATGCCATCATCGTGCCCTGAGGAAAAAGCCTTTTGCCTGCACGGTGTGCAAGCACCTTAGTTTCACCGAGCTTCGTTATGTACTGATTGGTGACGCTGTACTCCCGTGGCTCATCCTGCCACTGATATGTAACTGCCTTATAAAGACCGAAAACCAGAATTGCAATAAGGGCTGAGATTCCGAAAATTATGCCAATAACCTTAATCAGCCTGCAACACTTTTTTTCCTTTGAATTTTTCATAATTTCCCCCTGATAAGCCGATTTACAGGTAAATCGGATTTTTTATTATTTTTCCGTGTATAAAATGACGGGGCCGTACAGTCCGCCTGACACTGAATCCTTTGCATATTCAAGCTCTGCTTCAAAATAGGGTGAAAGCTCCCTGACAGTCCATTTGTCAAAATAATCGGTATGGGTGTACCAGTTTGCCGACGTATTGGTTACTACTATCTTCAGCTTATTTTCCTTCTGCAGCAGACCCTCAGGGATTCTTAAGGTATAGGGAGGCGCAACAGAAGCACCAAGCAAGGTATCATTCAGGTAAACGGATGCGCAATAATGAACGTCGCCAAGACTTATTTCGCCCTCTTTGCCTGCCTTTTCTTCGGGAAGAGTAAACACCGTTTCGTAAGCACCGCTTCCCGAGTAAGCGCTTCCGATGAAATCTGCCCAGTCCCCAAGGCTTACGGGTAAAGCCTTATGTGAATGAGATATATTCCCGAAGCCGTCTTCATCGCAGATAAGCTCGGTTTCCTTACTGAAGAGGAATTCACCGCTTATATCAAAGCTGCAGTTGAAGTCCTTTTTATTTCGTGCTTCAAATTTTTCGTCCGTCAGCAAAATAACTGCCGTCTCACCCGTAACAAGAGAAATATCAAGCACTCCATTTTCGGCTTTCAGCTTCTGCAATTCACCGCTCTCTGCATCAAGAAGATAACCGTTTGCTGACGGCAGATGAACACGGAAATCTGTGTTTTCCTCAGATTCATTGAAGAGGATAAAAATATCCTCATTCTCTGCTTTTCTGTGCATTGCACGAAGTCCGCTTCCCTCTGCCTTAAGCACGGGCTTCACATCGGCAAAATCAAATGAAACTACGCCTCCGCAGGCAGAAAAACGCTCAAGGGCTTTTTTCGTGCCCTCGGGGATATAAGCGTTTTCGGGAATAATAATGTGCTTATATTTTGCTTTTCCCATAAGCATACAGCCGTTTTCGGTTATGGCTGCCTTTGTGATAACGTCATCGTCAACGATATCAAAATCAACCGTCATTTCCTCAAGCTGTCTTCCGAGAGAATCGAATTTCTGTGCCATTTCCCCGGCATTCACCCTGCCCCAGAAATCGCAAACGGGATAATAAAGTGCGGTGTCACAAACACGCTCACCTACGGTTGCGATATAAGAAAGTCGCTCCGTATAGCGGTTAAACTGACCGAGATAACGGCAATAGGGCTGACCTTCCGTAAAAATGGGAAGCTCCTGCGCAAGAAGCTGACCACGTCTTCCGAGTGGGAAATTAAAGGGATTGAATATATTTATTCCGCGCACAGCCTGATAGCCTACCGTGTATCTCATCATATCATAGGTAAGCCCGGGACCTGCAACACCGAAAACCTCACTCACCACAAGCTTTGTGCCGTTCTGTGCGGCGGCAGATGAAGCATATCTCGGGTAAAAGCCGTTGTAGGAATTCATAT
Organism: Acutalibacteraceae bacterium; assembly: GCA_045651625.1. GTDB lineage: Bacteria > Bacillota > Clostridia > Oscillospirales > Acutalibacteraceae > RUG806. The sequence goes on along the minus strand of JAZRST010000053.1, from coordinate 12,993 downwards.
CATTTCTTGCTTTAACCCTGCTTTCGGGGTAAAGCTGACGCCATATAACGTCAATTCCGGGAATATCGAAGCACCGAAGCCCCCTTAAAAGATTAAAGTTTCCGCCACCGTTCATACATCCCTGAGGACTGTGGTCCTTATCAAGATGCCCGGTAAACAAAAAGCCGTTTTCATTTGCCCATTTTTTGCAGGGAAGAAGATAATTTTCACAAAACTCGTGACTGCACAAATCATACCAACGGCGAAGAATATGTATGCTTTCCGCTGTGGGATTTTCCTTTTTTTCAATAAGCTCACGAAACGGTAACACCGATTCACCGTAGATTTTTTCGTATTTTTCGCAAAGCTCATCATTGAACGGATTCAATGGAGCCTTCGGCTCATCGGTGAATACTGCAGTAAAATTCTTAGTAGCGGATGCATATTTTTCGTGAGTGATTTCAATAAAATATTCCGTAGCGTTCTTATTGAGCAAATCGGGATAATTTCCGCCTGCCGAATATTCGGGGTGATCCTTTACCACCCTGCCGCAGGCACTGCCCGAGGGCCATCCGCCCTCGTCATAAATCCAGCAACGCATACCCATTGCCGTGCCCTTATCAATTGCATAGGCGCAAAGCTCAAAAAACTCCTCGGATAAATACTCGGGAGAAAGCCTTGTTGGCATACTTCCCGGTCGGAATTCCTTGGGCTCGGGAAGAATGTAAAAGCTGCGTATGCCGAGGCGCGCCATTTCAGAAAGTCCCTCGTCTATAATTTCACGGGTGCAGACATCGTTCCATACCCAAATATACACGGGGGCATAGGCAGCATCGGGAGATATGAAGCTTTTGAGATTAAATTTATCGTTATTAATCATACTTGCACCTTTAATTTTTCAGACGCTTTCATCGTATTTGCCCTGCTTTTTAATGCAGCTTACGAAGCACTTCAGGGAAGCTATCATCACGGCATATAAAACGAGAAGAAGAACGGGATAAATTTTTATTCCGAGCACTCCGCTTATAAGGCTTACCATAGGGGGCGCCAGCATAACGCCTATATATGCAAAGGCAATCTGCGAGCCCATAATTGACTGCGAAAGGCTTTTGCCGAAATTGTGAGGGGTAAGATGTATCATATTGGGATAAATTGAGCCGTTACCAAGACCTATAAGGAACAAGCCTGCAACGGATACCGCACCGTGCACGGGAAGCAGCAGAAGCAGAACCGCAGGAGCAATTATAACGGTGCCGATGCCGATACGCTTCCATGTGCTGATTTTATCGGCAAGCACACCCGAAGCAAAACGGCCGATTGACATACCCGCATAATAGATTGTCAATGCAAGTGCACCGTGCTGAGGCTCAAAGCCCTTTGCCTCAACAAGATAGGTGCTTCCCCATACTCCGCAGGCATATTCAATTGCATTTGTTGCAAGCATAATTACCCACACAAGGCGGACATCTGCCCTTTTTGCCATCTGAAAAATGGAAAGATTAACGCCCTTTTCCTCTTCCGCCTGCTCCCCTGAAGAGGTCTTTTTCCACATAGGAAGCGAAACGATAAGAAGAATTGCAATTGCAAGCTGAACGTAAAAGGCATAGCGGTAACCGCCGCGCCAGCCTATACCGCTTAAGGCCTGCGACATAAGATAAGGGCTTAAGGACACACCCACACCGTAAAAGCAATGAAGAAAATTCATATGGCTTGCCTTGAAATGAAGCGCAACGTAGTTATTAAGCCCCGAATCAATGGCACCTGCACCAAGACCGAGAACAATTGCAAGAGGCACCATAAACCAGAAGGACGGCACAAATGAGAAGCCGAGAAGCGCCACCGCCGTCATAGCCGTGCTGAATGCCGTAACCCTTGCAGTTCCGAGCTTATTGAGAACGCTTGCACTGAACATGCTTGACAGAACAGTACACCCAGAAATAAGAAAGGTGATAACGCTTACCGCTTCAACGGGAATATCAAGCTCCGTATGAAGTGCAGGCCACGCAGAGCCTATAAGGGAATCGGGAACACCGAGTCCTATAAAGGCTATGTATATTATAATAAGGAGTATCGTTGCCAAATCAAATTACCTCCGCTAAAGCAATTCAACAAATTTAATTTTGACAAAATGATTATATCACATCGCCACGGCACAATTCAATCAAAAAAACTGCCCTCGGATGAGAGCAGTCTGAAATTTACTTACAGTATACCTCAATTGCTTCGCTGATGAACGAGGCGGTACCCACGGAATGCTTGTCTATGCTGCTTCTGAAGCGCTCGTCTGCAACATACATCTGACCAAGCCCTGAAAGGATTTCTTTGGTGCAATTATAGAAATTTTCTGAAATATGGCATTGCAGCTTTTTTACAAGACCTTGCGCTTCGTCGGAATCGGGAGCCTTGCCGTTTTTCATACAAAATGCAAGCTCAGCCATGATGCGGTCTATTCCTTCGGCGGTGTCATTCCGCTTCCCTTCGGAATAATCGGCGGTCTTCTCTTCGTATTCCTTGTAAGCCTCGGTTCTGCCCCATTTTTCTTCGGCTTCTGCCTTATGTGCATCAAAGCTTTCGGATGACTGCATAGCATTTTCTCCTTTTTAAGCTTACAGCTGTTCTTTTCTCAAGGTCTTGCCGTTGCTGTCGGTGAAAACAATTTCAATATTTTCATCATTAAAAATGTAACCACAGCCTGCAAAATAAACGGGCTTCTTCTTTTCAATTGCACTGCCGATTACAACGGGACAAACACTGCCGTTTGTATTCCACTCACTGTTTTCAGGATAATATATATTAAGCTCGTGGGCGTGACCGCAGATCATAACCCCGGGCTTTACGTTTTCCCGAAGAAGTCTTGTCCATTCGGCAAAGATATCCTGCTCAATATCAAAGGGAGGCTGATATCTGTGAACAAAAGCGTTATGGGAAATAATAAGCTTATGCTTTATGCCCTCTGCCTCGTATTCGTTTTCCTTATTATCAATTACCTTTTTAAGAAAATCTGTCTGACGCTCTCTGAAAACGTGGCAGGCAACAGAGAAGCCGTATTCGGGATGGTCATCGGGCTTATCTTCGCCACAATCAAGAAGAATTCCCCAAATATTTCCGAGACGGAAGGTGTAATAGGTATTTCCGAGATGAGAAGGTGTATATTCCGCAAACTTTTCAGCGTAATTACCTCTTAAATCGTGGTTGCCTCTTGAGAAGATTACGGGCTTTTCACCCTTGGTAAGACGGGAGCTGATTTCGTATATGTTCATAAAATTTGCAGGGTTACTGCTGTCCTCGATAACGTCACCGTTCAGGATAAGAAAATCGATATCACCGAAGGCTTCAGCCGCCTTTACGGGCTCTTCGATATTGTTATGAGCATCGGCAATATGATAAGCACGGACATTATTTTCGGGAACGGGATAAAAATTATATGTCTTTTCAACTACCTTTCTCGTTCTTGAGAAATATGCCTTTCTTACGATGATAGGACGGATACAGACGGTGTACTCCCCTGCCTTTTCAAGCTCGCAGGCAGGCACCTCAACCTTATGTATTTTATTTCTTGAGCACATAATTCCGTTTGATTCGTCGTAATAAATTTTATCGCCGACCTTAACAAAGAAAAAGCAGGATTTTTCGCAGGGCATCATAATCTGATAATATTTGTCAACTGCAAAAACTGCAGGATCGTGCTTAAAATACTCGCTCATAAAAAAGTCTCCTTGCAACAAATTTTATTGATTAAGATAATTCTATCACATCTTGTAAGAAATTACAATCAGGCATAATTTTAATTAAAGCTGTCCGATAAAGTGACTGCTGTCATTTAGATTCTGAAATATATCATATAGCCTGCTTACTCATACAGAGCCTCTGCAGATTATTATTCTCTACATTTGCCATAACATATTCCTCCATAACCAATTGTTTATTAAAATATATTTTAGTAAACACCTCATCGAGCAATCGCAGAGGTGTTTTTGTGGTTCCTTATACATAAATCAAGAGTCTATTCACAAAATAAGACCTTATCAGATTTTGTATTACATGCTATAATCACAGCAGAAGCTTCGAAAAAAATTGAAACAGGTGAAAATGATGAATAATATATTCAGCGATAATCTGAAAAAATTCCGTCTTGCAAAGGGTTTTACACAGGAGCAGGTTGCGGAGAAGCTGAACGTTAATTCGCAGACAGTGTCCCGTTGGGAGTGCGGTACAACGCTTCCGGATGTATTGACCTTACCCGAGCTTGCAAGGCTCTACGAAGTAACAGTCGATGATTTTTTCAAAAAAAATTCCGTTGCCTACGATAACTATGCACAGCGACTTGCATCGGTTTATGAACAATCACATGAACCTGAAGATTTTATGCGATGCCGTGCGGAATATCTAATGCTTATGAAAGAGAATGAACTTTCAACCGAGGACAAATGGCTTTACGGCTGGATACATAAATGCATGATGAACTGTTGCAAGGATGTTGCCACAGAATGGTTCGATAAAGCGGTGAATGATAATCCTGCTGACGACCCGACAAATCACCACCTTGCCTGTATGCAGAGAATAAGCTTTTATTTTTCCATCGGTAAAGGTGACAGAATCATCGCAGAGCAAGCTGAAAAAGCAAAGCAGAATCCGTCAAGTCCCAGAGATACAGATAATCTTATCGTCGCTCTGATTTTTGCTGACAAATACGATGAAGCATATGCCGTTTTCAAAGAAGCAATTGAAAGATTTTCTGATGACTGGAGAATGTATATTCACGGCGGTGATATTGCGAAGAAACTCAAAAAATATGATGAGGCTTTGGAATATTACAACAAAGCAGGCGAAATCGGAACATACTTCTGTGATGAACTTTATTGCAAAGCAAGTCTTTACGAGGATTTGTGCGACTATGAAAAAGCCGTTGAAATGCATATGAAGATCGCTGGCACCCTCCGACAGAGAGGCTACGATGTTGAAGCTGATGCAGCAGAAAAAGAAGCTGAAGAAGTAAAGAAGAAAATTAACACTTAACAAAATATTGCTCTGACCGGTGAAAGTCAGAGCTTTTTTGCTTTCAGTTTTATATTGCTTAATTTTTCCTACCCCTGCTTCTGTAGTCGGCGTCGATGTCAGCGCTCCAGTCGGCGGAAAGGGGTGCGCTGCTGCGAAGCTTACACACGGCTTTTGAAACCGATTCATAGAGCACTCTTGTGCCTTCTCCGTCAGCGTTGTAATTCACGGCTCTGTCACGCTCAATTCCGTAACGGGCGGCAGTTTCAACCGCATCGATATTTGCACCGATAAAGAGGAACTCCCAACCGTATTTTTCCTTCTGACGTTCAATCATTCCCTTTACACGCTCACTCGTGTATTTTTTACTTGCATTTTCCATGCCGTCCGTTGTGATGATAAACATCGTGAGGGCCGGCACATCCTCGGGACGGGCATACTTATGAACGTTTCCTATGTGATGAATAGCTCCGCCTATGGCATCAATGAGAGCCGTACAGCCGCGGACAGTGTAGTCTTTATCTGTCATAGGATTTATGTCGGAAAGCCTTACTCTGTCGTGGAGAACCTCGCTGTCATTGTCAAAAAGAACGGTTGAAACGTAGCACGCCCCCTCTTCCCTTCTCTGCTTTTCAATCATCGCATTGAACCCACCGATTGTGTCCGCTTCAAGACCTGCCATAGAGCCGCTTCTGTCAAGTATAAAAACTAATTCTGTGATGTTATTCTTTTTTTCTTTCATTACCGTTTCCTCCAAAAAATTAATGCGGTCGCAAGGCTTTTCTTACCTTACAACCACATTGTAATAGATTATTCACTTGAAATGGTCGCTTGTCGGGAGACCTTTCAAAATTCACAAAAATCAGAATTTATCTGACGGTTAGAAAGCTTGCAAAATATTGCTTTAATGAGTTTTCTTCCTCTTTACTACGACAGCCGCAATACCGCCGATTAAAGCAATAAGCAATACTATAAATATAACAACGGGGGCTTTACTTGTCTGAGAAGCGGTTACCTCGTGAAGAGCTGCAACGGCAACAACCATTTTTGATTTTTCGGGATTATCATCTCTTTGGGGATTGTTGATAGCATACATTGTTCTTCCGTCTTCTGAAAATGCGAAAGAATTACTGTACCCGACGTGGTCAGCAGCTTCGTACGGTATCAGGTGAGGCACCGTTTCCCAGGTTGCACCGTTGTCATAGCTTATAAAATAATCAGAGCCTGTTTTACTTTTGCCTTTTCTCATATGGGCTCCGCTGACAATCAGGGTTCCGTTTTCACCGCCCACGGGAGTCCATCCGCAATAGGGAGCAGAGCCGGGGGCTTTCCTTCCGTTTTTACTTAAAAGCTCCTCACCGATATCAGAAGCCGCACCCCAATCAAGTCCGTCAGCTGACCTTTTATAATAAACGGGGTTGCCCTCGATATCGACCTTATCAAAAAGCTCATAAACCATAAAATATGAGCCGTCTGCAATTCTCGTAACAACGGGCATTCCGGGTCTTTCTTCGGGGATTTCACTTGCCGCAACAGTTACTGCTTCCCCCCAATTTACAGCATCTGTCGATTGCTTGTAAACAATTGTCTGTGAGTGCACGGGGTCTGAATCATCAGAATAATAGCAGACAAGACTGCCGTCATCAAGCTGAATCAAAAACGGCTCCCATACACCCTCATCAAGACCGCCTGCAGTTGCAACCACAACACCCTGATTGAAGGTGTATCCGCCGTCAAGGCTGAAATAAAGGCGGATATGCGATTCCTTTTTATGTTCAGGGTCAACAGAACACGCCGCAAGAATTACAGTTCCTGCAGGGTAATCACCGCAAGGCTTTGAAAGCTCAAAAAGAATGGGGTTCCATTCGGAATTTGCACCCGTAAGTGTGTCTGTAACACGGGATATAAGCTCCCAGCTTTTTCCGTTATCATTACTTCGATATATGGGATAACCGGGTGCGTTATCCGTAAGTCCAGAGTTCAGCTCACAATGAGTTGCAAGAAGAACATTATTTTCTTCCTTGTCCTGATTATTAAGCACAAGAATACGCCCGTACTGAACACCTCTGTCCCACCAGTTGTCTTCGGAAACAGAAAGTTCAGTCTGACTGACGACCTCAAAAGAGGTTGCTGCTGACACCGGTAAAACACTTAAAGTTATAAACAAAACCGCAATTAAAATACAGCTGATATTTTTGAATGACTTAAATAAACTCATATTAAAAATAAACTTTTCTCCTTTATCAGATTCTTATTTATTAAATTCATTACCCGCAAATTATAACTATCTTATTTTTTATACTCATACAGTCGATACAGTTTTTTTGATGTATTGCCTGCATAGAGCTTTGAAAAAATAAGCTTTTCTGCTCCTTGCAACCGGTCAATATATTTCTGCGGTGTCATGGAATGCTCTTTTGTAAATGTAAGCGCCCCGCACTCATACTCCTCAGGGGTATCAATGCCGTACACCTCGGTTACGCCAACCTCATTCACAGGGTTTCTGCGCTTTGACATTTTTGCGGCAAAGGTGGTATAGCAATCCACCAACAGCGCAATTTTTTCAAAATGAGAACACAGATTATCAGCAAAGCTTCTCATTTCTTCGGCGGTCAGGTACATGCTCACACCTTCCATAATCACAATGGCGGCCTTTCTTTCGCTGATTTCAGAGAGCCACTTACCTTCTCTTAAGTCACCTTCAAGCATCTTGTAGGTATCGGCTTCGGTAAAATATTTTCTTCTCTCGGTAATAACCTCGGGAAAATCCACGTCATACCACTTGTGATTTTCCTCATTGACTCTGATTATTCGGCTATCCATTCCGCATCCGACGTACAAAACCGAAGAATCGGGGCTAGCCTTTAACTGCTCATTCAGCCATTCATCAAACACGGCAGAACGGATTCCCATATAGTAAGCGAGCCACTTTGAAGCGGCTTTGCCCTTAAGCTCAAAGCCCTCTTTTCCCCATATTTCCTCAGCCTTTTTATCGTTGAGGAACAAGCCCTTTCTGCTAACATAAGCCTTGCCGTACAAGGGAATGTATAATGTTTTATTTACGTTGTTCATATAATCACCCATAAATTTTCAGCACCCCAAAAGCACCTGATCAAACTCAAAAAGTGCCTCGTTAATTTCATAAATATCATACACTTCCTTCTGTATGAAGAAGCGTATAATTTTATCGAAGGTAAAGCTTCGTGACAAGGTAAGACCTGCGGCAGCAAGTAGCTCCTGAGTTTCATCGAGATTGAGCTTAAGTGCTATTGCAAAGGCAACTGCGGTCTGCTTCGAGGGCTTATATGTATCGGGATTGCACTTGATTTTGGAAAATGTCTTCTTATCAACGTTTGCCTTTTTGTAGCATTCAACGTCGGTCATTCCGCGCTCGTCAATCAGATCAAACAGCTTATATGCAAAGGACTTGTCCATTGACTTCATATACTCCTGCAAGGTCTTATCCTTTGCACTGATTGGATCTGCCGCACAGGTTGCCATCATTTTCTGAGCGGTAAAGCGTGCATCCCTGCGGCGTTTTTCCTTCGGCAGAACAGCTGATTCAAATGCTCTTATATCAGAAAATGAAGCCTCTTTGCATTCTTCAATATAATCGTCATCGATAGCCTCGCTGATTTCCGCAAACAGCTTCTTGCTGAATTCGTAAGAGGTGCGGTCAAAAACGCAGATATAGACCGTCATTTCGTGGTCGAACAGAAACTCGGTGATCACCTGAATGGCAAACTTAAGCACCTGATCCTTGGGGTATCCGTATGTACCTGATGAAATCAAAGGAAATGCCACAGACTGACAACCGTTTGCCACGGCAAGCTTCAAAGACTCAACGTAACAGGACTTAAGAATAATGCTCTCCCCTGCAAGTCCTCCCTGCCATACAGGCCCCGAGGTATGAATGATGTATTTTGCCTTGAGGTTATACCCGGAGGTTATCTTCGCACAGCCAAGCCCCAGAGGCGCAAGCCTTGCACACTCCTTGTCAAGCTCGGGTCCTGCCCCCTCATGCACCGCAAGGTCAACACCATTATACCCCACCATCTCCTCGTTGGTGGTGTTAACAATAGCATCAACCTGCATTTTTGTAATATCTTGTCTTATTATCTGCAGTGGCATTGATTATTCCCCGCTTTCTTATTTTATAATCTCATATTCCCAATCGATGATACCGCCGAATTCTTTTACGTTGGTGTAGCCGAGCCGGGCGAGGGCATCTGCGGCAATTTTGCTTCGTCTTCCGCTTCGGCAATAGACGAGAATCAGCGTGTCCTTTTCGGGGATTTCCTTTTCGGCACGGTCGGTTATTTCATATTCGGGGATGAGAATTGCATTCTCAATATGTCCCTCGCTGAACTCTTCCTCAGTACGGGCATCAATGATAACAAAGCCCGATTCCGTATCCATTATCCTCTTTGCTTCCTCCTGGGAAATCTGCTGATAGGTCACGGTAGCAACGGTAGTATTCTCCGTGGTTTCTTCAGCAACGTTTTTATCTTCGCAGGCGCAAAATCCGAAAAGTGAAAGTGTGATTGCGAGCATTAACATCAGTCCTTTATGCTTCATAATATACCTCTTGTACACCAAAATAAATACAAGCTTATTTTACCCTGAACAATATATACAGTCAACAAAAAAAATACCGATGAGAAAATCCCCATCGGTACATTTTATAGTCAGTTTGTTTCTTCGACCTTGAAGCCTTTTTTAATAAGGAAAAACAAGGGGACGAGGACGAAGACGGAGACGATTGCCGCATAGATGAACATACTTGAAGAGGGTACGATAGTATCAACGCCGTATTCGTTTATGTATGTAACCGCAGAATTACGGCAAGCCATATCGCCCAGTGCAGGACCGAGCACCATAGGAATAAGAACGGTGAATATCATTCTGATGCCCTGGAAGAGACCTGCCTTACCCTCGGGGATGAAGTCCTTGATAGATGCATTAAGCTGAATACCCATTACAAGATTTCCCACAACGGCAGGAACAATACCGATAAGAATGATATGGATGTTGGTTGAGGTTGCAAGAATAACAAGCCCCGCTGTTGCAAGTATTGCGCAGGGCACAAGTCCCCTTGCCTTGTTTTTAGCAGAAGCCTTAAGAAGCATCACCATGCTTGCAATAAGGATAGCAACCATAACGACAAAGGTAGCAATAACGCTGGGAGTGATAAGGTTATCACCGTTATCGGGAATTACAACGTACTGCAGATATACGAGAAGATAGGGGAAGAATACCTGATATGAAACACTTGAAAAGCCTATGGCTAAGAACGTAAGGTAAAGTCTTGAATTCTCCTTCATAACAGAAGGTCTGAAGCCGTAGAAAAGGTCTGCCCAGTAGCTTGATGAAGCTTCGTTCAAAACAGGCTTTTTCTCGGGATTCTTGATAAGGAACAGACCTGCAACACCGCAGGCAGTAACAAACAGACCGAGATACAAAAAGAAATTCTGATAGGAAACGGTACCTGCCTGAGCAAGACTGCCGACTCCCATAACAGCAACCATTGATAAGAAGCCTACGAAAGTGAACGCGATTTCAATAGTAGGTCTTATTTTTGGTGTGGAAATTTCCGTAACCCATGCATTAAATGCGGCATCATTACTTGTAGAGCCCATATATGTCATAATTATATCCATTAAAATTATTACCCATACGGTGCTTGTAAGGATCCTTGCTTCGTCTGAAAGTCCGAAAACTGCCGCAATATTTTCCTTTGTGATAAAGCCGAAAACTGCGGTAACAAGACCCCAGAGTATGTAACCGACGGAAATGAACAGCTTGCGGTTTTTCATTTTATCGCTGAGCGTTCCCATTACAAAGGTGGTAAGCACTGCCGCAATAGCCGAAAGCGCAACCATTCGGCTGATAGCAGTTGTGGGAGCCATTGAGCCGGCCATTGCCTCTGCCGATGCATTCGCATAAACAGAATTATAAAGGAAGGTATTGAAATACATATTTTCAATGTTCCATGCAATACCGCCCATAAAACTGAACAGGCACATCGTAAACCAGGTTTTCTTAGAAAGCTTTTCTTTAATCATAACTATTCCCTTTCCCTTCAAAAGAAATATCTGAAGCTATCAGTTGAATACATTCTATCACCTTTTCGGAGGAATATCAATGCTAACAAAATAATATACTGTTGTTTTCAAAAAATGTTTAAGCAAATCAAAAGAAATAACACAATAAAAAGTTAAAAAAATAATAGCTACAGCAACAAGAGCAAAACTCTTACCGCTGTTTTTTCTTATTCTATTCTTTGAAACAGGATGGATATTTCTTTTGTAATTTGCTTCAGAGTTACTGTTTTCTCCTGCCAAGTCAAATTAACATCAAGCCAATCGGCTATTTTCCCTGACGAAAAAGGCAATATCGGATAAAGCAGTACTGCGATATTTGCAATCAGATATGCACACTCAGCAATGGTTTTTCTACACTGAGCTACATCATCTGTTCTTGTTTTCCACGGCTGCTTTGAATCATAGTAAGCGTTACCGAAGCGAATAAGCTCAAATATTTCTTCTGTCGCATCACGGAAACATCCTTTTTCTATTTTCTCACCTACCGAATCAAAGGCATTTTTCACCCTCAGTCTGATTTCTTCATTGACTGCCGTTTCCGCAATTTCAGCGTTCAGATATTTAACGGAAAATGCCAGTGTTCTGTTTACAAAATTACCCCAAGCACCCACAAGCTCTGAATTATTCTGTGTTTTGAACTCTCTGAAAGAAAAGTCCGCATCTCTTTTTTCGGGACCATTGGCAATAAAGAAATATCTTATGGAATCAGGATTGTAATTATCTGCTATATCCTTTACCCATACTGCATGGTTCTGACTTGTTGATATTTTCTTACCTTCAAGAGTAACATATTCACTTGATATAATTTCATCGGGCAAATGCAGATTTTCACTGTGAGCAAGTAAAAGTGACGGCAGAATTATTGTATGGAACGGAATGTTATCTTTGCCGTGCACATAATAGTGACGGCTGTTTTCTCCGAACACATCCGTGAACTCAAGGTTGTTTTCTTCACATAATACGGATGTTGCAGAAAGATAACCAAGGACATTTTCTGCCCATATATAAATCTTCTTGTCCTGATAACCGTCCCTTGGAACATCAATGCCCCAATTCAAATCTCTTGTGATTGCTCTGTCACGAAGGCCCTCTTCAATATATCTTTTCGTAAATGCAATAGCATTTTTACGCCAATACGGATGTGAGTTCAGATACTCTGTGAGTTCATCTTTAAGCTTTGATATAAGTAGGAAAATCTGTGTTGTTTCATTAAAAGCAATAGGAGTATTACATTCGGAGCATTTTGCATTGATAAGGGAATCTGCATCAAAGATTTCGCCGCAGGCATCACATTGGTCACCTCTTGCAGCTTTACCGCAAACGGGACAGATGCCGACAACTAATCTGTCTGTAAGCACCTGCTGACAAGCCGGGCAATATGCCTGTTTTACGGTTCTTTCTTCAATATATTTGCTCTCATACAGTTTTTTATGAAAGTCCGTTACAAAAGCTTTGTGTCTTTCATTGGTTGTTTTGGTGTACAAATCATAAGAAAAGCCGAGCTTGCCGAATACATCACAAAATTCGTTATGATAGAATTCGCTGATTTCTTCAGGTGTTTTGTTTTCCTGTTTTGCTCTTATTGTTATAGGTGTACCATGACAGTCACTGCCTGACACATAGAAAACTCTTTCACCTTTGAGTCTGAAATAACGGGCAAGTACATCACCCGGCAATAGTGCCGCTAAATGCCCGATATGGAGTGAGCCGTTAGCATACGGCCAAGCTCCGCCGATAATAATGTTATTCATGTTTAATTCCTCATTTCTTTAGTTTAGTAACATTCGTGTAAATTAGTTTTACAAATAAAAAAAGCCCTCACCCCCATACAAAGTACAAGGGACGAGAGCGTTACTCACGTGTTACCACCCTAATTCACTTGTTTCTCACGACAACAAGCCTTATCAAGTTCGGA
>JAZRST010000052.1:0-36016 GCA_045651625.1 Acutalibacteraceae bacterium | reverse complement strand
CACCACAGCTTGTAAATCTCATACAATTCCTTTGAGGTTACGGACTTATCTTCTGCAAATACAAAGTATCCGTCCGACTCCATAAATTCAACTGCATTGACATTATTACGCTTGACGGTCTCTCGGTTACTTATTGCACGTTCACTTTCTGTAAACTGAAAGTTATTTGAGAGTAATCTCTGCAAACCTTCAAATGCCCACAGGAATATACCTTCGATTTCCTCACGCATTTTATCTGCTATATGAGGGTCATCAATTCTCTCTGCATTTTTATCCTTGGTTGTCAGTACAAGCTGTCGTCTGAAAAAGCCATCGCTTTTATCAAACATAGCCTGCAGGTCACCATTGCTGAAAGCAAGAAGTCTTGCATACATATATCCCTGATAGCTTTGCTTATTCTTCTTTTCGAGGTCCATCTTTCCTTGTGCGGTTACAATGGATTTGACATAGTTGGTATGCTTGAGTCCCTCCATACGAAGGTCATCATCTATACACAGCAGAATATGCTCAAGGTCTGCTCTTGCAAATCTGTTCTCTGAGATTTTGCCTATACTTCCGTCTTTCATATTGCTGCCGAAAAGCGTTGTCATAACAGCACCTATCTGCGATTTACCTTCACCGCCGTTACCTTTAATAACCATCATTCGCTGACCTTTATTGCTCGGTATCAGACAGTAACCGATAAACTCCTGAAGTGTCGGTATATCCTCCGGATAAAGCAGTTCGTCAAGAAAAGACAGCCATCGTTCAGGCTTCGGTGCATAAGGATTGTACCTTACAGGAAGCCTTGTTCGTACAACACTTTCTTTGATATCTACAAAGCAACCATTAAAATAAAGTGTGCCGTCTTCAAGGTGTATTCTGTCTGTTTCGGGTGCAAAGGTTTCATCAAGTGCCTGTATTTTTAAAAGCTCAACAATATTAGAAATCTTTTGCGGTACATTAGCCACTGCACAGATTTTCAGGTCATCAAACACCATTCTTCTGAGAGGCAACTCATCAACAACTCTGCCTTCGGTAGTAAAGAACGAACCGCCCGAGAAGATAATCTTATGCTTACTAAGAAACTCTTCACAGAATATTGCCTCATTGATTATTTTCCCGTCTGCCCACGCAGGACCCTCAACATCAAACTCGTCATTTGAAAATTTGTCATCTGAATTTTTACTCATTTCTTTTTCCTCCTTTCTTCGGCTTTCTATGTTTTTACTCCTTTCCTTTTATTTAACCTCCTTGCCGTCAGGTAGGTCAGTGTATGTAGTACCGCACGAATTTATATATGAGATTTAAGGTGTTTCTCTGCGTACGTGCGTACAAGTGTACGTATGTACGCAAGGAAATGAACAAACTTGCTCTATATATAAATGGGAATTGAGAGTCTGAAAATGTTCCTGATATATCAGAGAATTTTTCAAGGTGGCTGTAGTATCCTTTATACAGGCTTTTGCCGTTTCATCCGAAATAGTTCCTGTCCCGGAATCTCACCGCAACGTCTTCACGCTCGCTCCTTAGAGGTCTTGGCGTCATATCACTTTCGGACGGTCATTCAGTTGTCAAGGTGCACGAGAGAAAAACATCCCTCAAGGGGTGACTTTTAAAACGCCGATTTTTGTACGTTTTTTCAAAACTTTTTTCAAAAAGTTGAAATTTTGTATCGTTGCACAAACACACACCCTTCTAATTGGTAGGCATTTAGCAAGGCGGAAAAAACGACTTTTTCTGAAACTTTTTTATTTTCGTTTAAATTGCACAACAAAAAAAGCCGTCACATAGACAGCACAAATAGCGGGAGGACATTTCATCCTCTCGCACAGTTTGCACTGAAACTATGTAACGGCTTAAAGTTTAAGCTCTGACTGTCCGTATGTTACTGACCGGGTATCGGACTATACTTTCTTCGGTCAGATAATATGTGTGGCATAAAGCCAATAAGTAAAAAATATGTGTTTCAGATTATATTTAGTTGTAGAGCAAATACATTATTTACCAACATATTATTATAGAGAATATTTGTTTACTTGTCAAGAACTTTTTCGAAAAAGAAAAGATGGTGTCGGTTTTCACCGACACCACGGAGATGTTTTTCTTATTCTATTAGTTGTTCCGATAATTCTTCAACATTGTCATAAAGCCAATTCAAAAAGTTATTTATGAGTTTTGCAATGGCTTTATAACTGTCAGGAATATCTCCGAGTTCATCAGGACGATAATTACACATACAGTGCCAATAATACAGAACATAAGGCATTGTTTTTATATCATATTCTGTTAATGGGAACTTTTCTGTAAATTGCCTGATATATTTTTTCAGTCCGTCTGCATCAATTTCACCTTCAGCGCAAGTAGGACTCGAAAAGACATAAGATGTTATAACGTCCAAACAAATTGGTAACCGACACGCTGAACTCCAATCAACAACCGTGAAATCATTGTTATGTATAATTGCTTGACCTATGTGGTAATCACCGTGCGAATTGGCATAAGTCAGTTTTTTGGTGTTAATACGGAATTTTGAGATTCTTTTGAGATGACGGATTTGTTCTTCCCAAATTGAAACAACATTCATTTCTTTTGCTTTTTTCGCTCTGACAAGCTCTTTTTTATACTGCCATATTTTTCTGCGAACCGTTTTGGGTGAAAAGAAATCTTTGCCAAATCGTAATGATAATCCCTCGTAATCTTTCAACAATAATGCTGTCTGACCGAGAAAATCTGCTGATTTGATGATAAACCAATCAGGTGCAGTATTCACCGATAGTGATTCACCTTCAATAAACTGTTGAACGGTAAATTGAAACTCAGATGTTTTTACCACATAAGTATTATCTTTGCTTTTCAGAAATCTTGCAACTTTAAGTCCGTGATTATGAAGATACTCGGTAAGTTCACCCTCATTTTTTACATTTTCCATATATAGTGGCAGAAATTTAACTATGTATTTACCGACATCTGTGTTAATCAAATAAAGTTCAGTACCAAAATGCTTATCAAGAAGCTTTATATCAGACACTTTTAAATTAAAATTATTTTCTATTATATTTTTATTCACTGTTATTCCTCCAAATATTTATGTTAACAATATCTGAAAATAGGCGCAAAAATGCCGTAGAAAGCAACCCTCATTGGTGGGTACTTCCTACGGCTGATTTTAGGCATAAAAATAACACACCCTAAAGTGTGCTACAACCGAAAGTTATAGTATTCACGAAAGGTTACTTTAAAAAGGCACAACAACATAGAGGCCTATGCCTCGATAATCGTTTGCACCACATATTCAGTTTAAAATACGATTACCTCATAAAAAACTTTCATACAATTGCTCTCCTTTCGGCATCTGCTTTTGCAGATTTATTTCAATTTATTATAACATAAACAGTACGCCTTTTCAATAACCAAAATGAATATCACATTGATTGAAACAACAGATAAAGTGTGCTAAAATATACTCATACAACAATGAGCATAAAAAGTCAGGAATTAATATTTTCTTTGCTTTATAATGTAGCCACTCAAAGAGGTGAGCAATATGGATTGGGTTACAGGCATACAGAATGCAATAAATTATATTGAGAATCATCTTACAGATGAAATTGATATGGAGCTTGTTGCAAAAGAAGCAGCGTGTTCGGAATTTTATTTTCAAAGGATTTTCAGCATTTTATGCGGAGTTACTTTAGGTGATTATATCAGAAACAGACGACTAACACTCGCAGGCAATGAGTTGTGTGCTTTTGAAACAAAAGTAATTGATGTTGCATTGAAATACGGATATGAAAGTCCTGAAAGTTTTACAAGAGCTTTTACAAGGTTTCACGGTATTACTCCATCAGAAGCTAAAAAGGACGGATCAAAACTCAAATCTTTTTCTCGCCTTGCTGTGAAAATCACATTAAGCGGAGGCAACATAATGGACTATAAAATCGTAGAAAAAGAAGCTTTTGACATTATTGAAAAGGTTAGTACGCACACTGTTGAAAATTCAGAAAATGCAAAAAGTATTCCCGACGTTTGGACACGTTCTCACAAAGACGGTACTGTTAAGAAATTAACTGAATTAACTACAGACAAAACCTTCATATTCGGTGTGTGCTATGGAAATCTTCCCGAAAACGCAAAGACCTTTGATTATTCAATCGCAGCAAAATGCGACAAAAATGCGGAAATTCCTGAAGGCTTCAGAAAAAGTACAATTCCTACAAAAACGTGGGCAGTGTTTGAATGTAAAGGTGCAATGCCGAAAGCCATGCAGGATATGTGGCATAAAATTGTTTCAGAATTCTTCCCGACATCAGGCTATGAGCCTACATATGAAATGGATATTGAAGCTTATACCGAAGGTAATATGGGAAGCTCCGATTACCGCAGTGAAATATGGGTTCCTGTTGTAAAGAAATAAAGTAAAAAATCCGCATTATAGCAGATTGCTATGGTGCGGAGAATTTTATATTACTTTTTCTGCAATTAAAACATTCTTGCAATGCTTATGCGGAACACCGCTACTGTTACAATCAAATATAATTTCTTCGTTTTTGTGCAAAAGCCAATCATAGTAATAGGTGAACAGTTCGCCTGACTTCCATATATCAACCTGCAATTCTTCTTTTTCCATATCAGGTGCCGGTTGAATGAAAGGCTTACCGACAAAGATATTCAGAACATTAATTCCACCGATTTTTGTGTGATCTTTCAAGTTGTTAATCAAGTTTTGTCTTAAATTTAACGGAGTATAATGAAGCACCCCGCTTGAAAAAATAATATCATAATCAGTTTCAACTCTGAAATCTTTTATATCAGCTTTGAAGAAATTAACTTTTACACCGTGAATATCTGCAAGACTTTGAGCTTTTTGTATTCCTGTTTCTGAAATATCAAAAGCTGTAACATCATACCCATTTTTTGCAAAAAACACAGCATCTTTCCCTTCGCCACAACCAATATCAAGAATTTTATACGGTTTAATTGGAGGTTTTCTTTGCATTATTTCATAACAAAGTTTGTTCGGTTCTAATCCCCAATAATATTCTTTGCTAGCATAATGATTATCATATTCTGTCAAAGACAGTGAAGAATATCCGAGAAGAGCATCTATTGAAATTTTGAGTGTCCTCGCAAGAAGCGGTAAGAGTTCAATATCAGGATAAGATATTCCGTTTTCCCATTTTGAAATTGCCTGAAAAGATACATGTAAACTGTCCGCCAGCGTCTGCTGAGTGATTCCGAGGCTTTTTCTTTTTTCATATATAATTTTACCAATATCCATAGTTGTTGCCTCCTTGTGATTTTATTGTAACATTTATTTTGAGCAAAATAAATAACGCTTTTATTGAAAACGATTTATTATTTCAACCAAGTGTTGAAATTCAAAAATCATAAAAACAAAGGATAGCTCCCATTGTAGAGCTATCCTTGTTTTTAGCCTATTGCTTTTACAATAATCTCTCTTGATTTAATTATTTCTTCATCTGTGTCAACAACTTCAAGAATGATTCTGCCGTCAAAATTCTGAAGGTACTGTTTGAATACAAGATTATAGTCAATATCTCCCTGCGTTAATGACAGATGTTCATGTTCCTTGCTGAAATGCTTTCCTGCAACATGCAAGCACTTTGGATACTTTACATTAATTATCTCTTGCAGATGTTCGTAGTTATCAATATGAGCAACGTCCAAGAGTTGCTCTACATAATTGTCTGCATCATATAACATCTGCAATTCTTCTTTTTTATAGTGAAACTTATCAATAACACTATTATTTTCCAAATACCAAGTTATACCTCTGCTTTTTGCTTTGCGTGAAAATTCAACAACTTTTTCAATAAGTTCAAGTTCCTTATTTTCGGTTACTGCTTCTTTGTTGTAAACAGGATGAATAATGACTTCAGTATCACCAAGATATTCAACCATATCAAGCAAAGTATCACCGTATAAATCAATGTCTGTAGGTGTAAAAACGGAGTGAAAGATAATGGGAAAATCGATTTTCTTTATGTATTCGATTTTCGGTTCGGGGATACTATCTAAAACTATCTGCCCATCCTTGAACCAAATTTGCATAAAATCGAAACCGTTTTCTTTGCAGAAGTTAACTTCATCTATGTAATTGTTATACCACCTAATTGTTCTTCCTATTGTAATCATAAAATCACCTTATCACTCCTTGTGTCAGCATACTAAATCCCGGTCATTTCACAAACATCTATGACCATTTTTTTTTATAGCAAGTGTAGCAATATACTGCGGATAATATTTACCGATTATGTTTCCGCCTTCTCCGTCACGGTCTTCATATAATGCTTTGAGTACAAATCCTGCTTTGAGCTGACCACCAATTTGTTCATCTAATGTGTGGCTGAACTGTATGCCATCACCATTTGCAATCATTGCATCACGTTTTTCTTTCGGCATTTTAAGAGGATTGAAAGGTAATGGGTTAACGACTTTTAATGGGTCGCTTTCATCAAACAAATAATCAATACCATTATCAAGACCTGCAAGTAATTTGCCATCTTTTTTGAGTATTCTGTAACATTCGTTCCATATATGATAAACATCTTCCACATAGACATTTGAAACTGGATGAAAAATCAAATCAAAACTTTCATCTTCAAAGGGAAGAGGCTTTGACATATCACCCTTAATGATTGTAATGTTGTATCCTTCTCTTTTGGATACCATTTTTTCTGCTTCAAGTTGTTTGTCAGAATAATCAAACACAGTACATTCTGCACCAAGTTTTGCAAGTACAGGCATCTGCTGACCGCCACCACTTGCAAGACCTAATACCTTTTTGTCTTTCAACTCACCAAACCACTCGTGTGGAACGGTAATGCAAGGTGTAAGGATAACAGCAAAATTGTCCGCATTAGTTTTTTCATATTCTTCGTGGCTTATTGGTAAAGTGTATTCGCAGCCATCTTCTGCCCACGAATCCCAAGTTTCTGAATTTATTTTTGTGTAATCTATCATTGTTATCACCTTATTTCCTTGCTAACTGTAAATCTATTGTATCGTAAATAGTAATTTCTCTGCCGTGCCGGTTGATTGCTTCTTCTATCTTTGAAAAGAATTCATTTCTAATAGTTTCTTCAATAGCGATATGGTCTGAATATGTGCCAAGAAGCGTTATATATTCTTTTGCAGTAAATGTGCGTGTGCGATAAAACAGCTTATACTGAATATCCGTAAAGCCATATTTCGCAGCGATTAGTGCTCTGTTTTCAGCCTGTTCTTCAGAATATTCAACTAACGGTTCCTGTCTCTTATTGTGATATTCATAATAGTAATCCGCATAAATTCTGTCCATTTCAGCTGATAGTTCAGGCTTCCCTTTGTCACGGTAAGGATGATTTGCAAATCTGGTAAAAACACCACCATCTTTCAGCATATCATAAACCTTTTTATAGCCGACTTCTTCGGGTATCCAATGAAAGGCAGAAGCAGAATAAATTAAGTCATATTCACCACCCAAATCAACATCTTCAAACTTTCCTGATACTGTTGAAAAGTTAGGGTAATCCTTAAATTTCTCACTGCAAATTTTGCAGAAATTCTCACCATAATCAACCGCTGTAAGGTTACAACCTGTTTTTAGTATGGGTAATGTGGCTTGACCGCCGCCTATACCGATTTCAACAACACGGCTTTGCTTGTTGATTGTTTTGTATTCAAATATATCCTGATACAGCTCGTCCACATATCCGGGGCGTAATTTTTCATAGGTATCAGCAACTGTATTAAAAGTCCAATTTAAATTATTTGTTGACATACTTTTATCACCACAAGTTATTGTCTTGAATTTAATTTATAAACGCTTCTATGATTTTATCTGCACATACATCATTTGTGTTTTCAAAATTGTCAACAGTCAACCTATTTTCAAAATCAGTTTCCAACAAATTCAGCTGTTCTTCTGCACTGCCGACTTTTCTGTTTTCTCTTTTAGTTTCCCGTCTTTTCAATTCTTCAACAGGACAAGATATGTTTACGACAATAACAGGATAACCATCCAACAATTCTCTGAAATCTTGTAAAGTATCACTGTTTTTAAAGAAAATATATGGAACAATCAAGTCAAATCCTAAATCTGAATATAACTTTACAACATGAAAAAACTTCGATGCAAAAGTGTATTGCACGGAAAAATCACAATTTTCATAATCGTTAAATTTATCGGGAGACATTAAAATAAAATCATCTATATCCAATTTATACAATGGAATTGGTGAACGGTCTTGAATAACTTTCGCCAATGTCGTTTTTCCTGAACTTGAAACACCATTAAGAATAATAATTTTACCTTTTTTCATAAATCACATATCCTTAAATTTATATTGTTTTCTCAAAGCATGCAAGAGTTAAACCCGGTTCTGATTCAAGCCTTTTACCTGTATCTGCATAACCACATTTCGTATAGCATTTTCTATTTTTATCCAAATCTTCAGGAAAATCAACATATAGCTTTTTAGGTTTCTTTAAAAACTGTTCTGATTGTAATATAGCTTCCGTTACTATACCTTTACTTTGGTATTCGGGCAAAATGTAAACCCTTGTAAGATAATACTTACCGAACATCAACTTTTTAATAAAAGGAGTTGAGCCTTTAAGTCTATATAAAATACCACCGACAATAACATCGTCCAACAGAATAGTCAAATACAAAAAATTCGGATTGTCTAATCTACAAAGTATATCTCTTTTATCTCTTAAATATGGATTCCCTTCGTCGTGATATTTTTCATAAAGTGGCTGAAAGGCTTTCTGCTGAATATCTGTAAGAATATCAACATCTTCAATTGTGGTTAATCTTAATGAAATCACTGTAATCCCTCCAAATAGAAAAAACTCCTCTGATGTGGATAATCAGAGGAGTTCAGTATAATCGCTATATATATAATTATATTGCGGACAAAACAACATCTGATTTAATATGTGAATTTGAATAATAAAGATAATACATTGTCATTTTGTCCACCTGCCTTTCAGTAATTTTCTATAATTATACTCTTCTGTTCCAAGAAAGTCAATATTTTGAAAGTGGCATTATGTATAAATTAGTTCAGTTGTAACAATTTCTCTTGCCCTTGATTCTATGTTCTGCATACGGCATATCCATTCCAACTGATTTTCTTCTTTCAGTTGCTCGGTTACGCATTCACTTTCTTTCATTTGTTCAATAAGAGTATCAAACATCTGCTTTGCCTGATTTTGAATCTCTGCACAGTGCTGATAAAGTTTGCCTTGAGTAAGTAGTGTTGTAAATAACACCTTCTTGTTTTTCAGTAGATAATCCTTATGTAACATGCCCCATTTACCGAGCTTAATATTTGCCTCTTCGGGTGGTAATACGAGGTTAGGTATGTTGTAATCTCCGATATGTCTGTATGTAATATTTTTCATAATCGCATCATCCTTTCGCATTCTTAACAAATGTGTCGTATGTGAATTTTGCTCCGAGCCTAAAGCCTGATATAAAGCTGTCGGCATTACTTGTTGTTGAAAATTCAATGTAAGCACTTACATAGTTTTGAAACAGCTCCTTATCGTCACCGTTCAACCTTGCAGTAAGTTGTTCTTCTTTTTCGGCGAGATTACTCAGTTTCTTTTTGAGTTTAGGTGTTAATTCTGAATTGACTTCTTGTGGCTCAATATTGCCGTAATAGAAATCTTCAATAATATTTGACATTTTGTATTCCTCCGTATCTGAGGAAATATATTAGAGTACGAAAGATAGAATATGTATTGCCGGAGAACTACTTGTGTTATGAACATCCGTACCAGATTAAGGACTTGCACTGACGTGTGAGTCCTTAATTTTTTTCAGAAAAAGACGGGACTTGAAGCCTAAGAGGGTGAGGAGCGTTAAGAAAACAGTCCGGTGGACTGTTTTTAGCGACGAAGTCCGAGGCGGGTACTGCACACGAAGGGTGCGGTCGTCCGAGGATGGCGGACTTGCAAAGCAAGGTCGCGTCCCGTCTCTCGCACCAAATAAAGGACTTACACTGACGTGTGAGTCCTTTATTTTTTGTTTTTTATCTTGCCAAAGTTTTATTAATATATTATACTGTAAGCAACAATATAAAAGAGGGTAGTATTATGTCTAAGAATGCGACACTTGTAGTTATGGCGGCAGGTATGGGCAGCCGTTTCGGCGGTCTTAAGCAGATGGAACCTATTTCGGCAGACGGCAGAGTTCTTCTTGATTTTTCGGTTTATGATGCTAAAAAAGCAGGCTTCAACAAGATTGTATTTGTTATAAAGGAAGCAATTGCTGAGGATTTTATAAATATTGTAGGTAAGCGTATAGAAAAAATGATAGACGTAGAATACGTGTATCAGGAGCTTTATAAGCTTCCCGAGGGCTTCGTTTGTCCCGAAACAAGAGAAAAGCCCTGGGGTACGGCTCATGCGATTCTTTGCTGTAAGGATGCCGTAAAGGAGCCCTTTGCAGTAGTAAATGCTGACGATTTCTACGGAAGATCGGCATTTAAGGCAGTTTACGATTATCTTACAAGCACCGAGGACGATTACTGCATGGCAGGCTTCCGTCTTAAGAACACTCTTACTGAAAACGGCACCGTTGCAAGAGGTGTATGCGTTACGGAAAACGGCTATCTTGAGAGCGTTACCGAAAGAACGAAAATCAACAAGGACTGTCAGTTTACCGAGGATGACGGCGCTAACTGGGAGCAGCTTTCTCCCGACACTCTTGTTTCAATGAATCTCTGGGGCTTCCGTCCCGACCTTTTCGGATATCTTGAAGAGGGCTTCAAGGAATTCCTTAAGGAAAACATAAACGAGCCCAAAAAGGAATATTTCCTTCCTCTTATTGTGACTCAGCTTATCGAATCCGCAACAAAGAAGGTTGCCGTGCTTCCTGCAGAGGATAAGTGGTACGGTGTAACCTACAAGGAGGATAAGCCTACCGTTGTTGCCGCAATTGAAGAGATGATAGCAAAGGGCTTATATGATTGATTTTGTGTTAAGGGCATACGTCAACAGAGCGTATGCCTCTTTTTTTTGCTTAAAATATTATAAACTTATTATTGCAATAAATGTCGTGATGTGATATAATTCGCTTATTAATGCATTCTAATCCTAAATAAGGAACGAGGAATAAAAAAATGAAAGAAAAATTAGATGCTTTACTGCTTGAAGGCACTGCAGAAATCAATGCTGCTGCCTCCGAAAACGAGCTTCAGGTTGTTAAGGGCAAGTACCTTGGCAAGGAAGGTCTCGTAACTGTTCTCATGAAGGAGATTCCCAAGCTTGACGTAAGCCTCAGACCCGAAATGGGCAAGGCTGTAAATCAGGTTAAGAATGCTCTCGGTGAGCTTATTGATGCAAGACGTGAGGAAATCAAGAACAAGGCCTTTGCAATTTCTCCCGATTTTGACTGCACCGTTCCCGGTATCAGCCCTCAGATCGGCGGTCTTCATCCCATAACACAGATGTGCTATGATCTTAACGACGCTTTCCGTTCAATTGGCTTTGAGGTTTTCTCAGGTCCCGAAATCACAAGCGAATATTTTGCATTTGATAACCTTAATTTCCCTCCCAATCACCCTGCACGTGAGAGCATGGATACATATTGGCTTGAGGGACACGATTCAGGAGAAGCAAACGAAAAGCTCTGCCTTCGTCCTCACCTTACGGGTGACTCCGTACGCTATATGCAGACACACAAGCCTCCCTACCGTTTCGTTTATCCCGGCCGTGTTTACAGAAACGAAACAACTGATGCACGTCACGAGCGCGCATTCTTCCAGTATGAGGCTCTTATTGTTGATAAGGACTTTACCTATACAGCAGGTAAGGTTATGATTAAGAGCATTCTTTCCAAGGTTTTCGGTCAGGATGTTCCCGTAAGAATGAGAGCAGGCTTCTTCCCCTTCGTTGAACCCGGCTTCGAAATCGATATGGGCTGTCTCGTTTGCGGCGGTAAAGGCTGCAGCGTTTGTAAGCACGTAGGCTGGATTGAAATTATGCCCGGCGGCACACCTCATCCCAACGTACTTCGTGCAGCAGGTGTTGACCCCGATGAATACACGGGCTTCTACGTAAATATCGGTCTTGACAGACTTGTTATGATGCGTTACGGTGTTGACGACGTACGTATGTTCCACAGCACCGATTTAAGATTCCTCACACAGTTCAAATAAGGAGGAGAAAAGTAATGAAATTATCACTTAACTGGATAAAAGACTATGTAAAGCTTCCCGATGACCTTACAATGTCACAGCTTGCTTTTGACCTTACAATGTCAACCGTTGAGGTTGAAGGCGTTCACGACCTCAGAAAGCAGTTTGATGGTATTGTCGTAGGTGTTATCAACGAAGTGCTTCCTCATCCCAATGCCGACAAGCTCCGCGTATGCAAGGTTGATATCGGTACTGAAGATATCAAGGAAATCGTATGCGGCGGTTCAAATCTTGAAGCAGGCATGAAGGTTGTTGTTGCCTGTCCCGGCGCAATGGTACGCTGGCACGGTGAAGGCGAGCCCGTTGAAATCAAGAATACAAAGCTCAGAGGCGTTGCTTCCTTCGGTATGATATGTGCCGCTGTTGAAGTAGGTCTCAGTGACCTTTTTCCCACAGATGACGACCACGCTATTATGGATATTTCATATCTCGACGTAAAGCCCGGTGTGAATCTTGCAGATGCACTCGGTCTTGATGATATGATTCTTGAAATAGACAACAAGTCAATGACAAACCGTCCCGACCTCTGGGGTCATTACGGTATCGCAAGAGAGCTTGCCGCTCTTTACGACCTTCCCTTAAAGCCCATTGAAAAATATGTTCCCGAAACAGACACTGCTTACGATGTAAGAATTCTTGACGAGGAAAGATGTCCCCGTTACATCGGTGCCAAGATTGAAAACCTCTCCGTTAAGGCTTCGCCCTTCTATATGCAGAGCCGTCTGTGGAGAGTAGGTCTTCGTCCCATCAATGCACTTGTTGACATCACAAACTACGTAATGCTCGCTGTAGGTCAGCCCACACACGTTTTTGATTCCGATCACATTATTGATCACATTGAGGTAAGACGCGCAAAGGATGCTGAAAAGCTTCAGCTTCTCAATGACAAGGATATTGAGCTTTGCAACGACGACCTTGTAATTGCCGATAATGAGGGCGCAGTAGCTCTTGCAGGTGTTATGGGCGGTGCAAAGGATTCTGTTCTTCCCGATACAGAAAGTGTTATCCTTGAGGTTGCAAACTTCAATTCCCACGGCGTAAGAAGAACAGCTCTCCGTTATGAAAACAGAACAGAGGCTTCATCAAGATACGAAAAGGCTATTGACCCCGAAAGATGCGACCAGGCAGTGGCCCTCTCAATGGAGCTTTTCAAGGAGCTTTATCCCGAAATGAAGGTAACAGCTTACACTGACTGTTATCCCAATAAGCTCGTTAAGAAGGAAATTGACGTTGAATTCGAGTGGCTTGACAAGCGTCTCGGTATGAGAATTCCTCAGGAGGTAGTTTCAAAGAAGCTCGGCAGCATGGGCTACGAGGTAACCTTCACGGAAACAGGTATGCACATCGTTGTTCCCACCTGGCGTTCAACGGGTGACGTTTCCATCAAGGCTGACATTATGGAAGAGGTTGCCCGTATGTACGGCTACGAAAACTTCCAGCCCACGGCAATCACCACAACCTTTGAGGGTGCCGTAAATCAGCTTGATGTTGACCTTATCAGAAAAATCAAGGAATATCTTGCATTCCGTTGCAATATGCAGGAAATTTTCACATACCCCTGGATGACGGATACCTTCGTAAATGCACTTCTTCCCGATACCGATCACGTATTCAGTCTTTCAACTCCTCCCTCACCCACGGAAAAGTTCGTACGTTCAACTCTTCTTCCCAATATCTGTAAGGCTATTGTAAAGAATGAGCGTAATTTCTCCGAGTTTGCAATTTTTGAAGAGGCTAAGATTTTCAGAAGCTCTGAATTCAATTGCATCTACGACGAGAAGGAGGCTCTTCCCTATGAAAGAAGACACCTCGGCTGTGCATTCGTAGGCTCTCCCGATAAGGTAACAGAGCTTTTCAGAACAGCAAAGGGCGTTATCGGAATGATGCCCCGTTACACTCATATGGAAGAATTCACCTTCAGGAAGGTTGAAAAGCCCTACTGGGCAGATGAAACCGTATGGCTCAACATTTTCCTCGGTGAAAAGAAAATCGGTGACCTCGGTCTTCTTTCACACAAGGCTAAGACAGACTGCGGTATAAAGGTTGTTTCTGCAATTCTTGTTGAAATTGATACAGAAGAGCTTGTTCCCTTCAAGTCAAGAACAAACCGCTTCGTTCATATTCCCGAATTCCCCATGAATGAATATGACCTTTCCTTCCTTGTTGATTCAATGACAACCTGGGAAGATATCTACGGTGCAGTAATGGCTAAGAAGAGTGACGACAGCCTTATCCGTGACGTACGCTTCGTTGACGAATACAAGGGCAAGCAGATTCCTCAGGGCAAGAAGTCCGTTACCATCCGTCTTGTAATCGGCTCCGCTGAAAAGACTCTTACGGGTGACGAGATTGAAGCAGCTGCAAAGTCTGCACTCAAGAAGCTTTCTAAGACATTGAACGCAGAAATCAGATCGTAAGCTTACGGCCTCCGTTCCGACGGAGGCTGTTTTTCTTGACTTTTAGTTTATTTTAATCTAAAATATATTTAGAAACGGAGGAGATATTATGAACGAGATAATGGAAAAACACGGCTTTATATGCGATATGGACGGTGTTATCTATCACGGCAACAAAATTCTTGACGGTGTTAAGGAATTTGTTACGTGGCTTATTGAAAACGACAGAAAATTCGTTTTTCTTACAAACAGCCCCGAAAAAACACCTCACGAGCTCAGTATGAAGCTGGGCAGAATGGGTCTTGACGTTTCTCCTGACCATTTTTATACAAGTGCAATGGCTACTGCGGCATTCCTTGCATCACAGAAGCCCGGCTGTACCGCTTACGTAATAGGTGAGGGTGCACTTTCTAAGGCACTTTATGACCAGAAGATTTATATGAATGACGTAAACCCCGATTATGTTGTTGTGGGTGAAACCAGAAGCTATAACTTTGAAAAAATAGAAAAGGCAATTGAGCTTGTAAGAAAGGGTGCAAAGCTTATCGGAACAAATCCCGATATAACGGGCCCCACTGAAAGAGGTATTATGCCTGCCACGGGCTCACTTGTTGCTCCCATTGAAATCTGCACGGGCAAAAAGACGTATTTTATCGGTAAGCCCAATCCTCTTATGCTCCGTCACGGTCTGCAGAAGCTGGGCTGTCACAGCGGTGATATCGCTTTCGTGGGTGACAGAATGGATACCGACATCATTGCAGGTATCGAGTCAAACGTTGATACCGTCCTTGTTCTCAGCGGTGTGACCTCACTTGAGGATATTGATAAATTCCCCTACAGACCCAAGTACATACTTAATAACGTGGGTGAAATTCTCGCAGAGGATTAATAATTAATTGCATAAAAGAATACCTGCTCTGCCGTATTCGGGCAAAGCAGGTATTCTTTTATTCGTGTTTTCAGTTTTCCGTTCTTTTTATTATGTTCTCCTGAAGGGGCTCGTCAAGAAGAATGAAATATTCACTGAAGCCGCCTACACGGACAATGAGGTTTTTCCATTCCTCGGGGGATTCCTGTGCCTTTATAAGGTCTTCACGGCACAGAACGTTAATCTGAAGCGTCTGTCCGCCGTTTCTGAAATATGCCTTCGTTATGGCGGTGAAGGCATCTCTGCCTTCCTTAGTCACAAACTGAGCCTTGGAGAATTTCATCTGCAGAACGTTTCCGCTTGTTGCGAGATACTGATTTCCCTTAAGCACCGAGCATAAAAGAGCAGTGGGACCGTTTACGTCATTGCCGGGTGTTGCACCTATGCTGTCTGCAAGAAGCTTTCCGCCCTTTTTCTTTCCGTTGGGAAGAGCGCCGAGATGATAGCCGTAGCCGGGGGCTCTGTGGAAGGTTGAGCAGCCTGCCCCGAAAACGCCTCCGCGGAAGGTTTTCTTCGTCTGCAGATATCTGTAAAGGTGGTCGGTAATTTCAGCGTAAATGCTGTCAACATCGTCAATATCGTTGCCGAATTTGTTGTAGCCTGAAAAGTCATTGTAAAGCTCCTGAAAGCCTTCAAAATTGCATTTCAGCGCAGAAACAAGCTCTGCCATAGTGTATTTCTTTTCATCATATATATAATGCTTTATTGCCGCAAGGCTGTCTGCCGTGTCGGGAAGAGCCTCCGTAAGCACCTGACCGTGACCGTATATGGGACCGCGGTTCTTGTAATCAAGTCCCTTTTCGATACAGCCCTGAATCATAATTGATTTCCAGGGGTTTGGAGCCTCGCTCGCGAAAATCTCCTGAGCCTTGTTTGAGGTATCCGTCACGTAGTCGCAGAGATATTCAATCTGCTTCTTGTAGGCTGACATCAGCTCTTCAAAGCTTGCAAAATCCTCGGGATTTCCCGTGTCGGGAGCAAGCTTTTCATAAGAAAACTGACATTCCCCTCTGAAAAGTGCAAACTCAAGACCCTTTGCCACATTGATTTCGCCGTCCTCGAGACCCATATGGCTTTTGCCGAAGATGTCAATCTGATTACAGCCGTTCATGCAGTATAAATGTGAATCCGAGGGAGGAATGCCTATTGCCTCAAGTGCCGTGCACACGCATTTGTCGTTATAAATTGCAGGCATTCCGATGCCCGTTGAAAGGGTATCAAGAGCAAGCTCCCACAAATCGGCAGGAGTATTCTTGTTTACTCTCATTGTGATATTCGGGGTGTTGTATTTCTTTTCCCTTGCAAGGCGAAGCACCGCATAGGTAAGCTTATTTGTGTGGTCGTTGCCGAATTCATCGCTTCTGCCGACACACAGATTCCAGGTACGTGTTTTTCTGAAAAGCTCCCAAAGCTTGCATAAGCACTCGTAATCCTCGTCGCTGTCGGTGTAGTAGGCACCAAGGGCATAGTCGAAAAGACCGGGGGAGTCTACGTCATAAAGGGTGAAGGCAAGCCAGAAGAACTGGCAGGCCTCAAAGAAATTACGGGGCTTGTTGTAGGGGATATTTGAAAAGGTATCTGCAATCCTTTTAAGGATTTCCTTTTCTTCATCACCTGCAGCTTCAAGCATTTTCGTTGCCGCATCCTTATATCTGCGGGCAATTGCTTCGAAAGCCTCAATTACCAGAATAAGGGCATCGTAAAAGTCTTCTCTGTCCGTGTGCACCTGACGGAAAAGAGCAATTTTTTCTCTTATGCCGTTTGTGCCGACACGTAAAAGCATTTCATAGTCGGGATTGGAGTGACCGCCGCCTGCCGCCCAAGCACATTTATTTATTTCAAGCTTTTCCTGAACGGGAGTTCTAACCTTGCTTATGATTCTGGTGGTCTCGTAGGGACGGAAAAAATCATAGTAAAAATCAAGCTCTTCTATATCCGAAAGCTCGGAAAGAGCCTCCTCATTCTTATCCTTTACCTTTTCGCGGAGAACAATACCGTCACTTCTTGAATAGTGCACTGCAAGGGAGCCGAAGCTGTCACGGGGAGACTGAAACCATTCCTCCGTATTGATTACGGCATCCACCTCCTCTGCAAAGGTCTTCATACCGTTTGCAACACGGAAGGATTTGTTTTCTCTGCCTGCATTGATATAGCCCCAGGCGAAGGGCTCAAGCTTTTTTATGTTCATAATGATACCTCGCAAACTTAGGATTTCTTCCGTACATTCTCTTCAATTTTAACACAGAAGGGGAGTATTTTGCAATATTTTTACCATAATATACAGCAATTTTGTTCGACGATATTGGTACTTTGATTATTGCATAAAAAATCAAAGTGTGCTAAAATATTATATCATTATTATATATTAAGCTGGTGAAGAGAAAAATGAAAAAGATTTTATCATTACTGCTTGCAGTGACAGCACTGTTTACGGTTGTTGTTCCTGCATTTGCCGCAGAGAAAGGTGACATAGACGGTGACGGCAGTATAACTGCATCCGATGCACGAATTGCCCTTCGTATGTCAGTAGGACTTGACGCTGTTACCGATGAGCTGAAGGTGCTTGCCGATTACGATGAAAACGGTAACGTTGACGCCTCCGATGCAAGACTGCTTCTTCGTCTTTCGGTAGGTCTTTCAGTTGATGAACAGCCTGAAACGCCCGTTGAGCCCGAAAAGCCCGTTGAGCCCGAAAAGCCCGTACACGTGCCCTCCGAAAGAGAAAAGCTTTTCTATCAGAATCTTTATGATACCGCTCATCCTCTCCTCGGTTCATATCCTGCAATTTACGACAGCTCCAATCCTCTCAGCATTCTTCTCAAGAGCGTTCAGAAATGGTGCTGTGTTCACACTATAAGCAACGTTTTCCGTCCTGCTCTCGAAAAGACGGGTTATTCAAAGGGAAAGGTTGACCTTCTTGCTCCCAGAACCTTCTCAAGAGATTCTGTTGCAAAGCTCCTTTCAAACGTTGTAGGCTTCAGCTGGTCGGATAAGTTTGTTGTTGACACTATTCCGCTTTACGTGCCCTCACTTCTTGCTGACTACTATATCAAAACTCCCGAGGCTGCGGACGTTTATTTCCTTTACGATTTCTATGACGATCTTATAGAAGAGAAGGTTTACGAGCATTCCGAAGAGGACAAGAAGAACTACACTCCCCGTGTAGGTGACGTGCTTTTCATAAGCAACAAAACGAAGACCTATGAAAACGGTTATCCCACCGTTGACCATACTGCACAGATTATCAAGGTTTATAAGGACGGAACCTTCCTCTGCACAGAGGGAAGCCTTATAGATCCCAATGATCCCACCGGTCTTGCAAGAGTTCAGGAAAGAAGATATATGTATGATGAAAAGGCAGGCTCTTATTGCTACGTTGATTTTGATGCAGGTCTTATTTACAGAAGTATTGTAGTGCTCTATGTGGCTCAGCCAAAATTCTGATAAAAATCAAGCCGTGTACCTTTAAGTACACGGTTTTGTTTTTCTGATATTACAGCCCGAAGCTGACGCTCAGCGCCTTGTTGATTTTATCCATTTCCATATTGTCGAGTGTTCCCATTCGCTCCCTGAGCCTTGTTTTGTCTATTGTTCTTACCTGCTCCAGAAGGACAATTGAATCCTTCTGCAGTCCGCAGCCGCCACCGTTTACGCTTATGTGGGTAGGTAACTGTGTTTTATATTTCTGACTTGTTATTGCCGCCGCAATCACCGTGGGGGAATATTTGTTGCCCACGTCATTCTGAACTATAAGTACAGGTCTTATACCGCCTTGCTCACTTCCGACAACGGGACTCAAATCCGCATAATATATGTCTCCCCGTTTTACCGTCATTTTAATATCGCTCCTTCGTTCGGTTTATCTTTTCAACTGTATTTTTTCCGTATTGAAGGATAATTAAACATCGAAATAAAAATTTTTAAAAAATTTGAAAAAAACTATTGACAAATTAGAATCATTCCATTATAATTAGAATCGTTCCAAGAGGAAAACAAACAAAACAAAAAATTCACTATAAAAAGGAGTTATTATTATGTCAAAGAAATGGGTTTGCTCAGTATGCGGTTACGTTCACGAAGGAGATGCAGCTCCCGAAAATTGCCCCGTATGTAAGGTTCCTGCAGAAAAGTTCAAGGAGCAGCAGGGCGATGTAAAGCTTGCAGCAGAGCACGAATACGGTATATATGAAAAGACGGTTGCAAACAACCCCGATATCAGCGCAGAAGACAAGAAGTTTATCTTCGATCAGCTTATGGCTAACTTCAACGGCGAATGCTCAGAGGTAGGCATGTATCTTTGCATGGCAAGAATTGCACACCGTGAAGGCTATCCCGAAATCGGTCTTTACTGGGAAAAGGCAGCTTACGAAGAGGCAGAGCACGCAGCTAAGTTTGCAGAACTCCTCGGTGAAGCATTAGAGCCCAATATGAAGGCTACAACAAAGGAAAATCTTGCATGGCGTGTTGACTGTGAATACGGCGCAACAAACGGCAAGTTCGAGCTTGCAGCACTTGCTAAGAAGCTGAATCTCGATGCTATTCACGACACAGTTCACGAAATGGCTCGTGATGAAGCTCGTCACGGTAAGGCATTTGAAGGCCTTCTTAACCGTTACTTCAAGGGTTGAAGGAATCCGCAGCAGGACCCCACGGCTCTGTTTAATTTAAGCTACGGGCTCTTCATCCTGACTGCGAAGGACGAGGAAGGAAAGGACAACGGCTGTATCATAAACACCGCCTTCCAGGTAGCAAACGACCCCACAAAAATTGCAATTTCCTGTCAAGCTGGCAATCTTACCCGTGAAATTATTGAAAAGACAGGCAAGTTCAATTTAAGCGTTTTGACCGAGAGTCTGCCCTTTGAAACCGTAAAACACTTCGGTATGCAAAGCGGCCGTGATGTCAATAAATTCAACGGTTTTGATAAAGTTCAGCGTAGTGCAAACGACCTTTACTACATCACCGAAAACACCAACGCATTCTTCAGCTGTGAGGTAAAAGAAAAGCTGAACCTCGGCTCTCATATGCTCTTCATCGGTGAAGTAAAGGAAAGTGCAGTTCTCTCCAAAGAACCCTCCTGCACCTACGCTCACTACCACAAAGCAATCAAGAAAAAATTCACATAAATCCTCCATAAAAAGAAAACTGTATCAGTCCTTCGACCGATACAGTTTTTTGTTTGTTGAAGCCTTTTGAGCGTTATTTTTTTACGGCAACGGGGAACTGAGTTTCATCATAGCCGATAAGACGGGCAATTCTTGTGGGAATGTCGGTGTTCTTTACGGTTTCGCCATTGCTGATGATGTCATCGGAGCCGTAAACAAGAAGAGGTACATCTGCCGCACTGTGGCTATCGCTTGTAAAGACATAATCCTCGCCATTAAAAGTAATGGCACCTGTTTCGTGGTCAGCAGTTACAATAACAAGGGTTTCTCCGTCCTCTTCAGCGTAGCTGAGCATTGCCTGTATTGTTCTGTCAAATTCTTCGAGTGAATCTGTCATTGACTCGGAATCATTGTTGTGGGAATGCTTATCAATATGAGCACCCTCAATCATAAGGAAGAAGCCTTCCTCTGTGTCGTCAAGAATGTCAACAGCCTTGATAGCCATCTGCTCAAGATTGGGTGTTTCATCATCGGACTGCTCAGTTTTCCAGAGTGCATTTGTGAACTGACCGAAGCTTTTGCTTCCTTCGGGGAGTGCCATCATTTCATCGTATGTGGAAATATACTGATAGCCGTTTGCTGCAGCGTTGCTGACAGTTATCTCAGAAGCTGCGGTGCCCCATATAATGTCAATATCAGATACAAGCTGATCTGCAGAAATATCCCAGGACATTTCACGGCTTGCCGTGTGTGCTGAAAATGATGCAGGAGTAGCACCTGCGGTGGAATCCGTTGTTATAACACCTGTCATCATACCCTTTTCCTGACAGAGCTCCGTAATGCTTTTCGGATGTGATATTTCAGAGTAGGGATCGTCATTATAAACACCTATTCTGCCGTTACCCGTTCTTACTCCGACTGCAAGAGCTGTTCCGCCTGCGGCACTGTCGGTAACCTCGTGGGTAAGTGAGGAGGTCTGTGAGCTGCCTTTGATTTCAAAGGTATCCATTATAAGAGAGATACCTCTTTCATCCTTTGTTTTTTCAAGGTGATTGAAGCCCATGCCGTCGCCGATAAGGTAGATTATGTTTTTAATTTCCTTTGGCTCCTCAGGCTGAATACTGATGCCGAAGAAATTGCCGATTGTTACTAATATACTCAGTATAAAAGCAATAAGCTTTGATATGATAGCACTTTCCATATTTGTCTTCCTCCTGAAAATTATTGTAGTTTTATAATACAATAACAGGGCTTAAAAATCAATAATATTTTATTTCGGTAAATCAGAAGAACCGTACCGGCTCACTGCCGATACGGTTCTGTCTTTTATTCAATTACGTTTGCAGTGAACATTGCTCTTCTCATTACACCGTCAGAGTCGTATTCACTTATTACGAAGGTGATGGTATCACTGTCGTTATGAAGAACAACGGGAACTATACCTATATCGCTGAGACCATTGCCGCTGACTTCCGCATAGTCTGTATGTGTGCATACATAATTTGATGCCTGCATACCGGTTCCGTCGTATACCTTGAAGTCAAGAGGAGTTATAATAAGTCCCGTTGCGTTGGCAAGGTGGGGCTTGTAGCCGATGCTCTTGACCTTATATCTGATAAGAACACACTGCTGATTTGTGTATCCCTGGGATTGGTTGATGGAATCACTGTGAAGAGGATGAGTGACAACACTTTCAATTGAAATTTCCCAGTTGTCTTCAATTGTCCATGTGCCGCCGACGGGGATTACGTCATAATGTGTGGGGTCGGAAGTGCCGCAGTTTTCGCAAAGACCGGTTTCTTCATTGTAGCTGTGACCCGTTGCAGGGAACTGCTCTGCTTTAACTGACGTACAGTTTGCGCACTGATATCTGATGTGACCGCGTGTTTCACAGCCTGCAGGCTTTTCCTCGGTAATCTGATAGTCGTGGTCAATTCTGTCAATATATTCGGTTCTGGAATATGAACAGCGTGTGCAGGTGAATACGCTCTTGCCCTGCTTCTTACAGGTGGGAGCTTCTTCATTTGTAAGCCGGAAGTCGTGTCCGAGGGAATCTATGGTTTCGGTTGTTTCTTTGCCGCAGCTGCAGATAAGCTTCTGTCTGCCGGAGCCTGTGCAGGTGGGTTCACGGGTGATTTCCTTTACTGTGTAGCTGTGAACGTGTACCTCTTCAGATTCGCCTAAGTCCTCAAGGCCTACTGCGGCACGAAGAATAAGTCTTGCATCGGAAGCGGAAATTCCGTCTTCACCGTCAACGTTCGCTGCAGCCGTCTGTTCAGGGCTCAAGGCTTCAAGACCGACAGCGGCTCTGAGAACAATTCTCGCATCCGATGCGGAAACACCGGGTGTGTCGTCAACGTCACCTTTAAGGGCTGCAAATGCAGGTGTCAGGCAGGAAGCAATAAGCACAAGTGTAAGCAAAAATGCATAAATCGGTTTTTTCATTGTTCTTTCTCCCGTATTTTACAATATCTGCACAAGTTTATCACGAAAAGGGCATCAAGTCAATCTCAATATTGTCAGAAGATCATAAACTTATTTGTATGTTGACAAAAGCTTTGCGAAAAGGTAAAATATTTTATATATAAATAAAAGGGGTAAGATTATGAAAAGACTAATTGCCATACTTCTTTGTGCTTCAATGCTTCTCGGTATGACAGCAGTTGCCGCTTATGCCGACGAAACACCTGACAGAGATGACATTATTTTCGTTGAATCCACAGAAGACCTTAAAAATCTCGACCGTGATAATATTCCCGTGATTGAGGTTCCCGGCTTTGGTGAAACAATTTACAGAAATCTCCATACAGAGGATGAAGGTGACGATACAACGGTTTTCGGCCCCTCAATGGACCGTCTGATTCCTGCACTTCTCAAGTATCTTCCCGGCTTCCTTACCGGTCTTATGTTCAAGAATTACGACCTTGTTTCTGAAAATCTCGGTCCCTTTGTGCTTGAAGCCTTTGACGGTCTCGGCTGTAATCCTGACGGCACTATGAAAGAGGGTACGGGCGGTAAGTACGATATCAGTCTCGGTCTTGATGAAAATCTTGAGCCTCTTCCTCCCGAGGAGCCTGAGGAAGCTCCCGAGCCCGGTATCCTTGAAACGGTTATCGGTAAGATTTCCGCTTTCTTTAACGGTATCACTGCAAAGATAAATGAATTCTTCGCAATGCTTTCAAATCTTGTTAATCCTCCCGAGGAACCTGAAGAGCCCGAAGAGGATGAGGAAGAAATTCCCGATCCCAAGTACGGCTACAGACATACCTTCAGCTTCCGTTTTGACTGGCGTAAGGATATGCACACCATCGCAGGTGAGCTTCGCGACTACGTTGAAAGAGTAAAGAAGGTAACGGGCAGCGACCAGGTTGCAATTACTGCTTTCTCGCAGGGCAACTGTGTTGTTATGACTTACCTTTATGAATATTATTATACCGAAACGGATCCCGAGGTACGTGATGACATTTATGCGGTTGTGTTTATGTGCGGTGCAATGAACGGTGTTTCCGCTTGTGCTGACCCCGTTTCAGGTGACATCAAGCTTGACGGACTTTCACTGCTTCGCTTCCTTAAGTCCCTTCTCGGTGCGGATTCTTCAACTCTCGGCATTTACTATATGCTCGAAATGCTTTATGCGGTAGGCGTTTTTGACGGTCTTGCCGATATCGTAAACGACTATATCGCAGCGGGCTTTGACGATGTGATTGACCCTTATCTTCTTGAAACCTTCGGCGGTATTCCCGGCTTCTTTGCAATGATGAGCCCCGAGAAATATGCTCAGGCTGAGGAATTCCTTTTCGGTACCCCCGAAAGACAGGAGAAGTATGCAGGTCTTCTTGAAAAGAACCGCTATTACCACGAAGAGGTTCAGCCCAATATGGGTAATATCATCGACACTCTTATGAGTGAAGGCAGAAACGTTGGTATTTTTGCAGAGTACGGTTATCCCATTGCTCCCTTCACCTCCGATAACGACAGAATGACAGACGCTTCAATCTGTACTGCCGACGAATCCTTCGGTGCTACCTGCGCTGAGGTTGATGGTATTTTAGGTCTTGATTACGTTCAGGCAGAGGAATGTGCCTGCGGTAAGAATCACGTTTCCGCAGACCTGCAGATAGATGCTTCAACCTGCCTCTATCCCGACATTACCTGGTTCGGAAAGAATCTCAAGCACGACGGTGCTATCCGCTTCTGGGCAGACCTTATAGATCTTATAATCTATTCAGACGAGCAGATTACCGTATGGGATTATGCGGATTATCCTCAGTTTATGGTAAAATACGAGGACAGCTTCTTAGTTCCTCTTACCGAAGAAAATGCAACTCTTGCAGTACCCTTTGAGGATACGCTTGTTTTCGGTAAAAACAGAGCAAAAGGCAATTGTATATTTTAATTTTCAGGAGATATAAACATGGCTTACTTTTACAAAAAAGACGGGGAAATCTTTATTCCCGAAAAAATCAATCCCGACCTTGCAAAATTAGCTCTTGCAATCGTCAAAACCTGCAAGCTTTCCTTTAAACTTCAGATGAAAACAACCTCTCTTAACAATGCCCTCAAATCAGGCAATAAGGATCAGATGCTTGAGCTTATGCAGAAGTGCTTTGATAAGTACAGAAAGCTTTACAATCAGGATATGTCCCTTACGGGTGTTACCGTTGAAGAGATTGACGCTTCATTTTTTGCTGACAAGGACGAGGAATTTTTCAAGGCTCAGCTTCAGATTCTTCTTGACTTCGCAACAATCAACACTGTTGTTGAATCAAGAATGATGCCCCTTATGAGCGGTGCTTGTGAAAAGACTCTCGGAGTGCCCCTCAACAAAATCAAGTTCTTCACAAATCAGGATGTAATTCTTGAAGAGCCCGAAGAGGACGAAGAAGAAACAGAAGAATAATAAGCAAATAATATAAATCCTGTAGCCGATGAGGACTACAGGATTTTTTATGTCAGATATTTTGATTATAACGTAAGCACTGCTTCCTTGCTGCGAAGTAAATCAACTGAGTACATTTCACCGTTCACCTTGACTGCAACCGTAATATCCTCGGAGGCGGAAAGAGTGATTTCCGTTACCCTGCTGTCGGTGAATTCTGCGGAAACTGTAACGTTGCCTCTTGCCTTAAGACCTCTGAAGGAGCCCGTAAGGCCGTCCCTTGCCGCAGGAAGAATTGAAACATATCCCTCGTGAGACTGCAGAAGAGATTCTGCAATGCCTGCCGCACCGCCGAAATTACCGTCAATCTGGAAGGGGGGATGAATGTCAAACAGATTTGTATGTGTTGATTTTGTAAGAAGTTTTCTTAAATGCTTATATGTATTTTCGCCGTCCTTGAGTCTTGCAAAAAGGTTTATAAGCCAGGCTCTTGACCAGCCCGTGTGCCCTCCGCCGAAGGAAAGTCTTCTGTGAAGGGTGTTTTTTATTGCCTCGAAGAATTCGGGAGTTGCTTCCGTAATCATATTGTCGGGATAGAGTGCGAAAGCGTGTGAAATATGTCTGTGACCGGGCTCGGGCTCGCCGTAATCGTACAGCCATTCCTGAAGACAGCCGTTTTTGCCAACCTGCAGGGGAGGAAGTCTTCTGAGTGTTTCCTCAGCCAGCTTTCTGTCCTCTTCATTAAGACCGAGAATTTTTTCAGCATCAATGTAATTACGGAGTGTTCCGCCGATGATTTCGATGTCCATTGTGGGTGAAAATGCAATTGTTGCGGTGATATCCTCATTGCCCTCAACGGGGAAATACTCGTTTTCGGGGGACATTGAGGGACCTGAAATCAGATAGCCGTTTTCATCCTCAAAAAGGAAATCCATAAAGAAAAGGGCACATTCATGAAGGTATTCGTAGGCAGTTTCCTTTAAGAAATCAACGTCCTTGGTGTAAAGGAAGTGCTCCCATAAATGAAAGCTCAGCCACGCTCCGCCCATGGGCCATACACCCCAGATTCCGTCGGCAGGTGTTGTGAAGCCGTAAATGTCACTTAAATGATGAAGCACCGTGCCGCGGCAGTTGTAGTTTTCACGGGCGGTCTTTCTGCCTGATTCAAGAAGATAGTTATTCATATAATCAAACAAGGGCAGGTGACATTCCGAGATGTTTGCAACCTCGGGAAGCCAGTAGTTCATCTGTAGGTTGATATTTGTGTGGTAGTCGGAATTCCAGGGATTCTCAAGCTTTTCTACCCACACACCCTGAAGATTTGCAGGAAGGGTATCTTCACGGGAGGATGAAATAAGAAGGTATTTGCCGAAGGCAAAATAAAGAGCATAAAGTCCGTCGTCCTCGGCATTC
Organism: Acutalibacteraceae bacterium; assembly: GCA_045651625.1. Lineage (GTDB taxonomy): Bacteria > Bacillota > Clostridia > Oscillospirales > Acutalibacteraceae > RUG806. Next base: position 9,098 of record JAZRST010000052.1, on the reverse strand, counting down.
TCGCTCTCCTTAAGTCTTTCAAGGCGTCTGTCAGTGGTCATTCTTTCAACGTCCCTCTTTGACTTTAACTGAATGTCACTTCTTCCGAAAAGCTCAGAGAAATCTTCAATATGACCCTCTTTTATTTCTTCATATTCTGCTTCGGATAAGAGGTCAAGGCAGACCTCCTCAAAGCGGTTGCCGAATTTGAATTCTGTTGCAATTGAAACGTAAATTGTGGTGTTGTCGGAGCCTGAAACGGTTATTTTTCCGTCCTTTTCCTCAATATCACCCTCGGTTTCAATTTTAACGCCCACTGCAAAGCGATGGTTACCGCAGGCAGTTTTTGCTCTCACAAGAAGCAGGTCGTTGAGAAACGTTGTGCTTTCAATATTCTCTCTCTCGTAGCTTAAAGAGAAATCGGTTTTCTCCTGAGAGGAAAGATTGATAACGGTAAGCTCGTAGGGATAAGAGCAGAATGCAGTCTGAATTATTGCATTGTTACCTTTTTTATAAGTAATTTCGGAAATACCCTTGTCGAGGATAAGGTCTCTGTGATATTCCGTGGCTTCGGTCTTATCGGCAAAATCAAGAGAAAGCACGCCTGCATATTCGTAGGAGCCGATTCTTTCAATGCCCTCACCGAGATTTTCCTCTGCCCAGGGGTCAATCTCTGTGATTTTTCCGTCAAGATACATTTGTCTGAGAGCTTGTACTCTTTCGGGGAAATCCTTTATTGTAGTGTCTCTTTCGGTGCCTGCCCAGATTGATTCCTCGGCAAGATATATTTTTTCAGTATCGGTGTTGCCGAAAAGCATAGCACCGAAGGAGCCGCCGCCGATGGGGGAGGCGTGCTCCCAGTCCTCGGCAGGGGTTGACAGCCTGATTACGTGATTATTCATAAATTTTACTCCATTGACTGAATTTTATAAAGCTTGACGGAGTGACCGCCAACCTGCTGTGAAATTTCATTGCCTGCAACAAAGCTTGTGTTTTCCCATACGTCGCATACCGCATAACGGTCGGACTCGGGAAGATTTACAAATCCCAGCTTCGTAAGATCTTTTATGCTGAATGAAATATTCTTGTGGGAATTGGTCTTGTTAAGAAGGCACACTGCGATTTCTCTGTTTTCGAGGGGCTTTACAAGCACGTCCGTAAGACCGTTTGTTTTTACTCTTCTGCACTGAACACCGAGCTTATCCTGATTTATGGCAATAGCCTTTTTGTTGGATATTATCTTCAGTACCTTGTTGTTGAAATCAACACTGCCGTCCTCCTTCAGGAACTTTCTTATGTCGTTGCCGAGAATAAGGGGAGCGGCAAGCATACACCATAATGAGAAGTGAGCAATATTTTCGTTGTCCGTAAGGTCACCGTTGCCTACCTCAAGCATATCGGGGTCGTTCCAGTTGCCGGGACCTGCATATTCATAAAGACGTACGGTTGCCTCGTATATGCCTATGATTGAATGCCACTTGGGGATAATGTCGGGAGTTGTTCGCCATAAGTTACCTGCAGTGCGGCCCCATTTCCAGGGCTTGTTCCAGCCCCACTCGCAGATTGAGAAGCAGATGGGCTTTTCGGGCCTGCCTGTTTCTTCGGCAACCTTTTTTGTAGCACGCATAAGCTCCTTGCCCATATTCTGATACTGTCTGGCAGTTGAGTCCATACGGGAGGCTATGGGGTTATGAATAAGAAGGGTATTTTTTCCCTTTTTAAGAGTAACGGTTGTCTGATTTCTGCCGGCACGGGGTGAGCCCTTTGCTCCGGGAATCCTGAGAGAATAGGTGTCCTTGCCGTTTACGATAATCTCGCAGTATTGATCCTTCTTTACTGCCTTGCGGATTCCAAGGGTAAGTGTGAATTCTCCGTCCTCGGGAGATTCAATGTCATAGAATATTGCACAGCCGGCTCCGTTTGAAAGACCCGCAATGTGTTTGGAGTGCATAATCTTTTCGTCGTTTACGAGCATTGCATCGCCGCGAAGCTCAGCCTCTTCAGCTAAAAGAGTAATAAACTCCTTTTCACCCTTACGGGAAATAAGCACCTTTTCAATTTCGGGGGCAGCCGTGGGAATAGGCTCGTTATGACAGAAGTCATACTTGAAGTATTCAACACCCCATTCTGCGAAGGTTTCCGCATCTGTTCTTTCGTGATAAAGGCTTGAGGGCAGGTCCTCACAGGTAAAGGTACCGTTTGAGGTGTAAATACCCATTTTGAGACCGTAGGAATTCACGGCTTCAACAAGGCTCTTGATGCCTGAGGGGAAGGTGCCGAGATCTCCCTGAAGTCTGCCGTTTTCGTCTCTTACCGAGGACATCCAGCAGTCGTCAACGTTTACGTAAATATAGCCTAATTCATCAAGATGAGCCGCCTTGATTGCAGCTGCCATTTCCTTGATGATATCTTCATTTATATTGTTGCGGAAGGCGTTCCAGCTTGCCCAGCCCATAGGGGGAGTAAGAGCTGTGCCGTTATTGAAGCGGTCAGCACCGTCCACGTGGATTTTCGTCATTGCCATTGCCTTTTTGAGGTGGCATACGGGACAGAGATTTTTTTCCTTGAGTACCGTTTTAAAAGACTTATTCATAATAAAGCCTCCTTTATAAGCTTATTTATATATTACACGGGTGCGAAATAAAAATCAACCTTAAATTAGCTGCGGCATATACTGAAAAGAGGTGATTTTTTTGCGAAGAAATAAAAAGAAGGCCAGGGCTCTCATAACCCTTTTTGTTATGGCTGTGCTTATTGTTGCCGTATATTTTCTTGCGGACACCCGTATGACGCCTATTGTGAACACCCTTGCCCTTTCACGGGCGCAGAATCTTGCCACGGTTATAATCAACGATACGGTATCGGAAATGCTCTCCGACAACAAAAACGATTTTTCGGGGCTTATAATAGAGGAGTATGACGACAGCGGAAAAATTGCCGCTTTATCGGTCAACAGCGTGGGGATGAACCGCCTGAAATCCCTTATAAGCGTTCATATAACAAAGGCGATAGGTGAAATTGAAGAGAGCAAAATAAACATTGCCCTCGGCACGCTTACGGGAAGCTCACTTCTTACGGGCAGAGGTCCCAAAATCACCCTGAACGTCCATATATCCTGCGCCTGCTCAATTGAGGTCAGAAATTCCTTTGAATATACGGGTATAAATCAGACCGTCCACAAGGTGATGCTCGACATAAAAACTGACGTTTACGTGCTTTCCGTGGGAAACACTCTTACAAGTCAGGTTTTTACGAGTATTCCCGTATCGGAAACTGTGATTATAGGGCAGATTCCCGAGATTTATGCCGGTAAGGACGATTCTATGTGGCAGGATCTTATCAACTGATGCTTTACATTTGCCTTCGAAAGTATTAAAATATACTTTCACGGGAGATGTGCTATGAAACTTATAATTGCTGAAAAGCCCTCTCTTGCGCGTAACATCGTTGCAGGAATCGGGCAGATGAAAAAGAATAACGGATATTTTGAGGGGCTCGGGTATATTGTTACCTGGGCATTCGGTCATTTGTTTTCTCTTTGCGATATTGAGGATTATACAGGTGAGACCTCAACGGGCAGATGGAGTATGGAAAACATTCCCTGCTTCCCCGATACCTTCCGCTTCAAGCTTAAAAACGGTGAGGATAAAAAGCCCGATGCAGGTGTTATCCGTCAGTTTGAGCTTATAAAGAGGCTTTGTAACCGTGAAGACGTTGATGCCATAGTAAATGCAGGAGACGCAGACCGTGAGGGTGAAATTATAGTAAGGCTCTGTGTTATGAATGCCCTTGAAAAGGAAAAGCCCTTTCTTCGTCTGTGGCTTCCCGATCAGACTCCCGAAACCGTAGCCGCCGCACTCACGGAAATGAAAAGTGAGGAGGAATACGAGCTTCTTGCCAATGAGGGCTTTGCCCGTACTTATATCGACTGGCTTTACGGTGTGAATCTTACACGTTATGCAACGCTTAGAACGGGAGTGCTCCTTCGTGTCGGCAGAGTTATTGTGCCTGTTGTAAAGGCAATTTACGACAGAGATATGGCAATAAGGAACTTTGTGCCCGATAAATATTTTGCTCTTGTAAGCTCCTGCGAAACCGACGGAGAAATCGTTGAGCTTGTTTCAAAGCATAAATTCCCTAAGGAAAAGGCGGCGACCGCTCAGCGTGCCTGTGATAAGCTTAATGCTCAGGAAGCAATTGTTACCGCAAAGAAAACGAAAAAGGATAAGCTGAATCCCGGAAAGCTCTATTCGCTTTCAAAGCTTCAGAATTTCCTCGGCAAAAAATATAAAATGCCTATGGATACATCTCTTCGAATAGTGCAGAAGCTTTATGAGGAGGGCTTTCTTACCTACCCCCGAACAAACTCCGAGTACCTTGCTACGGCAGAAAAGGATAAAATAAAGAAAATTGTAAATATTGTAAAGGGCAAGGGCTATCCCGTTGAATTCAAGGACAAGAAAACCATATTCGACGACAGCAAGATTGAATCCCACTCTGCCCTTACCCCCACTTATAAATTCCCTGACGTGAGTCAGCTTTCCGAGGAAGAAAAAATAGTTTACTCTGCGGTGCTCCGACGTTTTGTTGCAGTTTTCTGCAGTGAGGAATGTGTCGTATCAAAAACGGAAATTACCGTATCCGTAGGGGAGTGTGAGGACTATTTCCTCAAAGGTCTTATGATTTTAGAGCCCGGCTGGACAAAGTACGACGATTCGGGTAAGAACAATAAAATTCTCCCCAAGCTCGAAAAGGGAGACAGAGTAAATATTGACTTCAAGCCCAAGGAAAAGGAGACGAGTCCCCCTAAGCACTACACCATAGAAACCCTTAATAATTACCTTAAAAATCCCTTCCGTGAGGAAAAGGCAGAGGCTTCCGAGCAGGACGATGCTGAGGATTACCGTGCAATTTTTGAGGGGCTTGAGCTGGGCACCGAGGCTACACGTACGGGAATTATCGATAATGCCGTAAAGAGTAAATATATCGAGCTTAAAAAGGACGTTTATAAAATTCTTCCCGACGGTGAATATCTCATTGAACAGCTCATCAATATGGGAATTTCAATGGATAAATACAAGACAAGTGAGCTGGGTAAGGCTCTCAAAAAGGTTTATCACGGAGAAATCACCGTAAACGAAAGTGTTATGCAGGCGGTGAATGAAATACGGGGTGTTTTCGGGGCTTCCGAAAATTCTCCCGAATCCGATAAATATTTCGGCTTTGCAGGGGATGAAACAGGCATTTGTCCCCTTTGCGGCAATACGGTTGTCAGAGGCAAATACGGCTATTCCTGCAAGGGCTATAAAGAGGGCTGTAAATTCTCAATCCCGGGCATTCTCTGTAAAAGGGTAATCACTCCCGGCAATGCAAAAAAGCTCCTTACAGATGGCAAAACGGATAAAATAGAGGGCTTTGTTTCCAAAACGGGAAAAACCTTCTCCGCAAAGCTCGAAATGAAGGAAAATAAGGCAGTTTTTCTTTTTGAAGATTAAAAAAATTTCCCGGAAATGAAAATTTCCGGGATTTTTTTGTTTTTGCTGAAGACCAAAAAAACAAACAGCCGCACGAGAGCGGCTGTTTGAGATAGTAATGCGAAGTCAAACCTCTGTGCCGACTTTTAGTCGGCGAGTCAGCAGGCGGTCCTTATAGGGCCTGTGCAAACCATCAGTTCAACTGGTGGTTATGATTAAAATGCATTTTCTATGTGATTGATGTCTGCTGTGTAAAGGTCATAGAGAATTACCTCTATAATGTCAAAACGGGTGCGGGTGCCGTCACTTCCGGTGGTTTTAATAAAAGCCGCCGCATTGGTTTTCAGATTTTCGCTTTTTCTGTAATCAACCGCCTCCGAGGGCGCTGTCATCTGTCCCGGTGAACGGGTTTTTACCTCGACAAAGCATATAGTCCCGTCGGAAGCTTTTGCCACAATATCCGTTTCACCGAGCCTTGTTGCGAAGTTTGTTGCAAGTATATCGTATTTGTTATTTCTGAGATATCTGCAGGCTAACTGCTCACCTCTGAGACCTACCTTAAGATGTTCGGGTAAAGCCATTATTTCTCACCGAGATTCTTCAGAAATGAAAGTCTGTGCACGGGGGAAATGCCGTGCTTCTTTATCATTTCGTAATGAAGAGCGGTAGGATAACCCTTGTGCTTGCTGAACTGATATTCCGGATATTTTTCATCCAATTCCAGAAGATATCTGTCACGGCTTACCTTCGCAAGTATTGAAGCCGCCGCAATCGAAATTGATTTGGCATCTCCCTTTACGAGGGTGATTTCCTCAATGCCTGTTTTCGGCTTTCTGTTGCCGTCTACTAAAGCAACGTCGGGCTTTAAGGAAAGTCCCTCAACCGCTCTTTTCATTGCAAGAAAGGTAGCGTTCAGGATGTTTATTTCGTCAATCTCCGCTTCGCCGGCACTGGCGACAGACCAGGCAATTGCCTTTTCCTTTATAATGTCAAAAAGGGCATCCCTCTTTTTTTCGGAAAGCTTCTTTGAGTCGTTTATTCCGAGATCTCCGAGGTCATCGGGGAGAATTACCGCGGCGGCAAAAACGGGACCTGCAAGGGGGCCTCTGCCTGCCTCGTCAATTCCGCATACTGCCTTATATCCCTTTTCTTTTAAGAGATTTTCATATTCGTAGGTCATAATAAAGGCCTTTCAAAAGTAATTTTTCCGAGCTTTCCGCCTCTTAATTCATCGAAAAGTGTTGTTGCCGCACGAAGGGTATTTACTTCGCCCTTCGAGATAAGCATGCCTCTTTTTCTTCCGATTTCCTCTAAAAGCTCGTAGCCTGAGAATTCACTGAAATCTTTAACCTTGTATCGCTCCTCAAGTCTTTCGGGATAATCATCACGAAGAATCTCAAGAAGCTTAACTGCAAGCTCTTCAACGTCAAGAATATCATCCTTGATTCCGCCCGTAAATGCAAGCTTGTAGCCTACATCGGGATCCTCGAACTTGGGCCAGAGAACTCCGGGGGTATCAAGAAGCTCAATGTGATCTCCTATAACGTACCACTGATTGTGTCTTGTAACACCTGCTCTGTCCTCAACCTTTGCCTTGCCGCCCTTACAGAAGCGGTTGATGAATGAGGATTTTCCCGTATTTGGAATGCCTACAACCATAAGGCGCAGGGCCCTGCCCGACATTCCTTTTTCGTTGTTTCTTTTTATGGTATCTGCAAGCACCTCATGGACCGTCTGCTTGAAGGCATTAAGACCTTTTCCGCTTTTGCAGTCAACGGGAATTGCGGCAATATTCTGATTTCTGTAATATTGAAGCCACCGGGCGGTTGCATTTTCGTCCGCAAGGTCGCATTTGTTGAGAAGTATTATTTTAGGCTTTCCCTCAATAAGGTCATTAAGCTCGGGGTTCAGGCTTGAAAGGGGAATTCTTGCATCCCTTAATTCAACAACGCCGTCAACAAGAGAAAGGCTTTCCTTGATTTTTCGGCGTGTTTTTGCCATGTGACCGGGAAACCACTGAACCGTCTGCTTCTGTGTATCCATATCAGTCACCGTTTTCCGTAAAGTTTTCGTATATGTTCCATTCACCCGAAAGGCGTATCTGAGCCTTGCCGAGAAGTGCATCAACAGGTGCAAAGCCTACGTAGGAATATCTTGAGTCCGAGGAAATGGGACGGTTGTCGCCGAAAAGCATTACACATCCCTCAGGTACAGTTACGGGGTATGAAAGGTCACCCTTCATTGAGCTTACGGGTACTGCATAAGAGCTTTCGTCAAGCTGAACACCGTTTACGAATACGTTTCCGTCACTGTCGAGATCAACCACGTCACCCTCGGAAGCAATCACACGCTTTACGATGGGTCCCATTGAGGAAAGGCGGTGAGTTGAAATTACGATGTCACCGTATTGGGGCTCATCATAGTAGGGAGTTACAATAAGCCATTCACCGTCGTGAAGGGTATCCACCATTGAGCTTCCGCTGACACCCACAAGTCTGAAGCCGAAGGTGAAAACGAGAGCAATTATGAAAATTGCGGATATAACGACTGAAAGAGCCTCGTATATGCTTGATTCAAATGAGGATTTTTCGTTATTGACCTTTGCTTCTTCGGTGAGAATTTCTTTCTCTTCCATAATATCACCTGATCCTTCCTATGGGATAAATCTTAAAAAGTGCCTTGCCGTTTATTTCATCCGATGATATAAAGCCTATTTCATCGTGTCGCGAATCAACCGAGTTGTTGCGGTTGTCCCCCAGCACGAACACCGAGTCCTCGGGGACTGTCACGGTAGCTGAAGGGTACGTCATATCGTAAGCCTCGCTTATGGGCTCCGTTACCTCGTAATCCTCAAAAATCACCTTGCCGTTGACGGTAATTATGTGAGTTTCAAAGTTGATTGAAACAGTGTCTCCGGGAAGACCTATAACTCTTTTTATCATAGAGCTTTCTTCTGCATCTTCCTTGTTTACTGCTATTATATCACCGTAATCGGGTGTGTACAAGAAATTTGAAATAATTATTTTATCGTTCGTTTCAAGTGTCGGTAGCATTGAAGCACCTTCAACTGAAACAAGCCTGAAAAAGAAGGTGAAGGCAACGAAAATCACAGTCATACAAATAAGCAAATACGAAAGGACGGAATAAATATATTCCGCCGCACAGGTGTATAAGCTTTTGACCTTTTTATCCGTCTTTTTCATAAAACCAAAAAAAGAGGAACACCCTTAAGATGTTCCTCAAAAGCACATAGATTAATTACTTGATTAATTCCTTAACCTTAGCTGCTTTACCGACTCTGCCTCTGAGGTAATAAAGCTTAGCTCTGCGTACTTTACCCTTTCTTACGATAGCAACGTTTGCAACGTTGGGGGAGTGAATGGGGAATATTCTTTCAACACCAACACCGTAGGAAAGTCTGCGAACGGTGAATGTTTCTGCAACACCGCTGCCCTTGCGAGCGATAACTGTTCCTTCGAATGCCTGAATTCTTTCCTTTTCACCTTCACGAATCTTAACGTCAACACGTACAGTGTCACCGATTTCGATTACGGGGGGCTGCTCTTTAAGCATGCCGTTTGTCATAAGCTTGAGTGCGTCCATTTTTAAAGACCTCCATTATTTTTTTCAGATGTTCATTCGCTG
>JAZRST010000051.1:0-1520 GCA_045651625.1 Acutalibacteraceae bacterium | reverse complement strand
GACATTTTTATCTGCCTCCTTAAGGTATCTTGCAATAACGAAGCCGTCACCGCCGTTTTTACCCTTGCCGCAGATAATAACTATATTTTTTTTGTCGGGATAATTCTTAAGTATGTGTTCTGCACAGCCCTGTCCCGCGCTTTCCATCATATCGTCATAGGAAAGCCCGTTTTCGTTAGCCTTATTTTCTGCATTTCTTATTTCCTCGGGTGACAGTATCAGCATAATATCTTCTCCTTGAAGCAATATAGATTCATTTTATCATACGTACCATAAAAAAACAAGAAGCTGTCCGTGAACAGCTTCTTATCATATTATTTTCTTTTCTCGATTTCCTCGTCAAGGATGCGTGCGGCTGCGGCAATACATTTTTCGCAGGGACGCTTAAGGTAATATTCTGCTGTTCTGTCTTCGGGCTCGGGTGAATATTTATATTCGGGGATGCCCAGAATCTCACGGCAGATGTAAGAGCCGAAAGCATCTGAAAACTGATGTGCCATACCTGCTATAAGCTTATAATGCTCTGTCTTGAGGGACTTGTCTTCAAGGTTATCGTAGCCGTAAAGACAGCCCGCCGCAAGAAAAGCTCCGCTTAATGCTCCGCAGACCTCACGAAGTCTTCCCATTCCGCCTCCGAAGGAGGAGGACATTCTGAGGGCGGTATTTTTTTCAATTCCCGTAACGTCGGAAAATGCCGTGAACACCGCCTGAGAGCAGTTACAGCCCTCTCTGAAAAGCCTTACTGCTTCTTCCTCGTGAAAAGTCATTTCTTATGCCTTGTTTACGGAACCGAAGAGCTCCATCTTTTCCTTAACTGTAGCCTTGATAGCTTCAAAGCCGGGAGCGAGAAGCTTTCTGGGGTCAAAGCCCTTGCCCTGAAGGTCCTTGCCTGCTTCGATGTATTCTCTTGTAGCTGCTGCGAATGTGAGCTGACATTCTGTGTTAACGTTGATCTTGGAAACGCCGAGAGAGATAGCTTCCTTGATCATTGCCTCGGGGATACCTGTGCCGCCGTGAAGAACGAGAGGCATTGTGCCTGTCTGCTCCTGAATCTTTGCAAGAACCTCGAAATTGAGACCTGCCCAGTTTTCGGGATACTTGCCGTGGATGTTACCGATACCTGCTGCGAGCATTGTAACACCGAGATCTGCAATCATCTTGCATTCTGCGGGATCTGCAACCTCTCCGCTGCCTACAACGCCGTCTTCTTCGCCGCCGATTGCGCCTACCTCTGCTTCAACGGAAATGCCCTTTGCATCTGCGTCTGCAATGATCTGCTTTGTCTTAGCGATGTTTTCGTCGATTGCATAGTGAGAGCCGTCGAACATAACTGAAGAGAAGCCTGCGTTCATAGCTGCGTATGCACCGTCAAATGAACCGTGGTCAAGGTGAAGAGCAACGGGAACTGTGATGTTAAGGGTTTCAAGCATACCGTTAACCATACCTACGATTGTGTTGAAGCCGCACATATACTTTGCTGCACCTTCGGAAACACCGAGGATAACAGGGGAGTTGCATTC
>JAZRST010000050.1:0-3347 GCA_045651625.1 Acutalibacteraceae bacterium | reverse complement strand
TGGAGCGATATGCTGCGTACGGCATCGCTTAAAGCTCCTAACAAGCTTTATTTTGTTGAGTGCGATATCAGAACACATCTCACGCGCAGAATGCAGTCTTCTCGTCCCGGAAGATATCCTGATGATATTTATCTTCAGACGGATGGACACGGACACAAAACCGTTTGGGCAGGCCCCGAAACAAAGGAGCTTTCCTTAACTGCCATACGAAAGGCCTTCTGCCATCAGCTGACAAGGGGTTCCGGTATATGGTGGTTTGATATGTGGGGAGGCTGGTATCACGATGATGATATTATGACTGAACTCGGAAAAATGCGTGAAATCGCAGAGGCCTCACTTCATAAAAATGCAGAAGCGTACCCGAAGACCGAAGCGGTTATCTTTGTTGATGAAAGGGCTTATTTCGGTGAAATCTGCCATTCGGTTAATATCATAAGAGATAATCTCAGCAATCTCGGAATTCCGTTTGATTTTTGTATGACGGAGGATGCCGGAAGGGTTATCGGAAGCTACAAGGCGGCTGTATTTACTGCCCCCGTGTCATCAGAATCAGGTGAAAATGCAAAGAAGCTTTGTGATGCAAACAATCTGCCTTATATGGAAACAAGCCCCGGAAAGCCATATTTTACAAGGGAAGAGCTGATTGATTTTTTTGCTTCTGAAGGTGTTCACCGTTATAATTCTGACGGCAATGTTATTTACTGCGGCAAGGGCTTTCTCGGTATACATTCCGCAGAAGACGGCGAAGCAACAATTACTCTTCCGCGGAAATACAGAATCAGACCTCTGCTCGGCACAGACCTCACGGAGTGTGAAGCAGACGGCTTCAGTATATATATGAAGCAATTTGATACTGCTGTTTTTGAGCTTATATAAAAAATTCCCCCTCCGATTTCTCGGAAGGGGAATTATTATTTGTTGTTCTTATTTAATCTCTGCAATAAGAGCCTCGAAGCCCTTTGTAACAGCGGAGCCTGACTTTGTTGAAGAAGCATTGATTTCTTCATTTTCTGTGAACATTGAGTGAATGTCGTTGTCAGGAAGAATGTAGCCGATCTGGTCGTTGCTGAGACCGAAGCAGAGAAGCTTGTTAACCTTTGCTGTTTCAGCAAGAGGAGCATAATCCCATGTTTCATTTGTCCAGCTCTTGTCTGCGCCTACAACACCGCCCCAAAGAATTTCGGGGGAGATTTCACCGGGGATAAGAGCAATACCTACTTCGTTGCCGAGCTCGATATAGCCTACTTCTGTGATGATGTTATAGCGGTGAGCGTCTTTTGTGATAACGCTGTTGATAAGACCTTCTCTTACAACGAGAGTAAGAATCTGGTTGTCTGTTTCAATTGTAACTTCCTTTACAGCAACGTTGAGAACGGGTTCAAGCTCGATTTCGTTGTTGATTGCAAAAGCCTTTTCTGCAAGGGCAGCACCGTAAGCTGCAACTCTTACTGCATCGTCGTTAGATTCAGTTACGATGTTGTCATATTCGGTTGTGATAGCAAGCTCAGCACCCTGAACGTAAACAACGTCTGCACCTGTGTTTTCCTTAACGTACTGCTTGAAGTAGTAGGGGAAGTCAGCGGAGATAACGTCTGCGCCTGCACCGAAGCCTACACAGTGAATACCTGCTTCGCAAAGCCAGATTTCATCGGATGCTTCGTTGTCGGGATCAAAACGGAAGCGGTGAAGCTCGCCGTCAAAGGTGATGGGCTCACGCTTGTCATACATAAGCTCGCTTGCATCAATGCTGCCGTAGTAGAGAGAGCCTGTTTCCATATCGTTGACAGCTGTCATAACGCAGTCAGCTACAACATTGTAGAGATTTTCCATAAATACGGGGTTCTTACCGCCAACATAGTATTCAAGATCCATGCCAAGGAAGCTTAATGCGGGGTTCTTAAGAATTGCGGGAACAAGGGGAGCGCCCATGCCGAGGATATCAATGCCTGAATGCTGATGAAGAGCGGAAACGTTGATGCTGATGATGTTGTTTTCAGCAGCGAAATCCTTGAGTCTGTTTCTGATCTCAAGAACGTCGCCTCTTGCAATACCGTAGCCGTCAACAACAGCCTGAATGATGATACCGCTTGTGCCGTCGGAAAGAGCGTAAACGTTAACACCCTGATCGTCGATAACCTTTGTGGGAACTCTGCCTTCCGTTACTTCAAGAGTACCTGCCATATAGTAGCTGCCGTCAAAGATGTCAAGGCCTTCAAGAAGTGAACCGTATGCATAGCCTGCACTCCACTGTGCGCCGGCCTTTACCTCTGTGTCGAAGGCTTCTTCGCCTGCCATATAGCCGTCAGGAGATACGTAGCTGTCATATTCCTGCCATCTGTCACCGAAGTTGAGACCGGGAATAAGCAGGTTAAGTACCTTGCCGAGGTAGAAAACCATTTTGTCAAGAATCTGATAGAGAGTTGCTTCAATCTTTGCTCCGATGCTCTCGGTTGGATCAACCTTTGAAGCTGCTGATGCGGGAATTGCCATTGTAAGCATTACAAAAACAACTGCAAGCACAAGAGCTAAAATTCTTTTTGCTTTTTTCATTTTTTATTCCTCCAATGTATTTTATTAATCTGACTTTGCAGTATTAACCTTGTTCATAAGAATCCTGAAATTTTCTGCAATAATTTCTGCAGTTCCGGGACCCATTGAGTTTGTTTCCTCGTAATGTCTTCTGCCGAAACGGTCAATTGCCTTATCAAGATAAGGTGTGTCTTCATTCAGCATAAAGTCATTGGGAGGAAGCACGTAGCCTAATTCATCGTTTGCAAGACCGAAGATAAGAAGGTCATCGTCGTCTGCAATTTCAATGAGAGGCTCGGGATTTATATCGGGTGAAAGTCCTTCTGCCGATTCATCCTCCGAGAGGTATCCGCCGTAAGCAAGCTCGGGGAACAGCTCGCAGGGAATCATAAGAATCTTTAATTCGTCAATTTCAAAGTAGCTGATTTCGGATTTAAGAGCTTTTTTGTCAGAGTAGGGAATTTTATAAGCATCTGCATTGAGAAGTCCTATCTGACAGGCTATTGTCAGTACGGGATTTTCTACAGGCACGTAAAATTCCTGCTTGATATAGCTTATTCTCGGCTCCAGCTTCTTTTCCTTTTTGATGCTTAATGCATAATCCGCAAGCTTGTAGCCGATGTTTCTTGTGGATTCAAGAAGACGGTTTTCGCGTCTTAATCTGTCCTCGTCTTCTATTTCCATGCTTATCATTCCGCCGATTGCACCGACACCGTAAATGGTTTCAGCTCCCGTTTCATTTCTGATTTTTTCACGTAAATAGCAGGGGAAATCAGCACTTACAAGTGAATTACAGCCCTGAAGGGATTCGGAGTGTG
>JAZRST010000049.1:0-4402 GCA_045651625.1 Acutalibacteraceae bacterium | reverse complement strand
GAACACCGAGGAAATGTCCTTCGAGCAGGCTCTTGAGGAATCCCTCAACAGCATGAACAATGATCAGAAAGTAACAGGCGTAGTTATGCACGTCGCTCCCAACGAAATCCAGGTTGATATCGGAAGAAAGCAGACAGGCTACATTCCCAGCGACGAATACAGTGCAGATCCTACAGCAAATCCCATGAAAGAGCTTAAGGTAGGCGACGAGCTTACTCTCATCATTATGAAGACTAATGATGTTGAAGGCACAATTATGCTTTCAAAGCGTCGTTTTGATGCTATCAAGAATTGGGATACAATTGTTGCAGCAAAAGAGGAAGGAAAGGTTCTTGAAGGTGTCGTTGTTGAAGTTATCAGCAAGGGACTCATCGTTGTTGTTAACGGTGTAAGAATTTTCGTTCCCGCTTCACTTTCAGGTGTACCCAAGAGCGGCAGACTTGAAGAAATGACAGGCAAGACCGTTAACTTCGTTGTTATTGATATAGACAAGCGCCGCAGAAGAGCTGTAGGCTCCATCCGCGAAGCTAACTCAATCGCACGTAAGGCTAACAAGGAAAAGTTCTGGGCAGCTGTTGAAGAAGGCCAGAAGTACACAGGTGTTGTTAAGTCTCTTACCGATTACGGCGCATTCGTTGATTTCGAAGGCGTTACAGGTATGATTCACAGAACAGAGCTTTCCTGGAAGAGAATCAAGCATCCTTCAGAGGTTGTTAACCCCGGTGATACTGTTGAAGTATACATCAAGGGTCTTGACAGAGAAAAGGGCAAGATTTCTCTCGGCTTCAAGAGAATTGAAGACAATCCCTGGGAAATCCTCAAGAGAGACTATCCCGTTGGCACAGAAACAGACGTTAAGATTGTAAAGCTTACAACCTTCGGTGCTTTTGCTGAAATCTTCCCCGGTATGGAAGGTCTCATCCACATTTCACAGATTGCTTACGAAAGAATCGAAAAGCCCCAGGACGTTCTTTCAATTGACGAAACCGTTAAGGTTAAGGTTATTGAAATCGACTCCGAAAAGAGAAAGATCGGTCTTTCAATCAAGGCTCTTCTTCCCGCTCCCGAGAAGAAGGTTGTTGAAGAAGCTCCCGAAGAGGATGCTGCTCCCGTAACAATGTCTATCGATGAGCTCATCGCTAAGGCAAATGAAGAAGCAGCTGCAGCTGAAGAAGCAACTGACGCTGAATAATTCAACTCAATAAAAACTGACCTCAGGAAATTTACTTCCCTGAGGTCTTTTTTTTGTATTGTTTTATACGGTTTTGCTTTTTTATCGCATTTTCTGCAGGTTGATAATCATTCTTAAGATTTCCGCCGCATTTTTCTGCATTTCACCCGTGGTGATGCCGCCAACCTTTCCGATAGAAGCCATAAGCGTACCGTCAGGCTCACGCTTGCCGGCTCTGTTACCGCCGGGCATAAGCACGTTTACACCTGCTCTGACCCTGTAAGCCTGATTTTCCATTACGGGGAATTCGGGAGAAGCCGAGGACTGAATCCACCAGTCGGTCATAACGGAGCCCTCATAGCCCCATTCACCTCTGAGAATACCCGTTACAAGGTCGTAGTTATAATGTCCCCATACGCCGTTGATTTTGTTGTAGGAGGTCATTATGTTAAGGGGCTTTGCGGTTTTTACACAGATTTCAAAGCCCTTGAGGTAAATTTCACGAAGAGCACGCTCTGAAACAACGGAGTTGTTCTTTGTTCGTCTTACCTCCTGATTGTTGCAGGCAAAGTGCTTGGGGCAGGCACTGACGCCCGAGGACTGAAGTCCCTTGGTAACCGCCGCCGCAAAATGACCTGCATTTACGGGATCCTCCGAGAAATATTCGAAGTTTCTTCCGCAAAGGGGATTTCTGTGAATGTTCATACCGGGTGCTAAAAGCACGTCGGAGCCTCTTTCTCTCATTTCAGTGCCGAGAAGTCTGTAAAGCTCCTGGGTAAGATCGGTGTTCCATGTGCAGGCAAGTGCGGTACCGCAGGGGAAAAGTGCGCTGTACGCTGCAATTCTGATGCCTGACGGACCGTCCGTTGTGGTAATGGGGGGAACTCCCTTTTCTCTTAAGGAGGGGAGAACGCCGCCGAATACACCTGCGTTACCCTTAGCACCGAGAGGGGAGTTCATAACGTAGTCGCCGCGGGAGATTGCCTCAAGCTCCTCGTAGGAAAGAGTTGCAACGAAGCTTTCCATTGTAATTCTTTCTTCTCTTACGTCATCGAGGGTGTATTTTCTGCCCACTGTCATATAAAGGGTTTCGGGAAGATTATTTTCAATGGTTTCTTTAAGTGAAACGGTTCTTACGGGAACTGCCTCATAAGCCTTGTAGGCGTTGCCGTTCTGATATGAAACCGTAAGACGCTTGAAGGCATTATGCTCTTCAACTGCAGAAATTTCAGTCAGCTGCTCAATAACCCCGGTTTCCTTTCTTTCCATAATGCCGGCTTCGGTTGTATTTCTTACGTCGAAGCCAAGCACAAAGCGGTAATTGCCCGAGGGGAGAATATATGCACTCTTAAAGCCCGAAACACCTGCATCGTCATAGGAAGCAAGGTCGTAGAAGGGTACGGAGAAGAGAACTGTTTCTTCCTCACCGGGAGCCAACTCCTTTGTCTTTGTGAATGCCTTGAGTGCTATGGCAGGCACGGGAAGCACGTCAGTTTCCTGCTTTACATAAAGTCCCACAGCCCTTTTGCCTGAAACGCTGCCCGTATTCTTTATAACAGCACTTACGTTTACGTTTTCGGTGCCGACCGAGAAATTGATATCCCTGATTTCAAACTGAGTGTATGAAAGACCGTGACCGAAGGGATAAAGCACTCTGTCCTTGCAGAAGGTTTCAAAATATCTGTAGCCTACAAAGATATCCTCGGTGTACTTATTAAGATCCTTTCCGCCGAAATTGTCGGAGGAGGGGTAATCGGTATATGAAAGTGCAACGGTATCTGTCAGTGCACCCGAGGGGGAAGCCCTGCCCGTAAGAATATCGGCAAGACCGTTACCTGCCTCCATACCGCCCTGCCAGCAGATAAGTGCCGCAGGAATCTTATATTTTTCTATGAATGAGAAATCGATGATGTTGCCGATGTTGAGAACAACTGCCCATTTTCTGAAGCACATTCCCACAAGCGTCAGCATCTTTTCTTCCTCATCGGTAAGATAGAAGCTGCCCTTAGTGAGGGTGTTTTCACGGTCCTCGCCTGCCGCTCTTCCGATAAATACAATGGCAGTATCGCTTTTTTCCGCGGCTGTGCTTACAATATCATAGGTAAGGGGCATTTCGTCATAGCACATAGGCCAGTTACCCCAGAAGCCGTCATCGGGCCTGTTCTGCTTTCTCCATTTATCGTAAATCGAAAGGAGTTCCTTGTTGAGGCTTACGTCTGCATTGATAAGTCCCTCGCGGAAGCTTACCCTGTAATGGGGCTTGACGTCACCGCCCGAGCCGTAGCCGACAAAGAAGGTATCTCCCTGTACTCTGCCGAAAAGAGAAACGGTGTCTTCTGCCTTCAGGGGCAGAATCCCCTCATTTTTAAGAAGAACTATGCTTTCTGCCGCAGCCTGACGCGACAGCTCATCAATGCCCTCAGCCATGGAAAAGCTTTTGTCTATATCCTTTCCGGAGGTCTGTGAAACGGAGTTTGCCACAAGTGTCACTATTTTGTTTATAGGCTTGGGTAATTTCATATTTCCCTCTCCTTGACTGTTATTTTTACCTCACCCGTAAGACCCCAGCCGGAGTCCTCAGGGAAGTTTGAAAACTTTGACGGTATCGTGCTGTAGTGGTTGCAAAGGGTAGAGGATACCGTGATTTTTATATGGTTTTCACCGTTACGGATAAAGTCCGTAATGTCGGCTGTAAAGGGTCTGTAGGTGAAAACAACGGCGGGCTTTCCGTTGATTTCAACGTTTACGGTGGCAGCTGCATCGGAAATATCAAGATAAAATCTTCTGTCGGTATAGATTTTACTTAATGTAACGTCCTTTTCGTAAACCGCCTTGCCCGAGAAATTTCTGAGTGCGCCCGTTTTGCAAAGGTCGCCCGTTGTCATTTTTCCCTTTTCCGAATAAAGCTTTACGGGCTCAGGGATAAGGGATGCATATTCCTTGCCGTCGGTGCTTTTTACGAAGAAGATAACACGGGAAACGTCGGGATTAATGCTTTTTACCTCTGCGGTGTATTTTGACGAGCCGAAATTACCTGTGCCGTTTTCGGTAAGCTCAAGCCTTTCACCGTTGCTGTACGCCTCAACAAGCTCTCCGAAAACGCTGAATTCCAGACCTCTGAGAGCGGGTATGCTGTCAAATTCAAAGCGGAAAAGTCCGTTTTCTGCTTCATTGCCCGAAAATCCGTAATAGGAGCTGTTGCCGAAAGACGAAACGGAAAGGGGATAGCCC
>JAZRST010000048.1:0-22116 GCA_045651625.1 Acutalibacteraceae bacterium | reverse complement strand
AAGCCCGGTTCAATCCAGCCCCACACAAAGTTCAAGGGCCAGGTTTACGTTCTTAACAAGGATGAAGGTGGTAGACATACTCCCTTCTTCAACAACTACCGTCCTCAGTTCTACTTCAGAACAACTGACGTTACAGGCGTTATCTCTCTTCCCGAAGGCACAGAAATGTGTATGCCTGGTGACAACGTTGATATGGACGTTGAACTTATCACTCCCATCGCTATCGAAGTAGGTCTTCGTTTCGCTATCCGTGAAGGCGGCCGTACTGTTGGTTCAGGCGTTGTTATCGCTATCAACGAATAATCGATAATCGATAGTTTATTCTTATAAGAAATCCCCGTGTATCTCAAAGGTACACGGGGTATTTTTTTTGAAGTAAAAGGTAATAGTGAATAGTGAAAAAGTGAAAATTTACAGAAGCATTCTGAGTAAAACAAGAAGTATTACTCCCGGGATGCCGCCGAGGGCACTGATTGTAAGTGTATACGGGTTTATGGGCATACCGCCCGAGGAAATAAAGGACATCACGAGATCACAGCAGAAAAGGGCGCAAAGCCCCGATGCAACGGAAAGAAAAATTTTGCCGACTGACAGCTTTTTTATCATAAATATAATAAGAATTGCACCTGATATAATCAGCAGTACAAATAACAGATTCATAACATCACCGTTTAATATTATGATTGTCCCGTGCAAAAAATGTGTAACAGCATCCCGTATTCGATAATTTTTTTCGGAAAACTGCAGTATACTATTGTAAGAGGTGATATGATGGAAAGTCATTCAAAAACTTACGAGCAGTTCTGTTGGGTAAAGGGCAAAAATATTGTTATGGAGGAGACTGTTTTTCATAACGGGCTCAGGCGCGTTATCTGTACCAGTATCTGTGACTGTGAAAACAAGGGCGGCTGTAAAAACAAGAGCCTGAAAAAGCTGTGGGGCGGAGAAAAGGCAGAGGATACTTTGCAATGTGAATAATTGACTAACAGTGAAAAGTTTGATATAATTTATTACAGTTCGTTCTCCGGACTGTAATTTTTTTTGAAAGGAACGGCACACAGCCGGCTTTTGATATGGAAATTTTATCACTTTATCCTACACTTAAAGAAACTATATGGGGCGGAAGAACCCTGATTGACGATTACGGCTTTGAGACTGACGGAGATAATGCGGCAGAGGCATGGCTTCTTTCCTGCCATAAGGACGGCCCCAGCTACGTTCTTGGCGGAAAATATGACGGAAAGACTCTTTCCGAGGTAATTGAAGCAGAGGGAAGAGGAGTTCTCGGCACAAATAACAAGGATATCCGCGATTTTCCCGTGCTTATAAAGATAATTGATGCAAGGGATAAGCTTTCCGTTCAGGTGCATCCTGACGATGATTATGCCTATAAATACGAAAATGAGAACGGCAAGACAGAAGCCTGGTACGTGCTTAAATGTGACGAGGGTGCTTCGCTCATATACGGTGTGAATCACAATATGGAGCGTGAGGAGTTTGCCGCCGCTATTGAAAACGGCACCCTTCTTGACGACGTAAACGTTGTACCCGTAAAGCCCGGTGACGTGGTATTCATCCCCTCGGGTATGCTTCACGCAATCGGTGAGGGTATTCTTCTTGCAGAGGTTCAGCAGAGCTCAAATTCCACCTACCGTGTGTTTGACTATATGCGCCGTGACAAGAACGGAAATCTTCGTGAGCTTCACGTAAAGAAGGCCGTTGACGTTATGAACCTCGGTGTTACTGACGTGAATTTCTCCCCTGAGGGTGCTCCCGAAAAAATCGGTGATGCTGTAAAAACCTATCTTACGGGCTGTCAGTATTTCAAAATGACGAGAGTTGAGCTTGACGGCTCCTACACCGACACGGCAGACGAAGCAAGTTTCGTATCACTTCTTGTGCTTGACGGTGAAGGAAAAATCACCTGCGAAGAGGGTGAAATTGCCCTTAAGAAGGGTGCAAGCATATTCATTCCTGCCGCAAAGGGTGAATTTACGGTATCGGGCAAGCTCGAAATACTTGAAACGAGAACATAATTATGTCACAGCTGAGTTGTCAGAATTTAAGACTTTCCTATGCACAGAGAGATATTCTGCTCGGTGCCACCTTCGACATTGCAAAAGGTGATAAAATCGGTCTTATCGGCTCAAACGGATGCGGAAAAACCACGCTTTTCAAGGCAATCTGCGGTGAGCTTGAGCCTACCGAGGGCAGAGTTATAAAGGCAAATTTAACGGAAATAGGCTTCGTGGAGCAGCACGCCTGTCAGGGCAGTACACTTACCGTTTACGATGAATTGCTGACGGTTTTTTCTCATCTTTTTAAGATGGAGGAGGAGCTTGAGGTTCTTCACCGCAAGGTTGAGCTGACCGAGGGCAAGGTGCCCGAATACATTGAAATGCAGGCAAGTCTTACAGAAGAATATCAGAACAAGGGCGGACTGACCTTCAGGAACAGAGCACATTCCTGCCTTATGGGTCTTGGCTTTACTGTTGAGGAGGAAAAGCTTCCCGTAACGGCACTTTCGGGCGGACAGCGCACAAAGCTGAGCCTCGGAAAATTGCTTCTGAGTGAGCCTGATATAATGCTTCTTGACGAGCCTACAAACCACCTTGATATAAAAAGCGTGGAATGGCTTGAGGACTTTATAAATAAATTCACGGGTACCGTGGTAATCGTATCCCACGACAGATATTTTCTTGATAAAACCACGAGCCGTACCCTCGAAATATCCGCTAAAAAGCTTTATCAGGGCAAGGGCTCATATTCGGATTATATGAAGGCGAAGGAGCTTCGTCTTGAATCCGACCGCCGTGAATACGAAAAGGCACAGCTTGAAATCAGGCGTATAGAAAAAATGATTGAACAGCAGAAGCAGTTCAATCAGGAGCGCAATTACATCACAATTGCAAGCAAGGAAAAGCAGATAGAGAGAATTAAGGCTGCAATGCCCGAAATCCCCCCCAAGGAGCGCACCGTAAAGCTTCGCTTCGCTGAATGTGTAAGAGCAGGGGACGAGGTGCTGATTGCCGAAAATCTCGCAAAGTCATACGACGGTAAAACTCTTTTCAGCGGTGTAACAATTAAGATGTACCGCGGAGAAAAGGTGTTTATCTTAGGTCCCAACGGATGCGGAAAATCCACTCTTCTCGGGCTTATTACCAATAAAATCCCCAAGGATGAGGGACTTTCACGCTTCGGCTATAACGTAAGCGTGGGCTTCTTCGAGCAGACCCAGAAGACCCTTATGTCGGACAAAACCGTGCTTCAGGAGCTTTACGACCGCTTCCCCACGAAGACGGTATCGGAGCTCAGAGGCTATCTCGGTGCCTTCAATTTCAAGAATGACGATATTGAAAAGCTGATGTGCGATTTGTCGGGCGGTGAGAGGGCAAGAATTGCTCTGCTGATTCTTATTCTTAAAAAGCCTAATTTCCTGATTCTTGACGAGCCTACCAACCACCTTGATTTTCAGTCGAGAGAGGTGCTTGAGGAGGCACTGAAGGAATATGACGGCACTGTGCTCTGCGTTTCCCACGACCGTTATTTTGTAAACCGTCTTGCCTCAAGAATACTTTACTTTGACGGCGCAGAGGTTTCCTCCTACGACGGTAATTACGACGATTATCTTGCCGTTATGGCAGGAAAGACACAGACTGCAGCCACGGAAAAGGCACCTAAAAAGGTGAACGACTACAAGCTTCGCAAGGAGCTTGAAAGTCAGGAGCGAAAGAAGAAAACGAGACTTTCCCGACTCGAAAAAGAGCTTGAGGAGGCACAGATAAAGAGGGATGAATTGAATGATCTTCTTTCAACTCCCGAAATTGCGGCAGACTTCGAAAAGGTAATGGAGCTGACCACAGAGCTCGAAAAAATGAACTGTGCCATTGAAGAAATGGAAATGGAGTGGCTGGAGCTTTCGGAATAATGTGAAAAATGTTACCTGCAACCGCAGGTTGACACATTTTAAGCCCGACTTGATAGACAAAATCCGGATAATATGCTATATTTCAGATGACAGATAAGCTTTGTCATCTGATTTTTTTTATCGGAGGAGATAATATGAACTTAGGTGAAAGAATATATGAGCTGAGAAGCAAAGCAGGGCTTTCTCAGGGAGAGCTTGCAGACAGGCTTGACGTTTCAAGGCAGGCTGTTTCAAAGTGGGAGAACAACAGTGCCGTTCCCGAGCTTGATAAGCTTCTTAAAATGAGTGAGCTGTTTTCCGTGAGCCTTGACGGGCTTGTAAAGGGTACAATTACGGAGGAAGCGGTTGAGGAAAATATAAAAAATGACGGACATTATGCGGTGCTGAAGGCATCCTTTCCTCAAAGAAAAATTGCCGCACTTATTCTTTTCGGAATGGGCTTTTTTACGGGGCTGGCATTTATGCTGTTGGGCGGCTTATTCGGCTTACTTTATGCCGTTCCCTTCGTTGTGTTCGGACTTATCTGCTGGTTCAGCGAAAGGCACACCTTTATCAGATGTCTGTGGGCGGCACTTTTTATGATAAATGCCTTCTGCAGATGGGCAACGGGAATTTCCGTTTCTGCTGTTTTATATACGTTTTCCTGGACCTATGAAATGAATTATCTGATACTTGTTTTTTCATGGGTGCTTCTTCTGTTCAATGTATTCACAGTGCTGTACACAGCGGTGAAGCTGGGAAAAGAGGCTCCGGAAAAGCCCGAAAAGCTGAAGAAAAATCTTATTGCTTCCGTTGCGGCTTTGGTTTCGGTATTCTCGGGCAACGCGATTATAGGAGAAGTGCTCAGCCGTTTATATGAAAATGGGTTGGATGATACTTATTATCTGCAAGCATTTTCCTTTGTTCTGAGCGTCTTCGGCGCAGTCAGACAGTATACCTCTGAAATTGTGCTTGCTGCAGCACTTGTCTGGATAATAAGATATGTAAGAGCAAAAAGGGCATAATAAGAATATAAAAAGAACGGACGGTCAATGAGCAGGGTTGCCAAGGACAGATAAAAAATATTGGGAGACACTTTGTAATGAAGTGCTCCCAATTTTCTTTTTTTACGGAACAATAATCTGCAACGTCATATCATCGTTTGTGATTGCATTTACGATGATTTCCTCTATGTACTCACCCGTAAGGACGGACTGATAACGGAAGATAACCGTTGTGGCGCCGGGGGATACTGCCGTGAGTCTGAATTCGAAGGCTGTGGCTTCCTCGTTATAGTATTCGTAGGAAAGCACTGCCACGTTTTCGTTTTCGACGGTGCAGACCCACTTGCTGTGGGCATTTTCGTTTGCATTAAGAATGAGTGTTGCGCCGGTGCCGGAGCCTGTTACCTGCAGATTTGCATCAACGGTTTCCGCTCCGTCTGTTACGGGCTCTTCAACAACGTCCCTTGAGGAAACGTGAGTCAGCACTCCGTTTGTGTAAACGTATTTCTTTTCCGTAGCCGTGGTGGTCGTTAATCTTTCGTATGCCGTTATTTCGTTTGACACGGGGTCAAAATCGGGGTTTGCAAGGTTTGAAAGAGATAACTGATATCGGAAGCTTCTGCCTGCATTATCCCACATAAAGCAGAAATAATAGGAGTTCAGGGCATCCTTATAGTAGCACACACCGAAATCGGTATAGCCGTCAAAGTTCATATCGTCGAAAATTGCCTGAGGCTTGCCGTCGGTTTTTGAGGGGGAGTAGCCTTCTGCAGAAATCGTGAATTTTCTTTCCTGATATTCGTCGAAAATAAGGAAATAATCATCCTGAAAATATATTACGAGCTTGCCGTAAATCTCGGACTGAAAATCACCCACACGGACTGCTCTCTCGGAGGAAAACCTGATTGTTACCTCCTGGGCTGCGGCTTCGGTGGTGACGTCTGTCAGGGTGGTTTCCTCGGCTGCAGTTGTTTCCCCGGTGGCGGGCTCCTCGGGATTGTTCCAGCCCGTTTTGTGTGAGGGCTCGTTACCCTTGCAGGAGGAGAGTGTCATAAATATTATAATTGCGGCAAGTAATGCCGTCAGTTTTTTCAGCATAGAAATACTCCTTTCTTAGAAGCGTTCAGCTTATTTTAGCATTTTTTTATGTCGTTTTCAACATAAAATGCTCAAAAAAAACAGTTGTGTTTAGAAAATGGGTGTGTTATACTGTTTTTAATAAATATACACAAAAGGAGAATTTTTATGAAAAAGTTTTTCGAAGATTTCAAGGCTTTTGCCCTCAAGGGTAACATCGTTGATATGGCAATAGGTGTTGTTATCGGCGGTGCCTTCGGCAAAATCGTAACAAGCCTTGTAAACGACATCATCACACCTCTTATCGGTCTTCTCACGGGCAACGTATCTCTTGCAGAGCTTAAGGTTGTTCTTGCTCCCGCAGTGCTTGATGCAGCAGGTGAGGTTACAACTCCCGAGCTTGCACTTACATACGGTGCATTCCTTCAGACTATCATTGATTTCCTTATCATTGCTCTTTCAATCTTCCTTGTTATGCGCATTGCTATGAATGCACGCAAGAAGCTTGAGGAAATGAAGAAGAAGGAAGAAGAGGCTCCCGTTGAGGAAGCAGAAGCAGAAGCTCCTGCTGATACAGAGCTTTCAGTTCTTCTTGAAATCAAGGAGCTTCTCAGCAATAAATAATTTCCGTCGGAGATAAATATTTCGTAAGGGGTCAGAAAAAATGAATGAATTGAAAAAGAAATACGGTTTATTTACCGCAATCTGTATGGTTGTAGGTATCGTTATCGGTTCCGGTGTTTTCTTTAAGGCACAGACCGTTCTTGACAAAACTGCAGGCAATATGCTTCAGGGTGTTCTTGCATGGGTTATCGGCGGTGTTATAATGCTTTCCTGCATTCTCGCCTTCTCAGTGCTTGCACAGAAGTATGAGAAGGTCAACGGTATCGTTGACTATGCCGAAATGACCATCGGTAATAAGTACGGCTATCTTATCGGATGGTTCATGACCATTCTTTATTATCCCACAATGACGTCAATCCTTGCATGGGTAAGTGCACGTTATCTTATGACGTTCATCTGCTCTGCAAATCCTGATTTTGTTATGCATATCCCTGCAAATGCAGGCGGTACGGTGCTTGGTCCCGAAACAATGACTGTTGCCTGCTTCCTTCTTGTGCTCAGCTTTGCTGTCAATGCACTGTCACCCAAAATTGCAGGTAAGATTCAGGTTTCAACCACTGTTATCAAGCTTATCCCTCTTCTTTTAATGGCTGTTGTAGGCGTGTTCTACGGTCTTACACATCCCGTAACAGAGGGTGCTGCAGAAACCATGCTTCAGGCTAACTTTGCTCAGCCCGTTGAATCATGGAGCTTCCTTTTCTCTGCCGTTGTTGCTACCGCTTTCGCTTATGAGGGCTGGATTATCGCAACCTCAATCAATGCAGAGCTCAAGAATTCAAAGAGAAATCTTCCCATAGCACTTGTTGTGGGCGGTATTATCATTATTGCCGTTTACGTATTCTACTTCATCGGTGTTGCAGGCGGTGCAGAGGTTTCCGTGCTCAGAGATGAAAGCCAGGGCGCACCTGCCGCATTCCTTAACGTATTCGGCCCCACCTTCGGTAATATCCTTAATCTCTTCGTTGCAATTTCCTGCCTCGGTACACTCAACGGTCTTATGCTCGGCTGTGTAAGAGGTCTTTACTCCGTATCCGTAAGAGAGTACGGCCCCCGTCCCGAAATCTTCAAGCAGGTTGACAAGGAAACGAATATGCCCGTAAACTCCTGCGTTATTGCAGTTCTTCTTTCTGCCTTCTGGCTTCTTTACTTCTACGGTGCAAATCTTTCCGCAGGCAAGCCCTGGTTCGGACTTTTCAGCTTCGACTCCTCAGAGCTTCCCATCGTTACAACCTACGCTCTTTACATCCCCATCTTTATCTCCTTTATGATAAAGGCAAAGGACGTTTCCTTCGTAAAGAGATTCGTGCTTCCCGCATTTGCACTCTTAGGCTCTGCCGCAATGGTATTTATGGCTGTATATGCTCACGGTATTGCACCCTATCAGGCAGGTCAGTCTGCAGATGAGCCCTATTTCAGCTGCCCCGTTCTTTTCTACCTTATAATCTTTGCGGTTATTATGGTGGCAGGTGTGTTCGTAATGAACGGCACAATGAAAAAGGCAAAGAAATAAAAACGCAAAATAAAATCAAGGCACAGGACTGCAGGTCAAAGCAGTTCTGTGCCGTTTGTTTTTTTATTAAAGGATTATTCAACGGTAATTATTACGGGGATTTCTGCGGTTTTGGTCATTGCCGTGCTTTCGCTTGTGCCCGAGGTGTAGGTAAGCCTTGCGGTGGCTTCGTAGGTGCCCTTGTCGGAGAAGAGTGAATTTACGTCAATCTGCCAACGGAAAAGGTCGGGCTCACCGTCAGTTGAGGTAAGAAGGAGAGAATCAATGGCTTTTGCTTCTTCATTTCCCGTAAGGTCCGTGAAAACTATGCTGTCGTAGGAAAGCCCCGTGATGGTGAAGCTGTTCAGCATACAGTAGTAATCGCCCTGAGTCTTTTTTGCCTCAAGAAGCATTGTGAGAGTGTAGCTTTCAGCCTCTTCGGAGGTCTTTTTTATTGTGAAATCCGTGTTCTGCAGTGAGAAGGCTATTCTGTCTGCTATGAGATTTTCGGTTTTTCCTGCCGTTATGTCGGGAGCTCTTCCGCCTGAAATTGCCGAGGCGGTAATGATGATTCCCGTCAGCACAAGCACCGAAATCAGGGTCAGAAGTATTTTGTGTTTTTTCATTTTTCGGCCTCCTTCTCAGGTTATTTTATAAAAAAACGTAAAAAAAGTCAATCTGCAAATATTTCCGAGACCTTGCTGAAAAGCTCCTCTCTCGTCATAAAGGTGTTGAGAACTGCAAGGAGATTCTTGCCCGTAAGCCTTGCGGGAAGTCCTATTGAAACGAGAAGCTCACGTCTTCTGTCGGCACTGTTTTCACGTCCCGAAAGCCCCGTTTCGAATAAATCTGCCGTGGTTATGGGGTCTTCGGCAGGCTTTTTTTCCGTTTCGTCAAAAAGCCCCGTGCCGAGAAGAGCCTTTTCGATAAGGGAATTGTCAATTCCCTCAACACCCAGCTTGCCCTCCTTTGAGGGGGCTGTCTTTCTTTTTTCCTTGCCGTAGATGTCTGGAATGTAGGCGTGGGTGATTTTGTCCTCAGGGATGATATTTTTCAGAAAATTTCTGATTTTGAAGCCTGCGGCATCGGAATCCGTAAGAATTATAATACCCTTTTCATCGGCGATCTTTTTTATAAGGGTCTGCTTTTCCTTGGAATTGAAAATGCCGAAGCCCTCCGTGGTGATTATGAGTCCGTCAATTACCGTTGCAAGACGTGCCTTGTCGTAGCGTCCCTCGGTAATTACGGCTTTTTCCGTGTGAAGCATATTTAACCTCCGAGAGATGAAAGCTTTGAGATAAGCTCAGTCAGGAGAATATCGTCGGAAATTCTGCTGCTTTTGCTTTTTACGTCCGCTTCCGAAAGGATATCAAGAGCTGAGCGCAGAGTTGCTATTGAGCTTTTCCTGACAAAGGGAGCAATTTTTCCGAAGGTGTACTTGGTTTCCTTGTACTGAAAGGCGGCTGCGAAGTCGTTTATCTGCTTGTCCGAATTATATGAAAGCTTAAGTCGGTAGGCATTTACGTATGCGCTTGCAAGTGCACCGATAATGGAGGCTCCGGGGATTTTCTGACGGATAAGCTCATTGAGGATTTTATATGCCTTGTCGGTATCACCCGAGAAAATGCTTGCGCTGATATCAAAAACCGAGGCTTCAACGCTTTTTACCGCAGTTTCGTCTATCATTTCCGTGGTGACGGGCTGCCCCTGAGAGTAGGCGCAGACCTTGTTGAATTCATTGAGAATCGTCTGCAGGTCCTCACCTACCGAGGAAACAAGGTAAAGTGCCGTGTCGTAATCAATTGAGGTGCCTCTGTCCTTTGCTCGGGAAACGAGAAGCTTTGCGGTTTTTGCAGGTGTGCGGTGCTCGATTTTTACGACCGTGCCCAGCTTTTCAAAAATTTTTATAACCGAATCCCACTTCGTGTTTTTGCCTGAGGGGAGAGTGTCGCTTCCGTAATAGAATATCATTACGGTGGAGTCGGGGATGCCTTTAAGATTTTCCTCAAACTGAGTGAGTGCCTTTGCTGAGAGACCGTCAAGGGGATAGTTTCTTACAAGCAGGCAGGTTTTTTCTGCCATAAGGGGAAGATTTTCCGCATCGGCAAAGATTGTTTCAATGTCCGTTTCGTCATCCTCGTATTTATGGAAATTGAAAAACATAAGAGATTCGTCAACCGTCTTTCCCGTAAGAAGGGTGCAGTAATGCTCCTTCAGGTAATCGTCATCACCTGAAAACAGAAAGATATTTTCAGTTATTTCGCCTTTTAACATTTTTGCGAAAACATCTTCATCAACGAATGGCATAGGAATCTCCTTTTACTGTAATTGTAAGGTTTTTGTCCGTAAGATAAGTGACGGAGGACTGTGCTTCCTTTTCGTGGTCCGTCACTATTATAACATCAGAGAAGGCGGTTGTGTCAAGGCTTTCGGGAATACTGCTTCTGCAGATGAGAATATCACCTGATAAAAATTCCTTTTGCGCCTCCCCGAAGGCTGAAGAGGGGAGAGGACATATAACGATTTTCGTGCTTTTGATATAAAGGGCAGATGCTGAGAAATCCTCGTCCGTAAAGGCCCGGATACGGCAGTTCTCCCATAGGGAAATGCCGAGGGGGGAGTCGTATTCATAAGCCCTTACCGTCATTGCAGGCAGAAGGCTTTTCTGCAGGTAGGCTGTATTTTTATTTTCCGTGTCCTTTTCCCTCGGGATAAAAAGAAGGTCTGTTTTAGCGATGCCCTTTGAATTCAGGTGTCGGGTCAGCTGTGATGATAGGGAAAACGAACCTCCCGCGCCTATTACCGCGCTGTTGCCCGAAAAGTCGGAAACAGAAATAAGTGTTGCGTTTTCAGTTCCGAAAACCGAAATTTCAGCTTCATCCCGTCCGATATAAGAAAGGACTGCGGTTATCCCTGTAAAAAGGAGAGCACCCGAAAGAATACATATAAACGCCTTTTTGCGCTCTTTATAGAATATGAGAAAAACCGCACACAAAAGGGCAGATGCACCGAAAACGGGAAGAATAAGTGAGGGCTTTACGGGAATCAGCATAAAATCTGCCGCGGAAAGCCGTGTTACCGTGTCCGCAAGAAGATTGCATATCATTTCCGTAAGATTTCCTGACACAGTATGAAGAATATTGCCCGATGGCAGAAGCACTAAAACAGAGGACAGCACCATAACGGCTTCCGCAAGAGGTGTCACTACGAGAGACGCAAGGGGCGACAGCAGTGAGGCGTAGCCGAAAAACAGTGACACGGCAGGAAGGGTTGTAAGCAGAACACAAACTGACGTGACGGTATTATAGTAGGGGTTGAGTATCTTATGTCCGATTTTTCTGAAGGCACCGTGAAGCTCTTTTCTCCGTGGCAGGAGGTATTCACTCCAGAAGGCTATGGCTGCCGTTGCCGTGAATGAGAGAATGAAGGATACGTTTCCTGCAAGGTAAGGATTTATTGCAGTGAGAAGCGTGCCTGCAAGCCCTAAGGAATTCAGAGTATCCGCCTGCCTTTTTATGAGACGTCCCGTGAAAACGGACACGAGCATTATGGCGGATCTCAGCACTGACGGGGAAAAGCCCGTGAATATAACGTAGAAAATAACGAAGGCTATTGCGAGAAGATTGGGGATAAGGGCGAGCCTTGCCCGTCTCTTCATTATGAGAAAGAACATTGCAGTCCACAAGGACAGATGCATTCCCGATACTGCGAAAATATGAGAAATTCCGCATATCCGGAAGGCAACAGAAAGCTCGGGGGACACGTTATTCCGTGAGCCCGTAAGAAGTGCCTCGGATATACCGAAGGCGCTTTCACTGAGGGCGGTGCGGAGCTTTTGTGAGGCAAGACCCCTGAAGCGGAGAATTGCAGTGTATATGTTGTCTTCTCCTCTTGTCACCGTGGCTGTGTCACCGCTTAGGGTGCAGGCAAGGTGACAGTTGTCGGACAGGGTATGATATCTGAAAATGCCCTCACCCTCGGAGGTGAAAAGCTCTTTTGCCGTAAATTCAAGGCGGTCACCGTAAGTGAAGGCTCCGTTTTTGTCGGGATGCACCGTGATGGCAGAATAAATTTTTCTTCCGTCGACGGTGCAGTCGGAAAGGACTGCAGAAATAATATTCCCTTGTGAATCCGCGGAAATATCCGTAACAGTGCCCGAAATTTCTTTTCCGTAGCCCGTAAGGCTGTTTTCCTTTTCCCTTACGGTGTCGTAAAGTGTGAATACGGTTGAGGTCATAAGTGCGCAGGAGATAAGAATCAGAAGCACACGGCTGACAGCCGCCCTTTTTATAACCGAAAATATGAAAAGAAGGGAAAGCAGGATAATACCTGCCCACAGAAGCGTGTGCAGGTCGGTCATCAGCATAACAGAGGACAGCATTATCCCCGTAAGGCTTATGATAAACGGCCGTTTTATCCTGAGCATTTCTCTCTTCCTTTACTGTGCGTTCAGTGCCTTTATTGCTTCCTCGAGAGTTTCCACGGGAGAGCCGACGATTGCTACGCCGTAGCAGGGAAGTCCCTTTGAGAAAACACGGATTCTGCCCTTGAGAACGGCAAGCTTTTTGGTGATATCGGTATCTATTTTCTGAGTGTAAAGGCAGACGTAGCCGTCGTTCTGAGAAATTTTATATATGCCGTGAGAAGTGGCGGCTGAGCGTATAAGGGGGATTTTAAGAAGTCCCATAACGCTTCTCGGAGGCTCACCGTAACGGTCAATAAGCTCGTCGAGAACGTCGCTGAAATCCTCCTCGTTCTTTATGTCCGCAATGCGCTTGTAAACCGCAATTCTCTGCTGATAGCCCGAAATATAGCTTTCGGGGATGTGGGCATCCTGCTGAATATCAACCTGACACACAGCCTTAGGTGTGTTTTCTGACTTCGTGCCCTTGATTTCCTCTACTGCCTCGCTGAGAAGGGTCATATACATATCGTAGCCGACGGAGGCAAGATGTCCGTGCTGCTGAGCGCCTAAAAGATTGCCTGCACCTCTGATTTCAAGGTCGCGCATTGCGATTTTGAAGCCTGAGCCGAACTGAGTGAATTCTCTTATGGCGGAAAGACGTCTGTCTGCAATTTCCGTGAGCTGCTTATCCTTTTTGAAGGTACAGTAGGCGCTTGCACGTCTTGTGGAGCGTCCTACACGGCCTCTTAACTGATGAAGCTGTGAAAGACCCATACAGTCCGCATTTTCTATGATAAGGGTGTTGGCATTAGGCACGTCAACGCCCGTTTCAATGATGGTGGTACAGACGAGAATATCAACCTCACCCTCAGTAAGGCGCTTCCATACGTCGGTAAGCTCGCTTTCCTGCATTTTTCCGTGAGCAAAGGCAATGTTTGCATCGGGGAAGAATTTCTGAAGCTTATCCGTCACAAGGTCGATATCGTTTATATTGTTGTGAAGGTAGTAAACCTGACCGCCTCGTCTTAATTCCTTGGCAATTGCCTGAGAAATAATACCCCAGTCGTGCTCTATTACGAAGGTCTGCACGGGATGTCGGTCCATAGGCGCTTCCTCAATAACGGAAAGGTCGCGGATGCCCGACAATGCAAGATTAAGGGTTCGGGGAATTGGGGTTGCAGACAAGGTCAGCACGTCGACACCGGGGAATTTCTCCTTGAGCTTTTCCTTCTGCAGTACGCCGAAGCGCTGCTCCTCGTCAACGATCAAAAGTCCCAGATCCTTGAATTCAACGTCCTTGGATATGATTCTGTGGGTGCCTGCAACAATGTCAACGGCACCTGCCTTGATGTTCTTTATAATCTGCTTCTGCTGCTTGGGTGTTCTGAAGCGGCAGAGCATTTCAGCCTCAATGGGGAAGCCCTCGAAGCGGTGCAGAATGGTTCTGTAATGCTGGAAGGCAAGAATGGTGGTGGGCACGAGAAGCGCTACCTGCTTGCCGTCGCAGATGCACTTGAAGGCGGCACGAAGTGCTACCTCGGTTTTGCCGAAGCCAACGTCACCGCACAGTAGTCTGTCCATAGGACAGCCCTTTTCCATATCCTGCTTGATTTCGTTTATACAACGGAGCTGATCGTCCGTTTCGTCAAACTCGAAGCGACGCTCAAAGTCACTCAGCATATCAATATCGGGAGAGAAGGCATAGCCCTGAGTGTTCTGTCGCTCGGCATAAAGGCGGATAAGGTCCTTTGCGATATCCTTGACGGCACCGCGCACCTTGTTCTTCGTCTTTTCCCAGTCAGCGGCACCGATGGTGTTGAGCTTTACCGTTCTGTTTGAATCCTCCTCGTGAGGTCCGATGTACTTTGAAATAAGCTCAAGGCTTGTAACGGGAATGAACAGCACGCCGTTTTTGGCATACTGAATCTTTATATAGTCCTTTACGGTCTTGTTTATGGTTTTCTTTTCAATTCCTCTGAAAATACCGATGCCGTGCTGCTCGTGAACGACGTAGTCGCCCTCGTGAAGCTCCTCAAGGGAGTTGAATGCGTTTGCCTTTTTGTTATATTTCTTCACGGAGCCGCGTGAAGCCTTTGCGAATCTGCCGTAGCTTACGATGAGAAGCTTTTCACCGGGATATTCAACACCTGAATTAAGTGCTCCCGGGAATACGCTTATTGCACCCCTTTCGATAGCTTTCGGAATTTCATTGTAAAGCACAGCCTTGTAGCCGTCATCCGAGAGGCTTCTGTAAAGGCTTTCTGCATTTTTGTTATTACCTGCAAAAACAAGAACGGAATATTTGTTTTTTAGTGGTACGGCAATATCCTCCGTCAGGAAGGAATAGGAGCCGTCCCAGGCGGAAATCTGATTTATATGGTAGTTTATAAGGTCCTTTACGGGGGTGTCGAAGCTGCCCCTTGCAAAGTTGTCGATATAAATTGTTTTTCTTTCGCTATATGCCTTATGAAGGGTGCTGAAGGAGAAGTAATAGTCGTCAAGCCCCTTGCACAGCTCACCCTCGGTGAAAAGCTCGCGAAGCTCCTCGTTGAAGAGCTTTTCCGAGGACAGCGCACCGTCCTTCACACCCGAGGTCTCAATTGAAATAAGAAGAGCGTCGGGGAAATAATCTATGGGAGAGGAAAGGGATTCATAGGCTAAGGGCAGATATTTGTCAAGACAGCCGGGCGTGATGCCGCATTGGAGAAGGTCAGCATCCCTTTTAAGGAAGGCCTTTACCTTATCCGCATTTTTTGTTCTGACTGTTTTTGCAAGAGCAGTGAGCTTCTCTGCCATTTTTTCATAGTCGTCAAAAACAATCTCGGTAACGGGGGAGAGGGATATTTCGGAAACTCTGTCCGTTCTTCTCTGGGAAACTATGTCAAAGTATGAAACGGTATCAATTTCTTCTCCCCAGAATTCAATTCGCACGGGGGCGTTGAGGTTGCAGGGATAAATGTCGAGAATACCGCCTCTTAAAGAGAACTGACCGGGCCCCTCAACCATTTCGGCGGCGGAATAGCCGCATTTCACAAGCTTTTTTCTTATGTCGTAGGTGGAAATTTCCTGACCCTCGTGAAGGGTGAAAATACGGGATTCGAGCTCAGAGCGGGGCATAATCTTCTGAATTGCCGCTTCCGCTGAAAGAATGAGCACGTCACACTCACCCGATATCATTTTTGAAAGGGCGCCGATTCTTTTCTGCTCGTATTCACGGCTTCCCGCTTCAACGGTATAGAAGTTGAAGTCTCTTGCAGGGTAAGTGACAGCCCTTGTTCCCAGAGCCGTTAAATCCGTGCAGAGCTTTTCCGAGGTGCTGTCGTCGGGAGTCAGCACCACAGCGCCGTGTGAGGAGCTTTCACACAGCGTATGTATAAGCAGTGCCTTGGGTGTGGGGGGAAGACCTAAGATTCCGAAGGGGAAGCTTCCCTTTTCAAGGTTATAGCTTATTCTTTTGTACTCGGGGGAGCCTTTGAAAAACTCAGAACAGCAGGACATTGTTTGTCACCCGTTATATCGGCTCATTGCGCCGTCAGTATCACCGTCGAGTATGTATTTCAATGCATCCACGGCTTTTTCCATGGTATTTTTAAGGGTATCCATATCGGCCTTTGAGAATCTGCCGAGAACGTAATCCTTGAGGTCGTCGTCCTTGTCCTTTCTGTCTCCCACGCCTATTTTAAGACGGGGGAAAACGTCGGAATTCAACTGCCATATAATGCTTTTTATGCCGTTGTGACCGCCTGCGGAGCCCTTTTTTCTGATTCTCAGCGTGCCCGTGGGAAGGGAAATGTCGTCATAAATCACAATTACCTTTTCGGGGGGAATCTTAAAGAAATCCGCCGCCTCCTTTATTGCCTCACCCGAGCTGTTCATATAGGTCTGAGGGCGCATAACAAGGCAGGAATGACCCTCAATCACAGCAGTGCAGGTAAGTGAGCGGTACTTTACTCTGTCGGTCTTTATTCCGTATCTGTTGCAGAGAATATCAAGGCAGAGAAAGCCTGCGTTGTGTCTTGAATATTCGTATTCCTTACCGGGGTTTCCGAGCCCTGCAATAATGAATTCGGGCTTGCCTGCAAAGGCAGATGCGCTTTCCGTTTTTTTCTTGAAAAATGCCATTTTTATATCTCCTGTGGATTGTTTTCTTGTTGTAATACGGACATCACCCTCCGCTGTCAGCGGATTCTCTGATTTCCGGGAGCTTATTCTCCTTGTAGGGCTTCTTTTCCTTCACCCAGTCTGCCTTTACCGTCTGTCTGGCACGGGCAATTGCAAGTGCATCGGGGGGAATATCCTCGGTTATTGTGGAGCCGGCGGCAGTGTAGGCGCGCTCTCCCACGCTTACGGGGGCAATGAGATTCGTATTGCAGCCGATGAAGGCGTAATTGCCGATTTTACAGCGGTTCTTCTCTTTTCCGTTGAAATTTACCGTTACGGTGCCGCAGCCGAAATTGACACCCTTGCCCACGTCACTGTCTCCTACGTAGGTAAGGTGGGCGACGGCAGTATTTTCACCGATGCCGGAGTTTTTTATTTCAACGAAATTGCCGATTTTTACCCTGTCCCCGATAAGGCTTCCGGGGCGGATGTGAACGAAGGGACCTGCGGTGACGAAGCTCCCTATAACGGCCTCCTCAGAGTGTACGCTGTCAAGTGTACAGCCCTCTCCCACTCGGGTTTTGTAAAGCACGGTGCAGGGGCCTATAGAGCAGTCTGTTCCTATTTCGCAATCCTCTTTTATAATTGTGCAGGGATAAATCACAGTGCCTGCGCCTATCCTTGCCGAGGGGTGAATCATCACTCCGAAGGGGCAGGGAATCCTCACTCCCTGCTTTATGAGGCTCTCAATTTTATTTGCGTTGTTTTCCAATACACAGTCCTCCCGAAGCAGTATAGACTATGTATATTATTAACCAAAATATTTTATCACATTTACAGAATTTCTTCAAGTAAAATTTTACCTTTTTCTGTGTGCCCGTTTTTGCGGATTTGTGATTGTTTTATAAAAGGTCAGGGGGATTTTTGGGCAAAAAACAAAAAATTGTATGAGAGGGCAAAAATTTTGTGTTTATCGTTGACAGTTGACAATTAAAATAATATAATCAATACGTATAATTATCTTGGTGTACCCTGCGGTATGCCGACGGATTTTTAATAATTTTCAAGAGGAGGAATTATTGTGAAAAATAATTCATCACAGAGCAGATTTCAGAAAATAACCGCAAAAGTTATTGTTATGCTTCTTGCAGTTGTTCTCTCTCTTTCTGTTCTCCCCGCATTGTCTGCAGACATACTTCCCACAGCAGATGCTGCAACGGAATATGTTGTTCAGTCAAATGAAACAAAGGTAGATATTGATAACAAGCTTCAGTCTCTTGTCAATGAGGGTAAAACCGAAATTGATATGAAGCTTTCCGCTGATATCGACCTCTATGCTCAGGGTTATTCAAAGGGTATCGTTATCCCCAAGGATGCAACCGTTAACCTTTACCTCAATAACCGTACAATTTCTTATATAATTCCGGACGGTAATCCCTATTGGCAGAATACCGGTATTTACGGCATTATAAATAACGGTACTCTTAATGTGTATGCGGGCTCTTCAAAGACTCCCTCATCCTCCGATAAGGGCGCTATCGTTATCAGAACCGTACTGAATGCAAAGCCCAACAGCAGTGGTACAGTTGCTTACCAGAGAGCTGAAGCAATTCAGAATAACGGTGTGCTTACAGTAAACAAGAACGTTAATATAACCTCTGACATTATATTCAATTTCCAGAGAACCGACACAATAGGTCAGTATGACAGAGATGCTTCCGCAACCGTAGTAGTTGCAGGTATCTACAATACAAGTGCTTCCGCAGTTGCAACAGTAAACGGGGCAAAGATTACAGCCAATGCTTCATCTGCTTGCGTAAACGCTGACTTCCTCGGAGGTGAAGATGATAGCGCAAGTAACTCCTTTGCATACGGTATTTATGGTGGTGTTATAAATATTGCCGGTGATGCAACAATTTCTGTTTCCGCAAATACTGCCTGTGACCAGAACGGCGGTGCCGGTACCAGACAGGATGGTGACACAACAGCAGTTGCATACGGTATCTGCTCAACAGAAAAGATTACCATGACAGGCGGCACCATCTCATATTCAACCTCTGACTATAACAAGGCGGATTCACTTTCTGAGGGTACCCGTCATGTTTATCAGGGCGGTATCTGTTATGACAAGAACGGTGATACTCCTACCATTATTGACGGTTCAATCAAAGTATCTACAAAAGATTCCTTTACCGGTGAAGATGATGACGACTATGCTCAGGGTACAAGAGTGTTCAATGAATCCACAGTTGCTTCAGCAACAAAGATGCCCTACAGCCCTGCAGATATTTTCGGTGATGTTTCAGGCAATTTTTATAAAAATCCTGAGAGTGGCAACGGTAGACCTTCCGGTTTTGAAGCAGGTTCATTTGTTGATGAAGTAGGTAACGTTTATACTGCCTCCTCCACTTCAACAATAGGCAGTCGTCCTACTGCACTTAACCGTGGTGCTCTTACAGGTCAGAACCGTGTTCACGTGGTTTACAGATACTGGACAGACTCCAATAGAAGAACACTTGATACAAGCATTGTGGATGCAGACGGCAACAAGGGCTTCTCATACAGACCCTCAAGCTCAAATCCCACAGTTGTCGGCTCTCCCGTTGTTCTTACAGGTCTTTCCAATACAAAGCTTACAGTAGGTAATAACGCAGCTCTCCGTTATCAGAACGGCGGTGACCCCTGTAATAATTATTATTGGATTCTTTATAAGATTTCATATCAGGCAGCAGGTTCTACTGTTTTTTCAGACTTCTCAATGACTCAGAAGGGTACTGAGTTCCAGACCTTTGAGGCAACGGGTGCTACAAACGGTCAGGCAAACGTTACAACCGGACCTATCTATATTTATGTTGACTATATAAGCAAGGCTCCCACATCAATCCGTGCAGAGGCAGGTACCTCAAACGTTGTTACAACAACATATACAGGTACTAACATCCTTGCAAGCGATATCGGTCTTAAGATCCTTGACCCCATTGACCAGATTGACATCACAAAGGAATACAACGTTGACTTCGCAGACAACTCCCTTATCGGTGTGACCTACTCAGTTAAGGGTACCAATACTGCAGGAGTCCCGGTAGACGAGACAAATACCCGTCTTCCCAGAAATGCAGGTACATACGAGATAACTCTTAAAATCGCAGAAAGCGTTACCTACAATACAGACCCCTCAAAGAGCAAGAACAGAAAGGCTCTTGAATATAAGTTTACTCTTATTATCGAGCAGGCTGAGGCTCTCAGAGGTACTCTTCCCGAAAGCTTCAATCTTACATACGGTCAGAAGCTCAACGAAATCATTGCTGTCGGAACCGGCACATATAAGGCAGGCTTCCTCGGCACAGATAACGTAAACGGTACCTTCTCATTCGCAAATGCAGGCGACGGCAGTGCATACAAGAATGCAGGCTCAGGCATCACACAGATCAAGTGGACACCCGCATACGGTGAAAATCCTGTGGAAATGAACTACAAGACAACCGTATTCAGTGTCAATTATGAGGTAGCAAAGGCTCTCTTAAAAATTATTCCCAACGGTGCAACAGTAGTTTACGGTGAAAGCGACGTTACATTCAGCGCAGTAATTGAAGGTCTTGTTGCAGGTGAAAACACAGAATCCGTAAAGGAAACAATTGCGGACGCTCTTGTTTACACCGTATACTTCGGCGGTGACTATATTGCATATCAGCCCGGTAAGATTACTGCAGGCTCACACGTAATCAGAACCACCTTCACAGCTCCTCCCGCAGTGCTTGCTAACTATGAATATACTCATAAGTACGGCAAGGAGGAGAATCCCGACGGTGTTCTCAGAGTTACACCCAGAGGACTTATTGTTGAGGCTACAGCTCAGGACAGAGCATATATTCCCGATAACTTCGACGTTAACGTAACCTTCTCCATCGTTTCAGGTAAGTTCGGTACAGACGATATCCGTGTGACAAATGCTACAGGTAAGCTTGATCAGAACTGTAATGCAGGCCAGGTCAAGATTGTTAATGAGATTTCCGTTGATAACATCAAGGGTAATCTTGCAGGCGGTGCAAAGGATAACTACGAAATCGTTACTGTACAGTACAAGACCGGTAATGATCTCCTTGTAAACATCAGCAAGGCTATCCCCGATGCAGCAATTCCCACTATCTCCGAAATGAATTACTTACAGAACAGAACTCTTGCTGGCGTTACTATCGGCAAAACAGCAGGTACTGTTGAGGGTACATGGCAGTGGGTTGACTCAAAAATCAATCCCACAGTAAAGGTTGCTCAGTACAAGGCACAGTTCGTTCCCGTAGATGCTGAGAACTACGAAATCAAGGTTGTTGACGTTACAATCAACGTCAAGCCCACACCCGTAACAGTAGGCTACAGCGCAACTGTTTCCTACGGTGACAACATCCCCAATATCACAAGCTACACATACACCTCTGATATCGATAAGGATTTTGATATCAAGAAGGTTACAACCTCCGGTAACATCACTCCCAGAACTGATTACCAGAAGGGCTCACCCGTTAAGGCAGGCGGCTACGTTGTTACAATCACCGCTCCCAACTACGTTGATGTTGACGGCAACTACATCTTCACAGTAAACAACGGTATAATCAACGTTAACCCCAGACTTATCACCTTCACAGTTGAAGACAAGACAATCGTTTACGGTGACAGCTTCAACGTTGATGCTACAGGTGCTGTAACACTTACCTATGACGAGAGTCTTCTTGTAGGCTCAGACACAATCAACAGCATTACAGCAAGCGGTGTTGCTCCTTCATTCGGCTTTGAAACTAACTTCAACAGCTTCAATAATTACAATGCAGGCACATACACAATCAATGCAACCTGCACAAGCACAACCTCAGCTAACTACACGGTTGCTGTTGTTCCCGGTACACTTCACGTTACAAAGGCTCCTCTCGTAATCAAGGCTAACGATTTCACTCTTGAATACGGCAGCGACGTTCCCGCAAACCTTTCCTCTGCTCTTACACTTGTAGGTGCAAAGAGAAATGAAAAGATTGCAAACATCCTTACCTCCGGCTCAATCAACATTAACACCACCTACACCAAGGGCTCACCCGTGCAGGCAGGCGGTTATGAGGTAACAGTCGGCATTGCAGGTGCAACATTT
The DNA here is from genome assembly GCA_045651625.1 of Acutalibacteraceae bacterium. Taxonomy (GTDB): domain Bacteria; phylum Bacillota; class Clostridia; order Oscillospirales; family Acutalibacteraceae; genus RUG806. Next base: position 375 of record JAZRST010000048.1, on the reverse strand, counting down.
GATAACTACGACGTAACCGTACAGAACGGCACAATCACCGTTATCAAGGCTACTCCCGTAATCACAACACTTCCCACAGCAACAATCACCTACGGCCAGACACTTGCTGATGCAAAGTTCAGCGGTCAGGTTATTGCAGGCAATATCCCCGGTTCATTCGTTTACGAATCTCCCACGGTTGCTCCCGCATACAGTGCAAATCCCTATAACTCCTTTACAGCAAGCTTCGTTCCCGAGGATACAGCCAACTACAATGTAGTCCGCGGCAAGATTATTTCCCTTACCGTCGGCAAGAAGACCGTTTCAGGTATTCTCTCTGTTGCAGGTATTCCCATGATAGGTGAAGGACTTGCCGTTGACGTTACGGGTCTTGAT
>JAZRST010000047.1:0-9722 GCA_045651625.1 Acutalibacteraceae bacterium | reverse complement strand
AGAGGCACCGAAAAGGTAAACGGGATTTCCTGCTTCCTTGAATTCGGGGCTTATAACATCCTGCTTCTTAATAGGAGCAATTGCGAAGGAAATAAGTGTGGGAGGAACGTCCTTGTCAAGGAATGAGCCTGACATTGAGTCCTTCCCGCCGATACCAGCAGCACTTAATTCAAGCTGAGCATCAAGTGCACCGAGGAGAGCTGCAAAGGGCTTGCCCCAACGCTCGGGCTCGGTCTTGAGCTTCTCGAAGAATTCCTGTAAGGTCAGATATGCCTTCTTGTAGTCACAGCCTGCTGCAACAAGCTTTGCAACTGAATTATAAATAGATGCGTGAGCACCTGTATAAGGATCAACGGAAAGGTGGTCGGGATCACAGCCCCAGCTGAATACGTTTGCTGCATGCGTTTCCTGACAGGGGAGCACGGGAAGTACTGCAGCCATTGACTGTGGGGGGGTCAGCTGACGCTTACCGCCGTAGGGCATAATGATACTGCCGGCACCGATGGTTGAGTCGAATCTTTCAACAACACCTCTCTGGCTTGCTGTACGAAGATCTGAAGCCATTTCACGTAATGAGCCGAACATAGCCTTGCTTAAAACTGAAAGATCCTTTTCTGTAATATGAGCATCTGCGTGCTTTATAGCACCGTTTGTGTCAAGGAATTCACGGCTGAGGTCAGCTATGATATTGCCCTTCCATTTCATAAGCATACGCTCTTCTTCCGTTACAACAGCAACACGGTAAGCTTCAAGGTTTTCGTTCTGTGCGAATTCAATGAACTTGTCAGCATCCTCAGCGGCTACGACAACTGCCATACGCTCCTGAGATTCGGAGATAGCAATTTCAGTGCCGTCGAGACCCTCATACTTCTTGCGGACTGCATCAAGGTCAATCTGAAGACCGGGAGCAAGCTCACCGATAGCAACGGAAACACCGCCTGCACCGAAGTCGTTACAACGCTTGATAAGACGTGTTACCTCTGCATTTCTGAAAAGTCTCTGGATCTTTCTTTCTTCGGGAGCGTTACCCTTCTGAACCTCTGATGCCATTGTGGTAAGAGACTTCATATTGTGGCTTTTTGAGGAGCCTGTAGCACCGCCGATGCCGTCACGGCCCGTACGACCGCCGAGAAGAACGATAACGTCACCGGGAGCGGGTCTTTCACGACGTACGTTGTAAGCGGGAGCAGCAGCAACAACGGCACCGCATTCCATACGCTTTGCAACGAAGCCCTCGTGATACATTTCTGCAACGTGACCTGTTGCAAGACCTATCTGGTTACCGTAGGAGGAGTAACCGACGGCAGCTGTCTGACAGATTTTTCTCTGAGGAAGCTTGCCGGGTAAGGTTTCTGCTATAGTCTTACGGGGATCGCCTGCGCCGGTTACCCGCATTGCCTGATGAACGTAAGCACGACCTGAAAGGGGGTCACGGATACATCCGCCGATACAGGTTGCGGCACCGCCGAAGGGCTCGATTTCCGTAGGATGGTTATGTGTTTCATTCTTGAACATAAGAAGCCAGTCCTGATCCTCACCGTTAACAGTTGCAGTTACGTGGATTGAGCAGGCATTGATTTCTTCGCTTTCGTCAAGCTCGGGAAGAAGACCGCGCTTTTTAAGGGTCTTTGTACCGATTGTTGCGATGTCCATAAGTGTCTGAGGACGCTTTGCAGCCTTTTCTTCGCCGTAAACCTCTACTCTTGCGGCAAGATAACGCTCGTATGCAGCCTGAACTGCAGGATCGTCAATACGTACGTTGTCGATATGAGTTGAGAAGGTTGTGTGACGGCAATGGTCTGACCAATATGTGTCAACAACACGGATTTCCGTAATTGTGGGATCTCTGTGCTCTGTATCTCTGAAATAAGCCTGAAGGAATCTGAGGTCGTCAAGGTCCATAGCAAGGCCCTTTTCGTCAAGAAGCTCAGCGAGAGCGGCGTCATCCATTGTGATGAAGCCTTCAACTGTTGCTACCTTTTCGGGAGCGGCATAAACAGCTGTAAGGGTTTCGGGCTTTTCGAGAGCTGCTTCACGGCTTTCAACAGCATTGATAACGTGATGCTTGAAGGCTTCGATATCAGCCTCTGTAAGAGCACCGTAAAGTGCATAAACCTTTGCTGTACGGATAAGGGGACGCTCACCCTGAGAAATAATCTGGATACACTGTGCGGCAGAGTCTGCTCTCTGGTCAAACTGACCGGGAAGAGCTTCAACGGCAAAAACGTATGCCTCGGGAATTTCAATGCTGTCGGATACGTTGTCGAGCTGAGGCTCAGAGAAAACAGTCTTTACGGCATAGTCAAAGAGCTCCTCCGTAATGTTTTCAGCATCGTAGCGGTTGAAAAGACGGATATCCTCAAGGCCATTGATGCCGAGAAGATTTTTTGCTTCACCGAGAAGGCCCTTGGCCTCGTTGTCAAGACCAGCCTTCTTTTCTACAAATATACGATAAACCATAAGTAATTTCCTCCATTATCATTTCGCCTGAAGGGCACGCTGACCGATATCGGATCTTCTGTATGCACCCTCAAACTTAACACCGTCGGAAAGACGGTATGCTTCCTTTATAGCGGCTTCAAGAGTTCCGGCAACTGCAGTTGTGCCCGTAACTCGTCCGCCCCAGGTAACAAGCTTTCCGTTTTCCTCCTTTGCACCTGCAACGAAAGTAGCGGCACGTGCTTCGTCGGTAAAGGTAATTTCATAGCCCTTTTCATAGGCTGTGGGATAACCCTTTGATGCAGTGATTACACAGCAGGCACTGCTTTCGGAGAATTTAACCTCGGTTTCTGCCAGCTTTTCATCTGTTACTGCCTTCATAACTGTGAGAAGGTCGCTTTCAAGAAGGGGAAGTACAACCTGAGTTTCGGGATCACCGAAACGGCAGTTATATTCAATAACCTTGGGACCGTTCTTTGTAATCATAAGACCGAAGTACAGACAGCCCTTGAAGGTTCTGCCCTCGGCATTCATTGCATTTATTGTGGGAAGGAAAATTTCCTTCATGCATCTTTCTGCAACGTTTTCGGTGTAGTAGGGATTGGGAGCAATTGTTCCCATTCCGCCCGTGTTGAGGCCCGTATCGTTGTCACCGATTCTCTTGTGGTCCATTGATGAAACCATAGGCTTTACTGTCTTGCCGTCTGTGAATGCAAGAACGGAAACCTCGGGTCCCTCAAGGAATTCTTCAATAACGATGTTGTCACCGCTCTTGCCGAATGCCTTGTCGAGCATCATTGATTTTACAGCATCCTTTGCCTCCTCAAGGGTGAATGCAATGATAACACCCTTGCCGAGAGCAAGGCCGTCAGCCTTGATAACTGTGGGGATAGGAGCAGTTTCAAGATATTCGAGAGCCTTTTCCATATCACTGAAAACTTCATATTCTGCAGTGGGAATGTTATATTTCTTCATAAGGTTCTTTGAGAAAACCTTACTGCCTTCAATTATAGAGGCATTTGCTCTGGGACCGAAGCAGGGGATACCGATTTCTTCAAGTCTGTCAACACAGCCGAGAACCAGAGGATCATCGGGTGCTACAACCGCATAATCAATCCCGTTTTCCTTTGCGAAATTCACAATACCGTCAATATCGGTAGCGCCGATGCCCACTAACGTTGCATCCTTTGCCATACCGCCGTTGCCGGGAAGTGCAAAAATTTCGGAAACCTCAGGATTTTCCTTGATTTTCTTTATGATGGCGTGTTCTCTTCCGCCACCGCCTACAACCATTATTTTCATTATTCAATCTCCGTTAATCAATGGTGGAACAGACGCATTCCTGTGAATGCCATAGCCATACCGTACTTGTCTGCACATTCAATTACAAGATCATCACGGATGGAGCCGCCGGGCTGAACAACGTATTTAACACCGCTCTTCTTTGCTCTTTCAATGTTGTCAGAGAAGGGGAAGAAAGCATCTGAGCCGAGAGCAACGCCGTCACGTGAGTCAAGGAATGCTCTCATTTCTTCCTGAGTGAAGGGCTCGGGCTGAACTGTGAAATATTTCTGCCAGTTGCCGTCTGCACATACGTCTTCCTCATTCTTGTTGATGTAGCCGTCAATTACGTTGTCACGGTCGGGTCTGCCGATTTCGGGCTTGAAGGGAAGGTTAAGAACCTTTTCGTGCTGACGAAGGAACCAGGTGTCAGCCTTTGTGCCTGCAAGACGTGTGCAGTGGATTCTGGACTGCTGACCTGCGCCTACGCCGATTGCCTGACCGTCAAATGCATAGCATACGGAGTTGGACTGAGTGTATTTGAGAGTAATAAGAGAAATAACGAGATCTCTTGCTGCAGCTTCGGGAATATCCTTGTTTGCTGTTACGATGTTGCCCAGAAGGGAAGCGTCAATCTTGTAATTGTTTCTGCCCTGCTCGAAGGTGATGCCGAAAACGTGCTTTCTTTCAATTTCTTCGGGTACGTAGTCGGGGTCAATCTTTACAATGTTGTAGTTGCCCTTTCTCTTGGACTTGAGAATTTCGAGAGCCTCGGGTGTGTAGCCGGGAGCGATAACACCGTCGGAAACCTCTCTCTTGATAAGAAGAGCTGTTGTAACATCGCAAACGTCGGAAAGAGCTACCCAGTCACCGAAGGAGCACATTCTGTCGGTACCTCTTGCTCTTGCATATGCGCAGGCAAGGGGGCTTTCATCAAGACCTTCAATATCATCAACGAAGCAAGCCTTCTTGAGAGTATCGTTGAGCTTTATGCCTACTGCTGCGGATGTGGGGCTTACGTGCTTGAAGGATGTAACTGCAGGAAGACCTGTTGCTTCCTTAAGCTCCTTTACAAGCTGCCAGGAGTTGAAAGCATCAAGGAAATTGATGTAGCCGGGTCTGCCGCTTAAGATTTCAATGGGAAGGTCCTCTCCGTTATCCATAAAAATCTTAGAGGGCTTCTGATTGGGGTTACAGCCGTATTTAAGTTCAAATTCTTTCATTTCAGTTCTCCTTACACGTTTTTATTTACGATTCTTGTTTCTGTTTCACCTGAGGTGAGGTCAATATATCTTACAAAAAGAGAAACCTTGTTGTCTTCATTGAGGTTTTTCCAGATGATGTCAGTGAGAGCGTCAATGTCAACGTCGGGAAGCTCAAGAGTCTTGGGCTCACCCTCAAAGCTGGGAAGGGGATTGCCGTCACACTTGTATGTGTGAATGAACTTAGCCTTACCTGCAAGGGGATTTTCATAAGCATAGGTGTATCTCTGGCAGGAGCTGCCGTCACCGTCTGCTGACTTGAGGATTGACATTGCATAATTCATTTTGCCGTTTTCGTGGTGGATGATACCTGAAATACGGGGAGTGAAGTTGGGAGCATCGTCCTCAAATTCACGGGTTCTGAGAGCCTGCTCAAAGGTCATCTGCTTGTCCATAAGCTCGTAGATTGTATCTGTCTGATCACCGTTTGTAACGATGGTCTTGTTGCCGAGAACTCTTACGGGGTAGTAGATGATAAGATGGGGATCTGTCATCTTTGATTCGTCAAAGGCCTTTGTTCTCATAGCGTCGCCTTCGGGAACAAAAACTCTGTTACGGCTGTTTACGCTTCTGCCCATAATGAAATATGCGGTAACAGCCTTTGTGCCGTCTGCACTTTTGCCTATAATGATACCTCTGCCGTGATAGGGGAGAGAATTAAGTTCACATTCAAGAGACTTGATTTCCATTGAGGATTCCTCCGTTTATCTGATATATGTTTTGTTGTTTTCTACTGTAATTCGGTCATCACAGAAGAGCTGTACTGCCTTGGGAAGAATCTTCCATTCGGCCTGCTCCATAATTCTCTTCTGCAGAGCTTCGGGGGTGTCGTCCTCCATAACCTCAACAGCCTTCTGAAGGATTATGGGACCTGCATCACATTCCGCTGTTACGAAATGAACTGTAGCGCCCGAAACCTTGACACCCTTTTTCAGGGCTTCCTCGTGCACGTGTAAGCCGTAAAATCCCTTGCCGCAGAAGGAGGGGATAAGTGCAGGATGCACGTTTATCATTTTATACTGAAATGCATCGCAGACATTCTCGTCAAGTATTGTCATAAAGCCTGCATATACTACAAGGTCAGCCTTTTCTTCAAGAAGCAGATCTCTCATAGCGCAGCTGTAGGATGCAATATCAGCATAATCCTTTCTTATAAGTGTTCTTGTCTTAATTCCGTTGCTTTCGGCACGGGTAAGAGCATATGCATCAGCCTTGGAGGAAATTACGCAGGTAATTTTTCCGCCTCCGAGCTCGCCTCTTTTTTCTGCATCAATAAGTGCCTGAAGGTTTGTGCCGCCGCCGGAAACAAGAACTGCAATTCTCTTACTCATCAGAGAATCACCTTCTCTTCGCCTTCGATGATTTCACCGATAACGTAAGCATCAATGCCGTTTTCCTTAAGAACTGAAAGAGAAAGCTCAACCTGGTCTGCGGGAACAACAATGCTCATGCCGACGCCCATGTTGTAGGTGTTGTACATATCTCTTTCGGGAACGTTGCCCCACTTTGCAATTACGTCAAATATGGGAAGAACCTTAACTGCGGATTTGTCAATCTTTGCACAGAGACCGTCGGGAATGCTTCTCGGAATATTTTCATAGAAGCCGCCGCCGGTGATATGGGAAATACCCTTTACCTCAACCTTTTCAAGAAGAGCAAGAACGGGCTTTACGTAAATCTTTGTGGGAACAAGTAAAGCTTCTGCAATGCTCTTTCCGCCAAGCTCGTCACGGGGAACGTAAAGCTCGGGGTTGTTGTTATCAATATCAAATACCTTTCTGCAAAGGCTGAAGCCGTTTGAATGAATACCTGTGGAGGGAAGTGCGATAACCACGTCACCTGCTGCCATTTTGCTGTTGTCAATCATCTTGGGCTTGTCAACAACACCTACAGCAAAGCCTGCAAGGTCGTAATCCTCTTCGGGCATAAGACCGGGATGCTCTGCAGTTTCACCGCCGATAAGAGCAGCGCCTGACTGAACACAGCCCTCTGCAACACCGCCAACGATTTCAGCAATCTTCTCGGGGAAGTTTTTGCCGCATGCAATGTAGTCAAGGAAGAATAAGGGCTTTGCGCCTACACAGATGATGTCGTTTACACACATAGCAACCGCATCAATACCGATTGTGTCGTGCTTGTCCATAAGAATAGCAAGCTTAACCTTTGTGCCGCAGCCGTCTGTACCTGAAACGGTAACGGGATGCTCCATACCTGCAATGCAGGAGAGGTCGAAGCAGCCGCCGAAGCCGCCTACTTCATCAAGACAGCCCTCGTTACGGGTTCTTGCAACGTGCTTTTTCATAAGCTCAACCGATTTGTAACCGGCAGTAATATCTACGCCTGCAGCTGCATAGCTGGCAGAAAAAGAATTTTTGTGATCCATTTTACATTCTCCTGTATAGTTTTATTTATTCTTTACCGGTCCAACAGTAGGTGCAAACCTTGTCTGCCGGCAGTCCTATTGCTTCGATAAGACCTTCAAGGGTCTGGAATTCAAGGGACGCAAAGTGAAGCTTGTTGCTGATGGTCTGTCTTAATTTCTTTCCTCTTTCGGTGTCGGGGTTGGAATACTCGTGAAGATATTTTGAGCCCTCATCACCCTCAAGCTCATAGATGGTGCTTCTTGTGATAAGCTCCATTTCATTTGTTGCTCTTGAGAAATTAAGGTATTTACAGCTGTACATAATGGGAGGGCAGGCAGAGCGCATATGCACTGACTTCGCCCCGTTATCGTAAAGGAAATCAACTGTTTCGCGAAGCTGTGTGCCTCTTACAATTGAATCGTCAACGAAGAGAAGATTCTGTCCCTCAATAAGCTCGTGGACGGGAATCTGCTTCATTTTTGCAATTCTGTTTCTTTCCTTCTGGTTTGAAGGCGTAAAGCTTCTGGGCCAGGTGGGAGTGTACTTTATGAAGGGTCTTGCAAAGGGGATGTGGCTTTCGTTTGCATAGCCTATAGCGTGGGGAGTACCTGAATCAGGAACACCGCCGACGTAATCAATGTCCTTGCAAAGACCGTTCTTTATGTCATTCTTGGCAAGAATTTCGCCGTTCTTATAACGCATTATTTCAACGTTCATTCCCTCGTATGAGGATGTTGAATAACCGTAATATGACCATAAGAAGGAGCATACTCTCATTTCCTTGTTGGGAGGAGACAGCTGAGTAACGCCCTCTGCCGTGATTTCAACGATTTCTCCGGGACCTAATTCTCTGTAATCTGAATATCCCAGCTTTTTGTAAGCAAAGGATTCGAATGCCGCACAGTAGCCGTCCTCGTTTTTGCCGAGAATCACGGGAAGTCTGCCCATTCTGTCACGGGCTGCAATTATTGCACCGTCGTCCTTGAGGATAAGGATGTTTGCCGTGCCTTCAATTGAGGTCTGCGCGAAGGTGATACCTTCAACGAAACTGCTTTTCTGGTTGATAAGAGCTGCTACGAGCTCCGTTGAGTTTACCGCACCGCCGGTCATAGCACCGAAATGACCGCTTGAAAAGGTGAGGTACTGCTTTATAAGTGCATCCGCATTATTGATAATACCCGTAATGCAGATAGCGTAAGTGCCGAGATTTGAACGGATGAGAAGAGGCTGAGGCTCGCTGTCATTGATACAGCCGATAGCCGAGGAGCCGGTCATTTCATCAAAAATATCTTCGAATTTTGTTCTGAAGGGAGAGTTCTTTATGTTGTGAATAACTCTCTGCAGACCTATCTTTTTATCGTAGGCTGCCATACCGCCGCTTTTTGTTCCGAGATGAGAGTGGTAGTCAGTTCCGAAGAACACGTCACTCATTGCATCCGTTTTACATGCGGCGCCGAAAAATCCGCCCATTTGTCTTCCTCCTTTGGCTACGTGGATTGGTTTGTATTAAAGCTGAGAAAGAACGTTCTTGTCTTTTTCGAGAACTACTGCCGCTGCAGCCTTTCTTTTTGCATCAAGCTTATCTGCAAGCTCTTTATCCTCAACAGCAATAATCTGTGCTGCAAGAAGTGCTGCATTTGCACCGCCGTTTATTGCTACTGTTGCAACGGGAATTCCGGGGGGCATCATAACTGTTGAAAGAAGTGCATCCATTCCGTCAAGAACGGAGGACTTGCAGGGAATGCCGATAACGGGAAGAGTAGTGTTTGCTGCTACCGCACCTGCTAAATGTGCTGCCATACCTGCGGCACAGATTATTGCACCGAAGCCGTTATTACGGGCATTCAGGGAAAAATCTCTTGCCTCCTCAGGTGTGCGGTGAGCTGAATATATATGTACCTCAAAGGGGATTTCAAGCTCTTTTAAGGTGTCAGTTGCTTTTTTGATGATGGGAAGATCCGAGTCGCTTCCCATAACAATTCCGACTTTTTTCATTTTTTTTACCTCCTTTTTTCAATGAAAAAACAAAAAAGGGCACAATTACCTTATAGTAACGTGCCCAGACGGTCGGCTTAAATCAACGCTTTGCTCCTCTGTGGTGCTCCACATAATTCCGTCAGTTGCAAAGCTTTATAAACAGTATATATATTTTAACATAAATACCGGTTTCAGTCAAGGCACTAAAGATATATAAGTGTCAGTTTTTGCTGGTCTGTCTTTCGCAGTAAATGCATCTGTAGATACCGTTTTCGGGATCTGTCAGACGGAACTTATGCTGAAGCTCCTGCTCGATTGACGTTATACACTTGCCGTTGTCACAGCGAAGGGTATTATCAACAATGAAATCTGTATCCGGATGATAGACGCTGTCCTTTTC
>JAZRST010000046.1:0-27237 GCA_045651625.1 Acutalibacteraceae bacterium | reverse complement strand
AGGGGGCTGAGCGATATATACGAAGCCCTGCTCGATAAGAGGACGCATATAACGGAAGAAGAAGGTAAGAAGAAGAGTTCTGATATGTGCACCGTCGACGTCGGCATCGGCCATAATAACGACCTTGTGATAACGAAGCTTGGTGATATCGAAGTCCTCACCGATACCCGTACCGAGTGCAAGAACAACGGGAACTAACTTTTCGTTACCGATAACCTTGTCTATACGTGACTTTTCAACGTTAAGCATCTTACCCCAGAGAGCAAGGATGGCCTGAGTTCTTCTGTCTCTGCCTTCCTTAGCAGAACCGCCTGCAGAATCACCCTCGACAATGTAAAGCTCGGTGTTTTCGGGATTCTTATCCGTACAGTCGGCAAGCTTACCGGGAAGTGAGTTACCCTCAAGGGCACTCTTTCTTCTTGCAAGCTCCTTAGCCTTTCTTGCGGCTTCACGGGCACGGGATGCATCAAGTGCCTTGTTGAAGATTGCACGTGCAACGGAAGGATTCTCCTCAAAGTAAGTGGAGAGCTTTTCGTAAACCATCTGATTCACAAGAGGAGTGATATCGGTGTTACCCAGCTTGCTCTTGGTCTGACCTTCAAATTCAGTATCCGTAAGCTTTACGCTGATAACGGCTGTAATACCTTCTCTTACGTCGTCACCCGAGAGATTTTTGTCGGCATCCTTTAAGAAATTGTACTTTCTGCCGTAATCGTTGAATACTCTTGTAAGTGCATTCTTGAAGCCCGTTTCGTGAGTACCGCCGTCTATTGTACGTACGTTATTCGCGAAGGAGAGTATATTTTCATTGTAGCTGTCATTATACATAATGGCAACCTCTGCGCTTCTGTCGCCCTTTACAACAGAAAAGTGCATAGGTGTATCGTGAAGAGGAGTGAGAGCACGGGATTCGTTGATATACTGAACGAAGCTTGAAAGACCGCCCTCGAAGCAGTAAACATCCTCAACAATATTATCCTCATCTCTTCTGTCTGTAAGAGAAATACGAAGACCTGCATTGAGGAATGCCTGCTCTCTTATTCTTCTCTGGAGAGTTTCATATTCGTAAACGGTGGTTTCGGTGAAAATTTCGGGGTCAGCCTTGAATCTTACGAGAGTACCCGTTTCGGTTGTGTCTCCGATAATTTCAAGATCAGTGGCAATTGCGCCTCTTTCAAATCTCTGCTTGTGGATATGTCCGTTCTGACTTACTTCAACCTCAAGCCATTCGGAAAGAGCGTTAACAACGGATGAGCCGACTCCGTGAAGACCGCCCGATACCTTGTAACCGCTGCCGCCGAACTTACCGCCTGCGTGAAGCACCGTAAGTACAACGGTAACTGCAGGTAAGCCCTGCTTTTCGTTGATATCGGTGGGAATGCCTCGTCCGTTATCTCTTACCGTAATAACATCTCCGGGAAGAATTTCAACCTCAATATGAGTACAGTAGCCTGCAAGTGCCTCGTCTATTGAGTTGTCGAGAATTTCGTACACCAGGTGGTGAAGACCTCTGGGGCCCGTTGAGCCGATATACATACCGGGTCTCTTTCTTACAGCCTCAAGTCCTTCAAGAACCTGAATCTGACTTGCGTCATACACCTCGGTAACGGCAGTGTTCATCTGCTCCTCCGAGTCCTTGATGACGTTCTCCTGAAAATCCGCGTCCTTTAATTCAGGGATGTTGTTTTCGGGAATATCCATTTATTGTTCCTCCTTGGGAAAACGTTAAAGGGAAACGTCTTCCTGCAATTGTATATTGATTGGGTTCACAGCAGCTCTTCCGTTCTTCTGAGAAGCGCGGCGGCGGAAAGCTGTGAAATATATACTGTTTCTCCGCCGTTTTTGTCGGTGCACACCACGAAGGAGCCGGGAAGCTCGTAGGAAACAGTGATGCACCTGCCTTGTTTTTCTTTTTTTTCAAGATAATCTCTCGTGTGCTTTGACACGGTTGAGGTGTCTATATCGAAAATACCGAGAATTTCTTCTTTTCTTATAACGGTATCGTGACCTAAATGAAGGTACATTATTTAAGCCTTCCTTCTTTTATGCTGAAGGTACTGCCCTCGCTCATTCTGAGAATAGAGCCGGGATCACAGCAGGTGATGAAAACCTGTCTGTCCTTTATGTGATTGAGAATATAATCCTGCCTTAAGGTATCAAGCTCACTCATAACGTCGTCAAGGAGAATAACGGGCTCTTCTCCCGTGATTCCCTTTATTACCTGAGCCTCGGAAAGCTTTAAGGCTATTGCCGCAGAGCGCTTCTGACCCTGAGAGCCGAAGCTTCTTGCCGACACGCCGTTTATATTTATTTCTATATCGTCCCTGTGAGGGCCCGTAAGAGTAATTTTTGCATTTATTTCCGCTTTTTCGTGATTCTTCACGATTTCACGGAGATTTTCTTCACCGTGACAGCCCTTTCTGAGATAAGTAAAGCTTATTTCCTCTTTTCCCGAGGAAAGTCCCGAATAAATTTCACTGACAAAGGGAAGAAGCAGGTCAAGGTATTCCCTTCTCTCCTTATAAATCTCTTCTCCGAGACCCGTAAAGGCATCGTTCACACATTCAAGGTAAAGCCTTACGCTTTTTATATCCTCGTTGTCTCTGAGCACTGCGTTTCTCTGCTTCACAAGCTTCGTGTATTCGGAAAGAAGCACTGCATATCGGGGCTTTATCTGACAGATTGCGGAATCTATGAATTTTCTTCTTTCAGAGGGACCGTTCTGTATCAAGGACATAAAGCCCGGGGAAAAAAGGGAGGCGGGGAATCGGCTCATAAGCTCCGTGGGGCTTTTAAGCGTTACTCCGTTGAGTGTTGCCCTTCTTCTGTCCGTGATTTTTATTTCAGAGCTGTTTTCTCTGTGGGAGGTTTCAAAACGGGTGCTTATACGGGAAAAATTTTTTCCGAACATAACGAGCTCTGAATCCCTTGAGCTTCTGAAGCTCTTAAGACCCGTGAAAAGGAAAATAGCCTCAAGGATATTGGTTTTACCCTGAGCATTCTCACCGTAAATGATATTTACTCCTTCGCAGGGGGAAAGGGAGATATTTTCAATATTACGGTAATTTTCAAGGCTTAATTCAGTTATTTTCATTGCCGTCTGTAATTACGAGAAGGCTGTTACGGAAAAAGATACGGTCTCCGGGGTAGAGCTTTTTTCCTCTCTGGATACAAGCCTCTCCGTTTACCTTAACGGAGCCTTCTTCTATGAACATTTTTGCCATACCGCCGGTTTCGGCAAGACCCGAAAGCTTAAGTGCCGAATCAAGCTTTATAAAAGGAGTTGTGATAGGAAGCTTTTCCTCGGACTGTACCTTGGCGCGTACGACTATTTTTCTTCTGACTTTGTTTTCCATAACGTATAACCTTATTCGCTCTTGATTTTAACGGGAAGTATAAGATAAAGGAAGTTGTCTCCCTCGGGAGGCACGATTACTGCAGGGGAGAGTGAGCCGTTGAGATTTATAAGCACCTCGTCGGTATCACAGCTTCTGAGTGCCTCAAGAAGATATCTGTTGTTGAAGCCGATTTCAGTATTGTCACCTGTTATTGAAACGGGAATTCTGTCGCTTGCACTGCCGAGAGCCGTCACGGCGGAAACCTTTATTTCATCATCGGAGAATATACATCTTAAGGGGCTTCTTACCTTTTCGGTAATGATGATTGAGGTTCTTTCAATTGTATCTATGAATTTCTTCGTGCTTGTTCTGACGGTTGCTGTCTTTCCCTTGGGGAAGGCTGTGCGGTAATCGAGGAATTCACCCTCCAGAAGCTTTGATATAAGACAGTAGCCGTTTACGTTGAACATAATATGTCTTCTGCCCTTTGAAATCTCTGCAAAGCCGTCGTCATTCTCGGCTAACTTGATAATTTCATAAAGTGTTTTTGCAGGAACGACGAATTTCAGGAAATCTCCGTTATAATCGGTGAATTCCTTTCTTATTGCAAGACGGTAGCCGTCAAGAGCAACAAGCTTTATTTCGCCTGCCTCAAGCTCGAACTTGACACCTCTGTGAACGGTCTTGCCGTCGTCGGGAGAAACTGCAAATACAGTCTTCTTGATCATATCCTTAAGAACACCGCAGTTGAGTCTGAAGGAGGTTTCGTCCGTAAGCACGGGAAGGTCGGGATATTCGGCAGGGTTAAGGCTTATAAGCGTATATTCAACCTCACCGCTGGTTATCGTGCATATATTCTTTTCGTTACAGGTGATTGTAACTGTTGTATCGGGGCAGTGTCTTAAAATATCGCAGAAGGTTTTTGCATTAAGAACAGCGGCACCTGCTTCCTCAACTCTTACACCGACCTCAGTCATAACCGCAATATCAAGGTCAAAGCCCGTAAGCTTTACTGCGTTATTCTCCTGAGTTTCTATAAGAATACACTCAAGGTGGGGAAGAACAGCCTTTGAGGGGATTGAGCGCTGAACGTTAAGGCAAGTATTTGTAAAAATCTGGGTATCACAGATGATTTTCATTATTGAAACCTCCCGATGTGTTTTTCTCCCCTTTAAGGGGGGATAGGAAATGTTTAAAGGTAGTAGTTGTTATAGGGGCTGTGAGTTTGTTGAAAACCCGCGGAAGCCTTGAAAAATATGGGAAAAGCAGGAAAAGTTTTCAAGAAATGCTATGTCAGTAACTTCTTGATAAAAAAGGGCGCGGATTTTTAAAGTTGAAAGTGTTGATAACTTTCTGAGGCTTGTTGATAATCTGTTGAAAATTCCGCCTTAAAAACGCCCTTGAAAGCACTTGTAGGAAAGCAGAATAAGAATTTGCATTTATGCCCTTTTAAGTGTTTTCCTTTACCTGACGGATAATATCGTTCACAAGATTCTTGAAGGTCTGGTTTGATTTCATTTCCAGCTCAACGTTGTTTATTGAGTTTATAACCGTAGCGTGGTTTTTGCCGAAATATTCACCGGTTTTGTTGAGTGTTATATTGGTAACCGTCTTTATTACGTACATACACACGTTTCTTGCGGTTGAAACCGTCTGTGTTCTGCTTTTTGACTTTATGTCGTCGGTGCTTATTCCGTAAACCTCTGCCACAACGTTGATTGTCTTTTCAGCTATGGAATCAACGGGCTGGAAATCGTAGGTAACGTCCTTTACTATTGTCTGTATCTGCTCAAATGAAAGAGGACTCTTGTAAATCTTTGTGTATGCCTCAATCTTGTTGAGAGTACCCTCAATCTGACGGATATTATTTTTGATTTTTGTAACTATGTAGTCAACGGCGGCATCACTGAGTGTGATTCCCAGCTCTCTTGACTTGTTCTTTACGATATTCTTTCTTGTTTCAATATCGGGAGTTCTTATATCTGCAATAAGTCCCATTTCGAAACGGGTCTTGAGTCTTTCATCAAAGCCCATAAGCTCTTTGGGCGGTACGTCGGAGGTGAGAACAATCTGCTTGCCTGCCTGATGAAGGGCGTTGAAGGTGTGGAAGAATTCCTCCTGAGTTGACTGACCCGAGCGCATCATCTGAATATCGTCTATCAGAAGAGCGTCAACGTTTCTGTATTTGTTCTTGAAGGGCTGTGTGTTCTTCTCGTTAAGAGAATTCATAAATTCAGAAAGGAATTTTTCAGCCGTTTCGTAAATTATGATAGCACCGGGATCCTTTCTTTTGAGCTCGTTATAAATAGCGTAAAGAAGATGGGTTTTTCCAAGTCCCGAGTTTCCGTAAATAAGGAAGGGATTGTGAAGTCCGGGGTCTTCAGCAACCTTCTTTGCGATTTCGTAGGCGAACATATTTGACTGACCTACAACGAAGCTGTCAAAGGTGAAGGATGAAGCGTTCTTTCTTACGGGACCTGCCTTTTCGGGCTCCTTTTCAGTCTCCTGAGCCTTTTCCTCCCTTACTGTCTTGGGAGCCTCCTTTTCACCGTCTGCCGCCTGATTCACGATTACGTCAATTTCAACGGAGAAGCCTATTACGCTTTCGAAGCTTCTTTTGAGAAGGTCGGAGAATTTTGAAAGAATGATATTCTTCTTGAAATCCGCGTTTACAGTGAAAACTGCAGTCTCACCGTCAAGCTTATAAAACTGTAAGGGCTCAAGCCACATTGTGTACATTACGTCCGAAACCTCGGTCTTGCAAAGGGCAAGGACCTGCTTCCAGATATCACCTAATGAATCCATTTTAACCTCCGGATATATCTTTCTCTATAAATATATATAATATCTCACTATACTTAAAACATATAATAACATAAATAAAATAAATTATCAACATAAATTTTCAAAATATTAAATACAAAAAAAGGACTTTACATTTACCGCCATATATAGTAAAATTGCCTATATATTTTTCTGTCAGGAGTGTTATTATGAAGATTGCCGTTCTCGGTTGCGGAACAGTAGGCTCGGGTGTCGTTGATATTCTCGACGAAAAGCCCTGCCTTATGAAAAAGAGCGCAGGTGAAGAAATCGGTGTTAAGTATATACTTGATATAAGGGATTTTTCGGGCAGTAAGTACGAATCAAGAATCGTAAGCAGTATTGACGTTATTGCAGATGATCCCGAAATTGAAACGGTTGTTGAAACCATGGGCGGTGTTGAGCCTGCCTTCACCTTCTGTAAAAAATGTCTCGAAAAGGGCAAGAACGTTGTTTCCTCAAACAAGGCACTCGTTGCCGCAAAGGCTCAGGAGCTTTTTGCCGCAGCAAGGGAAAATAATGCCGCTTTTATGTTTGAAGCAGCAGTCTGCGGCGGTATTCCCGTTATCAGAACAATGTTTTCATCCCTTTCCGCAAACAATATCCTTTCCTTCGCAGGTATTCTCAACGGTACTACAAATTTCATTCTCACAAAGATGATAAATGAAAAGATGTCCTTCGATACCGCACTCAGGATTGCTCAGGATAAGGGCTATGCTGAAAAGGATCCCACAGCGGACGTTGACGGACTTGATGCCGCAAGAAAAACTGCAATTCTTTCCTCAATTGCCTACGGACGTCACTTCTTTGAGGACGAAATACATACAGAGGGCATAAGAGGGGTAACTCTTGAGGATGCGGCTTACGCTGATTCCTGCGGATGTAAGATTAAGCTTCTCGGAAAAGCAGATAGCCGAAATAACGGCAAAATCGGGGCAATCGTCTGTCCTTTCCTTGTAAGTAATGATTCTATGATATCGGGCGTAAACGGCGTTTATAACGCGATTTCGATAACGGGAGACAGCATCGGAGACGTTCTTCTTTACGGACAGGGTGCAGGAAAGGAAGCAACAGCCAGTGCCGTGGTCGGTGACGTTATGGAATGTGCAAGACTGAAAAAGAACGAAAAGCACTATTTCTGGGAAAATCACGAGGACGGACTCGTTGAGAATTATCTTGAGTATGAAACCGCACTTTACGTAAGAGGCTATGCTAAGAAGCCTGCCGACAGCCTTATTGAAATCAGAGAAGCCTTCGGCGGTGTAAGGGCACTTGAAAGAAGCGGCGCACCTGCAAACGAAATTGCCTTCATCACACCCGTTATGAAGGAAAAGGAGCTTCGCGAGATTCTTTCCGAGCTCAGGGACTTTGCCTCTGCTTCTGTTATAAGAATTCTTTGACTTGTATAAAAAATAAAAAATGCACAGAGCCAAGGACGGTTCTGTGCATTGATTTCTTTAAATAGCTTTTCAGTTTTCTTCGTTTTTAAGCTGTCTTATGTCACTGCCCTCGAAATAGAGAATACTGTACTCACCTATAAAGCGTGAGGATATTCTGTTTGTGTACTGATTTTCTATTTCGGAAAGGGAATAGTTTGTGCTGATTATGGTGGGAAGACCCGTGTTGATTCTCGTGTTGACTATGTTATAAAGAGCGGACACGGTGAAGGTGGTTGAAAATTCCGCACCGAGGTCGTCAATTACGAGAAGATCGCACTCAAGCATCATATTCTCAAAGGCGGAGTTGCCGGATTTTCCGAAGCGCTCATTCTGTAATTCCCTGAAGAAGTTCTGTGCGGAATTATAAAGCACTGAGTAGCCCTTTTCTATGACCTTGCCTACGATTGCAAGGGAGAGGTGGGTTTTTCCCAGTCCCGTTTTGCCTGCCATAAGCACGGAGGGAGCTTTTCTGTCGAAAGTATCGGCATATTCCTTGCAGAAGGAGAGAATTTCAGCCATTTTTTCTCTGGGAGATAAATCGTATGCGCTTTCTGCCTTTTCGGGATAGTAAGAGAGCCTGAAGTCCTCAAAGGTGCAGATTTTAAGGGGGGATTTCCTTCCTGCCTCCTCGTAAGCTAAGTCCTTGAGAAGATTTATGTGGCAGGAGCAGAGCTTTGTGCCTACGACACCCGTATCCTCACACTCGGGACAGTAATATTTTACCTCAAGATAGTCCTCGGGAAGACCGTGCTTTTCAAGAAGCTTTTTAACGTTCTGCTGTGCAGTGAGGTTTCTGATTTTTTGCTCCTCAATGAATTTTGCCGCCTTGTCGGGAGACATGTCAATAGCCTTGACAGCCTCTTTTACGGAGGCTATCATCTCGTTTTTGTATTCTCTGTAAAGAGGCTCGGTGTTTTCGAACATCATCATAACTGCAGTGTTCTTTGCCTCTGCCTGATTTCTTCTTTTATCTAAAATTTCCTGTGCTTTTTCAAAAATTTCTCTTTTGTAAGGCATACTGTCACCTTTCTCTCTTCTTGAACTTGGGAACGGAGGTCTTTGCTCTTTGCTCGGCACGCTGAATATCGTAGGAAGCGTTGGGGTCGGGTGTGGGAGCCGTTTTTTCGTTTTTATTTTTTCCCGAGGCTTTTTCAAGGAGCTTTCTGTCCTTTTCAGCCTTGAAAGCCTCCTTGTCCTTGGCGGCGGCTTCGGGAGTTTTTATGCCCTTCTGATGCCATGCGGACAGCACCTTGTGCATATAGGGAAAGCTCGGCTTTTCAGTGTTGTCGCGCATTTCCTCATAGGCTAAAGCCAGCATTGGGACGGAGAAGCCCCATTCCGAGGACCACTGTGAAAGATACTTTTCCTGCTGGGAGGTAGGCTTGCCCGAGGGAAGACCTGCCGCCAATGAAAACTCCGCCCAGAGGGTATTTACTTTTTCAATGGCTTTCAGCTCCTCATCGGCACGCTCAAGGGTGTCAATCTCTCTTGAGGACCAGTCCGCACCGATTTTATATATGTAATTCATATTTGAGGATTTGCCCTTCTGCGCCGCATATTCGCAGATTGAAAGGATGACCTCTACGGGCAGACCGTAATAATCGTGAAGAAGCACAAGGGAGCTCATATCTCCCGTGCCTATAGTCCTTCCGAGGCGCAGCTGCGCTTCGTTGAGAAGGATTCTCACGTTTTCAGATTCGTCCATACGTGCGAGTATCTGATCGTAGGTAAGCCTTGAGGGATTGTGGTGTGGCACCTTCTCCTTTTTCGCAGGAATTGAAGCGGCAGGAGCAGGAGAGGTCTCTGCCCGCGCCGTGACGGCAGGGACAGACTGAACGCCTTCAAATGCAGGTGCGGATTCCTCGGGCAGGATGAAGCCCAGCTCCTTCCAATAGGTCAGAGCATCCTCGGCCTCCTCCTCGGAAATACCCGTGTTGCGGGAAATTTCAGGTATGCCGAAGACTCCCCCTGCACGGGAGAAAGCGTAAACTATTACCTTTAACTGATTTCCGGATGCTAAAATGAGATGCTTCTCGGCAATATCCGAGGGCATCACCGTAACACCCGTGTATTTTGTGGGATTTATTTTGAACATAAAAATTCCTTTTGCTGACAAATTATAATTTACAGTATTTATTTTCTGTGAGGCTGTGCCGTGAACTATACTGTGTAGGGGACGACAACCTTGGCGTCCCGTGTGAAGTTAGTTTGTGTTTGTAATTAATTTATCAAGAGGCATATTCTATGTCCTACGGGGCTTTACGCAAACAATTTATTTCGTACAAGGCGGGACGCCAAGGTTGTCGTCCCCTACATAAACGAATGAATAAAACTGCCACTCAGGAAATTGCTTCTGTTATTAAATTACAATTTTTATTGTGCGTCAATGACGGGGATTTGTGCACACTTTACCTTTACTTTACCTTGAGAAGAATGCTAAGAATGCACGGTATGCCATATAAACGTCTGTCTTTGAAACAACCTCAAAGGGAGCGTGCATTGAAAGCACGGGAACACCGAGGTCAACAACGTCGACGTTGAGGTGTGCAATATACTTTGCAACGGTTCCTCCGCCGCCCTCGTCGATTTTACCGAGCTCACCCGTCTGCCAGCAGATGCCCTCCTTGTCAAGAAGACGTCTTATTTCACCCATAAATTCAGCGGAAGCATCACTTGTACCGCCCTTGCCTCTTGCACCCGTGTACTTTGTGATGCAGACGCCCTGATTGATGAAGCTTGTGTTTCTTCTTTCAAAAACCTCGGGGAAGTTGGGGTCAAAGGCAGCGTTTACGTCAGCGGAAAGGCACTTTGAGGCAGAAAGCACGTCTCTGCCCTCGGCACCGTAAATTGCTGCAAGGTCGCAGATGAAATATTCAAGATATTTTGAGTCAAGACCCGTGTTACCCTCGGAGCCCGTTTCCTCCTTGTCGGTAAGAACGGTTATGCAGGTATATTCGGGCTCTTCACAGTCAAGAGCCGCCATAAGAGCAGGGTAAGCGCATACTCTGTCATCGTGGCCGTAGGAGCCGATGAGAGAGCGGTCAAAGCCGATGTCACAGGCGGAGAAGGCAGGAACAACCTCAAGCTCGGCACTGAGGAAATCAGCCTCGGTAATGCCGTACTTTTCGTAAAGAATGTTGAGAATGTTGAGCTTTACTGCCTCTGCACCTTCTGTGTTGTCAAAGGGACGGGAGCCTACTACGATATTGAGAGCCTCACCCTTGATGCCCTCTGCCATAGTGCTTCTCATCTGATTAGCGGCAAGGTGGGGGAGAAGGTCTGTGATAACGAATTTGGGGTCAGCGGCATCCTCGCCGATGTTTACCCTTACTGCTTCACCGTCAGCCTTTATTACCACACCGTGAAGTGCAAGGGGAATGGCAGTCCACTGATATTTCTTTATACCGCCGTAGTAGTGGGTCTTGAAATACGCAATGTCACTGTCCTCGTAAAGGGGATTGGGCTTGAGGTCAAGACGGGGAGAATCCACGTGTGCCGCGGCAATGCTTACACCGTCCTTTATATCTCTGTGGCCGATAACTGCAAGAATAAGGGACTTACCTCTGTTGTTTACGTAAACCTTGGAGCCTGCAGGATATCTGACAGTCTTGTCAAATTCTGTGAAGCCCCCTGCCTTAGCCATTTCGAGAGCGGTTTCAACAGACTCTCTCTCGGTCTTTGAAGCGTCAAGGTAGCTCATATAGCCCTCTGCAAAGGAATCTGCCTCGGCATTTCCCTTTTCGCCGATTACGGCAGAGGTGTGCTCCTTTTTTATAAACAGCTTCTCCTTAAGAAGCTCAGCTCTTGTTTTTTCTTCGCTCATTGTAAATTCCTCCGTTAAAAATATTTATTTATCTCTTGTTCTATATCGTAAGGCGGATAATTGTTGATAACTATATCAGCCGCCTGAGATTCTCTGTCTTCATCCGTCTGACGTGAAAATCTTTTCAGTGCCTCCTCCTCGGATATACCGTCTCTTGCGAGGATGCGCCGGAGTCTTACGTCAACGGGAGCAAAAATCTTTACCGTTCTGTGGCAGATGCTCCACAGCCCCGAGGTGAAAAGAAGGGGAGCATCAATAATGACGTTTCTGCCCTTTTCTGTCTCCGACACGGCCTTTTCCCTGCAGATTGAAACGATTTCCGTAAGTGTTATACTGTCAAGAAGCCTTTTGCTTTCGTCATTCATAAATGCACGGGAGGCAAGAAGCCTTCTGTCGATATTGCCGTCGGGGAGAACGATATCCTGTCCGAAGGCTGAAGCTAATTCACCGATTACGGGAGAGCCCTTTTCGGTGACGCTTCTTGCAATACGGTCCGCATCTATTATAACACAGCCCTTTTTCTGAAGAATTTCACATACCTTACTTTTGCCCGAGCCGCTTCCGCCCGTGATACCCGTTATTATTCCCTTAGCGGGAGAAATAAATCTGAAGCCTGCCGCTCTGTAAAGACGGTTGCATACGCCCAGCCCCACGCCCTCACGGGAGGGGGAGCGGACAAGCACCTTTTTTGCGCCGAGGCTGTCAAGCTCTCTGAAGGCATCAAAAAGACGCTTTGCCTGAGAAAAGGGGTCATCCTCCGTGCCGAAGGTAACCGTGGGCAGGGGGATTTCATTTTCCTCACCCTCAAAGCAGAGGGCAAAATCCGCAAAATGCGGGTTATTTTTTATAAAACCTATAAATTCTTCCTTGGTGCCGTCAAGCACGGTAAGGGAAGCCGTGGGGGAATAATGCTTGTATTTCATTCCGGGAGATGATGCCTGCTCGTTGCTCTCAAGGGGATTAAGAATTGCGCTGTGAAGCTGCACCTCACCTAAAATTTCCTCGAGCTGCTCCTTCGTTACCGCACCGGGACGAAGAAGGACGGGAATTTCCGTGGCAAGGGTTATTACCGTGGATTCAATGCCGAAATCACAGTCACCGCCGTCAACTATGGCAGGAAGTCTGCCGCACATATCGTCCTTTACGTAGGAAAACGAGGTGGGGCTGGGAAAGCCCGAAATATTGGCACTTGGTGCCGCAAGGGGAGTGCCCGATGCCTCAATTATCGCCCTTGCAACGGGGTGAGAGGGCATACGGACAGCCACTGTGGGAAGTCCCCCCGAAACTCTGTCGGAAACGGTGCTTTTCTTGGGAAGAATCACCGTAAGGGGGCCGGGCCAGTATTTTTCGCAGAGGAGCCTTGCCTTTTCGGGCACCTCTTCAACAAGGGAATATATCTCGTCAAAGCGTGAAATGTGAACTATAAGAGGGTTGTC
This sequence comes from Acutalibacteraceae bacterium, assembly GCA_045651625.1. GTDB lineage: Bacteria > Bacillota > Clostridia > Oscillospirales > Acutalibacteraceae > RUG806. Next base: position 14,378 of record JAZRST010000046.1, on the reverse strand, counting down.
CGAGGGTCTGCCCTTTGCAAGGTAGATTTTCTCAACAGCCTTCTCGTTGAAGCAGTCGGCGGCTATGCCGTAAACCGTTTCCGTTGGGATGGCTACAGCCTCACCGCTTTTTATAAAGGCGGCAATTTCTTCAATTTCATTTTTCTGCACCACGGGGTCAGAAATCTTGTAGAGCCTTGTGTTCATAGTTTAATCTTCGCTTTTTCCTGAATTGAGTCTGTCTGCCGTGTCGGCTGTGATAAGAGCATCAAGAAGCTCGTCAAGGGAGCCGTTCACTATCTGCTCGATTTTATATAAGGTAAGACCGATTCTGTGGTCGGTTACTCTGCCCTGAGGGAAGTTGTAGGTACGGATTCTTTCGCTTCTGTCGCCCGTGCCTACCTGAAGACGTCTTTCGCCTGCAATTTCGGAAGCCTGCTTTTCAATCTCTCTTTCAAGGATTCTTGAGCGGAGAATCTTCATAGCCTTGTCCTTGTTCTTGTGCTGACTTCTCTCATCCTGACATTCAACCACCGTACCCGTGGGGATGTGGGTGATTCTGATTGCGGATTCGGTTTTGTTGATGTGCTGACCGCCTGCTCCCGAGGAGCGGAAGGTGTCTATCTGTAAATCCGCAGGGTTTATTTCAACGTCAACCTCGTCTGCCTCGGGAAGGACGGCAACGGTGACGGTTGAGGTCTGTATTTTTCCGTTTGATTCGGTTACGGGAATACGCTGGACACGGTGAACACCGCTTTCAAACTTGAAGCGGGAATATGCGCCCTCACCCGATATCATAAAGCTTATTTCCTTGAAGCCTCCGAGGTCAGTGGGGTTGGAATTGAGAATCTCCGTTTTCCAGCTTTTCGTAACGGCATACATTGAGTACATACGGTAAAGCACTGCGGCAAAAAGTGCGCTTTCCTCACCGCCTGCGGACTGTCTTATTTCAACGATTACGTTTTTATCGTCATTCTTGTCCTTGGGGAGAAGAAGAATTTTTAATTCCTCGCTGTTTTTCCCGGCTTCGGCTTTTGCCGTTTCGTATTCCTCGGAAACAAGCTCCCTGAAATCCTTGTCAAGACCGCCCTCGTCCAGCAATGCTCTTGCTTCCTCGGCGGCAGAGAGATTTTTCTTGTATTCACGGAATTTCTCCACAACGGGAGTTATGGCTTTCAGCTCCTTCATAAGTGCCGTGCTTTTTTCAATATCGCAGGCAACCTCGGGGGAGCAGAGCTGATCGTTTATTTCATTGAATCTCTCTTCAAGACGGTTTAATTTATCTGTCATTATATCTCCGTAAATGAATGTGTATGATTAGTTTGTGACGTATAAAAGAAATAATTCCCGGGGGCACAGTATTTCAGCCCTGAGCCTCTTCCCTTATAACCTTCTTTATGTGCTTTTCCGTCTTTGCACGGGGCACCATAACCTCACGTCCGCAGGTGGTACAGCGGAGCTTGAAATCCATCCCCACACGAAGCACGAGAAACTGCTTTCCTCCGCAGGGATGCTGTTTTTTCATTTCCAGTATGTCATTGAGCTTTATATCCATATATGCCACCTACCCAAAGTACAATATAGCACAAGAAAGATTTAAAGTAAAGTAAAAGAGGGGAAATCTGAATTTTATCCGGAATACTTTTCCCTTTGCTCTAATATTATTGAATAAGACCATTTGAAAGGAAGAAAATATATGAGAGAATTTTGTCCCGAGGGCGGGCTTCTCGGTACTGCTTCTAATAAATCTGCACTGTCGTCACTGCAGGGAATAAAAGAGGCTATAATGAAGGGACAGCTTCTTGAGGGCAGGGTGACCCTTTGCGATAAGGAGCATAATCTGCACGTTGACCTCGGCTGTATGAAGGGTATTATTCCCCGTTCGCAGGGTGCTATAGGTATTGAAGAGGGATATATAAGAGATATAGCTCTAATTTCCCGTGTGGGTAAAAGCGTGTGCTTCATTCCCGAGGAAATCCGTCGGGGCGAGGACGGAAAAATGTATGCTCTGCTTTCACGTAAAAAGGCTCAGAAACGGGCAATGGAGGAGTTTTCGGATAAGCTCGGTATCGGAGATATCATTGAGGTAAAGGTCACTCATATGGAGAATTTCGGGGCGTTCTGCGATATCGGAGCAGGTCTTACGGCTCTTCTGCCCATAGAGGCAATTTCCGTCTCCCGTATTCCGCACCCTTCCGCACGCTTCTTTGTGGGGCAGACAATAAGATGCACCGTGACGGGCAGGGACAGTCTCGGAAGAATCACTCTCTCTCATAAGGAGCTGCTTGGTACCTGGGAAGAAAACGCAGAGCTTTTCAGAGTGGGTGAAACCGTCCCCGGAATCATCAGAAGTGTTGAAAGCTACGGTGTTTTCATTGAGCTTGCGCCCAACCTTGCAGGTCTTGCCGAATACAATCCCGACGTAAGAGAGGGAATGTCCGCCGCCGTCTACATAAAGAATATTATTCCCGACAGACGTAAAATCAAGCTGATTATCGTTGATTATTCCGACGAAAAGCCCACTTTGGGGGAAATAAGATATTTCAGGTAAAGGGCGGAAATTACAGAACAAGAAGCATGAATCACAAATCACGGAAAAATACACCGTTAAGGGCTTTGACACGATAGTTGACACGGAAGCCGTGAATTTTTGACACGATAATGACACGGAAATTGACACGATTGATGAAACTCCCGAAAGCCTTGTATATCAAGGCTTCGGGGGCTTTTTTTATGTCCGCTGAAATACCCTGAATCGCACGGTCTCTGACACGATAATCGCACGGAAAGGGCAAAATTTTGACACGGTATTTAGCACGCAAACATTACATTATATAGTAATAACGTTATGTAATAACGTAGTAATCACGAAACGGGCGCGTGTGCGCACGCGCGTATATATGAGGAGAAGTAAATTCGGATTTCGGAGATTTTTTCCGTGAGGCTGTGCAACAAATTTAACTATGTAGGGGACGACAACCCTGGCGTCCCGTGTGTAGTTAGCTTGTGTTTATGCTTAAGTTAATCAGGAGGCACATTTTTGTGTCCTACGGGTCTTGATACAGACTTTTTATTTCCTGCCCGGCGGGACGCCAGGGTTGTCGTCCCCTACAAAGAAAGGCAGATATACATCAGATACTGAGCTTTATGCAGGGAATAAATTTTGTTCGTAACTTCTTCACTGTTAACTATTACTTATTACCTTGCCGAAGGCTCGTCCCCTACAATGTAAGGCGGATATACAGCGGATACTAAGGTTAGTGCAGATAATGTACAAAAATGCCGAAGGTGTTGCATAAATGGTGAAAAATGGCGTTATTTATCGAACATTTGTTCACATTGCACAAAAAAGGGCTCAAAAATCGCAGAAAGTTTTTTCCATAAACCCCCGTTTTGCACTTGATTTCAATCGAACAAATGTGCTATAATACGGGTGAATAAAAAAGAGGGAAGCAGTACCGTATTATCTGTAAATTTCATAGCTATAACAAAACACCGACTCGTCTGCCGAGCCGGTGCATTTTATTTGTTCTTATGAGAAAGGAGTGTGTCAATTGAACATCAGGCTGTTTAAGATGCCCTGAAGTCTTTCCTGCTTGCCTGAAGCGGGGACAGCGGTGTTGCCGAGAGCCTCTGCATAGGCTGAAAGCTCCTCGAGAGTAGCTTCGCCGTCAACAATCTTCTTGCCGATTCCGTCGCTGAAGGAAGCGTACTTATTCTTTACGAACTCGTCGATTCTTCCGTCCTCAATAATCTTTGCGGCATTTATAAGACCGAGAGCAAAGGCATCCATACCGAGGATAAATGCCTCGAACATATCCTCGTAGGTATTGGAGGGACGTCTTGTCTTTGCATCGAAGTTGAAGCCGCCCGTAAGACCGCCTGCCTTGATAACCTCGTACATACACATTGTGGTTTCGTAAACGTCGAAGGGGAATTCGTCAGTATCCCAGCCAAGAAGAAGGTCGCCCTGATTTGCATCAATGGAGCCAAGCATTCCGTTGATGGCAGAGGTTCTGAGCTCGTGCTGGAAGGTATGTCCTGCAAGAGTTGCGTGGTTTGCTTCAATGTTCATCTTGAAGTCATTGTGGAGTCCGTGCTGACGAAGGAAGCCGATAGCCGTTGCGGCATCAAAATCGTACTGATGCCTCATAGGCTCCTTGGGCTTGGGCTCAATATAGAAGTCACCCGTAAAGCCGATGCTTCTGCCGTAGGTAACTGCCATTTTCATAAGACGGGCAATGTTTTCCTGCTCAAACCTCATATCGGTGTTGAGAAGAGTTTCGTAGCCCTCTCTGCCGCCCCAGAAAACATAGCCCTTACCGCCGAGCTTTACGGTGATATCAAGAGCCTTTTTGATCTGAGCCGCAGCAAAGCAGAACACCTCTGCAGAGCTTGTGCTGCCTGCACCGTTCATAAAACGGGGGTTGGAGAACATATTTGCAGTACCCCAGAGGCACTTGATGCCCGTTTCCTGCATTTTGCCGAGAATGTAGTCTGAAATTTCGTCAAGTCTTCTGTTTGTTTCCTTAATGTCGTCTGCCTCGGGAACAAGGTCAACGTCGTGGAAGCAGAAATACTCAATGCCGAGCTTCTGCATAAACTCGAAGCCTGCATCAACCTTAGCAAGAGCGTGAGCCATAGTGCCCTTTTCATCAGCACCGAATGCCTTGTCGGCTGTGTCTCTGCCGAACATATCCGTGCCTGCCGCACCGAGGTTGTGCCACCATGCCATAGCAAAGGGAAGGTGCTCCTTCATAGTCTTTCCGAGAATAACTCTTTCGGGGTCATAGAACTTGAAGGCAAGGGGATTGGAGGAGCCTGCGCCCTCGTACTTTATTTTTCCGATATTCTTGAAAATTTCACTCATTTTCAGTTCTCCTTATTTAATCTTGAATACGTCTTTAAGTGCGGGATAGATTTCCCTGTACTTATTATATCTTTCTTCGTACAAAGAAGCAAGAGCTTCTTCGGGATAAACGGTGTCTGCAATTTCGCAGAGAGCATCGGATGCCTCGTTTACGGAGCCGTAAAGCCCCGTGCCGGTCATAGCAAGGATAACGGCACCCATACCGGGACCCTGCTCGGTTCTGAGAATATTGAGCCTTATGCCCAGGACGTTGGCAAGAATTCTTCTCCACAGAGGGCTTTTTGCACCGCCGCCCACAAGGAAGCTTTCCGTGATTTCAAGACCTGATTTCTTTGCCACCTCAAAGGAATCCCTTATGGCAAAGGAAACACCCTCAAGGACTGCAAGCACCATATCCTCTCTCTTTGTATCAAGGGTCATTCCCAGAAATACGCCTCTTGCATCCGTGTCGTTTATGGGGCTTCTTTCACCCATAAGATAGGGCAGGAAATAAACTGAGTTGTTGCCTAATTTCTCTTCCCTTATATCCTTCTGCAGAAGTGCGAAATCCTTCTCCTTAAGAATTTCCTCGCTGAGCCACTTGTTGCAGGAGGCGGCTGAAAGCATACAGCCCATAAGGTGATATTTTCCGTCGGCGTGGCAGAAGGAGTGAAGAGCGTTCATAGGGTCAACCGAAAAGCTGTCACTTGAAATGAACACCGTACCCGAGGTGCCAAGTGAAATGTTGCACTTACCGTTTCCCACAGTGCCCGTTCCCACAGCCGCGGCGGCATTGTCACCTGCACCTGCCACAACAACTGCTTCGGGGAGACCGAATTCATCCTTGACCCTTCCGATAACCTCATAGCTTTCGAAAAGAGAGGGCATAACCTCCCTTGTGATACCGCACAGGGAGAGCATTTCATCAGACCAGCATCTGTTTTTTACGTCAAGCAAAAGCATACCCGATGCATCGGAGTAATCGCAGGCGTGAACACCCGTAAGGACGTAGTTTATATAGTCCTTGGGGAGCATAATTTTTCTTATTTTCTTAAAGTTTTCGGGCTCGTTGTTTTTCACCCATAAAATTTTGGGCGCCGTAAAGCCTGCAAAGGCAATGTTTGCGGTGTGTTCCGAAAGCTTTTCCTTGCCCACGGTGCAGTTGAGGTATTCAACCTCTTTTTCCGTTCTGCCGTCATTCCAGAGAATGGCAGGGCGGATAACCTCGTCGTTTTCATCAAGAATTACCAGACCGTGCATCTGTCCCGCAACACCGATGCCCTTTATAAGAGCCCTGTCTATACCCTCGGTGATTTCACTGAGAGCTGAGAGAGTGCCCTCTACCCAGTCCGAGGGCTTCTGCTCCGACCAGCCCTCACGGGGGAAAATAAGGGGATAGTCCCTCACTGCGGTTTTAACGATATTGCCCTTTTCGTCGGACAGCAGAAGCTTTACGCTTGAGGTGCCGAGATCTATTCCTAAGTAGTACATAATTTCTCTCCTTATCCGACTACGAATACCCTTGAGCCTCTGCCGGTGAAGCTGATTGTCAGCTCCTTGTCGGCAGTAAGCCTTTCACCCGTCCATATATCGCGAAGGGTGCCGAAGCTGTCAAGTCCTGCAAGAGTGCTTTCAATGGAAATATCCGTGCCGTCATTACTGAGATTGAAGAAGCCGAGGACGGTTTTTCCGTTCTTGTCCCTGCAGCTCCATACAGCCCTCCTGCCGTCCCACAGAAGGGGGCGGTTTTCTGAGGAATAGGCATTTATATCAAGAAGCTCACGGTTGGTGATGAGTGACAGGGTGAAATCGTCCATCATAGTCATTTCTCCGCCGAACATAAGAGGTGAGCGGAAAAGACACCAGAGATTCATAACCATATACTGCTCGGCTTCAGTAAATCTTGTCTTACGTGCACGGTATTGGGGGAGCTCCTCCGTCAGCTGAATCGTACCGAGAGGAAGCATATCACAGTCGGGATAACAGCCCTCACTTATATGGGGATGCCAGTTGTAGCACAGGTCAAACATCTTGTCGAGAGCCTCCGAGGTATCCCAGAAGTCACCGCTCATACGCCACATATTCGCATTCGCCTTAAGATGCTCTGCCTCCCATAAGGGAGCAGGGCCGGGGGAAAGGCTTAAGACCATATCCCTTCCGCAGTTATCAATTGCTTTTCTTATCATTTCAATTTCTTTTCTTGCGGAGTAGGGGTCGTGGGGCTTGAACTCGGTGTTGGCAATGTCGTCCACCTTTACGAAGTCCACGTCCCAGGAGGCATATAATCGGAAAAGGGAGTCGTAGTATTCCTGAGCACCCTTTTTGCCTGCATCAACACCGTACATATCCGTGTTCCACGGACAGACGGAGAACTGAGAGGCAATGTCCCTTGCAGTCACACCCTCGGTAACGGTGGGCGTGGCAAGATGCACACACTGACGGGGGATGCCCCTTAAGATGTGTATGCCGAATTTAAGTCCCATAGCGTGGATTTTATCGGCAATGGGCTTGAAGCCTGCACCGTTTGCCGAGGAGGGGAAGCGGTTGGGAGCAGGGATGACACGGGAATATCCGTCAAAGCAAAGCTCCGTGAAATTGTGATAATAATAGGAGGAAGCCGTAGGCTCGTACCACTGAATGTCGCAGACAACGTATTCGAAGCCGTAGTCCTTAAGATGCTCAGCCTGATAGCGGGCGTTTGCAAGAAGCTGTTCTTCATTTACCGCCGCACCGTAGCAGTCCCAGGTATTGAAGCCACGGGGAGGTGTGGGGGCACATAGGTTTTTGTTTTTCATTGTGTTTACCTCGGAATGTTTTTGAATACATTATATAACAATGAAAAATAAACTGCAAGAAGAATTGCAGAGAGACAATATTTACTGTTTTACTTGATTTTTCTGTTTTCTTTTCCTATTATATATTTATAAATGATATAAAGGAGCTTTTTTATGGAAAAGGTTATTGCATTTTTCACATCGGTGCTTGCTTTCTTCCTTGCACCCCTTATCTGCATTTTCCCCTCGGCAAACGACTATGAGTTTGAGATTGATGCTACCGTAACGGGAGATACGCTTCCCAATGCCGTAAGCAATATCAACATCTGGAATGCAAAGGGCTCAGCCGATTTTGCGGATCCCAAGGTGAACGAGGAAAACAATATTTTCGATTTCGTTGAATACGTTCAGCTTATGCAGTGCACGGGCGGTGCCGCTGACCGTGACCTTTTTGTTGACCCCTATGATTTCGATACCCTTGACGACTACGATTTCTCAAGCCTTATCACAAGCTGTAAGGGTATACTCACATACGGTGCAAAGCCTCACCTGAAGCTTGGCAGTGTGCCTCTCAAGTATTCCGCACTTGCAAGAACGGATACAACCTTCGGCACAAACGTATATCCCCCCGATGATTACGACGTATATTACAATTATATATATGCACTCTGCGAGGCTCTCAAGGACGAATTCGGCAAGGAGGAGCTTCTCACCTGGAGATACGGCGTTATGACAGAATATGAAAACGCCGACTGGTTCAAGGCTCCCGACGGCACACCCGAAAGCACCGCAATCGCTTACTGTAAGCTTTACGACTATACGGTAGCCGCATTGCAGGACAGCATCGGTGAAGAGGTTTTCGTAGGCGCACACTCAATGACCGTTACAGAAGGACTCTGGGACGAAACAATTTTCATTGAGCACTGTGCAAAGGGCACAAACTACAAGACAGGAAAAACGGGTACGAGAATCTGCTTCCTTGCCGCTTCCTTCTATGATTCAAAGCCCGGTGAATTCACCTCGGGCAAGACACTTGAGGAGTGTATAGACTTCCTTCAGGAAAAGGCTGAAAATGCAGGACTCAAGGGTCTTATCTTCGGTATTGACGAGGGCAGAATCCTCTGCGGCGTAAACAGGGGTGCCGAAGACAATCAGCTTCTCTCCCGTACTGTAGGCTATACCTATCAGGCGGCTTACGATGCAAGACTTTACACTCAGCTTTTCAGAGCAGGCGGTGACTACCTCTCCTCCTGGCAGTACCTTTCAGGCGGTCTTTTTGACGGCAACCCTGCAATTACCTATCACGTGGCAAAGAACGTGGCAAATTTCGGCGGTATGACAAGCATCAGCACCGAAAACACAAGAAAGGGTCTTCTTATCCAGTCCGAGGTTGACTGTGTTTCCGCAGTTGATCCCGAAAACGGCAATATCCTTCTTATGGCTTATAACTTCAAGAATGACCTCGATTACAAGAACAGCATTGATGCCGAGTTCAGCATAAGCGTGCCTCAGCTTGACGGCAAGCAGGTCGAGGTGAAGCTTTACAGAATTGACGACAGCTGTAACTATTTCGATGACTGGATGAAGGACCGCGAGACCTACGGTATCGGTGACGACTGCTTCGGCTGGTCACCCGACTGCCCCGTAATTGAAGGAATGCTCAGAGATCAGAATGCCCGTGACATCTATTTCGGCGAGCTCAGAGACAAGTACAAGGAATGCTCCGTGCTTACTCCCGAGGCTCTTACAATGACCGTTGAAAACGGCAGAATCACCGTAAACGATACCATTAACCCCAACGGCGTTCTCTTTGCAGAAATTGCAGAAGTGAAATAAGAAAGCACAAAAAAACCTGCTTCATCTTCGGATGAGGCAGATTTTTTATTGTTGCAGCAGATATGCTTTTACGCAATTTTTTTGTAAAGCGGGAGGGGAGACCCCTCCCCTTCAATGAGGAGTAAATCCCATTTCCCGTTTGACGGAAAATGTTCATATTTTGGTCGTATGCGCCGGTTATCCGCAGATAAACGGATGCAGACGGGTGAAATATGGGCATTTAACGTCAAAGAGATGTTGTTAAAGGCTTGTGTCGGAAAAAACTAGCTTAATAAGGTCTGCACCTTGTAAAGACACCGCACGTAAAAAGGGCAGAAAATGCCCTATTTGTGATTTTCGGCTCTGGCAAGCTGTACGAAGGTACCGCGAAGAGCCGAAAATCAAGCACGTAAAAAGGGTTTGTTGAGGCAAAAACTAAGGGTATCTGCTTTTTTTGATAGTGGCAGATACCCGTTAATATTAATATGTGCGTCAAAGAGGGTGTTTTGTGCGCTTTTTACACCTGATAAAAGCCGACTTTCTTCATTACTTTTCTCATAGTCTTGTGTGCAAGATATGAAGCCTTCTCAGCACCGAGACGTGCCTGAGCTTCAATGTAAGCCTTATCGGAGAGGATTCTCTTATACTCCTCCTGAACGGGACGGAGCTCCTCTACAACAGCCTCTGCAACGGCAGACTTGAAGTCACCGTAGCCCTTGCCCTCGAATTCCTTCTCGATGGCATCAAAATCAAGACCCGTACAGCAGGAATAGATGTTCATAAGGTTGTTTATGCCTGCCTTGCCCTCGCCGTAGTAAACGCGAGCCTCGGAGTCGGTAACGGCACTCTTTATCTTCTTTGCGATAACGGAGGGCTCGTCAGCAAGGGAAATGAAGGATTTTACGTTGGGGTCGGACTTGCTCATCTTCTTTTCGGGCTCCTGAAGAGAGAGGATTCTTGCACCCTTTTTGCCGATGTAGGGCTCGGGGATTTTGAATACGTCTCCGTAAATGCCGTTGAAGCGCTCGGCAATGTCACGTGCAAGCTCAAGATGCTGCTTCTGGTCGTCGCCTACGGGTACCTTGTCGGCACCGTAAAGAAGGATGTCCGCAGCCATAAGAATGGGGTATGTGAAAAGACCTACGTTCACATTGTCTGCGTGGCGCTGAGACTTGTCCTTGAACTGAGTCATTCTTGAAGCCTCACCGAAGGCGGTGTAGCAGTTGAGCACCCATGCAAGAAGGGCGTGGTCCGTTACGTGGCTCTGTAAGAATACAATGTTCTTTTCGGGATCAAGACCGAGGGCTAAAAGCATTGCATACATCTCTATTGAACGGCGTCTGAGGTCGGCAGGCTCACTTCTTACCGTGATGGCGTGAAGGTCTGCAACGCCGAAAATACAGTCGTTTTCAGCCGCCATATTGTGCCAGTTCTTGAAGGCTCCGAGATAATTGCCGAGGGTGGGTGTGCCCGAGGCCTGAACAAGGCTTAATACTACGTTTTTCTTTTCGTTGGTGTTTTCCATTTTATTCTCCTGTAAAGCCCGTATCTCTTAAGAACGAAGAAGCTTTTCTCTTTCTTTATAATCGGGCAGTATTTTTTCTATTTCCTTATAAAATTCCTTGCTGTGGTTATGCTGAAGAATGTGGCACAGCTCGTGCACCACAACGTAATCTATGGCTTTGTCGGGAAAGCGCATAAGGTAGAAGGAGAAGGACAGATTGTTTTTCCCGGAGCAGGAGCCGAATCTTGTGCGTGCCCCCGTTACGGTGATTCTCCCGGGGGTAACCCCTATAAGCGAAGCGAAATACTGCACCTTGCCCGGCAAAATCTCCCGTGCAAGCCGTCTTAAAGCCTTTTCCTCCTCGGGAGAAGCCTCCTTAAGGCTGTATTTCTTGTCGGCAACCCGTTTCTTTGCCCTTTCTATCCAATTTCCGTGCTCTCTTACAAAGTCCTCAATATATTTCTTGCCCGTTCCCCGCGGTGCCCTGACGATTACCCTGCCGTCGGGATTCACGGAAAGGGACAGTGTTTTCCGTTTTGAAAAAATTATCTCATATTCCGTCATTTTCTTCGGGTGAAGCCTCTGCTTCCTCAAGCGCCTTCTGTGCTTTTTCTTCTTTTTTAATTATAATGCACCAGATGCCGGCACAGATGAGGCATACTGCCATTGATACGAATGCGATGACGTTGAGCGTGCCTGCCGTATCACCGAGAGTCTCGGCATTGTTGTGTGTAAAAAGTCTTAATGCAACGGCGGCAAATGCGCTTATGAGTAAAACTGCTTTCAGTATAATCATATTATATAATCTCTCCGCAGAATATTTCTTTTTCCGTTCCGTCGGGAAGGGTGATTACTGCGGCTCCCGTGTTTCTGATGTCCGTCACAATGCCCGTGACGTGCTCGTCACCGAGGCTGTAGCTGACGGCTTTGCCGAGAGAATATGAGCTCTCCCGAAGCTTTTCGGTAATGCCGTCCTTTACGTCATAAAGAGAATACTCCTCATACACGTATCGGTCAAGTATTTCCGTGATTTTTTTTATAAGTGCCGTTTTATCGGGCGGTGTGATGCCCTGAAGAGCAAGTGAGGTGGCAATATCCCTTATTTCCCCGGGGAAATCCGTTGCAGTAAGATTTATGCCGATGCCGACAACTGCCGTGAGTCCCTTAAAGGTCACGAGCTCAGTCAGTATTCCGCAGAGCTTCTTATTATTAAGGTATATGTCATTGGGCCATTTTATAAGGGTTTCCCTGCCCGTCAGCTCCGCTATGGCTTCATTTACGGCAAGCCCTGCAAGAAGCGTAAGAAGGGGAATATTGCCCTCTTTTCCCGTAAGCGGGTATGAAATTGAGAAATAAAGTCCGCCCTCGGGAGAAATGAAGCTCCTGCCGAGTCTGCCTCTGCCCGACAGCTGTCTGTCAGCCGTCAGCACCGTAAATACGGGGTCGGTGCTTTTCTTTATAATATCCTTAAGGTCATTGTTGGTGGAATTGGTTACGGGGACGGAAATTATATTTCTCTCCCTGTCGGGAAAGACTGTATACATTATTTTCTCCCCCTTTCAAAAGCATTAAGGGGACAGACACCGCCATCCCCATGCATAACTTATTCCTCGTTTGCAAGAAGCTCCTTGAGAGCCTTTACGTCACTTGCAGAAAGAGTAATACCCTTGCCCATCTTTTCATGGTCGGGGCCCCAGTCACGGATATCATACTTGGGTTCCTTGCCGTTCCAGCTGATGAGGTTAAGCTCCTTAGCCCAACCGCCGGCACCCTCAGAGATAATACCGAGATGCTTTACTATTTCGTATGTAAATTCAGGCATTATTAGGTCTCCTTTCAAATAATTATTATATATACATATTACATAATATATACTTTTACCTATAAAAGTCAAGTGGTTTTTAAATATTTTGTGAATTTTTATAATAAACGTGCATATATATATTAAACATAATAAATTCTTAAGAAAATCTCAAGGTGCCCTTAATTCACTTTCCCTTATCCTTTATATATAATTGTATAAAACATCGCAAAAGGACGGAAAAGAAATGAACAGCAGGAAAAAGGGATACATAACGGCAATTATAATGATTCTTATCGTAATCGCACTTATGGTGGCGGATAAGCTGATATTCAGCGTGTAAGCAGACTAATATATGTTAACGGCAAAAGAAGACATCCTTCAGCACTCTGCTTTGAAATTCCCCGTGGGGGCTGTGCAATTAATATAATATGCAGGGGACGCCAAGGCTGCTGTCCCCTGCAAAAAAGATTCACATTCCTGTTCTCAACGGTAGCTTGTGCGCATCTTTCCCTAAGCACAGAAGGTGTGGTTGCCGATGTGCGTGAGCACGGGTCGGGTTCTTATCCAGCCGTTTGATGCAGTTCTGGGATTGTAATAATAAATGGCACCGCCCGTAGGATCCCAGCCGTTGAGGGCATCCTGTGCCGCACGCTTTGCAGTATCCCCGGGGCTTACGTTCCAGTTGGAGTCCCGGACGCAGTCAAAGGCACCGTTCTGATATATAACGCCTGAAATGGAATCGGGGAAGGAGGCGTGGCTGACACGGTTGAGCACGACTGCGCCTACGGCTACCTGACCGCGGTAGGTCTCGCCTCTGGCTTCCGCCGCAATGAGCTTTGCAAGAAGCCACACGTCGGAGGAGGAGTAGCCCGAGGAAGAGGAAAGCCCGAGATAAAGAAGAGTGGTAGGCCCTGCAATTCCGTCTGCCTTTATGCCGCAGGATTTCTGAAAGGCGGTAACTGCCTTTTTTGTGCCCGTGCCGAATATGCCGTCCACGGCACCGGTGTAGAAGCCAAGTGTCCTGAGCTTACGCTGAATCTGTCTTACCTCTTCACCACGGGAGCCGAAGGAGGAGAGTGCAGGCTCTGTTGAGTCGGCGGCCTTATCATTATATATAATAAGGGAGAGCAGGCACATAACAATGCAGAGACTCAGTGAGATAATGCTTTTCAGCTGTTTTGTTTTTCTTTTCATGAAAGTCACTTCTTTTCCTTGAATATAATATCAATTCAATACTATTATTTCTCGTTTTTTCGATTTATGCATAACAATATCTTGTAATTTGGGGGTAAAAACGGCAAAAAACACAAGATATAGTGTGCGGAAAAATAATTCAAAAAAAGTTGAAAAAAGTTTAAAAAAAGTGTTGACAACCGTAATCTTTTGTGATAAACTGTGCAAGCACTCGAGAGAGAGCAAAACAAATCAGAGGCTTTGAAGAGATTCAAAAAAATCTGAAAAAAATTGAAAAAAGCTCTTGACAAGAGGAAATGATTGTGATATAATCATTGAGCACTCTTGAGAGAGGGCAAACGAACCTTGAAAATTAAACAACGACAAAAATGAAACCCTTGAAGATTAATTTGAGTTTAACAAGTACAACTTGTGAACAGTAAATTCGAGATTTCTTGAATTAAACGTCAGAAGACGAAA
>JAZRST010000045.1:0-5456 GCA_045651625.1 Acutalibacteraceae bacterium | reverse complement strand
ATGCGGATTTCCGCCAATCTATTGTTAAAATACTCGCAAATCCGAAAGGATTTGCTCCGTTTTGTGCCTCAGCTTGACAAAAATTCGCTATTCAAAAAATCTACGACCTTAAAATGAAGATTTTTTATTGGATTTTTGGTGCTTGAGACCACAGGAAGGCTGTCGCCTTTCAAGCGCGATACGCCGAAAAGCCTTAAAAAATATCACTTTAAGGCTATTTCGGATTACACTCGCCAACTTAAGGTATAAATCGTAAGATTTTTCTTATTTATTCAATAATTCCGAAAAAGCGGAAAATGATTTTCCCCGGGGGAGGAAAAATAAATGAATGAAAAGATACTCATTGTTGATGACGATGCTAATATCTGTGAGCTTCTGAGACTTTATCTTTCCAAAGAGGGTTACACGCCCGTAATTGTGAATGACGGTGTTGCCGCTGTTGAGAGCATTGATACCGTAAAGCCTTCACTGGTTCTCCTTGATATTATGCTTCCGAAGCTTGACGGCTGGCAGGTCTGCAGAAAAATCAGACAGTCAAGCGACGTGCCGATTATTATGATGTCGGCAAAGGGCGAAACCTTTGACAAGATTCTCGGTCTTGAGCTCGGGGCAGACGATTACGTTGTCAAGCCCTTCGATTCAAAGGAGGTTGTTGCACGTATAAAGGCTGTTCTCAGAAGAGCCCTTGCACCTGCAACGGAGATTCCCAAGGAGGTAAGCTTCGATAACCTTTTTGTCAGCATCACAAACTATGAAATGAAGGTAAAGGGCGTTCACGTGGATGCTCCTCCCAAGGAGCTCGAGCTTCTTTTCCATCTTGCAAGCAATCCTAACCGTGTTTTCACAAGAGACCAGCTTCTTGACGAGGTATGGGGCTTTGATTACTACGGTGACTCAAGAACAGTTGACGTGCACATCAAGAGACTCCGTGAAAAGCTTGAGGGTGTTTCCGACAAGTGGGAGCTTCGCACGGTATGGAGTGTAGGCTATAAGTTTGAAACAAAATAAAGTTTAATCGAATTTTATATCAAGTGAGCTAAAGTGCTATGACACCTTTAAGAAAACGCCGTTCAGGCAGTATGTTTAAATGGTATTTTATACGGACATCAATTTCTGTTATCCTGTGCCTTACCATTTCAAGCTTTGCCATATTATTTTTCTTTCTGAATTTCTGGAAAACGGATAAGCTCACGGCTCTTAATGATGACGCTCTGAGTGTATCTCAGAGCGTTGAATTATTTGCGGAAAGCACAGAAGGAACAGCTGAGGCTGATTCGGAAATATATCTGCAGTTTATCAAAAATATTCTTCTGACAGTGGCAAATGCTTCTGCTTCCTCAATTTTTGTAACCGATGCGGAGGGCAGTGTCATTATGTGCAGTGATTCTCCCGTTGAAACAGCGGATGAAATAACCGATAACGTATGCTATCAGCATGAAAATATCAGCTTTTCTCCGGATATGCTGGCTGAAATATCATTTGCAGGCAAGAGCGGATATACCTTTGAGGGAATTCTCAGCGGATTTCCCGAAGAAAATCAACTTCTCGGCGCAGTAACTCTCGATATTTACGGAACAAAGCTGTATGTTATTGCCGTACAGTCAGAAAGTGTTGCGTTTTTACCCTATACCACGGAATTTCTCAGACTGCAGATTTTCACAAGTATAGTGGCTCTCGGTCTTTGCTTTATTCTTGCCGTTATTTTTTCTTACAGAATGGTACGTCCTCTTAAAAAGATTACCGCGGCAACAAAGCATTATGCAGGCGGTGACTTTACTGCAAGAATCAATACTGCTGACGTTTATAATGAGCTTACGGAGCTTGTTGACTCGGTTAACAAGATGGCTGACAGCCTTGCCGTTCTTGAGGAATCCCGAAGCAGCTTTGTTGCAAACGTTTCCCACGAGCTGAAAACTCCAATGACGGTTATAAGCGGCTTTGTTGACGGTATGCTTGACGGTACCATATCTCCCGAGGAGTCGCAGAAATATCTTGTAATTGTTTCGGATGAGGTAAAGCGACTTTCCCGTCTTGTTGTTGCAATGCTCAATATGTCAAAGATTGAAGCAGGTAAGCTGACACTGAATACCTCCGTATTTTCACTGAAAGAAATTTTCATAAAAACAATTATCGGGTTTGAAAAATTCATAAATGACAAGAATATTGATATAGCAGGTCTTGATACATTGGAAAACGTTGTTATCACGGCTGATGAAACTCTTATTACACAGATTATTTATAATCTTATTGATAATGCCGTTAAATTTACGGAAAAGGGCGGTATTATCACCGTATCAGTCTATGAAGAAAAGAAGGAAGCCGTATTTTCCGTCCGTAATACGGGCAGAGGTATAACCGACAACGAAAAAGAGCTTGTTTTTGACAGATTCTATAAGGTAGATAAATCAAGAGGTCTTGATGCAAAGAGCTTCGGGATGGGACTTTATATTGTTAAAAGTATTATAGAGCTTCATAAAGGTACAATAAGTCTTGAAACCGAGGAAAATGAATTTACCGAGTTTATTGTGAGGCTTCCTTTGCAGTAATCTGCAGTTATCAGCTTGATTTAAAGTTTATTTAAACAATCCGTTTTATTATACTCCCGAAACGAAGAAAGGAAAATTTTGTTATGAACGAGAACAATTGGGGTGAACCCGTAGGTAACAGCCCCGAAGAAAAAGAAAATAATGAGTTCTGTACAGCTAATGCTCCGGAAGAAATTTACTCTGAAGCAGTTGAAGCCGTGCCTGCAGAAGCTGAAGAGGCTCCCGTAGCTGAAGCACAGCCTGTAGCGGAAGAAAAGGCAGAGGAAGCTCCCGCTTATCAGCCTCCCGTGCAGAATATGAATAACGGGAACGTGAATCCCTATTCCTATGGCAATCAGTCCTTCCCCGGAAACGGAAATTCATATCCTTATGCACAGCAGTCTGCTCCCGGCGGATATAATAGCAATAATCAGTATCCCTACGGCAGCAACGGCTCTTATCCCTACGGAAACGGCAATTTCAGCAATAATCAGAGCAATGCCTATCCTTACGGAAGACCTCAGAACGGCGGTTATGCATATCCTTCTTCTGACGGCGGAAGCAATAATAAAAAGTCAAAGGGTACAAAGATATTCGGCATCGTTGCAGGTGTGCTTGCACTCTTCCTTGTAATTGCTCTTATAGGTGTTGCAATCGGTGATAATAATGCAAAAAATCAGCCGCCCGAAGAAACAACAAGCGGTGTGTTCAACGTTGAAGAATTTGAAACCAACGCTTCACCTGTAACAGGAGACGGTACAAATGCAGATGGTGAGCTTACTCCCAAGAATATTTTCAAAAAGGTTCTGCCTTCTTCAGCAGGTATTCTTGTTTATGACAAGTCAAAGACACTTGCCTCCGAAGGCTCAGGCGTGCTTTTCCAGGAATCCACAGACGGAAAATATACCTTTATCGTTACCTGCGCTCACGTTATCAGTGATTCCTCAGGATATATCCGTGTTCGTCTTCACGACGGTAAGGAATACGACGCTCAGGTCGTAGGCTTTGATGCAAGAACTGATATCGGTGTTATCCGTATTGAAAAAACAGGCTTTACTCTTGCTGAAATCGGTGATTCAAGTAAAATTGAGGTAGGCGACTACGTTTATGCCATCGGTAATCCCGGCGGTGTTGAATTTGCAGACTCCTTCACAAACGGTATGGTATCTGCTCTCGACAGACCCGTAAGCTCCTCCTCAACCGGTTATACAACAGAGTGTATTCAGCATACAGCTGCAATCAACCCCGGAAATTCAGGCGGTGCTCTCGTTAATTCCTTCGGTCAGGTTGTCGGTATCAACTCAATGAAAATTGTTGATGACGAGTATGAGGGTATGGGCTTCGCAGTTCCTTCCTCTGTTTTCGTTGAAATCGTCAACGAAATTATGAAGAACGGTTATGTCTCCAATAGACCCAAGCTCGGTATTACCTACGTGCCTGCAAGCGAATACAGCACCTACGGTATGTTTGTTGCCATAAAGGGTCTTCCCTCCGGCTCCATTGTAATTTATGAAATTTCCGCTGACAGTGCTCTTGCAGGAACAAAGGCAAAGTCAGGAGATATGATTGTTGCCGTAAACGGAACACCTCTTCAGGATGCCTCATATCTCTCTGAGCTTATTGAGGAATCCGATGTAGGCGATACACTTACACTTTCAATTGTAAGAATCAATAACGACTATACCTCCGAAGAATTTGACGTTACCGTAAAGCTTGTTGAGGACCGCGGTGATACCTTTGTTCAGGAGGAGGAAACAACAGCCTCTCAGATGCCCGGCGGTAACTACGGCGGAAATTATGGCGGCAGCTATGAGGATTATTTCAATCAGTATTTTGAAGATTTCTTCAACGGTATGAGATAAAATATAAAACCTGTCACGGCTGTGACAGGTTTTTTTACATAAATTTATAGCTTGTCTGCAATATCAAGAATAAGCCTTTCCGTTTTTTCCCAGCCGAGACAGGGGTCTGTGATGGATTTTCCGAAGATGCCATCCCCCACACCCTGAGCACCGTCCTCAATATAGCTTTCAATCATAAGTCCTTTTACAAGATGCTTTATGTCTGAATTTATCTTTCGGCTGTGAATTACGTCTTCAGTAATGCGGATCTGCTCGAGATAATTTTTGCCCGAATTGTTATGGTTTGTGTCAACTATCACCGATGGATTTGAAAGATTCAGCTTTTCGTAGAGCCCGTTTACCCATAGCAGATCATCGTAATGGTAGTTTGAAATGCTTCTGCCGGAATGATCAATGTAACCGCGGAGAATTGCATGTGCATAGGGGTTTCCGGAGCTTGTTACCTCCCATCCTCTGTAAAGGAAGGTATGGCTGTTCTGCGCTGCTACAATGGAGTTCATCATGACCCTCAGATCACCGCCCGTGGGATTCTTCATGCCGACGGGAGCGCTGACGCCGCTTGCAGCAAGTCTGTGCTGCTGATTCTCAACAGAACGGGCTCCAACCGTAACGTAAGAGAGAAGGTCGGAAAGGTAACGGTAGTCCTCGGGGTAGAGCATTTCGTCAGCACATGTAAAATCGTAATCGCGAAGAGCCGCCAGGTGAAGCTCTCGTATTGCAACAATTCCCTTGTATATATCGGGCTTTGCCTCGGGGTCCGGCTGATGAAGCATTCCCATATATCCCTGACCTGTAGTTCTCGGCTTGTTTGTATATATACGGGGGATTATTATTATTTTATCGGATACCTGTTCTTCGATTCTTTTAAGCCTTGAAATGTATTCAAGAACCGATTCGCTGTTATCTGCAGAGCAGGGACCTATTACAAGGATGAATTTATCGCTTTTTCCGTCAAATATCGCACGGATTCCCTCGTCACGCTGAGCCTTAATCTGCTTCATGCGCTCGGTCAGAGGATATTCATTTTTTACATCCTGAGGGATCGGAAGCTTTCTGTGAAAAGTCATTG
>JAZRST010000044.1:0-43059 GCA_045651625.1 Acutalibacteraceae bacterium | reverse complement strand
TGAATACAAAAGACCCGAATCATTAAAGAAAACTCCCAGCGGATTCTGTCCCGGCTGTATGCACTCTCTTGCAACAAAGCTTATTGCAGAGGTAGTAGGCGAAATGGGTCAGGTTGACAACTGTGTTCACATTGTTCCCGTTGGATGCTCCACACTTAACCTTGCTTACTGGCAGGGTGACGTTCTCGGTGCGGCTCACGGCAGAGCACCTGCAGTTGCAACAGGCTTCAAGCGTTCAAATCCCGACAGACTTGTATTCGCTTATCAGGGCGACGGTGACCTTGCAGCTATCGGTCTTGCTGAAATTATGGGTGCCGCTAACAGAGGTGAAAACTTCACCGTAATTTTCTTCAACAACCAGACATACGGTATGACAGGCGGTCAGATGGCTCCCACTACCCTTATCGGTCAGAAGACCACAACCACAAGAACCGGCAGAGATCCCGAAACAACGGGTTATCCCATGAAGATGTGCGAGCTTATCTCCACACTTGAAGCACCTGCTTTCGTTGCACGTTACGCTCTTAACACCCCCAAGGGCTGCAGAGACGCAAAGAAGGCAATAAGAAAGGCATTTGATATTCAGATGGCAGGTAAGGGCTTTACCTTTATTGAGCTTCTCGGTAACTGTCCCACAAACTGGGGGCTTTCTCCCTTACAGACACTTGATTATATGGAAAGCAACACCATTCCTTATTTCGTTCCCGGTGTTTACAAAGATAAATATAAGGATGAGGTGAAGTAATATGAAAAAATCATTGGTTGTATCAGGCTCAGGCGGTCAGGGTGTTATGAGTGCAGGTATTATGATTGCACAGACCGCAGTTTCAGCCGGTAAATATGCTACCTTCCTTCCCGAATACGGTCCCGAGCAGAGAGGCGGCAGTGCAAAGTGTACTGTTGTTGTTAACGATGAAGAAATCATCTCCCCTCTTATGGCTAAGTGTGACACTCTCATTACTATGAATGAGCAGTCCTTCAAGAAGTTCGGTGCTTCTCTTAAGGCTGGCGGAATTCTTATTGCAAATACAAGCAGAGTTCTTTCCGAAATCACAAGAGAGGACATTACAGTTGTAAGAGTTCCTGCCGACGATATCGCAGTAGAGCTCGGCAGCATCAAGTGCGCAAACATCATTCTTATCGGCGCTCTTATCGGTGCAGAGGCAGGCATTATCACGGAAGAAGCAATGCTTAACTCCCTTGAAGCAAAATTCGGCTCCAAGAAGAAGGAAGTTCTTGAGCTTAACAAGGTAGCTCTTCAGAAGGGCATCGAATACGGCAAAAAGGCATTGGCATAAAATTATAAACGTAAAGACCGTTGTACTCAGCAACGGTCTTTGTATTAAGGAGCTCTTATGTACACAATAAGAAAATATAAGCCTTCCGACAAAGAAAGACTTCGTTTTATCTGCAAGGAAACCACGTGGGACGACAACA
The DNA here is from genome assembly GCA_045651625.1 of Acutalibacteraceae bacterium. Classification (GTDB taxonomy): domain Bacteria; phylum Bacillota; class Clostridia; order Oscillospirales; family Acutalibacteraceae; genus RUG806. Next base: position 41,622 of record JAZRST010000044.1, on the reverse strand, counting down.
AAACCGACGAAAGCAAGCTCGACAGCATAGCCGTTATATATAACGATTACTTTACCGAATACGAGCCTGAAAACGTTTTCGTTGCCGTAAATGAAGAGGATATCCCCGTAGGCTACGTTATATGCTCGAGCAACTACGCCCTTTTTAAGGACAAGATGCTCGGCGACATAAAAAACAGAGTAAAAAACACTTATGCCCCCTCCCTTCTGATGTTTTATGCCTCACTTATTTCCGTAATGATTACAAAGAAGCCATACAGAATACATCTTCACATTGATATTCTGCCCGAGGCGCAGAGAATGGGACTCGGCACAAAGCTTATTGATGCTCTGTGTGCTCATCTTAAGGAGAAAAACATTAAAAACGTCAGCGTGCTGACAATTGACACGGGCTCAATGGGATATAAATTCTACACAAAATACGGCTTCCGTGTTTTCAGCAGACTCACTCCCTCAAGAATTTCTATGACTTACGATATTAAATGAGGAAATTATGACAGTAAAAGCGGTTCTTATTGACATTGACAATACAATACTTGACTTTGATAAATGCTCCGATGAATCAATAAAACAGTGTGCAGAGCATTTCGGCATTACTCTTCCCGAAAACTATTTTGAAGTGTTCTCCGAGTGTAACGACAAGCTGTGGCATCTTCTTGAGCAGGGTATTATCACAAAGCAGGATATTTACGACAGACGCTGGGTTGAAATTTTCAAGAGGCTCGGTGTTGATGCTGACGGCATTGCCTTTGAGGAAATGTTCCGAAAAAAAATCCGCAGCATTACCATTCCCGTTGACGGTGCCGGAGAATTACTGCAATACCTTTCAGGGAAATATCCCGTTTACTGTGCAAGCAACGCTTCGAGAGAGCAACAGGAAATAAGACTCCGTTCAAAGAATTTTCATCAGTATATGTCAGGCTTTTTTATGTCCGAGGATATAGGCTTTCAGAAGCCTGCAAAGGAATTTTTCTTTGCCTGCGTAAGTGCACTTTACCCCGTAAAGCCGTCGGAAATCGTTATGATAGGTGACTCCGTTAACGCTGACATAATAGGTGCTAAAAACTTCGGGCTGAAAACAATATGGTTCAATTTCAGAAATGAAGCTTATGACGATTATAATTTTACGGATTACACCGTAAATAATCTCTCGGAAATAAAAAATATACTTTAACAAAAAACCGACAGAGCTGAATCTGTCGGTTTTTACTTATTATTCAACAGGAGTAAGAGTTACTTCAATTACGGCTTCCGTGACATCCTCAAGATGTACCGTCAGTTTTCTGATATCTTCGTAATCATTATCGAACTCATATTTACCGCCGAGCTTTTCGGCTTTCATTACGGAAAATAAACCGTCTCCCGAAAGAGTTGCCTTTATCTGCTTTCCGTTCTTTGTAAGAATTGCGGATTTTCCGTCCTCACTGATTTCAATCTCTGCCTTGGTGTGCATAAACCAATAAATTTCACTCTTTATTCTGCAGGAAATATTATCGGTGATTTTAAGTGTGGAGCGGTTATCCGAAAGCTCAAATTCACGTTCAACGCTCTTTGCCATATTCATAGAATAGGCATCCGTCATATCAAGCACACATTTGCCGCCGTTTTCATTTTCCTCAAAGGACGTAAAGGAGGCACGGGCAAAAGCATACTGGTCTTCAAGTGCAAGGTCGGGATTGATTACAAGAGTATTCTGTCCTTCTGCACGCTTGCAGTAATTTTTCCATCTGCCGCCTGCAGGAAGCCCTAAGAAATAACCGTCAGCATCGTAATTTCCGGGTCCAAGCTCCTCTGCCCAACGCTCACCGAGAGCATCATAAACAAAGGTACCTATATCAAGGTCACCGTGATTTATGTAGTTATATCCGCCCTTTATAGCGGCATAGGTTGCATTTTTATCCTGATAAGCGCTTCTCATTACGGCAAGGGTCTGCCCCATATCTGATTCAAGAAGCACACTCAGGGGCTCATCGGAAAAATCTGCACTGTCTGAGGAGTATTCTCTGTTATACCATAAAAGAGAAAGTGCATTTTCCTTGCCTTCACCGTTCAGTTCAACGCCTCCGGAATTACCGGCAGTGAAGGTACCGGGGAAATCCCCCGTCTGATACACGGAAAGAAGAGGCTCCTCATATTCCGAAGCGTACCAATGAATCACGGGAGAATAGCACATTCTGTCCTTATTGTCTCCGAAATTGAACATTGCCGTGCTGCCCGTGATATAAACGGGGAAAAAGCCCAGCTGTCTGAAGCCGTCAATTTCAGACATTCCGAAATCAGTGCCGAAGAAATTACGTGACGTGGCAATAAAGTAAACGATAGAGTTCATACCTGACTGACAGTAGCCGGGACCTTCCGCGTACACACCGTCAGGAGTAAAGCTTGAAAATGCAATAGGCATATTCTTGTAGCACATGGAAAGGAATTCCGCCGCCTTTTCGGGATTCTTATCATAAAAGGTCATACAGGCAATTCCGATACCGCTGTAGCAGATGCTGTTCCAGTTGTTTTTTGACCAGGTAAACCAGTTCTTGAGATAGTTTTTTGAAAGGGCGGGAGTTATGGCATATTCCCAGACTTTTTCGCTGAGAAGATTTTTGATATCATCTGACAGATAATCAAAAAGCCAGTCGTAGCCTATTGAAACCGCAAGTGCCATTTCGGCTGCTGCAAGAAAATGCGTAGGACACCAATCGTCATAGGAGCATACCTTAAGAAGCTCTTCAACGGCTCTTCCGGCATATTTTTCCTCTCCCGTTGTTCTGTAGGCAAAGCCGAGAATAACGATTCTGTTTATCACTTCACGGGAAATGGGAAGAATACTGTCCTCTTCATCGAGCACGTACTCCATAGGTGGATAAATGCCCGTATCAAGAAGACCTTCCGCATTAGCCATAATGTAGGAGCTAAGTGCCGAGGCATAGTCATCCTCGTCTGTATTCTTACCTGCAAGCTGAAACAGCTCTTCATCGGCAAGAATAAAGGGGTGCGCTTCTTCAGTATTTCCGAGAGCCTCATGGACAGCCTTCTTATCGGGAGCAGCCTTGTATCTGTCAAGGGAAATATAATCTATACCCATTTCCACCATATCGGGAATAACGTCAAGCCACGGGATAATATCACCGATGCCGACACCTGAAAAGAAAAGGGCAATTGCCGCAAAAAGGGCAGTAATTTTTGAAAACATAGTCTTCCGCCTTTATCTTATTGAATCAATAATGCTTTTAAGCTCAGAGGGCTTTCTTGTTGTGATGTTATCACAGCCAAGCTTCAGCACCCTTGCCATATCGGGCTTTTTGTTTACAGTCCACACGGACATCTGAAGTCCTGCCTTGTGGAATTCGTCAACCATTACCTTTGAGCAGGATTTATGGTGGATATTAAGACCTGCAGCACCTGCATTCTTCACTTCTTCTATGAGAGAGCCGATGTAGGCAATATCCTCCTTCTTGTCCTTATCAATACCCTTATTGTAGTAATAAAGCACGTCGGGAGTCTGATTTCTGACAGCCTCAAGGAATTCCTCCGTTACGCCCGTAAAGAAAATTCTGTCACGGATTCCGTGCTTTTCGGCAAGCTCAGTCACCTGCTTAAGGTCGAGCGTGTTCTTTACGTCAACGTTGACGAAGAGCCCCTTATAGCCCGCTACGAGAGCAAAAGCCTCGTCAAGCGTGGGCTCCTTGCCCTTGGGCTCATTGTGGGAAAGCACTGCAATTCCTTCGCTGTTGAAGTTAAGGTCGATTTCAACGATATCCGCACCGCAGCCGAAGCCGAGGGTTATTGCATCAAGTGAATTGTCCTTCGTGCCCTCACAGCCCGTGTGGGCAGTAAGTGTGAAGCCCTCGGGAATAATGGCATTCTTAAGATTGAATCTGAACAGATAATTGCTTACAAGAAGAGCTGTGCCTCCTGCAAAAGCGGTTGCAAAAAGAATTTTATTTTTAATAGTCATAATAAACACCTCTTTATATCTGTTATACCAAAACACAACCTTAAGGTCAACCTATAAATAAAAAGACAGAAAAAAGCTCCGCTTGTACCACTTAAGGGTTAAGCGAAGCTTTATTGTATTAAATCTTAGTCTGCAAATTCGTTGCTTACGAATTCTGCAATTTCTTCCTGAGAAGCGCTTGTCATAATTTCATTCTTCTTAGCTCTGCGCTCGTAAAGCTCAGTATACATCTGAGTACGCTTTTCAGCTGAAAGAGGATAGAAGAACTTGGGAATGATACCAAGGCTGGAGGAGATAATCGGAATACCCGTACCGAGAGCGAAGATCCACCACTTTGTAGCATCGGTCTGAGTACCGATATCCTTACCCTGAACGTAGCCGATTCTCTTCATAACCATGCTGTTGATACTGCCCATAACTGCACTCTGCAGCTTCTGGATAATAGACATTGTAACACCGGTCATAGCCTCTGAACGGTAGCCGTTCTTCCATTCACAGTAGTCCATTGTTTCGTTGTTGATTTCAGCAGGGATAACTCGTCTTAAGCCGTAAACGCACATTTCGAAGATTTCTTCAAGTCCCATAAGAGGAAGAATAATGTGCTTTTTCTGGAAGTTGTTGTTGATTGAACCGATACCGAAAACAATCATCCACAGCATATCCGTCCAAGCATCCTCGAAAATCCAGAGAGCCTTTGTGGAGAATCTCTTTCTCAAGGGCTTTACAAAGCTGTAGCTTATGAACTTTACGGGGAATGCAGGAATACCAACGATGGTCTTCCAGGTGATTGAACCGATAACGTCGATGTAGAAGTTCGTTCTGCTCTGTCCGATGGAGAAGCCGCTGAGGAAGGATGATACAAGAGAAATCATCATAGGCTTGTTGTTAAGAACAGACTTTATACTGTGCTTGAACTTGGGCTTCGAAATAGTCTGAGCAACACGCTCCTTTGATGTGTAGAAGAAATAAACCGCAAGACCTGCAGAAATCAACGCACAGGCTGAACCGAAGGTTGAGAAAAGAACAGGAAGCTTTATGTTGATTTTCTTACTGATTACAAGGTCATAAATAATACCGAATACCTGCTTCGGGATATCCTCAAAGATATGAGTTACAACGTTTGCAAGAGCTATAAGCCGCGATCTTTCCATAGGTGACGGAGTTATCGTCGACAGGAAGCCCGATTTTGCAATAGCAGTAAAGGTACCGACAGTTTCCGTAATTATTGACATTGCAAAATACATTATAAGCTTGGGAAGGTAGTTATCGGGAGTATCGGGGAAAATAAAGGGAATGAACCAATACCAGAGGCCGAGGATGGTAAGAGGAAACTCACCCAAAAGAAGATAGGGTCTGAACTTACCCCAACGGGTTCTTGTTTTTTCAACCACAGTACCGATAAATGTATCGTTTATTGTGTCCCATACTGTTGCAAAAATATTCTGAAACGCAAGGAAGTCAAAGTCAATTTTTACAACGTCGTAAATATAACGATCCTTAAAATCGTTGATATTAAGACTGTACGATGCATCGTTAAGCACGTAAGCTATTGTTTCCTTTTTGCTGACGAAACGTCTTTCTGCAAAGGAATTCATAGCGGTAAGCTCAGCAATTGCACTTTTGTTTTCAGCCATTTTTACACCGCCTTAAATCATAATCATACATACTATAACATAAAATAATCTGTTTGTAAAATGTTTTGACTAATTTTTTACAAAAAATTTTTTGGAAATTTCATAAGTATTTTTCTGAGAACATCCGGCTCTGCCGCCTCCCGCGCACGCACAGGCACAGGCACACGCACAGGCACATCCGGAGCCGCCGGTGCCAAAACCGCCTCTGCCGTGGTATCTTCCGTAACGGGTTGCATTACCGGTATAAGCAGCCCTACGGGTAATGGGATTAATACCGCCGTAAATATGAACATACTGACCGTTACTTCTGAGGAAGCCTCTTCCTCTTACAAAAGAAACGTGACTGTCAACTATATGAATCTCAAGAAGTATAAGCATTGCGGCAAACGCACACAGTCCGAATCTCAATATACCGGCCTCCGCAGAAAGCTCATTATACGCTCTATCTGAATCAAATGGAAAATAAGTGCTTACTGCCGCATTTTCATCAAAAGCAGTATCATTATACCTCACGAAGGCTTTTACAAATTCACCGCAGTCAAGACTACCCCTCCATAAAACATAACCGCTGTCATCAACTTTGTAGCGGACGGTGTCAATACCTTCCGTTGCCAACCAACGGATACTGTACTGACTGACGGGAATACTGTTGAACCAACCGGGGATAAATTCATAAAAATACCCTGAATCATCCTTACAAAGCATATTTTCCTGCAGTATTGAAAAAGAAAAACTGAACTTTTCACCGCCCGAGAAAGCATCATTAAAATGAAGTCTCAATGCGGTATAACCGTTGTTTATAATGGGTGAATGTGACAGAATATTGTCTGAAAGAGTGCTTGTATCAACAGTAAAATACCTGTTCGGCACGCCGATATCAACCCAGGTAAGCTCCTCATTTTCATCAACTGCAGTCCACGTAATGTTATAAGTCATCCTGAGTGTGCCGTTATCCTGCGGAACAACGGTTATTTCATAATTGTCGATAATATCCTTAGGAGAAACGGAAACACCTAAAAAAGCAAACAAAAGAAGTCCTGCCTGAATACAGACAATTACAGCAAGAAATACAGTATTGCCAACGGGAAATCTTCTTTTACGGATAATTGTTTCCCGAGCAAAAGGCTTTTCATTTTTCGGCAGATTCTTATTTCTCTTTCTCTTTTTTCCCATTAACCTTCACCCCTTTTTCTGAACAGACAGAGAAGTGCTTCGTCCTCTGACATATTTCTCAGCTTTACACATTTTCTGTTATTCCAAATCAGGCTGAAATCATCTGTAAGAATATTACCGAGCCCCGATTCTTCATCAAGCCAGCTCTGACAGGGCACAACGGTACCGTCGGGACATACAGCCATATTGCTGAGAGCAGCTCCGCACATAGGTACTTTCATACCGATACTCTGAAGTTTTTGCGCACTTACAAGCCCCGGGGAGGTAAAATCTATTTCAAGACCGTTGCTGTCACAGTATTCCTTTGCGGCTTCAAGTATTTCAAAAAGCTCTTCTTCACTTAAATCTGCCGCTTCGTGGTTGCTTTCCGCAAAGCCCGTGCAGATAAGTCCGCTGACTGTCACAAACCGAACACCTGCTTCAGCAATAAGCTTAAGTGTATTCATATAGTCTGCGTTTACTCTGCACAAAGGAGTATTTATGCTTATATCAAGACCTACCTTTACAGCATTTCTTATCCCCTGAACGGTATCCTTGAAATGCTCACTTCCCACAAGAGAATTATGTATTGCTTCATCAGCTGAATAGAGTGTAATCTGCACGCTGTCAAGTCCTGCCAATTTAAGCTTTACGCAAAAATCCTCCGTAAGATTTATCCCGTTTGTATTGAGCCTTGTTACAAACCATTTTGAATAATCAATAAGCTCAATAATATCTTCACGCATAGTAGGCTCACCGCCGGTGAATGTAAGCATAGGAACCCTTGCTTTATAAAGGCGGTCAATTGCCTTTTTCCATTCTTCGGTCGAAAGCTCTTTCAGATTGCTTTTGCACTGTCCCGCGGCATAACAGAAAACACATTTCTGATTACAGTTCCATTTTCCGTCACTGTCCGTCATAGCACTTACCATAAGATCCGTTCTATGGGGTGCCGTCATACTGTCCTTGTATGCACGGATTGACAGCTTTTCAATTTCCGCATCGGTTTTTTCTCCTGATGCAACGGCAAAAATCACGTCAAGCATTTCATAAAGATCTTCTCTTATATATTCCGCAGGTGTGGTCGGATAAGCACGGTGCACCGTTTTTACCGTATTTTTCTCTATAAGTGCTACATCTTCTTCGCTTATGGGCATTGAATCGAATTTATTGACTTCCCTCATAAAGGCAGAGAGAATCAATGCCCAGGAATAGCCTATGGGCAGAAGATAATAACCGTTGAGAATCACAATATATGCATCTGATGAAAACAATCTGAATTTCGGCGGTATAAGATGAATTCTTACAACTCCGGGGCCTTCGGGGTTAAAAGTACAATGCGTTATTCCATTTTTGTATTCTTTGTACTGTGCGGCTTTATTGAATAATCCCATTACGGCATCATCTCCTTTATTTACAAGTATATCACCAAAAGAGGATTCCGTAAACATAAAAATGTTATTGCACGAATAAAGAAAATAGTTTATTATATACGGGATAAATCTATTTACGGGTGACAATAATGTTTAATTTTTTTGCTGCTGAAAATTCAAGACAGGGCGACTGCTTTTTTATCACGGGCGGTGACCTTAACCATATAAAAAACGTTCTTCGTATGCGCACGGGAGATGCTCTTCTTGTGAGCGAAAACGGTCAGAGCCATCTGTGTGAGCTTGAAAGCCTCTCCGAGGATACGGCAATCGTAAGAATCACCGAGGAGGATTACAGAAGCACCGAGCTTCCCGTAAAGCTTTACCTTTTTCAGGGGCTTCCCAAAAGCGACAAAATGGAGCTGATAATACAGAAGGCCGTTGAGCTGGGAGCTTTCGCAATAATTCCCACCGAAATGAGCAGATGCGTGGTAAGGCTTGAGGAGAAAAAGAAGAAATCGAAAATTGAGCGCTGGCAGGCAATTTCCGAAAGTGCCGCCAAGCAGAGTAAAAGAAATATAATCCCCGAGATTATGAACGTGATGACCTTCGGTGATGCATTGCAGTTTGCAAAAAATCTCGACGTGATTTTAGTGCCCTACGAATCAAAGGACGGTATGCTCAGCACAAAAAAGGCTCTTGAAATGCTTGCTCCCGGCAAGAGCGCAGGTATATTCATAGGTCCCGAGGGCGGTTTTGACGACAGGGAAATTGAAAAAGCACTGGCATCGGGAGGAGAAATTATTTCCCTCGGAAAAAGAATCCTCAGAACGGAAACGGCGGCTATCACCGCACTTTCAATGTGTATGCTTTACATTGAAATGAACGAAAACGGAGAAAACGGATGAAAAAGTTACCCGAAAAATTTGTTGAACGGATGAAAAAGCTTGAGGGCTTTGATTTTTCTGCCTACGAAAAGGCTCTTGAAGAAGCCCCCGTCAAGGGATTTCGAGTGAATACCGATAAAATAAGTCTTGAGGAATTTGAAAAAATAAACATTTTCGGCAAAGAAAAAATTCCTTACGTTGAAAACGGCTTTTATCTTAATTATGAAAAAGCAGGTAACCACCCCTATCATCATGCAGGAATGATTTACATTCAGGAGCCCGGTGCAATGGCACCTGCCGAATGTATTGATATTGCCCCCGATTGGAAAATTCTTGATATGTGCGCCGCTCCCGGAGGCAAAAGCACACAGTTAAAGAACAAGCTCGGTGAAAACGGACTTCTGATTTCAAATGAATATATTTCCTCCCGTTGCCGTATTCTTACGGGGAACATTGAAAGGCTCGGTCTTCAGAACACCGTTACAACCTGTATGGACACAAAAAAGCTCATAAAATATTTCCCGGGGCTTTTTGATCTTATTATGTGCGATGCTCCCTGCTCGGGTGAGGGTATGTTCAGAAAAGAGGATATCGCAATTGATGAGTGGAGCGAGGAAAACGTAAGAATGTGCGCTGAAAGGCAGGCTGAAATTCTCGGGAATGCCGTGTCACTGCTCTCCCCTTCAGGCTACATAATTTATGCTACCTGCACCTTTTCTCTTGAGGAAAACGAAATGCTGATTGACAGCTTTCTTTCCGAGCACCCCGATTTTGAAATCGTCCCCGTAAAGGACAGTGTCAGAAAAGCGACTGCTGACGGCATAAAATTCGAGGGCTGTAAGTGTGAAGACATACATTTTGCAAGACGCTTTTATCCCCACATTTCAAAGGGTGAGGGTCAGTTTATGGCAGTGCTTCACAGAAAGGGAGAAGAGGGCTTCGGCAAAAAAGCAGCTGCCCCCAAGGAGAAAATTGATAAAACGATTACTGATTTTCTTGATTCAACCCTTGTTTCTTACGACAGAAATGCCGTAAGGCTGTACAATATGAATCCCGTTTATTTTTCTTCCGACGTTGAAATCCCCAAGGGAAGCGCTTTTTCCTGCGGTGTTACAATCGGTGAAATAAAGAAAAACTATATTCAGCCCCACCATCAGTTTTTTATGGCTATGGGAAGGCTTTTCAGAAGACAGATTGATTTATCTCCCGACAGCGAGGAAATAAAAAAATATCTTCACGGTGAGGAAATTGACGTTGACTGTGAAAACGGCTGGGCAGTAATTACGGTAAACGGCTGTACACTCGGAGGAGTAAAGGTTGTCGGCGGCAGAGCAAAAAACCATTACCCCAAGGGACTTAGAACAAAAATTTAAGGCAGGGACTTCCCTGCCTCTTTTTTTATTCTATTGAATCCGCAACCGATTTCATATCCTCGGGAAGAGGGGCTTCAAGATACATTTCCTCTTTAGTGACGGGATGAAGAAAACGAAGGCTAAAGCAATGAAGAGCCGCACGGCTGATTGAAAAATCAGTTGAGCCGTACATATCGTCACCGCTAAGAGGTGTGCCCATTGAGGCAAAATGCACCCTTATCTGATGAGTTCTGCCCGTTTCAAGGTGAATCTTCAGAACACTTCGCTTGCCGTCTGTTTTAAGGCATTTCCAGTGAGTTACGGCATATTCACCGCCCTCACCTACCCAGCGGTAGGTTTTCCCGGGGTCGGGACGGATTATGGGCTTATTTATTGTGCCCTCTCCGTGATATTCTCCCCCTGCAATTGCAAGATAATACTTTTCCACGTTTTCGGAAAGTATGTTTGCTGCGTGGGCATTGAGAGCAATTATCACAAGCCCCGACGTACATTTATCGAGCCTTCCGACGGCTCTGAAAACCGCCTGCTTATTCTTGCTGAGAAGGTAGGCGGAAATTTTATTTGCAAGGGTATCTCCCTGATGATTGTGAGTGGGATGCATTGCAATATCGGGAGATTTGTTTATTACGAGAATATCCTCATCCTCGTAAATCACGTCAAGATTTTCCGTGTCACTGGGAGGAATCACGCTTTCCTCGTCGGGAAAGGTTACGGTTATTACATCCCCCGTAAAAACACGGTCAATGGTCCTTACGTGCTCACCGTTTCTGAGAAGCCCCATAGGGTCGTTTTTCAGCTTCGGCAGAAGACGCGCGGAAATTTTCAGATGCCCCCGAAGAAAAACTATAAGCTTTTCACCGTCAAGCTCAGGGGGGATTGAACAGCTGATACTTCTCGGCATTTTTTATTTCTCCGCTAAAACTTCAGTATTATGGATAATGGGCGTCGTTTTTACAAGAGGTGTAAAGTTTACGACAAACAGCATAACCTGCATCATTGCAAGAGGAATCATTTCCATAAGTGCACTTTTGCCGACACCGATGAAAATAACCGCAAAGGTCAGAAGAATTGCAACCGTACATCCCGTAAGTATACCGAAGCCCTTATATTTTTTACGGTTAAAAATGAAGAAAAGGACAACGGATGCCATACAAAGCGCAATAAACAGACCCGTTGCTATCCAGTGAAGCACTCTTTTGGGATTCCAGTCCGCAATACTGTGTCCCAGCGTCAGCGCAACAAGACAGATGCTTATAAAGGACAGAATACAAAGCACGTCCATAAAACGGCTCTTGTAGCTGAATTTTTTATACATATACTGTGTGTTGACGTTTATTCCGCCGATAACAAGAATTCCCCATGCCCAGAACCATAATTTTCTGTCTTCGCAAAGAAGAGACAGTGTTCCCAATTCCGATGCAGGATTATTTCCCCAGAAGAAAGGAAGCGCAAGTCCGTAGACGAAGCCTGCAAAAAGGATGCCTATGCAAAAGGGTTTATTAATAATTTTATTCATTTCAGCTTCTCCCAAAACAATTTATTTCAGCATTTTTTTAAGATAATGTCCCGTGTAGCTTTCCTTACACTCAGCTACCTCCTCGGGAGTGCCCTCTGCGACGATAAGTCCGCCGCGGAAGCCGCCCTCGGGACCGAGGTCAATAATATGGTCGGCACTCTTAATCACGTCAAGATTGTGCTCAATAACTATAACCGTATTGCCCGTATCAACAAGCTTCATAAGCACCTCAATAAGCTTATGCACGTCTGCGGTGTGAAGTCCCGTTGTAGGCTCATCAAGAATATACATAGTCTTACCGCTGGGACGACGTGAAAGCTCTGTTGCAAGCTTTACTCGCTGCGCTTCACCGCCCGACAGCTGAGTGGCAGGCTGACCGATGCTGATATAGCCGAGTCCCACGTCAAAAAGAGTCTGAAGCTTTCTTTTTATTGCAGGCTGATTTTCGAAGAATTTAAGTCCCTCTTCAACGGTCATATCAAGCACTTCGCTGATATTCTTACCCTTATATTTTACTTCAAGGGTTTCACGGTTGTATCTTGCGCCCTTGCAAACGTCACATGGCACGTAGACGTCGGCAAGGAAGTGCATTTCGATTTTAACGATACCGTCACCCGAGCAGGCCTCACATCTGCCTCCTGCTACATTGAAGGAAAAACGTCCGGGAGCATAGCCCTTCATTTTAGCATCGGGAGTTTCGGAGAAAAGCTTTCTGATATCCGTAAAGGCTCCCGTATAGGTTGCAGGATTTGAACGGGGTGTTCTTCCGATGGGTGACTGATCGATATCAATTACCTTGTCGAGGTTGTCCGTTCCCTCAAAGCCCTTGTTCTTACCGGGGAATTTCTTTGCACCGTTGAGCTCGTTTGCAAGCTGCTTATAAAGAATTTCATTGATAAGGGAGGATTTACCCGAGCCCGATACACCTGTAACGGCAACGAATTTACCCAAGGGGAAGGTTACGTCAATATCCTTGAGATTGTTCTGACCTGCGCCGTAAATCTTTAGGAACTTTCCGTTACCCTTTCTTCTTTCACGGGGAACCTCAATTTTCTTTTCACCCGTAAGATACTGCCCCGTAATTGAACGGTGGCATTTTTTTATATCGTCAAGCGTACCTGCGGCTACGATTTCACCGCCGTGAATTCCGGCACCGGGACCGATATCAACAATAAAATCGGCACTTTTCATAGTGTCCTCGTCGTGCTCAACAACAATGAGAGTATTTCCGAGGTCACGGAGATTTTTGAGAGTTTCAATGAGCTTTTCATTATCCCTCTGATGAAGACCGATGCTGGGCTCATCAAGGACGTAAAGCACACCCGTAAGTGCGGAGCCTATCTGTGTTGCAAGACGGATTCGCTGACTTTCACCGCCTGAAAGCGTACCCGATGAACGGGAAAGAGTAAGGTAATCAAGACCGACCTTCTCGAGGAATTCAAGTCTTGCCCTGATTTCCTTTATAATGCCATCGGCAATGAAATGCTCACGCTCCGTAAGCTCAAGGGAATCAAGGAAGGCAATTTCCTCGGAAACGGACATTCTCGTGAAGCTGTCAATATTTATTCCGCCCACGGTAACTGCAAGAATTTCATCCTTAAGCCTTGCGCCCTTACATTCGGGACATTCGTGGTCGGTCATAAAAAGCTCAATTTCCCATCTTGACCAGTCGCTTGTGGTTTCCTTATAGCGTCGCTCAAGATTATTCACAATACCCTCAAAGGGAGCCTCATATTCGGTAGTGCCTGCGTGGAAGCTTCTTTTAAGCTTCAGTTTCATATCTCCGGTACCGTAAAGAATGGCGTTGATACCCTCTTCGGGAATATCCTTTACGGGGTCATCCATTGAGAAGCCGTAATGCTTTGCAATTCCCTCAAGGTACATTCTTGCAATTGTACCGTATTTTTCGTTTGACCAGCCGCAGCCCTTTATGGCACCGCCGTTTATGGAAAGCCTTTTATCGGGAATGATAAGCTCGGGCGCAACCTTTTTGAAAATACCGAGACCTGCACACTTGGGACAGGCACCGAAGGGATTGTTGAAGGAGAAAAGACGGGGGCTCAATTCACCTATACCTACGTTATGGTCGGGGCAGGAATAGCTCTGAGAAAACAGCATTTCCTCACCCCCGACAACACTTACAAGAACAATTCCCTCGCTGAGCTTCAGCGCAGTTTCTATTGAATCGGACACACGGGATGCTATACCGTCCTTGAGAACAAGACGGTCAACTACAATTTCAATTGTGTGCTTGTTTGTTTTTCCGAGCTTTATTTCCTCGGAGAGCTCGCGCATTTCCCCGTCAATACGCGCTCTTACAAAGCCTGATTTTTTTGCATCCTCAAGAATTTTTACGTGCTCACCCTTTCTTGCTCTTACAACGGGTGACATAATCATAAACTTCGTGCCCTGAGGAAGTGCCATAACCTTGTCCGTCATTTCATCCACACTCTGAGGACGGATTTCCTTATGACATACGGGACAATGGGGAATGCCTGCCCTTGCAAAAAGAAGGCGCAGGTAATCGTATATTTCAGTTACCGTACCCACGGTTGAACGGGGATTTTTTGACGTGGTTTTCTGGTCAATGGAAATTGCGGGAGAAAGTCCCTCAATAAGCTCAACGTTGGGCTTTTCCATCTGACCTAAAAACTGTCTTGCATAAGAGGACAAAGATTCAACATAACGTCTCTGCCCCTCAGCATATATGGTATCGAATGCAAGAGTTGATTTTCCCGAGCCTGAAAGTCCCGTAAAAACAACAAGCTTATCACGGGGAATTTCAAGGGAAACATCCTTTAAATTATGCTCTTTTGCACCCACAATTCTTATTTTTCTCTGTGCCATAATTTATCCTTCTTGTAATGCTTTTATCTTGTCTCTGAGATATGCCGCGTTTTCGAAATCGAGAAGCTTTGCCGCAGCCTTCATTTCCTTGGTTAGCTGATTTATAAGAAGCTCTCTTTCCTTCTTTGACATCTTCACACCGCCGGCCTTCTTTGCAGCCTTGTGCGTATTGGAAATTTCAATTATCTCTCTTATTCCCTTGACTATGGTCCTGGGGGTTATGCCGTTTTCAGCATTGTATCTCTGCTGCTTTTCACGGCGCCTGTAGGTCTCCGTTATTGCTCTTTCCATAGAATTCGTAACGGTGTCCGCATACATAATAACCTTACCCTCGGCATTTCGTGCGGCTCTGCCCACGGTCTGTATAAGAGAGGTTTCGGAGCGCAGGAAGCCTTCCTTGTCCGCATCAAGAATTGCAACAAGGGATACCTCGGGAAGGTCAAGACCCTCACGGAGAAGATTTATTCCCACAAGCACGTCAAACTCACCGAGACGAAGGTCTCTGATTATCTCCATTCGCTCCATTGTATCAATATCATAATGCATATAACGGACCTTTATGCCGTAATCAGTAAGATAATCCGTAAGGCTTTCTGCCATTGCCTTCGTAAGGGTTGTAACAAGCACTCTCTCCTTACGGGCGGTTCTTTCGTTTATTTCACCTATTAGGTCGTCTATCTGACCGTCAACGGGACGCACCTCTATTTCGGGGTCAAGAAGTCCCGTGGGACGGATAATCTGCTCGGCAGTGTGCGCACTCAGGCTTTTTTCGTAATCTCCGGGAGTAGCGCTGACAAAAATTTTCTGCCTTGTTTTATCGTAAAATTCATTGAAGGTAAGCGGACGGTTATCGTAAGCCGAGGGCAGTCTGAAGCCGAATTCTATAAGGCTGTCCTTTCTCGATTTATCACCGCCGAACATTCCCCTTACCTGAGGAAGAGTTACGTGGGATTCGTCCACGAAAAGAATGTAATCCTCGGGGAAGAAGTCAAGAAGCGTGAAGGGCGCAGAGCCCGGCTCTCTTTCAGCCATAATTCTTGAATAGTTCTCAATTCCCTTGCAGAAGCCCGTTTCAAGAAGCATTTCCATATCGTACTCGGTACGCTCTCTTATTCTCTGTGCCTCAATGAGCTTGCCGTGTGCCTGGAACCAGGCTTCTCTTTCCTCCATTTCGGCAATTATTTCCTGAGCCGCCTTTTCTATCTTTTCGGGAGATACAACGTAGTGGGAGGCAGGATAAATTGCCACGTGTGAAACTGTATTTTTCACTTCACCCGTAAGAGGGTTGATTTCACATATTCTGTCAATTTCATCCCCGAAAAACTCAATACGGATTGCATTTTCGTTATTGTAAACAGGGAAAATATCAACGACATCACCCTTGACACGGAACTTGTTACGCACAAAATTGATATCGTTTCTTTCGTACTGAATTTCAACAAGCTTCTCGAGAAGCTCGTCTCTGCTCTTTTCCATACCCGTACGGAGAGAAATCACCATATTTTTGTAATCAATGGGATTACCGAGAGAATATATACAGGAAACACTTGCCACAATTATTACGTCTCTTCTTTCCGAAAGAGCCGAGGTTGCGGAGTGACGGAGACGGTCAATCTCGTCGTTTATGGCAGAATCCTTTTCAATATAGGTATCAGTGGAGGCAATATACGCCTCAGGCTGATAATAATCGTAATAAGATACAAAATATTCAACGGCATTGTCGGGGAAAAATTCACGGAATTCCGAGCATAACTGCGCGGCAAGGGTCTTGTTGTGGGCAAGGACAAGGGTAGGACGGTTGACCTCTGCAATGATGTTTGCCATTGTAAAGGTTTTACCTGAGCCCGTAACACCGAGAAGCGTCTGCTCGTTATATCCCTTATTGATGCCGTCAACAAGCTCTTTTATAGCCTGAGGCTGATCGCCCATTGGCTTGTATTCGGATACCAGTCTGAATTTATCCATAAAAACTCCGTAAAAACGTATTTCATTATATTATACAGTATTTTTTTATAAAAGTAAACATAAAACAAACAAATGTTCTATATATTTTTAAAAAAAATTACCGCCGTTACGGGCGGTAATACTTTTTATGATATCTTTTTAAGCTTTAAGCGAAGCTTATCCGCAATCATTGCAATGAACTCAGAGTTCGTGGGTTTTCCTCTCGAATTCTGGATTGTATATCCGAAATAGGCACTGAGCACGTCAATATCACCTCTGTCCCAGGCAACCTCAATGGCGTGCCGAATGGCTCTTTCAACTCTTGAGGAGGTTGTGCTGAAATGCTTTGCTACCGTAGGATAAAGCACCTTGGTTACGGAATTCATCATCTCGGGAGAATTCACGGAAAGAATAATTGCGTCGCGAAGATACTGATAGCCCTTGATGTGTGCCGGCACACCCAGCTCGTGCATAATTTCGGATACCGTAATTTCAAGATCAGGCTCGCGTGCGGATTTCATTTTTATAACGTTTCCGCCCTTGCCGTCCCAACCCGTAAGCTCGGCTATTCTTTCACAGAGAATGTTCACCTCAACAGGCTTGATGAAATAATAATCGGCACCGTTTGACAGCAGCTGCTGCTCGAAGCCCGAGTTATCCGTATTTGAAAGCACGGCAATGTAGGGCTTAACGGAAAGCTTCATATTGGCCACAAGCTTCAGCACCGCAAGTGCATCATATCTTGCCATAAAGGCTTCCATTATAACGATATCGGGATTGTATTTTTCAATTGCCTGGACGGTTTCCTCCCCGTTTTTCGGAATGCTTATACAATCGAAGCCGTAGCCTCTGAGAGCCGCCGTCATACTTTTGAGAAATTCTCCGTTTTCTTCTGCAATCAATACTTTTTTCTGTTTCATTACACACATTTCCTTTCATTTTTACGGAAAAACAACCTGAAAAATGTTATTTTTTCCTATTTCTTCCATATATTAACACAAGGATTATAAATTTTCAAGCATTTTATGATATTTTTACCATAATTTTCCATTTCTCTTTTCCGACAGAATCCGACGTAAGCCTTACCTGATAACAGCAAACTGAATCAGTTCCAAAGACAATCCCCCAATTTCAATTCCGCAAAAACCGTTTAAAAGCAAAAAAAAACAGACATAAAACCGAATAACAGTTTTACGTCTGCGAAAATTTTTATTGAATTAATAAGCGTTGCCCCAGACAACCATATTGATTGCCTTTTTGCCGCAGCATACGCAGGTATCGGAGAGAGTCTCCTGCTCGAAGGGGATACATCTTGAGCCTACACCGGTAAGCTCCTTGACCTTATCCTCGCACTCTTCCTCACCGCACCACATAGCCTTTACAAAGCCGTCGCCGTTTGCTGCAAGTGCATCCTTGATTTCATCAATTGAAGTACATCTGTAGGTCTTCTTTTCGATGTTTGCAAGAGCCTTGTTGTAAAGAGCAGTACCGAGCTCCTCAAGAAGTCTTGCAATTTCTTCCTCAAGATTATCAAGAGAAACAAAATACTTTTCTCTGTTGTCACGGCGTACAAGAACACACTGATTGTTTTCAATGTCCTTGGGACCGATTTCAAGACGGAGAGGAACACCCTTCATTTCATATTCTGCAAACTTCCAGCCTGCGGAATTGTCGGTGTTGTCACATTTTACTCTGAATTCACCAGCAAGTCTCTGTCTTAATTCCTCTGCCTTTTCCTTGACACCGGGCTTATGAGCGGCAATGGGAATAATAACAACCTGAGTGGGAGCAACCTTGGGAGGAAGCACAAGACCGTTGTTGTCACCGTGAGACATAATGACTGCGCCGATAAGTCTTGTTGTGGTACCCCAGGATGTCTGATGAACATACTGCTGCTTATTTTCCTTGTCTGTATATGTCATATTGAAAGCTCTTGCGAAGCCGTCACCGAAGTAATGTGACGTACCTGCCTGAAGAGCCTTACCGTCGTGCATAAGAGCCTCAATAGCATAGGTAGCTTCTGCACCTGCGAACTTGTCGCTGTCGGTCTTTCTGCCCTTGATAACGGGCATATTGAGAACGTCCCTGCAGAAATCTGCATAGAGGTTGAGCATACGCTCGGTCTCTTCAATAGCCTCCTCAGCAGTTGCGTGTACGGTGTGTCCCTCCTGCCAGAGGAATTCTCTTGAACGAAGGAAGGGTCTTGTCGTCTTTTCCCAACGTACAACGTTACACCACTGATTATAAAGCTTGGGAAGATCTCTGTAGGACTGAACAACATTTGCATAATGCTCACAGAAAAGAGTTTCGGAGGTAGGTCTTACACAAAGACGCTCCTGAAGAGGCTCACTACCGCCGTGAGTTACCCAAGCAACCTCGGGAGCAAAGCCTTCAACGTGATCCTTTTCCTTCTGAAGAAGAGATTCGGGAATGAAAAGAGGCATATAGATATTCTCGTGCCCCGTAGCCTTGAAGCGCTCGTCCATCTGCTTCTGAAGAAGCTCCCAGATAGCATAGCCGTAGGGACGGATTATCATACAGCCCTTAACGCTTGAATAGTCAATAAGGTCTGCCTTTTTTACAACGTCAGTATACCATTTGCCGAAGTCTTCCTCCATTGAGGTAATGGCTTCGACCATTTTCTTGTTTTCTGCCATAAATAATTTCCTTTCTTTGGTAAAAGAGAAAAAGGGGCGCACCTACGCCCCTGATTGGTTCAAGTTTTTGAGAAAGCTTTTCAGAGACAGCTATCAATCCTTATTCTTGAAGATGTTGAAGATGTCCATAAGGCTTTCATCCACGCTGTTTGCCGTGTCAGCCTCGGGAGCCTTTTCAACGGGCTCTTCTGCCTTCTTTACTTCAGCTGCGGGAGGAGTATTAACGTTGCCGTCCTTACCGAAGCCTGTAGCAATAACAGTAACAATCATTTCATCGTCAAGTGAGGGATCAACGGAAGCACCGAAGATGATGTTAGCATCAATATCAGCTGCATCCTTAACAATTGTAGCGGCAACGTCAACGTCATCAAGAGTAACGTCTGCACAAGCAGAAATAAGAATGATAACGCCCTTTGCGCCCTGAATTGTTGTTTCAAGAAGGGGGCTGGAGATAGCATCTGTTGCTGCCTTTTCAGCCTTATCCTTACCGCTTGCTCTGCCCACGCCCATGTGTGCATGACCTGCATCCTTCATAACGGAGGTTACGTCAGCAAAGTCAAGGTTGATGATACCGGGAACCTTGATAAGCTCAGCAATGCTCTTGACACCGGAGCGAAGAACGTCATCGGCAATTGAGAAAGCGTTGAGGAATGTAATCTTCTGATCTGAAACGAGCTTGAGTCTTTCGTTGGGAATAACAATAAGGCTGTCAACGTGCTGAGCAAGCTCTGCAATACCTGCCTCTGCCTGAGTCATACGGCGTCTGCCTTCAAACTCGAAGGGCTTTGTTACGATACCTACTGTAAGAATTCCCTTATCCTTTGCAAGCTGTGCAATAACGGGAGCTGCACCTGTACCTGTGCCGCCGCCCATACCTGCGGTGATGAATACCATATCTGTGCCTGCAAGAACCTCATTTATTGCTTCAAGGCTTTCTTCTGCTGCCTTCTTGCCGATTTCAGGCTTTGCACCTGCACCCTGACCGGAAGTAACCTTTTCGCCTATCTGAATTTTTGTTGATGCCTTGGAATTGATAAGAACCTGCTTATCTGTGTTAACAGCAATGAATTCAACGCCCTGAACATTTGATTCAACCATACGGTTAACGGCATTTCCGCCGCCTCCGCCTACACCTACGACCTTAATCTGAGTGACAAGATCATATTCGTTTGACATTTCGAAACCCATATTTATATCCTCCAAACTATTTTTACAACTAATCATTGTTTATAATATCATACATATTATTAAAATTCAAGAAAAAAAATAAAAAAATATTACAATGAGTTACAGTTTCTGCACCTTTTCATCCTACTGCCTCTGCCGTAGTCTCCTCTGCCGTGGTTTCCTCTGCCACGGGCTCGTTGAAGCTTACGCTATTGTCATCCTTACGTCTTGCATAGGCCTTGCCGTCTGCGGTGACGTCAATCACCATAGGATGCTTCGAGTCGGATGCAATTGTCTCATCGATTACAGCCTTACAGAAGGCAAGCTTTTCGGGTGCACCTGCAAGAGTACCGAGCTGTACCTCTACCCTGTAATCGATAATTACCTTTATGTTTGACACGGAATTAAGGTCATATTCGGTAATTCCCGTAATTCCGTATTCCTCAAATGCATTGCAGAGCTTTACAAAGCTTTCCGTGCTGACGTTTTCGGTAAATTCAGCAATCTCTCCGGGTACGGCATTTACAATTCCGATGCCCTTGATGAGTGCCGACTCCGTAATCACCACAGCGTCATCATCAAGCACCTTGCAGGAATTATTCATAAGCACGTAGCCCTCACCCGTGTCAATTGCAAGAGACGGTACTGCATCAGTAAGCGTTACCGTAACGCCGTCGGGCCAGCTTCTTTTTATTTCTGCATTTTCTATATAAGGAAGCTTACTTTCAATTTTATTTTCGAGAGCCGCAGGATTTATAAGAAGTATGCTGTCACCCTTGCTGAGCTCTGCCGCAGAAAGCACGGTTTTTTCCGAATATCTCTCACTGCCCGTAACCGTGATTGTATTGATTGTCATAGCAAAGCAGGCAAATGCACCGATAACTGCAACGGCAACCACAAGAAGCATAACGATAATCAGATTATTCTGCAGCTTTTTCTGCTTTCTTCTGTTTTCCGCACTGTTTTTTACTCTTTCGTTTCTGCTTGCGGGTACAGCCTTTGAAGCTCTTGCCTTTTCGCTTTTTACGGCAGTGCCACCGGCTGTCGGCTTTACTTTTTCTCTTCTTCCCGTATTGGCGTTATCCGTATTTCTGCCTCTTCTTGCAGAAGCTGCGGGACGGTCGGTTCTGAGAACCTCCTCCTGCTCTTCAGCCATTCTTGCAGCACGGTATTTTTCATTATCACGGGACATTCTTGCGCGCTCTTCAGGTGAAAAACGGCTGTTTTTTACGCCGTGAATATCCTGACTCTGATTATTCCTCTCCATCTTCTCCATCAATCCTTTTTATTTTTGCAGAAAGTGCCGAGAGAATTTTTTCGGGACTTTCGTAACCTCTTTCAATATGTCTTATTTCGCTTATGCGGGTCTCTCCCTCTGCCGACAAGGCGGCAATCATCAGCGCGGCACCGCCTCTGAGGTCCGTTGCCTGAACACCTGTTCCGTGAAGACGGCTGACACCTTCAATAACAGCCATTCTGCCGTCAACCCTGATTTTTGCACCGAGTCTTATGAGCTCACCTGCATATCTGAATCTGTTTTCGAATATAGTTTCTATGATGACGGAGGTTCCCCTTGCCCTTGTAAGAAGAGCCGCCACGGGAGCACCGATGTCCGTCGGGAAGCCGGGATAAGGCATGGTCCTTATAAGCTTTACCGCCTTAAGCCTTTCAGGGGCTTTCAGGTAAAGGCTTCTGCTGTCCGTCATTATACGACAGCCCGTTTCCTCAAAAAGCTCAATTTCGGGACCTATGTGCGCAGGAATTATATTACTGAATTTTACCTCTCCCCCGCTTATTGCCGCCGCGCACATATAGGTTGATGCGACAATTCTGTCGGGAAGCACCGTATGGACTGTGCCCGTAAGCTTTTTTACGCCTTCAATGACGATAGTTCCCTGACCTGCGCCTGATATTTTTGCACCGCAGGAATTAAGAAAATCTGCAAGGTCGCTGATTTCAGGCTCTCTTGCGGCATTTATCACGGTAGTAGTACCTCTTGCTGTGCTTGCCGCCACCATAATATTTTCGGTAGCGCCCACACTCGGGAAGGACAGAGTTATTGATGCACCTCTGAGTCCGTCGGGCGCAGAGCACTCAATATTGCCGTATTCCTCACTGACCACCGCACCGAGCTTTTTCATAGCTTCAAGGTGAAGGTCAATGGGTCTGAGACCTATATCACAGCCCCCGGGGGTTGAAAGAACAACCCTGCCGTTACGCGCAAGTATTGCACCGAGAAATATTACGGAAGACCGCATTTCCCGCATAAGTCTTTCGGGAATAATGCACTCCGAGGCATTGTCAGAGGTAACGTGTACCGTATTGCCGTCTCTTTTCACAGAACAGCCCAGATGTCCGAGAATTTTCACCGTTGCCTCAACGTCAAGAAGCCGCGGACAGTTTTTTATCACACTTGTTCCGTCACAGATAAGTGAAGCGGCAAGTATGGGCAGTGCGCTGTTCTTTGCTCCCTGCACGGTACATTCACCCGTAAGCCTTGTGCCGCCTTCAACAACATAGGAACTCATAATATACACCCTTTCAACAGGAACTTACGATTTATTCTATGGGAATAAATTTGTCCGTGTTACAAGGGGGATTTTTTCTTATTTAATCAGTGACAGCACTATGTCGCATATCTGCTTTTTAGCATTGCAGACAGCCATAGCTCGTGCATTTTCTCCCATTTTCAGGAACTTTTCCTTATTTGAGAGAAGCTCTGCAATGACACCCTTGAGCTTATCAGCGGTAAGGTCCTTCTGTTCACATACCATTGCCGCATCATTTTTAACAAGAGCCATTGCATTATAATACTGATGATTTTCGGTTGCATACGGATAAGGAATAAGGTAAGAAGCCTTTCCGAGCACCTGAATTTCGGCAAGAGAGCTGGCCCCCGCCCTGCTGATTACAAGGTCAGCCGATGCCATATACTTTGCCATATCGTAGATATATTCCGAAATATGTAAATTCTTGTTAGCTTCAGTATTCACACCTGCGGCACTGAGCTTTTCGGGCATATCCGTACCGTTCTGACCGTAGCCGTGAACGAAAACAATACCCGAATCCCCGTATTCCTTTATGACCTCAAGCATATTTTCGTTGATAGCCGCGGCACCGAGGCTTCCGCCCGTGGAAAGAACAACCGTGGCATTCTGAGAAAAGCCAAGTGCTTCTCTTGCGGCTTTCTTATCTGCCGTAAGGATCTCTTCTCTTACGGGAAGACCCGTGATATAGGGCTTCTTTCTGCATTTCAAAAATTTTTCCGCCTCTGCAGACGTGAGCATTACCGCATCCGCATATTTTGAAAGTGCGATATTGGTTTTACCGGGGAAGGCATTCTGCTCGTGAACGGCAGTCTTTATACCCATTTTATGAGCAGTTCTGATAACGGGACCGCTGACGTATCCGCCGAAGCCTACGGCAACGTCGGGCTCAAAATTCCTGATTATTTTTTTACACTGTCCCGTTACAAAAACGAGCTTTTTAAGGGTACCGAGATTTTCAATTATTCCTTTCAATGACAAGGAGCGCTGAAAACCGCTGATATCAATTGATGCAAATCCGAAGCCTGCCTTGGGTACAAGGGTTGCTTCCATTCTGTCTGCCGTTCCTACGAAAAGTATTTCCGCTTCAGGGTGCCGGCTTCTTATTTCCTGAGCAAGTGAAAGCGCGGGATTTATATGACCGCCGGTACCGCCTGCGGCAATGAGAACCTTCATACCAATTCTCCTTACTGATTAAACTTTTTTCATACGGGATGCACGGGAAATACTGAATAGGATTCCCATTTCCACAAGATTTACAATCAGCGCCGTTCTGCCGTAGCTGAAGAACGGAAGCGTAATACCCGTATTGGGAATGATGTTGGTTGCAACACCGATATTGAAAAATACCTGCAAGGCAAGCTTGAAGGTTATACCGAAGGCGACAAGTGCGCCGTATCTTGTGGGACAGTTGACACCGATAACAATTCCTCTCCATATAACGAGAGCAAAAAGAATGATAATCGCAACACCGCCGATAAAGCCAAGCTCTTCAATGATGATTGCAAAAATCATATCGTTCTGCGGCTCGGGAACGTAGTTGTATTTCTGAACGGACTGACCGAGCCCCTTTCCGAAGAAGCCGCCGGAGCCGATGGCATAAAGTGCCTGGATAGTCTGCCAGTCACCGCCCTGCAGATCCTTATCAGCACTCAGGAAATTGGTAATTCTGGCTACCATGTATTCGCTGAGAATACCCGTTACCATAAGCACGGGAATCATAAGAATTGCAACACAGATAAAGAACACAATCCACGTGGGACGGATTTCACCGACGAAGAGCATTACAGCGGCAACAAGAAGCATAATGATTGCACCCGAAAGATGTGAGCCTGCAAAAACAAGACCTACGTACATTCCGATCACAATAAGGCTTCCCATAACGATTTTCCAGGATTCGTTGAAAACGGGTCTGCCGATTTTTCTGTTTACCTCTGCGGTAACGCCGTTAATCCACTTGTTGTTTGTTTTAAGAGGCTTCTTGCTGACCATAAGATGATGCCAGCGGTGAAGCATAAAGGCAAGAGTAAGAATAAGGGTAAATTTTGCAATATCGGAGGGCTGAAAGCGGATACCTGCAATTGTGATCCATCTTTTGATGTTGCCTCCGTCATCGGAGCCGCCTATAAATATTGCAAGAACAAGAAGACCTATGGATACCAGTGAGCCCAGCACCGCACCTGCTTCCATAAACAGCATATGATTTATTTTTCCGACAATCGCCATAAGCACAACACCAATAGCGACACCTGTTACCTGATTCTTGAAGTAGTAAGCAGGATCATATCCGTCCGTATAGGCATTGGGATAGCTTGCGGAATAAAGCATTGTAAGTCCCACGAATATAAGGATTGACAGAAAGATAAACAGAAGCACGTCAAAGGAGCCTTCCGTAAACAGACCTCCGCGGGATTTTATATACTGCCCTATCAGGCTTTTTCCGTATTTTTTTTCAAAGCTTTTTCTGAGAGAAGCAAAAGCCTGCATATTTTCCACCTTTCAGCCGTAAAACGGCATAAGAATAAAACAATTTCAACCTTTTGTAAAGTCTTTCACCTTTACTGTAATCTGCCGAACCAGCTGAGTGCAACAGCCGCCGCAGAGCCTATTGCTGTGACAAGCGTAAATACTTTACAGATTTTCTTTTCGGTCCAGCCGCCAAGCTCATAATGATGATGAATGGGAGCCATTCTGAAAAGCTTCTTTCCCTTGTGGGTTTTGATGTATGCAATCTGAAGTATATCCGAAAGGAATTCGAGAACGTAGATAAATCCTATAAGCACGATAAGCCAAGGAGAATCAAGGGAGAATGCGAAGGTGCATACCAGACCGCCGAGGAAGAAGGAG
This sequence comes from Acutalibacteraceae bacterium, assembly GCA_045651625.1. GTDB lineage: Bacteria > Bacillota > Clostridia > Oscillospirales > Acutalibacteraceae > RUG806. Next base: position 15,731 of record JAZRST010000044.1, on the reverse strand, counting down.
CCGAGGTCACCCATAATGACCTTTGAGGGATTCCAGTTCCACATAAGGAAGCCGAGAAGCGCTCCGAAGAGAGCGGCAGCGAGAATTGAAAGTCCTGAAAAGCTCATAATTACGGAGCATACTGCGAAGCCGACAGCCACAACTGCAGTGACCGAGGAGCAGAGTCCGTCAACACCGTCTGTAAAGTTAACTGCATTTACAGTTGCATAAATTGCAATAAAGCCGAGAGTAAAGAAAAGGAAGGTGTTTTCATATATTCCGAGATAGGGAATGAAAATGAAATTCACACCGCTCTTATATAATGTAAATAAATAAACTACGATAACAAGAATCTGAAGCACGGTCTTCTGCATTTCGGTAAGACCGAGGTTTCTTTTTTTGACAACCTTTATATAGTCGTCAATAAAACCGATGAATGCAAAAGCCACCGACATAAGTATACCGCTGAAAACCTTGATGTAAACAACGTTTTCGGGACGGGAGTTTCCCTCTGTCAGAAGATTTCCGCCGAGGAGCTTATCTGTTATAAGCGTTACGGCAACTGCGGCAAAAAAGCCGAGAATAATAAGAATACCGCCCATAGTGGGTGTTCCCTGCTTTTTCTTGTGCCAGGAAGGACCGATATCAAGAATTGCCTGACCGAATTTAAGCTTTCTGAGCCAGGGCACAACGGCAAAGCCTGATAAAAAGGCTGTCATAAAGCCGATTATTACGCATAAGAGAAGTGCAAGCCACAATTCCATAGTTATCTTTCCTTTCAAATAAGACCGAGTATGTCCTTCACGGTCATTTCATCGCTGAATGTATATTTTTTGTCACCGATCAGCTGATACTCCTCATGTCCCTTTCCTGCGACAAGAACAGTGTCACCCTCTACGGCTTTCAAAAGAGCAGTTTCTATTGCCCTTTTTCTGTCATTCTCAATAATGACGTTACGCTTATTTTTTATCCCCTTAAGAATATCCTCCGATATATCATCGGGCTCTTCATTACGGGGGTTATCGCTTGTTATGATAACGACATCAGAATACCGTGCCGCAATTTCACCCATAACGGGGCGCTTGGATTTATCTCTGTCCCCTCCGCAGCCGAAAACACAGAAAAGCCGATTGCCGTTTCCTTCTCTGAGAGCAGAAAGAGCACACTGCAATGCTTCGGGAGTGTGAGCAAAATCTATGAATACGTTGATTCCGTTTCCCGTGATTTTCTGCATTCTCCCCTTTATTAAGGGAAGTGTTTTCGCAATTTCAGGGAAAATTCCGGGAGAAACACCGAGAATTTCCGCCGCGGAAAAGGCGGCAAGAGTATTGTACACCGAAAAATTGCCCTGAACAGGTGATGACACGGGAATTATGTTCCTTTTATCAAAGAAGATATAGGATATACCGTTCTGAGGATATCTTATATCCTTTGCCGAAAAATCCGAATATCTGTCTTTTGCCGAGAAGGTATATATCTGTCCGCGACAGCTTTCCGAAATTCTGAAAGAATTTACGTCGTCGGCATTTATAAGTGCCGCTTCCGATTGCGAGAAAAGCAAAGCCTTTGCCGATAGGTAATTTTCAAAGCTGCCGTGGCGGTCAAGATGATCCGTACCGATATTTGTAAATATCGCCAATGAGAAATTTATGGGAGCCGTTCTTTTCTGCTGAAGCGCCTGGGAGGAAACCTCCATAACACAATATTCACAGCCTGATTTTACGAATGAGTCAAGCTCCTTATAAAGTATTTCGGGAGACGGTGTCGTATATCCCGTATCGGAAAAATGTTCACCGTTTTTCACACCGAGAGTTCCGATGGCACCGCATTTTTCACCTGAAGAAGCAAGAATATACGTCAGGTATTCTAAGACCGTGGTTTTTCCGTTGGTACCCGTGATTCCCGTTATTTTCAGCTTCCGCTCGGGGTGGGAATAAAAGGCACTGCAAAGCTCTGCAAGAGCAAGGCGCGCATCCTTTGTTTTTATCACAAGCGGATTTACGCTCTCCTCCTCAGAGAGCACACAGACGGCACCCTGCCGGAAGGCTCTTTCAATAAAATCGTTTCCGTCAAAGCTTTCTCCCCTGACGGCAACAAAAATACTGCCCTTTTTTACATTATCTATATTTTCGGTTACACCCGTAATCTCACAATCGGGCAGATTACAGGGTAAGCGCAGGTCTTCTGTCAAAGTGTAAAGATTCAAAATAATACCTCCGTAAAATCGTGTGAGCCATTATTCTTCCTCTTTTTTTCACATCCGTATCAGTCGGAAATACCGCTTGTTCTGAAATAAACGGTAATAATGCTACCGAGCTCAAGCTCTGTGCCCTCAGCATATTCCTGCTTATAGGCAACAACAGAATCAGTTGAGAAGGAGCTACCCGAAATTCTGATATTAAATCCTCTGTTTACAGCCATCTGATTTGCCTGAGAAACGGTAAGTCCGCTGAAATCAGGCACTAACGCTGTTTCTTTTTCCACGTTGTCTTCCGTATAAAGCACAATAACACCGTTTGCAGGAGTTGTTCTGCCGGCTTCAGGTGACTGAGAAACAACCGTGTCACCGTTTCCGATTACTCTTACAACGTGCTCTGTACCCGAAAGCTCGGTTTTTGCCTCGCCTACAGTCTTTCCTACCATATCGGGAGCAGGCTCGGAAAGCTTTGCAAGCTCAGAATCCGTATATGCAGGCTCAATACCCATTGTGGGAAGAATTCTTGTAAACACCTCACCTGCAACGGGAGCCGCAATATCACCGCCCGAATACATAGCACCCTTGGGGTTATCTATAACTATAACAACAGTGATTTCAGGGTCATCGGCAGGAGCAAAGCCTGCGAAAGAAGCAATATATGCATTTGTTTCCGTAACACCGGTCTTTTCACTGGTACCCGTTTTACCTGCAACGTGATAGCCTGCGACGTAAGCGTTGGCACCCGTACCTCTTTTTACAACCTCTTCCATATAGGACGTAACGGTAGCGGCTGTGGATTCGGAAATAACCTGACGCTTTACAGTGGGAGTTGTTTCCTTTATGGTATTGCCCGAATCATCAATGGTCTTGCTGACTATATAAGGGGTCATAAGCTTACCGCCGTTGCCGACTGCGCTTACAGCTGCAGCAACCTGCATGGGGGTAACCTGATTTGACTGACCGAAGGATACACTGACAAGGTTTGAATTTGTGAAGGAGATTTCGGGAGAATGATATGTAATACCTGCAACGGGACTTCCCTCACCGGGAAGGTCGATTCCCGTCTTTTCCGTAAAGCCGAAAGCCTCAAAGTACTTATAGAAAAGACTTATACCCATTCTCTGACCAACGTAAACGGAGAAGGTATTGCAGGAGTTGACAAGAAGGGTAAGAGGAGTTTCAACTCCGTGACCTATGGGATTATAGTCCTTTACGTGTCTGTCACCGACAGTGATTGTACCGTGACAGCTATAAGAGGTGTTTTCATCAATTGCCCCCTCCTCCATGGCACCTGCAACAAGAAATACCTTGTAAACCGAGCCGGGATAGTAAAAGTCGGCAATTGCCTTGTTCTTCCACTGCATCTGCTGTGCATTGCTGTAAGCCGTGCTCTTTTCCTCGTCGGTCTCAAGAGCATCAATTTCAGACTGAGCCTTTTCGGAAATTGTGAAAGGATCGTTTGAGTTATAGTCGGGTACGTTGCACATACCGAGAACGGCACCCGTTTTTGTATTCATAACAATACCGTAAACGTTATCCGCCTGATTATCCTCAAGAGCTGTAAGACAAGCACTGCGAAGAACGGTCTGCACCTCGTTATTAAGGGTAAGAACGTAGTTTTCACCGTTTTTTGCTTCATAAATTATCTTGTTGTTGCTGTCAAGCTCATTGGCACGTGCATCACGGAGAGTAAAGATTTTACCGTCAACACCCGTAAGGGACGTGTCGTAATAATATTCAAGTCCGTAAAGACCGTTTCCGTCAGTACCCGTAAAGCCGATAACCGTGGAGGCAAGAGTACCGTCAGGATAATATCTCTTCGTATCGGGCTCACTGAAAATGATATCGGCAACCTTGTTTTCCTTTGCATACTGAATCATTGCAGACATCTGCTTGTATTCAACCTCGTTCTTCACAATAAGGTAGCCGTATTTTATGTTTCTTTCGATTTTTTCTCTGAGCTTTACAGCATCAAGCTCAAGTATGGAAGAGAGACCGTCAACAACAACGCCCATTTCCTTGTCGTCTTCAATTTTGCTGGGATTTATCTGTATTCTCCAGACAGATGCCGTCTGTGCAAGCACGTTCATCTCGGCATCATAGATTGTGCCTCGAAGAGATGAAAGCACGGAGTCATTGTACTGCTGATCCTCAGCAAGTCTTCTGTATTCGTCACCCTTTATAACCGTAAGATAGCCGAGTCTTCCGATAAGCCCGACAACAAACACTGCCAGAACTATATACAACCCCAGAACTGCACGTCTTGCACTCAGAGAAGTACGCTTCATATCATCATTTTTCATTGCCAATGAGTTTTTCTCCCCTTTTTTACCTATATATTAAAATACCGACAAGGGCGAAACCATATCCGCCCCTGTTTTACGTTCCTTTTATATTAAATCGTTTGTTTTCATCTTATAACAGTTATATATATGCCGGATTTTCCCCGTAATATACCTGTTAACGGTCCCCTAAAAGAGAGGACGTATAAAGAACTGTATCACCCACTGAAAGGTCAATACACTCTATCTGATAGTTTTCAACCTTGGTCATACCGAGAACCTCTGTGGCATAGGTATCGATAACTGCGATACCCGTAATACCGTTAAGCGTAGAGGAAAGGCGGATATTCTCAGCCTGCTCTACAGCAAGAAGCTGTTCAACCTTCTGGATTTCACGGTCAAGACTGTAATTTTTTGCACCTGCAACAATCTGCATGCTGATTACCATAAACATTGCAACAACAAAAGCAAAAACGCGGAGAGATTTTCCGAGACCGGCCATCTCCTGCTGTCTCATTTCTTCTTTTGTTCTGGGAGCAACCCTTTTTATTGAAGGACTTCCCTTTTCTTCGGCCTTTCTCTGAGGAGCAGCAGAGTAGCCTGTTTCAAAATATTCAAAATCATAAGCTCTTGCCTGATTGTCTGCCATCTTTATATATCTCCTTGGTATTATTTTCTTTATTTATATTACTTTAACTTTATTATACTTCTCAGTCTTGCGCTGTGGCTTCTGGGATTTCTTTCAAGCTCCTCAGCAGAAGGAGCAAGAGATTTGAACTGTAATTCACCTCTCGGAGTTTTTCCGCATACACAAACGGGAAAATCCTTGGGGCAGGTACAGCCCTCGGTGAATTTCTTAAACGCATTCTTTACGGCTCTGTCTTCAAGAGAATGGAAGGTGATTATTGAAAGCACACCGCCAACCTTAAGAGCATCAAACATCTTTTCAACAGAGGGAGTAAGATCCTCATACTCTCCGTTAACGGCAATTCTTACTGCCTGAAAAACTCTTCTTGCAGGGTGACCGCCTTCCCTTCTTGCTCTTGCAGGGATTCCGTCCTTGATGGTCTCTGCAAGCTGGAAGGTTGTTTCATAAGGCGTCTTTTCCCTTCTTGCAACAATAAGACGGGCAATGCTTTTTGCAAATTTCTCTTCACCGTAGCAGGTAAAAATTCTTACGAGCTCTTTTTCGGAATAGGTATTAATAATGTCCTTTGCACTTATTCCCTCTTTGCTCATCCGCATATCAAGAGGTGCATCATTATGAAAGGAAAAGCCCCTCTCGGGAGTGTCAAGCTGAAAGGAGCTGACACCGAGGTCGGCAATTATTCCGTCAAAGGCTTCAATTCCCAGCTCTGCCATTCTTCTGTCTATTTCACAGTAGTTGCTTTTTACAATTGTTATATTTTCCTTACCTCTGAACTTTTCGGTAAGATTCTTTATGGCATCAGGGTCTCTGTCAAAGGCTATCAGTCTTCCGTTATCGGAAAGCCTTGAAAGAATTTCCGCAGAATGACCGCCGCCGCCTGCAGTACAGTCTGCATAAATACCGTCAGGCTTTATATTAAGTGAATCAACCGTCTCATAAAAAAGAACGGGAATATGCTTGAACTCCATTGCTTACTTCCTCTTTTAATAAGGTATCTGCGGATACATATCAGGTGTTACGGGTTCAGAGCCGAACATACCGGTGTAGTCGTCCTCACTCCATATTTCAATCTTGTTATCGTTTCCGAGAAGATAAACCGTATCACCGATGGAAGCGTGCTTGAGAAAATCTGCAGGAATCGTAAATCTTCCCTGCTTGTCGGGAACAATGGTTCTTGCCTGCTGCATAAACACACGGGCTTTCTTTCTGCCCTCCATTGTGTGTGCATCTGCTCGGAGGTAAGACATAAGCCCCTTGAAGCTTTCAATATCGTACATAAACAGACAGCCTTCAGGAGCCTTGAACAACACAAACTCGGGCTGAAGAGCAGACCTGAAACGAAGAGGGATTATAAGTCGGCATCCGTTTTCAAGAGTATGCTTTGATTCACCGAGAAAATTGTAGCTCATTCGTTTCACATCCTTTCTACATCCAATTGACATCATTCTGAGCCCAATTGGCTCCAATTAAGTAACTTCATTATATATAATACTTCCTTAAAAATCAAGGGGTTTTTGCATATTTTTTTACTTTTTTCAAATATTTTTGAATTTTTTTCGACGTCGACAGAAAAGTGTTGTTTTTTCCGCCTCCCGAAGCATAAATTTAGTGTGACGGATACATTCCGGAACACTTTTCAGGAGGACATAAAATGAAAAAAATCGCACTTTTACTTACCGTAATTACGGCACTTGCCGTAATTTTTACCGCCTGCTCGGCTTCTTCCCCCGCCGTCGAAGAAACAACCGCAGAGGAGACCACCGCCTCCCCCGTAAACAGTCAGGAGGAAGTGCTTACAGAGGACGTTTTTTCCGCCTCTCAGGAAGAACAGAGCACAACGGAAAATGCAGAAGAAAGCATCTTCTACGTAGGTTAAAAAGCACAGAAAAAATGCCGTTTACAGACTCATCTGCAGACGGCATTTTTCTATCTTTTAAACAAAAATCCCTGCACGCATTTCGTGCAAACTGTATATTATAAGAAAGTTAATAATTATACTGATTTCAAGTTGACAAACGAGGCTCTTCGTGATAGAATATCAATCAATGAAATGAACTGTTTCCGGCATACGGGACCTTGCGAAAATGCAGTGGTGTTTTCGCAGTTGTTTTATGTCCCGGCGTAAGCCGGATTATGAAAGGAAAAAAGATGACGAAGGCAATCAAGGCAAACGTAATAGGATCATCTGCTCTTCCCGGCTTCGGAACCGGAACGGGTGATTTATTTTCTGTTTCCGCCGTCTTCGAGAAGTACAACGACTTTAAATATACTGTCTTTCCCGGTTTCTGCGATGTGCATGTGCATTTTCGCGAACCGGGTTTTTCTTATAAAGAGGACATGAAAAGCGGCAGTCTTTCGGCTTCTCACGGCGGTTACACGGCAGTATGCACAATGCCGAACCTCTCCCCCGTTCCCGACAGCATTGAAAACATGCAGCTTCAGCTTGACGCTATAAAGAAGGATGCCGTAATCGGGGTTTATCCTTATGCGTCTATCACCGTAGGCGAAAAGGGTGAAAGGCTTTCCGATATGGAGGGGCTTGCACCGTACTGTATAGCCTTCTCCGATGACGGCAAGGGCGTGCAGTCGGACGAGATGATGAAGGAGGCTATGCTGAAGGCTAAAAAGCTCGGCAGAATAATAGCCGCTCACTGTGAGGTAAACGACCTTCTTGAGGGCGGTTACATACATAAAGGCAGATATGCCGAAGAGCACGGTCATAAGGGCATCTGCTCGGAAAGCGAATGGAAGCAGATTGAAAGAGACCTGAAGCTGGTCCGCGAAACGGGTTGCGCCTACCACGTGTGTCACATTTCCGCAAAGGAAAGCGTTGAGCTTATCCGTCAGGCAAAAAAGGAAGGTCTCGACGTAACCTGCGAAACGGGTCCCCACTACCTTGTAATGGATGACTCAGATTTACAGGAGGACGGAAGATTCAAAATGAATCCTCCCCTGAGAGATAAGGAAGACAGACTGGCTCTCATTGAAGGCATAAAGGACGGAACAATCGATATGATTGCAACCGACCACGCTCCCCACTCCGCAGAGGAGAAAAGCAAGGGGCTGGCAGGAAGCATGTTCGGTATTGTGGGACTTGAAACCGCATTTTCCGTTATGTACACACACTTCGTAAAAACAGGTGAAATAAGCCTCGAAAAGCTTATTGACCTTATGTCAATAAATCCGAGAAAGCGTTTCGGAATCCCCTTCGACGGAAGCTTTAGCGTATGGGATCTTGAAAAAGAGTTTACGGTAAACCCCGACGAATTTCTTTCAAAGGGAAGAGCAACACCCTTCACGGGTGCGAGGCTGTCAGGCGTTTGTATGCTGACGGTTTCGGACAATAAACCGGTTTATGAACACCAGAATATATAAGGAGAGAAATTTATGGCTAAAAGAACAGACATCAAAAAGATTATGATCATCGGCTCAGGCCCCATCGTTATCGGTCAGGCTGCAGAATTTGACTATGCGGGCACTCAGGCTTGTCTTGCTCTCAAGGAGGAAGGCTATGAGGTAGTTCTCTGCAACTCCAACCCTGCAACAATCATGACTGATACAATCATTGCAGACAAGGTTTATATGGAGCCTCTGACACTTGAATACGTAGCTAAAATCATCCGTCACGAGCGTCCCGACGCCATCATCCCCGGCATCGGCGGTCAGACAGGTCTTAACCTTGCTATGCAGCTCGAAAAGAAGGGCGTTCTCAAGGCGTGCGGTGTTGAACTTCTCGGCACAAGCAGCGAAAGCATTGAAAGAGCAGAAGACAGAGAGCTTTTCAAGGAGCTCTGCCAGTCTGTAGGAGAGCCTACAATTCCCTCCGAAATCACCTACAATCTCGATGAAGCAAAGGAAGCTGCAGCAAGAATCGGCTATCCCGTTGTTCTTCGTCCCGCTTTCACTCTCGGCGGCACGGGCGGCGGCTTTGCTTACAACGAAGAGGAGCTCGTTGAGGTCGGCACAAACGCCTTCAAGCTCTCCCCCGTTCATCAGGTTCTTATCGAAAAGAGCGTTAAGGGCTACAAGGAAATTGAATTTGAGGTTATGCGCGACGGCAATGACCACGCAATCACAATCTGCGGTATGGAAAATATTGACCCCGTAGGTGTTCACACCGGTGACTCCTGCGTTGTGGCTCCCATAATGACACTCAGCAAGGAAGACGAAAAAATGCTGAATGATTCCGCTATCAAGCTTATCAAGGAGCTTAAAATCGAAGGCGGCTGTAACGTTCAGTTTGCTCTTCATCCCCACACTTCAGAATACTATCTTATTGAGGTAAACCCCAGAGTTTCACGTTCCTCCGCTCTTGCTTCCAAGGCTTCAGGCTACCCCATTGCACGAGTAACAGCAAAGATTGCCGTAGGCATGGCTCTTGAGGATATCCAGATTGCAAATACAAATGCCGCATTTGAGCCCAGTCTTGACTACGTTATCGCAAAGCTTCCCCGATTCCCCTTCGACAAGTTTGCAGGTGCCCCCAATACTCTCGGCACACAGATGAAGGCTACGGGTGAAATCATGGGCATCGGCTCAAACCTTGAAGAAGCTCTTCTCAAGGGCATCCGTTCTCTTGAAATCGGTGCAGACCACATTTATCTCTCCAAGTTCGACAATATGAGTGTTGACGAGCTTCTCGAATACATCACGGAATTCCGCGCAGACAACATCTTTGCTATTGCAGAGCTTCTCTATCACGGCGTTTCCGTTGAAAAGATTCACGAAATCACAATGATTACGCCCTTCTTCCTTCAGGCCTTCAAGAACATCATTGATATGGAAGAAAAGCTTCGCGGAAGAAAGGATGCAGAAATCCTTGCAGAAGCAAAGAAAATGGGCTTCGGTGACAAGTACATTGCACGTCTCTGGAAGTGTACCGAAACCGACGTTTACAATATGCGTAAGGAAAACAACCTCTTCCCCGTATTCAAAATGGTTGACACCTGCCACACAGGCGCTTACATTCCTTACTTCTACTCCTCCTACACAGGCGAAAACGCTTCCCGTCTTACAGACAGAAAGAAGATTATCGTTCTCGGCGCAGGCCCCATCCGTATCGGTCAGGGCGTTGAATTCGACTACTCCACGGTTCACGCTGTTATGACAATCAAGAATGCAGGCTACGAGGCAATCATCATAAACAACAACCCCGAAACAGTTTCAACTGACTATACAACAGCGGACAAGCTCTACTTCGAGCCTCTTACTCCCGAAGACGTTATGAACATCGTTGAGTTCGAAAAGCCCGAGGGTGTTGTAGCTTCTCTCGGCGGTCAGACCGCTATCAACCTTGCTCAGCCCCTTCACGACAGAGGTGTTAAAATCATCGGTACTGACTGCGCTGCCATTGACCGTGCAGAAGACCGTAACGCATTTGAAAATCTTCTTAACGAGCTTGATATCCCCCGTGCAAAGGGTAAGGCTGTTACAAAGATTGAAGACGGCATCGCAGCCGCAGCAGAAATCGGCTACCCCGTGCTCGTTCGTCCCTCCTTCGTTCTCGGCGGACGCGCTATGCAGATTGTTGCAAACGAGGAGCAGTTAAGACACTACCTCAAGACTGCCGTTGAAATCGACGAGGACAAGCCCGTTCTTGTTGACAAATACATTCAGGGTAAGGAGGTTGAGGTCGACGCTATCTGCGACGGCATCGACGTATTCGTTCCCGGTATCATGGAGCTTATTGAAAGAACAGGTATCCACTCAGGTGACTCAATAAGCGTATATCCCACCTTCTCGGTATCCGACAAGGTTAAGGGCACAATTTTACAGTATGCTAAAAAGCTCGGTCTCGGCATCGGCATCAAGGGTCTTTACAATATCCAGTTCATTGTTGACGAGCACGACGACGTATATATCATCGAGGTTAACCCCCGTTCCTCACGTACGGTTCCCTTCCTTTCAAAGGCAACGGGCTACTCACTTGCTGACATTGCAACTGAGGTAATTATGGGCAAATCCCTCAAGGAGCAGGGCATCTTCGGAATCTATCCCGACGAAAAGAAGAGATGGTACGTAAAGGTTCCCGTATTCTCCTTCTCAAAAATCAGAGGACTTGATGCTTATCTGTCCCCCGAAATGAAGTCCACCGGTGAAGCTATCGGCTACGACGACAAGCTCTACCGTGCAGTTTACAAGGCACTTCAGGCTGCAGGCACAAAGCTTCAGAATTACGGTACTGTTTTCGCTACCATCGCTGACAAGGACAAGGAAGAGGCTCTTCCCCTTATCAGAAGATTCTACAAGCTCGGCTTCAACATCGAGGCTACTGAAGGCACTGCAGAATTCCTTAAGTCACACGGCATCAGAACTCACGTTCACAAGAAGATCAGTGAAGGCAGCACCGAAATCATCGATGCTATCCGTCAGGGTCATATCGCATACGTTATCAATACAAGAGATATCGGCTCAAACGGTCCTATGAGTGACGGTCACGAAATCAGAAGATATGCAACTGAGAACAACATCACTCTCTTCACCGCGCTTGACACTGTAAGCGTTCTTCTTGACGTTCTTGAAGAAACAACACTCTGCATCTCAACAATCGATGCATAAGGAGCAGAAATGAAACAGAGCTTATTTAACATAATTGAGAACCGTCCCCTCACAAAAGACGTATATCTTATGCGTCTTGAGGGTGACACCTCGGATATAACAGCCCCCGGTCAGTTTGTGAACATCAAGCTTGACGGCCTCTTCCTCAGACGTCCTATTTCCGTAAACGACGTTGAGGGTAACGTTCTTACAATCATCTACAAGGTTGTAGGCACGGGTACGGAGCAGATGAAGGTAATGAAGGAAGGCACTCTTGATATCCTTACGGGACTCGGAAACGGCTACGACACCTCCCTTTCAGGCGAAAGCGTGCTTCTTGTAGGCGGCGGCGTAGGCGTGCCTCCCCTTTATATGCTTGCAAAGAAGCTTCTCTCTGAGGGCAAGAAGGTAGGAGTTATTCTCGGCTTCAACACGGAAAGCGAAGTATTCTTTGAAGAAGAATTTGCTGAGCTTGGCTGTGACGTTACAGTTACAACGGTAGACGGCAGCAAGGGCGTCAAGGGCTTTGTAACAAACGCTCTCGACAGATATGCGGATGCCGCTTATTTCTACACCTGCGGTCCCGAGCCTATGCTTAAGGCACTTTACAATGCAACCTCAATTGAAGGACAGTTCAGCTTTGAAGAAAGAATGGGCTGCGGCTTCGGTGCCTGCATGGGATGCTCATGCAAGACACTTTACGGCAACAAGAGAATCTGCAAGGACGGACCCGTCCTTAAGAAGGAGGAGATAATATGGGAAAAATGAGCGTTGACCTTTGCGGAATAACCCTTGACAATCCCGTTATCCCCGCAAGCGGTACCTTCGGCTACGGCTATGAATTTGCCGAGCTTTACGACATAAATATTCTCGGTACGTTCTCCTTCAAGGGAACGACAAAGGACCCCAGATTCGGAAATCCCACTCCCAGAATTGCAGAATGCACTGCAGGTATGATTAATGCAGTAGGACTTCAGAATCCCGGCGTTGAAAAGGTTATTTCGGAAGAGCTTCCGAAAATGAGAAAGGTTTTCAACAAAAAGGTTATGGCAAACGTCAGCGGTTTTTCAATCGAGGACTATGCATACACCTGTGAAAAGCTTGATAAATGCGAAGAGGTAGGCTGGCTTGAGGTAAACGTCAGCTGTCCCAACGTTCACGGCGGCGGTATGAGCTTCGGCACGTCTCCCGAGGCGGCGGCTGAGGTAACAAGGGCTGTCAAGAAGGTTACCACGAAGCCCGTAATCATCAAGCTGTCCCCCAACGTAACAGACATAGTAAGCATTGCAAAGGCCTGCGAGGCTGCAGGCGCAGACGGAATAAGCCTTATAAACACTCTTCTCGGTATGAGAATTGACCTTAAAACAAAAAAACCCGTTATCGCAAACAAAATGGGCGGTTTTTCAGGCAGTGCAATATTCCCCGTTGCAGTAAGAATGGTTTATCAGGTTGCAAATGCCGTCAATATTCCCATTGTTGGTATGGGCGGTGTTTCAAAGGCTGAGGACGTAATCGAGCTTATGCTTGCAGGTGCTACGGCAGTTGAAATCGGTGCACAGAATCTTGTTGACCCCTTCTGTGCAAGAGATATAATAAACGACCTTCCGAGGGTCATGGAAAAATACGGAATCAATTCACTTTCAGATATAATAGGAGGAGCAAAGTAATGGGTAAAGACGTAATTATTGCCTGCGATTTTCCGAGCAAAGAAAAGGTTATGAGCTTTCTTGATCTTTTTACAGAGGAGAAGCCCTTTGTAAAAATCGGTATGGAGCTTTTCTACGGTGCAGGCCCTGAAATCGTTAGAGAAATCAAGGCAAGAGGACACAAGATTTTCCTTGACCTCAAGCTTCACGACATCCCCAACACTGTTAAAAAGTCAATGGCTGTTCTTTCAGGCCTTGACGTTGATATGACAAATCTTCACGCAGCAGGTACAATCAGAATGATGGAGGCCGCAATTGAGGGTCTTACCCGTGAAGACGGCACACGTCCCATTCTCATTGCCGTTACACAGCTTACCTCCACAGACCAGGAGGCTATGGAAAATGACCTTCTTATCAAGGAGCCCATCGACAAGGTTGTTATGCACTACGCTGAAAATGCAAAGAAGGCAGGCCTTGACGGTGTTGTATGCTCTCCCCTTGAGGCAGAAAAGGTTCACACCGTATGCGGCAAGGATTTCGTAACCGTTACTCCCGGCGTACGTTTTGCCGACGGTGAAATCGGTGACCAGAAGAGAGTTATGACTCCCGAGCAGGCAAAGCTTATCGGCTCAGACTATATCGTTGTGGGCAGACCTATCACAGGTGCAGAGGACCCCGTAGCAGCATACAGAAGATGCGTTGCTGAATTCGTAGATTAAGGAGATTAATTATGGAAAGCTATAAGAGAGAATTTATACAGTTCCTTGAGGGCGCAGGCGTTCTCAAGTTCGGTGATTTCACAGCAAAGAGCGGCAGAAAGATTCCCTATTTCATCAATGCAGGTGACATAAAGACGGGCGATCAGATTTCCAAGCTCGGCGAGTTCTATGCAAAGGCATATTTCGATAAAATCGGAAACAAGAAGACAGTTCTCTACGGTCCCGCCTACAAGGGTATTCCGATTGCTGTTTCCGTTGCATGTGCTCTTTCAAAGGAGGACCTCGACGTTCCCTTCTTCTTCAACAGAAAGGAAGAGAAGGATCACGGTGAGGGCGGTGTGTTCGTAGGCTACAAGCCTCAGGCAGGTGAAGAAATCGTTATCGTTGAGGACGTTATCACTGCAGGCACCGCTATCAGAGAAAGCATGGCTATCCTTTCCTCTCTCAAGGATACAAAGGTTGCTGCCTGCTTCGTTATGGTTGACAGAAAGGAAAAGGGTCAGACCGAAAAGTCCGCTATGGCTGAGGTCGGCGAGGAATTCGGCTTCCCCGTATATTCCGTTGTTGACGTATACGATATCATTGAATACCTTGAAGAAGACGAAAAGAACAAGGAAAACGTTGACAGAATCAAGGCTTACCTTGCTGTAAACGGTGCAAAAGCATAAAAACAGAACAGAACAAGAAAGGAAACGGGTGTAAATGAGAAGTCTTATAAGTATTTTCGATCTGACCGTCCCCGAAATAGACGAGCTTATTGAAACAGCAAAGGATATCATAGAAAATCCCGATAAATATGCAGAAAAGTGCAAGCACAAGAAGCTGGCAACTCTTTTCTATGAGCCCTCCACAAGAACAAGACTCAGCTTTGAGGCTGCAATGCTGGAGCTTGGCGGAAGCGTGCTCGGATTTTCAGAGGCTACAAGCTCATCTGCCGCAAAGGGCGAAAGCGTTGCCGATACAGCAAAGGTTATCAGCTGTTATGCGGATATAATTGCAATGCGTCATCCTAAAGAGGGCGCACCCTTCGTTGCTGCTGAAAATGCAGACGTACCTGTAATCAATGCAGGTGACGGCGGTCACAACCATCCCACACAGACACTTACCGACCTTCTCACAATACACCGTGAAAAGGGCTCCTTAAACGGCTTTACAATCGGCTTCTGCGGAGATTTACGTTACGGCAGAACCGTTCATTCACTGATTGAAGCCCTTTCCCGTTATGAAGACATAAACGTGGTGCTTATCTCCCCCACAGAGCTTCGTCTTCCCGGAAACATAAAGAAAAAGTATCTTAAGGAGGGCAGCTTCTCTGAAACACACAGTCTTGAGGAAGCACTTCCCTCTCTCGATATACTTTATATGACAAGAATCCAGCAGGAGCGCTTCCCCAATTTCGAGGAATATCTCAAGCTCAAGGATTCCTACTGTCTTGACACGGAAAAGCTTTCCCTTGCAAAGGAAACGCTTACAATCATGCATCCCCTTCCCCGTGTAAACGAAATAAGCGTAGGGGTAGACAAGGACCCCAGAGCCTGTTACTTCAAGCAGGCGCTGAACGGCAAATATATAAGAATGGCTCTGATTCTCAAGCTTCTCGAAGAGGCTGAAAAGGACAGCGTCTATCATCCGGATACAGATTTCATTGTTGATAATACCCTTCGCTGTGACAACGGCAAGTGTATAACGTCAATCGAGCAGGAGCTTCAGCATAAGTTCCGT
>JAZRST010000043.1:0-2557 GCA_045651625.1 Acutalibacteraceae bacterium | reverse complement strand
CTTGACCTCTTCATTATTAAGAAGCTCAATTCCCTTACCCGTTGCGGTGATGTCACCGGTTTCAAGAACGTAGGCTCTGTCAGAGATTGAAAGTCCGTTCTTTGCATTCTGCTCAACATGAAGAATTGTCATCCCCTGACTGTGACACTCCTTGATGATGTCAAATACCTGATCAACAAGAAGAGGAGAAAGACCCATTGAGGGCTCGTCAAGCATAAGAAGCTTGGGATGGCTCATCATAGCCCTGCCCATTGCGAGCATCTGCTGCTCACCGCCCGAAAGAGTACCTGCAATCTGATTCTTTCTTTCACCGAGGCGGGGGAAGCGAGTACAGATATCCTCGATATCCTCCTTTATCTTCTTTTTATCCTTCTGAGTGTATGCACCCATAACAAGATTTTCATAAACCGTAAGCTCCTGGAAAACGCGTCTTCCTTCGGGAACCTGGCTCATACCCATTGAAACAAGCTTGTGTCCGGGAATTTTATTTATAACCTTACCGTCATAGGTAACGATACCGTCTTTAATGGGAATAAGACCCATAATGCTCTGCATTGTAGTGGTTTTACCTGCGCCGTTGGCACCGATAAGAGAAACGATTTCACCCTCGTTTACCTCAAAGCTGATGCCCTTTATGGCTCTGATAACACCGTAATTTACCTGCAGATTGTTTACTTCAAGCAATGCCATAGTATTCTCTCCTTATTCACCGATGTATGCCTTGATAACCTCGGGGTCATTAAGGGCTTCCTGTGCAGTACCCTGAGCAAGCACGGTACCGAAGTTAAGAACGGTTACCTCATCGCAAAGGCCCGACACGAATTTCATATCGTGCTCGATAAGAAGAATAGTCATATCAAAATCATCGCGGATTTTTCTGACGATTCTCATAAGATCCTCTGTTTCGTGGGGATTCATACCTGCGGCAGGCTCATCAAGAAGCAGAAGAGTGGGATTTGTGGCAAGCGCACGTGCAATTTCAAGCTTTCTCTGCTTACCGTAGGGCAGGTTGCAGGCAAGATTATTTCTCTCCTCCTCAAGGTCAACGATTCTGAGAATTTCCTTTGCTTTTTCGCGCATTTTTGCTTCCGTCTTATAGTGACCGGGAAGTCTGAAAAGGCTTACAAAGGGGTTACATCTGAACTCAGGCTGATTATGAAGACCTACAAGAACATTTCTGATAACACTCATATTATTGAAAAGTCTTATATTCTGGAAGGTTCTTGCGATACCCTTACGGTTAATCTGCTCCTGAGTCTTGCCCTTAAGCTCCTCTCCGTTAAGATAGAAGGTACCTGTTGTAGGCTGGTAAACACCCGTAAGAAGGTTGAATACCGTGGTTTTACCCGCACCGTTGGGGCCGACAAGACCGTAAAGCTGCTTCTTCTTTATTTCAAGATTAACATTCTGAACAGCCTTGAGTCCGCCGAAGGAAATACCGAGGTCTTCGGTTTTAAGAACTATCTGGGACATCTCAGTTACCTCCTTTTCCGGGTTTATCGGGTGTGTATTCATTGCCCTGCTGGATGTCAGTGGAAAGAACCTCATCCATAGAAATCTTTGTGGGAATCTTATCCCAGTGTGCAGGGTCGTTGAGGATATCCTCAGGCTTACGGCTCTTTACCGTAAGCTTGGCAATCAGTCCCTTTACTGAAAGCTTCTCCTTGATGGGAGCAAGCTTGGGAGCGTTATTGAAGATAACGATACCGATAAGAATGAGTGCATAGATAAGGAACTTGAGAGCGGCAAGGTCGCCGGGAAGCTCCTTCTGAAGCACGTAGTTTATTATGGTAATAAGAGTTGCTGCGATAATGGAGCCGTTGATTGATCCCATACCGCCAAGCACAACCATAACGAGAATTTCGATTGAATAGTTGTATGAGAAGAAGGTGTACATAACGGGAGTTGTGTAATGTCCGTAGAATACACCTGCAATACCTGCAAAGAATGCGGCAATGACAAAAACGAAAAGCTTGTAGTAGGTAACGTTGATGCCCATAGCCTTTGCGGCAATTTCATTATCACGGATAGCAGTGATTGCTCTGCCGTGCTTACTTCTTACAAGATTCTGCACAAGGAAGAGAACTGCAAGCACCGTAATGAAAACAATTATGAAAAGAGGGAAATCCTTCTTTGTGAATTTAACGGCATTAGTTGAAAGACCCATAGCCTTGCCGAACCATGGAAGGTTCTTGAAGACAGTTCTTACAATTTCACCGAAGGCAAGTGTTACGATAGCAAGATAGTCACCCTTCAGGCGAAGAGCGGGAAGACCGACAAGCAGACCGAAGAAGGCTGCAAGAAGACCGCCGCAGAGCATGCTGATAAGAAGGCATATAACCTTGCTTTCAATAACGGTGTGAAGCTGCATGGAAATAAAGGTACCGATATATGCACCTACACACATAAAGCCTGCATGTCCGAGGGACAATTCACCAAGGAAGCCGACAACGAGGTTAAGAGAAACAGCAAGAATAACGCTGTAGCCTATCTGAACAAGAAGGTTCATATATGAGGCCTTAAGACTGCCAGAGCCCTGCATAACGGCAAAGACAAC
>JAZRST010000042.1:0-33959 GCA_045651625.1 Acutalibacteraceae bacterium | reverse complement strand
AATGAAGCAGCTGCTTGAAGCAGGTGTGCACTTCGGTCACCAGACCAGAAGATGGAACCCCAAAATGGCTCCCTACATCTTCACAGAAAGAAACGGAATTTACATCATCGACCTTCAGAAGACAGTTAAGAAGCTCGAAGAAGCTTACAACTTGATTCACGAAGTTGCAGCAGACGGCGGTGAAATCCTTTTCGTAGGTACAAAGAAGCAGGCTATGGATTCCATCAAGGAAGAGGCAGAGCGTTGCAATATGCCCTTCGTTAACGCAAGATGGCTCGGCGGTATGCTTACAAACTTCAGCACAATCAAGAGAAGAATCAAGAGACTTGAACAGCTCAAGAAGATGGAAGAAGACGGCACATTCGATCTTCTCCCCAAGAAGGAAGTTATCAAGCTCAAGCTCGAAAGAGAAAAGCTCGAAAAGTTCATGGGCGGTATCACAGAAATGAAGAAGCAGCCCGCTGCTATGTTCATTGTTGACCCCAGAAAAGAAAGAATCGCTGTTCTTGAAGCAAAGAAGCTCGGTATTCCGATCGTTGCTATCGTAGATACAAACTGCGATCCCGACGAAGTTGACTACGTTATCCCCGGTAACGATGACGCTATCAGAGCTGTTAAGCTCATCGCAGGCGCTATGGCTGACGCTGTTATCGCTGGCAGACAGGGCGAAGTTGTTGCTGAAGCTGCTGAAGAAGCAACTGAAGAAACAGCAGAGTTTGCAGAATAATTTTAATAGCCCGTACTTAGTGCGGGCTTTATTTCGATAAAATACGACAATCAGGAGGAAATTAAAATGGCATTTACAGCTAAAGACGTTCAGGCTCTTCGTGAGAAGACAGGCGTTGGTATGATGGATTGTAAGAAGGCTCTTGTTGAAACAGACGGTGATATCGACAAGGCTATTGATATTCTCAGAGAAAAGGGTCTTGCTTCCGCTGCTAAGAAGGCAAGCCGTGTTGCTGCAGAAGGTATCGTTGCTACTTGCTCCGATGCTACAGCAGGTGTTCTTGTTGAGCTTAACTGTGAAACAGACTTCGTTGCTAAGGGTGCTCCCTTCGTAGAGCTTTCCGCTAAGGTTGCTAAGACTGTTCTTGCAGCAAAGCCCGCTGACCTTGAAGCTCTTCTTGCTACAAAGGCAGTCGGTTCCGAAATGACAGTTGAACAGGAAGTTCAGGAAGTATTCCTTGCTCTTCGTGAAAACCTCAAGGTAAGAAGATTCACTGTTGTTGAAGGTCACACAGCTACTTACATTCATGCCGGCGGTTCCGTTGGTGTTATCGTTGCTTTCGATACAGACGATGCAACAGCTGCAAAGGCTGAATTCGCTGATATGGGTAAGAACGTTGCAATGCAGGTTGCAGCTATGAGCCCCGAATTCTTAAGCAAGAGCGACATCTCTGATGAAGAGCTTGCTAAGATGGAAAACATCACAATTGAAAGCGCTCTCAACAAGCCCGATTCTCTTCCCGCTCCCATTCTCAACAGCCTTATCGCTGAGGTTATTGACACAAAGAAGTGGAACGAAGAAGATGCAACAATTTACCAGGGGCTTGATCAGCAGCAGAGAAAGAACTTCTTCAACTTCATCTCCAAGGAAGCTTATGCTACTCTTGCTGAGGCTGCAGTTGCTAAGAAGGCTGAAATCGTTGAAAACAAGATCTTCAACGGTCTCGTTCAGGGTCGTCTTTCCAAGCAGCTTAAGGAAGTTTGCCTTCTCGAGCAGGCATTCGTTCGTTCCGACCTCTTCGACGGTGACGTTAAGGGCTACGTTGCTTCAGTTGCTAAGGCTCTCGGCGCAGAAATCTCTGTTAAGAGCTTCACTCGTTTTGCTAAGGGCGAAGGCATTGAAAAGAAGGTTGACGATTTCGCAGCTGAAATCGCAAGCATGGTTAAATAAGTTAAATAAAACTTTTGAGAGAGAAGTTCCGGCTTCTCTCTTTTTTTTGTTTGACAGTAATTGTTTTTATATGTTAATATCATTATATAACGACGGAAGGATGATATTATTATGATGAATAAAATATATCTTTGGGAAAATGACGTTCCTTATTTTAACCCTGAATTCGGTCAGGAGCCGCCTTCAATAACCGAATATTTTCTTGATAACGGCAAGGAAAACGGTTGTGTGCTTGTAATTCCCGGCGGTGGCTACGGCTTCGTGTGCATTGACCACGAGGGTGATGCAATCTGCCGCTTCCTTAATGCAAACGGTATTTCAGCGGCATATCTTAATTACCGCATTGCACCCTATAAGCATCCCGTAATGGAAACGGATGCAAGACGAGCAATAAGACTTATCCGTTATAATGCGAAAAAGTGGGGAATTGACCCTGAAAAAATCGGTACTCTCGGTTTTTCCGCAGGCGGACATCTTACATGCATGACGGGTCTTCGCTTTGATTACGGACTTACGGAGGGTGATGAAGTTGATAAGATTTCATCACGTCCCGACACCTTTGCACCCTGCTATGCCGTGGCGTCCCTTAATCCCGAAATCACTCACGAGGGAACACTTTATAATCTTTTGGGCGATAATCCCGATGAGGAAATGATAAGAATGCTCTCCTCTGAGAATATTGTAAGAGAGGATACTCCTCCCGTATTTCTGTGGCATACGGCTGAGGATAAGGCAGTGAATCCCGAATGCTCCTTAAGATTTGCTTCACGCCTAATAAAAGCGGAGATACCCTGCGAGCTGCATATTTTTCCCTATGGCGGACACGGCCTCGGAACAGCCGAAAATCAGCCTCTTGCGGATGCCTGGTTACCTCTTTTCGTAAAGTGGTTTAAGCACCATAATAGCTTATAAAAAACATATAATAATGGGATGTAAAAGCTTTCGTTTTTACATCCCTTATCTGTTTTATGATTACATAAGATCCCTTATCTTGGAAAGTCTTTCAAGTGCTTCGTAAAGTGTTTCGTCCTTCTTTGCGAAGTGGAAACGTGCAAGGTGGTTAACGTCCTCTCTGAAGAAGGAGGAGCCGGGAACTGCGGCAACGCCTACCTTGTAAGCGAGCTTTTCGCAGAACTCAACGTCTGTCATACCCTTCTGGAATTCGGAAATGTCAACCATCATAAAGTATGAGCCTTCGGGTTCAGTGAACTTCCAGCCGAGGTCGCGAAGTCCGCCTACGAAAATATCTCTCATATGAGTGTAGTGATCCTGAAGCTCCTTGTAGTAGGACATAGGTGCCTCGAGACCTGCAACAATTGCTTCCTGAAGGGGAGAGGGGGCGCAGACTGTAAGGAAGTCGTGAATCTTCTTACAACGGTTCATAAGCTCCTCGCAGGCTACGATATAACCGAGTCTCCAGCCGGTGATTGAATAGGTCTTTGAAAGAGAGGAGCAGCAGATTGTTCTTTCCCACATTCCGGGAAGAGAAGCAATGTAGGTGTGCTTATGAGGCTCGAAGATGATGTGCTCGTAAACCTCATCGGTGATTACGATAACGTCATACTTGATTGCAAGGTCTGCAATTGTCTGTAACTCTTCTCTTGTGAAAACACGGCCTGAGGGGTTTGAGGGGTTGCAGAGAAGCATAGCCTTTGTTTTGGGATCCTTGAATGCCTCCTCAAGTCTGTCAGCATCAAAGGTGAATGAAGGGGGAACAAGGGGAACGAAAATAGGCTCAATTGAGTTGAAAAGGCTCTGTGCGGCGTAGTTTTCAAAATAGGGGGAGAAGATTACTATCTTGTCGCCGGGATTTGAAATAGCCATCATTGTTGCCATCATAGCTTCGGTGCTGCCGATTGTACCTAAAACGTTCTTGTCGGGGTCGAGCTCAATGCCCATAAACATACCGACCTTCTTGGCTACAGCGGCTCTGTAGTTGTAAGCGCCCCAGGTGGGAGAATACTGGTGAGGGCCCTCGGATGCAACTCTTGCAAGGTTGTCCATAATGAACTTGGGAGGGTCGAAATCGGGGAAGCCCTGAGAAAGGTTGATTGCTCCGCATTCCATTGAAATTCTTGTCATTCTTCTGATGACGGAATCGGAAAGATGTTCTATTTTTCTGTTTAATTCTTTCATTTTTTTATTCTCCTTATGAGTTGTAGCCAAGCTCGAATGCCTTAAGGTTTATTTCGAGGAATTTTTCGGGAACGGTTTTCTTTATAGTGTCGGTCCATACTTCATAGGGGATATCCCAGTTCTTTGCCATAACACCGATTAAAACAACATTTACTGCCTTGGGGTTGCCTGCTTCCTTTGCAAGTAAAAGTGCGTCAACTGCTGTTGTATCTGCATTTGTTCTGAGATTTTCCTCAAGCTTCTCAGGATATTCAGCGGCACCGATAATAACGGGCATAGGATCGATTTCCTGAGTGTTGACTATGATTTTACCGCCCTTTTTCAGGAAGGGAAGAGCGCGCTTTGCTTCAAGAAGCTCGAAGGCTAAAATCATATCTGCGCCGCCCTTGTCAATAATGGGGGAGTGAACCTTTTCACCGTAACGGACGTAGGTTACAACGGAGCCGCCTCTCTGGCTCATTCCGTGTACCTCGGATACCTTTACGTCATAACCCTGACTGATAACGGCGTTGCCGAGAATACGGCTGGCAAGAAGTGTGCCCTGACCGCCTACGCCGACAATCATAATGCTTCTGGTTTCCATATTAAGCCTCCTCCTTTTCTATAGCATCAAAGGGGCAGATATTCATACAAAGACCGCAGCCGTTGCACTGTGTTGCATCTATAACGGGCTTGCCGTCCTTGACTGTAATTGCGGGGCAGCCTGCCTTGAGACACATCTTGCAGTTTTTGCACTTGTCTGTGATTACACATCTGCCTGAATATTTTACGGTTTTAAGAAG
Organism: Acutalibacteraceae bacterium; assembly: GCA_045651625.1. Lineage (GTDB taxonomy): Bacteria > Bacillota > Clostridia > Oscillospirales > Acutalibacteraceae > RUG806. Next base: position 29,144 of record JAZRST010000042.1, on the reverse strand, counting down.
AGCGCAGGGACGCTGAGCAATAATTACTGAGGGCTCGTCCTTTGCTGTTTCCTCCTTAACAACCTTTTCGAAATTCTTTACGTCGAAGGGGTCTGCAATAACAACGCTGTCAATGCCGACTGCCTTGCACAGAAGCTCAAGGTCAACCTGCTTTGTGGGCTCGCCCTTGATTGTTCTGCCCGTTGTGGGGTTATCCTGATGTCCGGTCATACCGGTGATTGAGTTATCTAGAATAAGAACGGTGTTGGCACCCTTGTTGTAAACGATATCAATAAGTCCCGTGATGCCTGAGTGCATAAAGGTTGAGTCACCGATAACGGAAACCAGCTTCTTGTTGAATTCAGCACCTCTTGCCTTTGCCATGCCGTGAGCGGCACTTACGGATGCACCCATGCAGATTGTTGTATCAATTGCTGCAAGGGGAGCGGCGGCACCGAGAGTGTAGCAGCCGATGTCACCTGAAACGGTAAGACCGAGCTTTTTGAGTACGTAGAAGGTACCTCTGTGGGGACAGCCTGCACACATAACGGGAGGACGTACTGGAATGGGCTCGGGCTTTACGTTTTCAATTTCTGCACCGAGAACCACCTTTTTTATGAGGTTTACGCTGTATTCACCGAGGAGAGTGAATGCTTCCTTTCCGATTACGTCAATGCCGTTTACCTTGCAATGCTCTTCAATGAAGGGATCAAGCTCTTCTATAACGTAGACCTTCTTGCACTTTGCGGCAAAGTCCTTGATAAGCTTTACGGGCATAGGGAAAGCCATACCGAGCTTGAGGAAGTTTGCCTGATTGCCCAGTGCTTCCTTTGCATATGCGTATGTAATACCTGAAGTGATAATACCGATTTCTGCGCCGTTATCTTCAACAGTGTTGAGTGAAGTGGTTTCAGCATATTCAGTGAGAGCAGAAATTCTGTTTTCGACGTCAACGTGTCTCTTTATTGCATTGCCGGGCATCATAACGTACTTTGCAGGATTCTTTTCATAAGCCTTAAGCTCGTCGTTTTCTCTGTCGCAAAGCTCAACGAGGCTCTGTGAATGGGAAACACGGGTTGTAAGACGAAGGAAAACGGGAGTATCGAACTTTTCACTGAGCTCGAAAGCCTTTTTTGTGAATTCCTTGCATTCTGAGGAATCGGAGGGCTCAAGCATAAGAATCTTTGATGCCTTTGCATAATGACGGGAATCCTGCTCGTTCTGGGAGGAATGCATTCCGGGGTCATCGGCAACTGCTATTACAAGACCGCCGTTGACACCCGTGTAGGATGCTGTGAATACGGGGTCTGCCATAACGTTGAGACCAACGTGCTTACAGCAGGTCAAAGACCTTGCACCTGCAATTGCGGCACCGATAGCAACCTCAGCGCCTACCTTTTCATTGGGTGCCCATTCGCAGTAGATTTCATCATATTTTACCGCATTTTCGGTAATTTCGGTACTGGGTGTACCGGGGTATGATGAAACAACGCGGACACCTGCTTCATAACAGCCACGTGCTACGGCTGCATTACCTAACATTAACTGTTTCATTTTATCACCTTAGTTTATTTCATTCTGCATCTTGATAAGGTTTTCACTCTGATATTTCTTTCTGAGTGCAGGCTTTTCAATCTTGCCTGTGGGGTTTCTGGGTACGTCTGCAAAAATTATCTTTCTGGGACGCTTATATTTGGGAAGATCAAGACAGAAGTCGTTGACCTCTTCTTCTGTAAGTGTTACGTCTTCCTTTACCTCAATGATTGCTGCTGCAATTTCACCGAGACGGGGATGTGCAATACCGATAACTGCAACGTCCTTTATACCGTCGTGACGGCGTAAGAAATCCTCAATCTGTACGGGATAGATATTTTCACCGCCGGAGATAATAACGTCCTTTTTACGGTCTACAAGGAAGATGAAGCCGTCCTCGTCGCGCATTGCCATATCACCTGTGTAAAGCCAATCGCCTTTAAGAATTTCGTCGGTTGCCTTTTCATCCTTATAGTAGCATTTCATAACGCCGGGACCCTTGACTGCAAGCTCACCTACGTCACCCTGAGCAACGTCATTGCCGTTTTCGTCGGCAATTTTAACCTCCCAGCCGAAGCCTGCCTTACCGATTGCGCCAACCTTGTGAGTATTCTCAACACCGAGGTGAACACAGCCGGGACCGATTGATTCACTGAGACCGTAGTTGGTATCGTACTGATGATTGGGGAATACGGATTGCCATCTCTTTATGAGTGAGGGAGGAACGGGCTGAGCACCGATATGCATAAGTCTCCAACGGGAAAGATCGTACTGTGAAAGGTCAATTTCACCCGAATCTATTGCATCGAGAATATCCTGAGCCCACGGAACGAGAAGCCACACGATTGAGCATTTCTCTTCACTTGCGGTATTAATAATCCATTCGGGCTTGATACCCTTGAGGATAACTGACTTTGCACCAACGAGGAAGGAGCCGAACCAGTGCATTTTTGCACCCGTATGGTAAAGAGGGGGGATGAGAAGGAAAACGTCATCCTTTGTCTGTGAGTGATGTGCCTGCTCTGTCATACAAGCGTGCATAAGAGCCTTGTGGGAATGAAGTATAGCCTTGGGAAAGCCCGTGGTGCCCGATGAATAGTAGATGGCGGCATCATCATCGTCTGTCAGATGAATTTTGGGAGCCTTTGAGGAGCAGTAGGAAATAAGCTCGTCAAGGCTGTCTGCAAAGGAGGGACAGTCCTCACCGCAGTAGAGCCACATTTTGACACGGGGCACACGGTGACAGATTTCTTCAATTCTTCCTGTAAATTCAGGTCCGAAAACTATGAAATCCGCATCTGCCTTATTTATACAATATTTGATTTCTTCTGCCGTGTAGCGGTAGTTGAGAGGAACAACAACGGCACCGGTTTTGAGAACACCGAAGTAAACGGGGAGCCATTCGATGCAGTTCATCATAAGAATTGCAACCTTGTCGCCCTTCTTGATTCCTCTTGTAAGAAGAAGATTTGCAAAGCGGTTTGCAGTCTTGTTGAATTCACCCCAGGTCATTTCTCTTCTGTATGCCTGAGTGGGGTCTGTAACGATAAGAGAATATTCTCTCCACGTCATTTTTGTTTTGTTGTCAAGCTTGGGATTGATTTCAACCAGGCTTAAATCGTTAGGATAAAAATCCGCATTTTTCTGCAATATTTCGGTAATAGGCATGAGTTCATTTCTCCTGAACAAGCATTGTCTTATTGTGAGGCAAAAATATTTGCCGAATTACCTTATAATTTAACATTTTATTATAAATAAGTCAACATTTTGTGTATTAAATTTATTAATATAATATATATAAAGGGATAAACTGAAAATTTAAGTAACTTTTAAGCGGAGGATAATAAAGTATTGAAAGAAAAGACAATTTGTGTAATAATAAAATTCAGAACATACGGGAGGTTTCGGTATGCAGATTCTTGTGGTTGAAGACGAAAAAAGACTTGCTGCGGCACTTGAGCATATTTTGGCTCAGCAGAAATATATGGTTGATCTTGCTTTTGACGGTGCAGACGGCTATGATCTTGCCGTAAGCGGTATATACGACATAATAATTCTTGACGTGATGCTTCCCGGAATGAACGGATATGAGGTGGCAACAAGGCTCAGGAAAGAGAAGATTGCAACGCCCATTCTGATGCTTACTGCAAAGGATCAGATTTCCGATAAGGTAAAGGGACTTGATTCGGGTGCGGACGACTATATGACGAAGCCCTTTGACCCCGAGGAGCTTTTAGCCCGTGTACGTGCTCTTACAAGACGTCAGGGGGAGGTTGTTATCGACGAGCTTGAATTTGACGGTCTGAAGCTCAATCTTTCCACCTGCGACCTTAAGTGTAAGGATAAAAGCGTTCATCTCAATTTCAAGGAATTTGAAATTATGAAAATCTTTCTCGGAAGCCCGGGAATTGTCGTTACCAAGGATGACCTTATTGTGAAGGTATGGGGATATGACTCCAATGCTGTTGATAATAACGTTGAGGTTTATATTTCATTTCTCAGGAAAAAGCTTGATTTCATAGGCAGTCCCGTTGAAATTGCATCTCTTCGTAAAATCGGCTACCGTCTTGAGGTGAAGGCTGATGCTTAATAAGCTTAGACGCCGCTTTGTGGCAATTTCAATGTCAATTATACTGATGGTGCTTGCCTTCTTCTATATTCTCACGGGTGCTGTATTTTTTGTCACAATAACTCTTGATATGAAATCGGTGCTTCAGACATATTCATCCTCTCCCGAATCGCTGTTTTCACCGCAGATAGGTGTCAATGATGCTCAGAGCTCACTGTTTGCTCTTCATTCGGGAAACGTCTGTGTTGTTGAGGCAAAGGAATTCGGCCGTATAACAATTCTTGATTTCAGCCGTGCGGATATGGATGAAAATACCGTTTCCATGGCAGTCGGAATAGCGCTCGAAAATGAGAATGATTTCGGGCATATAAATTCACTGAGTCTCTTTTATCATAAATACAACTTCTTAAGCGGCACAAGAATCGCTTTTGCAGATTCCACACAGTATTTTCAGTATCTGCAGGTAATTCTATTTGACGGCGGTATTTTCCTGCTTCTTTCGTTGCTTTTTCTCTGGGCTATAATGCGCTTTCTTGCTTCCATGTGCCTGAAGCCCGTTGAAAGAGCCTGGGAGCAGCAGAAAAACTTTATTGCCGATGCTTCTCACGAGCTGAAAACTCCGCTTACCGTAATTCTTACCAACAACGGTATCATTCAGTCCCATAAGGAAGAATCCGTGGAAAGTCAGATGCAGTGGATAAACAGCACTGGTGAGGAGGCCTCGCATATGAGGGAGCTTGTGGAAAAGCTTCTTCTTCTTGCAAAAACGGATAATATGAGCCGTAAGAATCAGTTTGAGGACGTGAACATTTCTGATATTGCTATGCAGTCGGCCCTGCAGTTTGAGCCCGTTGCATTCGAAAAGGGTGTCACACTTGTTACCGATGTTGACAGAGATATTTTTATCAAGGGAGATCCGGTTGCAATCAATCAGATAGTTCACATTCTTCTTGATAATGCAGTCAAGTATGCGGGTATTGGCGGTGAAGCCGTTCTTTCACTTAAAAAGCGAAGATCTTATCATCTGAAGAAATTTATAGGCTACAATATTCTTCTGTCTGCAAAAAATACGGGAGCACCTATTCCCGAGGAGGATCTGCCTCATATATTCGAGCGTTTTTACCGCTCCGATAAGGCAAGAACCACGGGCGGAGGCTACGGCCTCGGACTTTCTATCTGTAAAAATCTTGCATCTCTTCACGGTGCGGATATTGACGTTTCAAGTGATATGATAAACGGAACCAAGTTTACCGTTACATTTAAAAAATAAAAAGAGGGAGACAGTGAGTCTCCCTTTATTTTTTATGAACCTTTACTGTAAAGGTTGTGCCCTTGCCGACCTCGCTTTCAACCTTTATAATGCTGTTTGTGAGGTTAATTATACGCTTTACAAGGGCAAGACCGAGCCCGTTGCCGTCAGTTGAACGGGAAGTGTCGCACTGATAGAATTTTTCAAAGATAAGCTCCGTTTTTTCAGGAGGAATACCGCAGCCCGTATCAGAAATTTTTACTATGGCATATTTATTGCCTGACGTAAGTGATACGGTAACCCTTCCGTTTTCAGGGGTGAACTTGAATGCATTTGAAAAGAGGTTATTCCAGACAATATTCATCAGCTGTACGTCGGAAACCACCGTCACGTCATCATCAATTTCAGTTGCTATATCAATATTCTTTTCTTCCCATACGTTTTCAAAGCCCAGAAGACATTCGCACAGCTGCTCGCTGAGATTATACTGCCTCATATTTGAGGGTATTTTCTGATTTTCAAGCTGATTTAGCTTAAGAATATTGGTTATAAGCTCCGTTACCTTGTGAGAGGAATCTGAAATGCTTTTTGCATATTCAATTCTTTTGTCATCGGGAAGATTTTCCGTCTGCAGAAGCTCCGCATAGTTATTTATGACACTCATTGGCGTTTTGATCTCGTGGGAGATGTTGGACATAAGCGATGCCTTGAGGTTATCAATGCTTGAAAGCTCTGATGATATGACGTTTATGCTTTTTACGATTGCCGAATATCTTGAGGTGTAGCCTCGTCTGTTAAGCTTTGCGGCAAGGTCGCCCTTTGAAATTTTTGTAAGAGATTCGTTTATTTCTCGTATAGGCTTTTCGACGGTGTAAAATCTCCATATAGTTCCTGCAACACCGAAAAGTGCAGAAACGGCAAACAGACTGATGATTACGAGAGGAGCAAAGCTTTCATTGGGCTCCTTCGGTGCATCACTGAATCTGAAATACAGAATAAACGACAGCTCAATAAGCGAACGGGATAAAATGAAAAAGCTTATAAACGTGAGAAAAAAGTTTATAATCAGTCGTCTTTTTGAGTGCTTTTTCACTCTCTGATCACCGCCTTGTAGCCGAGACCTCTTACGGTTGCTATATCAAACGAATCGCAGTCGGCGAGCTTTGCACGAAGCTTTGTTATATATACGTCAACAGTTCTTGTACCTGATTCCGTATCAGCCTCCCAGAATTCATCCATAAGCTGTGAGCGGGTAAATGCCTTCTTGGGGTAGGAGAGAAGCTTGTAAAGAAGGCTGAATTCTCTTGTTGTGAGAATTATTTCCTTGCCGTTAAGATAGGCGGTATATTCATTGAGATTCATTGTGAAATTGCCGACGGTCAGAATTTTGCTGTTATTGATTCCTGCACGGCGGAGAATTGCGCCGATTTTAAGAAGAAGCTCCTGAAGGTCAATGGGCTTTACCATATAATCGTCAATTCCTGCATTGTAGCCCTTTTCCTTGGATGCAAAATCATCCTTTGCTGTTACGAAAAGAATGGGAATTGTATCGTTTATTCTTCTTACGCTTTTGGCAAGCTGAAAGCCGTCTGTGCCGGGCATCATAATATCCGAAATTATAATGTCGAATACAGTTTCATACATAGCAACAAGGGCTTCCTCGGCATTGAGGCAGCCGACTGTGTTGTAGCCGTGCTGATTAAGGAATGAACAGAAGGATTTATTTAATGCTTTATCGTCTTCAACCACGAGAATATTGAACATAAAAAGCCTCCGTGAATTTTATATCGGTAATCATAACACATTATTGTTAAACTTTTGTTAGATTGTTGAAGCTAAAGAAAATGCCTGCCGTTTTTAGTGGCAGGCATTGAATTTCATCAGATGGATTTGATTAATGCGGGAAGCTTTGTGATTGCAGGTCCGATTCTGCCGATAATCTTCATAACTCCCCTGAAGCTTGACTTGTCGTCGTTGAGCACCATAAGAAGTCCGTCTGCCATTTCAACGGAGAATACACCCATGCTCATAGCAATGAAGTTTCTGATGGGAATCTGAGTAGCCATTGCGGCAATCATCTTGCCGTCACCGTTTGCTTCTGAGCCGAACTTTGACATCATACCTTCAATGAGGTTGCAGATTTTGCCGCCCCACTTGGTGTGTCTTGCATCGTCAAGACAGCAGTAAATGTCAATGGGCTTGGTGGTGTCGCGCTCTGCTGAGGGAAGAGGTCTTCCGAGAACTGCCTCAAACTGTGCACCCTTCATAGCAGTGATATCTGCAGTGTAGTAAGCAGGTGCGCTTACGGAGTAGTCGGGGATGGTTGCTGTGTCAGCGGAGTTTACGGTGATTGTCTTTATGAGCTTGATGTCTCGTGAGGAAGCACCGATAAGAATTGCGAATTCGCCGCTTTCAACCTGGAATTCACCTGAATATACGTTAAAGAAAGCGAAGTCTCTCTTTGAAAGAGTAAAGGTAACTTCCTTTTCCTCACCGGGCTGAAGGAATACCTTGCTGAATGCCTTAAGCTCCTTGAGAGGACGGTAAATAGTGGATTCGATATCGCCTACATATGCCTGTGTAACCTCAGCACCTGCTACGTCACCGGTATTCTTTACCTTGAAGCTTACGGTAAGTGTATCGGAATCTGTGATTGTGTCAGCGGAAACGCTTAAATCACTGTATTCGAAGGTGGTGTATGAAAGACCGTAGCCGAAGGGGAAGAGAACGTCCTTCTTTGCCTTGTCGTAATAACGGTAGCCGATGTAAACGGACTCTCTGTGCTCACTTGTTACGGGACCTGCGGGATAGTTGCCGTAGGTGGGGTTGTCTGAATATGAAAGGGGATAGGTTTCACTGGTCTTACCTGAGGGGTTAACTGCGCCCGTAAGGATGTTGGCAACAGCACTGCCCGTTGCCTGACCGCCGAGACGGGAATCAAGAAGAGCCTTGACCTCGTTTATCCAGGGAAGATTTATAACTGAGCCGCCTGCAAGAACAACTGCAGTATTGTTGTTTGCTGCTGCGATTCTGCTTACGAGAGCATTGTGTGAGGAGGGCATTTCGATGTTTTCTCTGTCGTAGCCTTCTCCCTCGAATTCCTCTGTAAGACCTACGAATACAAGTGCGACGTCAGCGGATTTTGCTGCGTTTTCAGCCTCAGTGAAGAGAGCTTCGTTAACCTCGTTCTTTGCCTTTTCGTAGCCCTTTGCATAAACAACGTCAACACCGAGCTTCTTTAACTCCTCAAGGGCGTTGTCAAGCTTTGTGGGATTTATTACGGAGGAGCCTGCGCCCTGATAACGGGGTGCGCTTGCAAGCTCACCGATTACTGCAACCTTCATGCCCTTCTTGAGGGGAAGGATGCCGTCGTCGTTCTTAAGAAGCACCATTGAGCCTTCGGCAACCTTTCTTGCTACCTCGTGATGCTCGTCAAAAGTAAATTCTGCGCCCTTTTCGAGTGCGGGCTTGGACTTGATAATAAGGTCAACTACAACGTCAACTCTCTTATCAAGGTCTTCAATTTTAAGCTCACCGTTATTTACGGCGTCAATGATTTTCTTTGTGTTGTAGCCGCCTGAGGGGGGCATTTCAAGGTCTGTTCCGCAGAGAAGTCCGGGGATTCTGTCAACAGATGAGCCCCAGTCTGTCACGATAAGACCGTCAAAGCCCCATTCGCTTCTGAGAACCTTGCTCTGAAGGTAGCTGTTCTGTGAAGCGTACTCGCCGTTGATTCTGTTATAGGAGTTCATAACGGTCCAGGGGGATGCTTCCTTGACTGCAATTTCAAAGGCTGTAAGATAAAGCTCTCTTAAAGCTCTTTCGTCAACAACCTCGTCAACTATCATTCTGTATGCTTCCTGTGAGTTACAAGCATAGTGCTTGAGTGAGGTGCCAACGCCCTTTGACTGAACGCCCTTTACGAGACCTGCCGCCATTTTTCCTGCAAGAATGGGATCCTCTGAGAAATACTCGAAGTTTCTGCCGCAGGTGGGTGCACGCTTGATGTTCATACCGGGGCCGAGGATTACGGATACCTTTTCCTTGAGACATTCGTCTGCAAGTGCCTTACCCATATATTCGATAAGCTCGGGGTCCCAGGAGCAGGCAGTAGCCGATGCGGGAGGGAAGCAGGTTGCGGGAACGGAGTTGCCGAGACCTATGCCGTCGCTTGTTTTTTTATTTTCGTTCTTTTTACGAAGACCGTGAGGGCCGTCCGTGATGTTGATGGAAGGAAGACCGAGCTCCTTACAGCCTTGAGTGTGCCAGTAATCGAGACCTGAAACAAAAGCCGCCTTCTGCTCAAGTGTCATTTTATTTACAATTTCGGGGTGCTTCATTAAAGAATTCTCCTCTCAGAAATTTTACTTAAAATTAATTATATAACAAAAATAATTTATAAGTCAAGCATAAAACACAAATAGGGTGATACAACAGTACCGGGCTGAAAAATCAGTTTATAAAAATGCCTGTTCAGATGTATCTGCCATAAGATAAATCAAAGGTCAAATGCAATCTTTTTTTTATAAATTTCAATATGTTAATTGACTTATGCGAAATGATGTGATAAACTATAAAAAAATGTTTCGGAGGATATATAATATGAAAATTCAGACAATTGAAACAAAGAATCTCTGCGAAAGCGCAAAGAACGGCGGCTGCGGTGAGTGCCAGACTTCCTGTCAGTCAGCTTGCAAGACCAGCTGCGGTATTGCTAATCAGCAGTGCGAAAACAAGAATCAGGACTAATTTAAGTTAACAGATTTTGCCGCCGTCTGGCGGCATTTTTTGTGAATCGGAGAAATATTATGGTACATTCATATAAACTTAGCGGAATGAACATTGTGCTTGATACAAATTCAGGCTCTGTGCACGTTGTTGATGATGCTTCCTTTGACATTATCAATATGTACGAAAAACATTCTGCTGAAGAAATCACGAGAGCGGTGCTCGGAAAGTATCCCGATAATCCTGAGGTTACAAAGGAGGAGATTGCTGACTGTCTTTCTCAGCTGGCTGAGCTTAAAAAGGCAGGCAAGCTCTTTACTGAGGATACCTTCAGACCCATTGCCGGTGAGCTTAAAAAGAGAACCTCGGGTGTTGTGAAGGCACTTTGTCTTCACATCGCACACACCTGCAACCTCAACTGCTCCTACTGCTTTGCAAGTCAGGGTAAATACCACGGTGACAGAGCAATTATGAGCTTTGAGGTCGGTAAGCGTGCACTCGATTTTCTCGTGGAAAATTCCGGTACGAGAAGAAACCTTGAGGTTGACTTCTTCGGCGGTGAGCCTCTTATGAATTTCACCGTTGTGAAGCAGCTTGTGGAATATGCGAGAAGCATTGAAAAGGAAAAGGGAAAGAATTTCCGCTTTACACTTACAACAAACGGTATGCTCGTTGATGATGACGTTATTGAATTTTCAAACCGTGAAATGAGCAACGTTGTTCTGAGCCTTGACGGAAGAAAAGAGGTTCACGACCGCTTCCGTGTGGATTATCAGGGCAGAGGCTCCTGGGAGCAGATTGTTCCCAAATTCCAGAAGTTTGTTAAGGCAAGAGATAACAAAAATTACTATATGAGGGGTACCTTTACCCACGCTAATCCCGATTTCCTTGAGGATATCAAGACTATGCTTGAGCTTGGCTTTACAGAGCTTAGCATGGAGCCCGTCGTATGCGCTTCCGACGACCCCTCTGCTCTCACTGAAGAGGATAAGACAGTTGTTATGAAGCAGTATGAGGAGCTTGCAGACCTTATGCTTGCACGCCACAGAGAGGGCAAGCCCTTTACCTTCTATCACTATATGATTGACCTTAAGGGCGGTCCCTGCATTTATAAGAGAGTTTCGGGCTGTGGCTCGGGTACCGAATATATGGCGGGTAGAGCCTGGGGTGACCTTTATCCCTGCCATCAGTTTGTCGGTGAGGAAAAATTCCGTCTCGGCAGTGTTTTTGAGGGTGTTACAAATACGGAAATTCAGGATGAATTTATGTCCTGCAACGTATATACGAGACCCGAATGTGCCGACTGCTGGGCAAAGCTTTATTGCTCGGGCGGTTGTGCCGCAAATGCATATCACGCTACAGGGTCTGTCAAGGGCGTATATTCCTACGGCTGTGACCTTTTCAGAAAGAGAATGGAATGTGCAATTATGCTTGAAGCGGCAAAAACGCTGGAAGGCAACGGATAATGGATACACCTGTAGTTGATTTTATTGAAAATTACAGAAACGAGCAGTTTGTGAGACTTCACGTGCCCGGACACAAGGGAAGTGAAAATCCCCTTGATATAACGGAAATCAAGGGGGCGGACGTGCTTTATCACGAGGACGGAATTCTCGGCAGAAGTCAGCGTAATGCTTCCGTGATATTCGGCACCCAAAAAACCGTTTATTCTGCTGAGGGCTCATCCCTCGGAATAAGGGCAATGCTTGCACTTATAAAGATGTTTGCAGAAAAGACGGGAAGACGTCCCATTATTGCCGCAGGAAGAAATGCACATAAGGTTTTTATGACCTGCAGTGCGCTTCTTGATGCGGAAATCAGGTGGATTTATCCCGATAATAAAGAAAGCCTTGTGTCTGCCGTAATTTCGCCCGAAAGGCTCAGAAATTTTTTTGAAAAATGTGATGAACTGCCCGTTGCGGTTTATATCACAAGCCCCGACTATATAGGAAACGTATCGGATATCAGCGGACTTTCTGCAGTGTGCCGTGAATACGGTGTGCTTCTTGCCGTTGATAATGCTCACGGAGCATATCTTCGTTTTCTCGGAGAGGATATTCATCCCATAAGCCTCGGTGCCGATATGTGCTGTGATTCTGCACACAAAACTCTTCCCGTGCTGACGGGGGGAGCTTATCTTCACATATCCCGAGAGGCACCGCCGTATTTAGCCGCAAATGCCGAAAAGGCAATGTCACTTTTTGCTTCTACAAGCCCTTCTTATCTGATACTTTATTCTCTTGACAAGGTAAACAGAAGCCTTGTTGAGGGCTACTGTGACAGAATAAGAGAAACGGCAGAAAGAGTTTCTTCACTTAAAAGGCTTCTTCAGGAAAATGGCTACGTGCTTTCGGGTAACGAGGCACTGAAAATTGCCGTTCGTACAAAGGAATACGGCTATGAGGGAACGGAATTTTCTGAAATTCTGAGAAAACATAAGCTTGAATGTGAGTTTTCGGATCCTGATTTCGTGGTTATGATGATAACACCCGAAAACGGTGAAAATGAGCTTTTACAGCTTGAAAAGGTGCTTTTATCAATTCCGAAAAGGGATAAAATTGAGGATGAAATGCCTGAAATCTCCCCCTGTGAGTGTGTTCTCGGAGTACGGGAGGCACTTTTTAAGGCTTCGGAAAAAATCAGCATAAATGAAGCGCAGGGAAGAATACTGGCTTCCCCTTCAGTCAGCTGTCCGCCTGCAATTCCTATAGCAATATGCGGAGAGAGACTAACGGAAAATGCCGTAAAATGCTTTAAGTACTACGGTATTTCGGAAATTGATGTAATAACGGAGTAAATTATGGTTAAACACATTATTTTATGGAATCTTAAGGATGAATTTTCCCCCGAGGAAAAAGAAAGCATAAAGGCAGGAATCAAGGAAGGTCTTGAGGGGCTTCAAGGTAAAATTGAGGGACTTGTTGACATAAAGGTCAACACGGACGGTCTTTCAACATCTACTGCAGATTTAATGCTCGACAGCACTTTTGAAAGTGAAGAAGCACTGAGATTCTATGCTTCACATCCTCTTCATCAGGAGGTAGCGAATACCAAGGTAAGACCCTTTACAAAGCAGAGAAGCTGTCTTGATTTTGAGGTATAAAGCTGACGGTTCGGAAAAATCCGAACCGCCTTTTTTTTGTGTTATTGTAATATGAATTTTGTTCCGTCGGGAACTTCCTCTTCGGTAAACAATTTGTAAACCGCCGATTCATTCCTTTTGAATATAATGTGGTCGGAATTTACTTCAAAAACGTATCGACGCTCATTGTCTTCGCTTGTAAGTATCAGCAGGTCGCCTTCATAGGCAAAGCTGCCGATTTCCAAAAAGCTGCTGTGGGGGGATACTGAAAGCATAAACGTTCCGTTGTCGTAAAGCTCGAAGCTGCTGCCATAGACTTTATTTCCTGATTTTTGTATATATAAGTGAGTAATCTGCGGCTCGGGTAAATTTACGGTGGAGCTGACATAAGCATTGATATGCTTTATGTCCTCAGTATATCCCTTTGATGTTTCAATTGCAATCAGCCATCCCGTTGTTGTATTGTCATCGGTTTCATATATGCCTTCACGGATATTTATATGAAGGATGTCGTCATACACCCGCAGGAAATCAACGTCAAAGCTATTTAACTTATTGGGAGCTGTAACATAAATCAGAAGTAGTGTATTCTCTTCAAAGTAGGAGGAGTTTTCAAAAAACCATGCATCCTTAAATTGTGAAAATGAAATTCCCGTGTAATCAGACAGAGCATTAAAATCCATTGTGTTCTTGAAATAATCATAAAACTCATTGAATTCTGCTATACTGTCAATTTTAATGGTGGGATATGTTTTTATCCGGTTGTAATTGACGGGGAGAAAAGCACCGAACTTTATTATTTTGTTCATATTATCTCCTGTTGTGTCTACCGGGAAGAGCCATTTTGAAAAGGTCAGATATCCTTCTGCGGGAATGGGATTGTCCTTATTTTCCTCAATAAACTGTTCAACGTCATCCTGCCTTATATCTATGAATTTACCTGCTGAGCCGTCGGGGGCGCAAAGGTAAATATACATAGGCTCGGTGTCGGTGCCGGTGCCGCCAATTGCAAGTGAAAATCTACCGTCGATAGTATAGCTTCTTATATAAAGTCCGCTTCCGGTTTCTACGTATGAGAAGCCCTCAAAGTCTGACCAGGTAAGGTCCTTGCCTTTTTCTGAAAGGCTTTTTACATCCTCAAGGGAGAGAAGCGGCTTTGTGTGGTCATTGGATAAAGGGCCGATAACAAAGTTTGCCTTTGTGTAGTATGTTTTTCCGTCTTTTGTTGTAAAGTTGGCTGTGAAGCGGTATTCTCCGTCTGAAAGAGACATCGGACAGTAGTAGTTTTTTTCAATTTCTGTGCCTGCTTTTAATATATATGCAGGCAGCAAGAATACGAAATCTTCAGGGAAGGAAACCTTTTCATATATACCTTGTTCATTGTATCGTTCAATAGTGAACATTTCACCGTATTCTACGTCACTATTACTTTCATTATGCCAGATAGCCCTGATTTCAAAATCTGACTCCGTTCGGTAAACCTCATCAATAGTTACATATATTCCCGGTCTTTCAGTGACGTAATTGTTTGAGAAAAACAGGCTTCTGAGAACCTCGGGATCTATAACCTTATAGCATTCCGATGTTCTTTCAACACCGTCAAAGGTTTTGCTTAAAAAAAGCGTTGAAAAGTCTGTATTAATGTTGATTGTCACCTCATCGTTGATTTCAATACGGTATGATTTATCTGTTTGTGTTTCATCGGTGGCTTTTTCAACTCTTACCTTTTTAAGATCGGAAAGCTCGGGCTTTACATCCTCTGTGGTGAAGATGTACGCAGTGCCGGTGAAAAGCTGAATCTTTTCGACATCTCTGAACATGTCCTCATAGCCTGTGATATCATTAAGCTTCATTCCGTCGGGATTTGTCATAAAGCAGACGGAAAGAATGATGCTGACAATAAGTGCAATTACTATAAGCCATAATGCTGGCTTTTTGTAGGAGAGAATATTTTTTATTCTTGATTTTACATCTGTTTCACCGAAGGCAAGAGGGCAGGCGGTAATAAGACGCCTTCCTGCAGAGCAGTTTATGAGTGCTTCTGAATAGCTCTTTTTTATGTCTGTGCCCTTATTTTTCAGAACCTTTTCATCGCAGGCGGCTTCAATATCACGGCAAAGGAAAATGTAGGCGAGCCACATAAGGGGATTGAACCAATAAACTGAAAGAATAAGAAAGCCTAAGGGCTTCCACAGATGGTCAAGGCGCTTTATGTGTGCCTTTTCGTGGGAAAGAATAAGCTCAATGTCGCAAGCCTGAGTTACTGAGGGAATGAAGATTTTAGGTCTTATTACACCTAAAATAAAGGGGGAGGCTATGCTGTCACAGATATAATAGCCTTCACTTGTTCTGATGCTGAGCCTTGTTTTTCTTCTTACGAGCAGGAAGCTTACGAGGGCGTAAACGAGCATTACGGCAATTCCCGTTACCCATAAAAAGGCGGCAACGGCGGTAATAATCTGTAAGGGATTTGCACTGTCACCCGGATTCGGTGCTACCGTTCTGTAAAGAATGTGCTCAGCCGCCGCATCAACAATGCCGATTCCGCTTGTGATAAAGGGGCTTTCCTCGTACATAATATTTGAGGGTACTGTTTCCGCACTGGGAATGATGCTCAAAATGCTGTTGAATGAGAAGGGGAGAATAAGGCGAAGACCCACAAGTCCCCAAAGAGAACAGCTGAGCCATTTGGGAATTTTCCTAAAAACGGCTCTGAGGAGAATCAGGGCTACAACAAAATATGAGGCGGTTATGCTCATGTTGAGAATTTTAATGAAAATGTCTTCCATGCTTAATCCTCCTTATAGTCGTTTACCATTCTGCGCAGCTCTTCAATTTCCGATGCTGACAGCTTTTTTCTTTTTGTGAATGCTGCAAGGAAGGCGGGAAGAGAGCCGCCGAAGGTCTCGTCAATGAACTGCTCACTCTGCATAGAGTAGAAATCCTGCTTTGATATTACAGAAGTCACTGTACCTTTTTCATTGCGGAATAGTCCCTTTTCGCAAAGTCTTCTGAGCACCGTAAAGGTTGTGGATTTTTTCCAGCCGAGTGTGCTTTCTGCCATTTTTACCACGTCACCTGAGGACACGGGCTCGCTTTCCCATATCATATCGGCAAATCTGCTTTCAACAACACCTAACTGAATATCTGCCATATTGAACACTCCTTGGTTTACATATTGTAGACTACAATATCAGTTTACAATATGTAAACCGAATTGTCAATAGCATTTTACAAAAAAATATGGCTGTAAAAATAAATTTTACAGCCACTGAGGTTAAGTTATTTTGTGAAAAGATTTTTGATCGTATTAAAAATTGCCTTAAAGAATCTTACAAATTTATTTATGAAATTGATAAATGCATTGGTGCTCTGCTGAGTCTCTTCTTTAATGGGTGTTATTGTATCATTTTCAGCATTATACTGTAAATACTGAGGATAATTTTCATCGCTGAAAACAGTCATTTTACCGTGTGAATTGATGAAAGCCATAATGAGCTTATCAATTGAAGGGGGGAAGGGATCGTGAGAAATATCTCTGATAAACCAGGTCTTATCGGGGAAAATACAGGTTGAAGCATCAATCATCTTATCGGGGGAGAGATACTTCTTATCCGCAAGACTGTTTATATAATCATCAGACAGTGTTTCACCGTAGGGAGCGCTAGTTGCATAATATGATACGTGATAAACGTCAGATACCATATCTGTCTGCTGAGAAGCATTTGTGTAGAAGGGATAAGAGGGAATATTGTATTTTACAAGTACACCGATTGCAACACCGTCTGCTTCAAGTGACTTCATTGTTTCGGGGAGCTTTAGCATTACATTATAATACCAGTCATCTGTTTTTTCGATAAAGCCCTTATATTCCTCTTCTTTTCCTGAGAATACGAATTCTCTTGCGTCCTCATAATATTCTTTTCCTACCATTGACCAGAAGGAGGGGAATGATCCGAAGGTACCGAGAAGAAGACGGGGAATGAGATTGGTGCCTACATTTTCGAGAAGCTTGTTGACAAGCTCTGTACCGATGCCGAGCATCTTCATTTCCTGTAAAACACCAACAAGAGCGGAGATAAGCTCAGCAGTATCGGGGTCCTCAATAAGATCCTCGTGGGAAAGATAGTAGTCAAGGAATAAATCAAGCTGCTCGTCGTCAAGAGAAACCTTGCCGGACCAGATTGCACCTAAAATATCAAGACCGAGGTTTGAGGGCTCATACATAACAATGTTATCAACACTTGCTACAGCGTGATCATAATATTCGGTGAAATATGCACTTATCATATTTGCGCCCATGCATCTGCCGATAAGAACTACCTTGTCCTTGCCCGTAAGTTCTTTTACGCGGTCAATGTGGTCCTTGAGCTGATGGCATACGTCCATAGGAGAAAGACGCCAGTCATATACAAAATGATAATCCCATAAGCCGTAGCTACCGGTCTTCTGAGGATAGCTTCTTGATGCGGATTCCTTTTCTACGCCTGAGCCGTTGGAGGCTTCACCGTTCTTATCAAGAACAATGTTCTGAAAAAGAGGGACAACTGTGCTTGCAAGCTCGTCACAGTATGCAGTGTAATCGTCACGGACAATGCCGAGTGCAAGCTCCTTAAGGCAGGGAGCAAGAGCTTCCTTGACAACTGCACCGACGTCAACGCCGATTTTCCATATACGGTTATCCTGGGAGGGATTGTTCTTGTCAGCATAAAGAGGGTTTCTTGTGCCGGGGATGTAGATTATAGGATATTCACTGGTGTCTGCCGCACTTACAGCAGGAATGAAGGTCGTGAATATCATAAGAACTGTAAGAAGTAAGGATAATATTTTCTTAAGCTTCATAGTATTTCTCCTTTATGAATGAATTATGAACAAATTATATACAACATTCGATGTTTTGTAAAGTAAAATAAAGGAAAATATACAACAATTAATGAAAATGTGTATGAATTACTACTGCTTGTAATTTTTGTGGGTTTTTCGGTACTGCAAGGGGGAAAGTGTATAAATTTCCTTGAAATTGCTTATAAAGCAGCTTGTTTTTGTCCAGCCGAGGCTTTTACCTATTGCCTCTACGGAAATATTGGTGTCTGTCAGCAGTCTTGCCGCCTTTTCAGCCTTTCTTTCAATGATGAATTTCTGAATGGTTTTTCCGAAATGCTTTCTGAACTGTGCACAGAGATAGTTGTGTGAATAGCCGAGGCGGTAAGCCATTTCAGAAATGGGAAGATTGAAAAATTCGTTGTCCTGAAGAGCGTTTATAAGCTTTGCCACGCACTCGGGCATAATTTTTTCATTAAGTAGCTTTTCGTGACAGTAAAAGCCGATAATTTCGCATATAATAGCCTTCTTGATTATGGTATTATAAGGCGAATAATGCTGTTTGTCGGGAAGGCTGTTGAGGAAAAGAGGATACTGCAGACGCTTGTCGAGATTTTCAGCCTCCTCGGGAGAAATGTGAAAAATTACGGGCTCATTCTTACTGCCTGCAAGAAGCTCACTGCAGTAAGGGGAGCAAAGCTCGTCAAATACCTCGGAAAACAGCGGTGAGGGGATATAGATATCCCTGATGCGGTGGCTGAGCCCCTCAATAGGCTCTGCAGAATGAATATCACCGGGACGAAGAATAACGATTTCACCCTTGACGGCACGGGAGGTTTTGCCGTTTATTGTATGCATAAAGCCGTCTTCAAGGGTTATTGCAATTTCGTAATGCTCGTGGCAATGAGGCGGAAAATCCACGTCGTCATTTATGGCTGAGAAAAGCTGATACAAGGACAGCTTTTTTGTTACGATTTCATTGCTCATATTTTTCTTATCACTCTTTTCTATTGAAAAACGGGGTATTTTATTTGTAGTGTTTATGTTGATAATAACACTAAAGTTAATGATTTTCAATAATAATTTTGTGCAAGA
The DNA here is from genome assembly GCA_045651625.1 of Acutalibacteraceae bacterium. GTDB lineage: Bacteria > Bacillota > Clostridia > Oscillospirales > Acutalibacteraceae > RUG806. The sequence continues at coordinate 10,088 of JAZRST010000042.1, read as the reverse complement.
GAATAAATTCAGGGTATTTCTTGGGGTAATTAAATAAACACAAGGTAAAACTATGTGATATAATATGTTTATAAAATAGGAGAGTGGGTGCATACGCTATGTCCGACACTAAACTCAGAAGAAAAAAGACCTTCTGCGGAATCCTTCCTAATTTTCCCGATGCAACTGCCGTTCCGGGCAGAATGAGGATAAATACGGACGGATACAAGGAGGCAATCAAGCACTTCTACGACAGAAAGGGAACCGTTACGGATTTCCGAAATGCCTACGTTATAGGCGACGGTGATTTCGGTGCTTCGGTTCACGGTACTCCCGATAATTATACATATCACATTGCAAAGAACGACCTCTGGTGGGATGATTACGAGGCTGACCCTCCCTGCTGGCTTCCCGACGGTATGGCAAGGCTCAGGGAGAGAATTCTTGCAGGGGATCATACAGTCAAGCAGGATATCGCCGCGGCGGCAAATAACCGTAATCATCAGCCCGTGCAGACCTCAGCCGCAAGACTTACAATGCACTTCTGTGCAGGTGGTGTTTATGCAAATATCAGAGAGCATCTTGATATGCATACGGGCATTATCACACAGACCTATTCTCTCGGTGACCAGAACGGCATCATAAAGGGGCAGGGCTTTACAACAATGAGCTGTATCTGTCCTGCTGACGAGGTAATGCTGGTTGCTTGCTCCGCTCCCAAGCTTGCAGGTCATATGGGTAAGGTGGCTCTTGAGCTTACCAAGGACCCCATGGAGGTTAATCCCAATATCGGATTTGTCGGTAACGAAATAAAGAAGCACCTTGAAGAAGAAATTGAAAAGTACTTTGTGCCCGTGCCCTTTGTTGACGGAAATTATTTCGGCTTCAATATGCGGCTTCGTTCAGGTCCCGACCCTGAAAATTCTCCTGACAGACATTATACCGTTATGATGTCAACACCCGATAAAAACTTCAAGGCTTATACTGCAGGCTCACGAGTTTTTGCTGAGGGCAGACCTGACGGAGAGGGAACCGTTTTCCTTCTCACCGTTGTTTCCACAAATGATGCTGAGGACACAATGGCGGCGGCGAAGAAAAGACTTGATAAGGTAATGGCATATCACGCTCCCGTAGGCTTTGGCATTACGTCTGAGTGGTATAAGCATATATGGAAGCGCTCATGGATAAGGCTTCCCGATACGAAGCTTTCAAGACCCTGGTACTGGGGTGTATATCAGGCTATGGCGGCAAGAAAGCCGGGCAAGTACGCTTCGGGCTACCTTGCTCCCTGGTATCAGTCCACCTTCGCAAGCTGGGGCTATCATATTCTTACCTACGAGCAGGCAAAGACCAATCTCGGTCTTCTTACAACAAACCATTCGGAGCTTCTTGAGCCCTGGTTCAGGCTTTTAAGGGAATCAAGAGAAAAGCTTCAGAAATTCACTCGCGGCTTCTACGGAATGAACGGAACCGCATATCCCCATGCTATTTCAGGCTCCGGCACCGTTGTTTCCTCTGCGATTACACTTAACGGAACAATGATGAACCTTCAGACAACGGGTGAGAGTGTAAAATTCTGCTGGGACTATTACGATTACACAGGTGATGTTGATTTCCTCAGAGAGGTTGGTTATCCTCTTATCAAGGATGCCGCAACCTTCTATCACGAATATCTTCTGACGGCAGAGGACGGTGAAAGATATATCTTTCCCTCACGCTCTCAGGAGTTTACTGCTGCAAACGGTCTTACCAATGAATTTATGACAAATTCACTTATTGACCTTTGTATGTTCAAGCTGACTCTCGGAAATGCTGTAAAGGCTGCACGTATCTTAGGCGTTGACGAGGAGCTGGCTATAGAATGGCAGAAGGACCTTGACGCTATGAGAAAGGACTATCCCTGCTGGCCTGACGGTACATGGAAGACTGCAGAGGATACCGACGACAGAACACTTGACTACGGTCCTGCAGGCGTTACTGACGTTTCTCCCATTGCATATACGGGTGAGGTTGATGCCCGCCACGGTATAAGCCCCGAGATTATGGAGAGTGCAAGAAAGACCGTTAAGAAGTTTATCAAGGACAATGAAATTCCCTGGGACAGAAGCTTCGGTATGCTTGCCCGTCTTCGTATGGGAGACAAGAAATATGCAGGTCAGATTATAAAGCTTATCCCCGAGGAATATGAGTGCGGCGGAAATCTTGACGATCTTTCGGCAACCTACGAGCTTGATTTCTCAGTAGGTAAGGGTACAGCCGCTACGGCTGAGGTTATAAGCGAAATGCTTCTTCAGTCACAGTCAGGCGATATCCACGTTTTTCCTGCCTGGGATGAAGAGGTGGGCGATGCCGCTTTCTTCTCCTTAAGAGCAAGAAGAGCCTTCCTTGTTTCTGCTGAAATGAGAGAAGGAAAGACCGCTTATATTATCGTTACGAGCCTTAAGGGCAACACCTGCCGTGTGGTTGATAATTTCGGTGAGGGCGTCCGTGTAAGAAATCTTGAAGCTGATGAGGAAGTTCAGTTCACAAGAGAAAAGGACGTGCTTGTATTTGAAACCGAGGAAGGCTATGAATACGTAATTGAAAACCGTGAAAGACCTCTTGAGAGCTTTCCCGTTATTGATTGAAAATAAAAAAGGAGAACTGTTATGAAAAAAGCAATTTCAGTAGTTTTATCCCTTGTTATGTTATGCCTTATCGTTGTGCCCGTTTCCGCCGCTGAAACAGGAATCGTTCTTGCAAAGAACGGTGTTACTGCATACAGCATCGTAGTTGCGGAAAATGCAACCGATACGGAAGTAAATGCTGCAGGCGTGCTTGAAGACCACCTTCAGCAGATTACGGGTGCCGACTTCACCGTTATCCGTGACAGTGAAGAGGAAAGCGATTATGAAATCGTAGTCGGTGTGACTAACAGAGAAGAAGCAAATCCCGTTGACAGAAGCGAGCTTGGCGACGAGGGTGTTCGTATTTTTACCGACGGTAAGAAGCTTTTCCTTACGGGCGGCGAAAAGAGAGGCGCAATTTACGCTGTTTACACCTTCCTTGAGGAATTCCTCGGCTGCCGTTGGTTTGTAAAGTCAATTCCCCTTACCCCCGACAGAGGTGACTGCATTGTAATCCCCGAAATCCCTGAGCTTGTTCTTGAGGAAATTGATTACACCTACGTACCTCCCTTCGTGCTCAGACAGACCTACTGGATGTTCTCAACAATGTACGTTGATTACTCTGTAGCTCACAAGCTTCACGGTATGATGGCAGGTGTTCCCGAAAGCCTCGGCGGTATTCCCACAGAGGCCTGCATCAACGGTGTGCATACAATCGGTTGGATTATTACTCAGGATATGTATGCTTCACATCCCGAATACTTCGGTATGGATGACAGCGGTGTAAGACAGCCCAACCGTCAGCCCTGCTTCTCAAATCCCGAGATTCTTGAAATTGTTATTGCTGCCGCTAAGGCACATTTCTCACAGTACGATTCAATTTTCAGTGTTTCACAGAATGACAATCAGGATTTCTGTCACTGTCCCGATTGTGTAGCCTTCAATAATGCTCACGGCGGTGTTGAATCTGCTGCTATGATTAATTTCGTAAATCAGGTTGCTGCCGCTATCAAGGAGGAGTATCCCGATAATAAGGTTGAAACTCTTGCTTATCAGCGCTCCGAAACACCTCCCACGGGTCTTGCAATTGAGGATAACGTTGTTATCAGACTCTGTCCCATCCAGACCTGCGTGCTTCACGACCTTGACGATGCATCCTGCCCCGAAAACCACGAGTTTGACGTAAATCTTACCGGCTGGTCAAATCTTACTGAAAATATTTATATCTGGGATTACAGCACGAACTTCCAGTATATTTACGCTTTCTTCCCCAATATCACAAGACTTCAGGCAAGATATCAGTATTTCAGAGACAGAAACGTTATCTCCGTGTTTGACCACGGCTGCGGTGAAAATATTATCCCTGCCGAGCTTCACGAGTTAAGAACATATCTTGTAAGCAAGCTTCTCTGGAATCCCGATACCGATATCGAAATGCACATTAAGGAATTCTGTGACGCTTACTACGGTGAAGCCGCTGACGACGTTATTGAATTCATTTACTATTTCGAAGAGGCTGTCAAGGGCTACAATCCCACAGCATTCAAGGTAAGCCACATGACCTGCTACGACGGCGGTGAAAGCCTTGAAAACAACTCCTCTCTTAATGAGATTGACATTGCAATTCTTGACAAGAAGCTTGAAAATGCAAAGAGCAGAAATCTTACCGAGGACAACAAGGCTCACCTTGAGGGCTTCGAGCTCAGTTGGAGATTCTATAAGAATGCTACGTGGGCAGGCGAATTCAACTGGCTTTCTCCCTTCACAAATCCTGAAGAGGAAGCAAGAGAGCTTTACTATGATATGAAGGATTACGGTGTTCTGTATCTTGCAGAAAACTGGGGTGTAATGTTCCGTGAGGAAGAGCCCAATTTCCTTGTCCGTCCTACCTTCTGGTATCACGATGAAGCCGATATTCCTCAGATGATGAAGATTCAGGCGGCTGTTCTTCCCATTGTCAATAAGGTTCTCAGAACACTTTTCGCAATCCCCAAATTTCTTATTGAGCTTTTCTGATTGACGTAAATAAGCTCCCTCACAGAGAAATCTGCGAGGGAGTTAATTTTTTTTAACTTATTTTATAAAGCTTGAAATGAAGATTTCGAGACCGATGAAAATCAGAATTGCACCGCCGAAAATTCCTGCCTTGCCTGAAAGCTTAGTGCCTGCCTTTTTGCCTATAATAATACCGCCGAAGCAGATAAAGAAGGTTACTATACCGATGAGTATGCAGGCGAGAAGTGCCTCTGTGAAATTGTAGTCGGCAATTGTAAAGCCGACGGAAAGAGCGTCAATTGAGGTGGCAATACCCTGAACGAGAAGCCCCGTAATTCCGATTGCAGGCTTTTCCTCGCAGGCACAGTCCTTGTTCTTAATGCCCTCAATAAGCATTTTGCCTCCGATGATGCCGAGAAGGATAAGAGCTATCCATGGAATAAGGGCTGAAAAAGCCTCAAATTTCTGTGCCACTGTGGAAATGCATATCCAGCCTATAAGAGGCATAAGAGCCTGAAATACGGAGAATATACCTGCAGTTCCCACTATTTTGCCCTTTTTCATACAAGGCTCGTTAAGACCGTTTGCAAGGGATACTGAAAATGCATCCATCGCAAGTCCGACGCCTAACAATATACTGTTAAAAAAGAATGAAAAATCAAGATTCATAAAATAAGCACTCCTTTGACCTGCGGTATTTTACCACATTAAAGGAGTGCTTGTCAATTATATTATGCAGAATTAACTGCTGACGGTTACTTTTGCCTTATCCTTACGCTTTGGCGGTTGGTCGTCCTTGAGATGTCTTATCTCTTCGGGAAGACCGTGCTTTACGTTATGAGCCTCCTTGAAATTGAGACCGCCCGTGTAGGTAGCAGGGTAGTAGCCCTCTTCGGCAAGTGCTTCTCTTTGCTTGAGAACGTTCATGGCATACAGATGCTGCTTGTTGTTGTAATCCCAGAAGAAATAGGGAATCATCATAAGTGCGTGTCCTATAAGGTCAAACAGAAGGGGAACAACGAGAATACCGGCTCTTGAATCGTCTATGAAAAGAACGTCCCAGTTACTGTTGAAGCCCTCACGAAGGATGAGCACGGGGATGATAAGACCTACAAGAGTTGTGATGGGGGAAATAAACCAACTGAAAACGCCTGAGAAGCTTGCAAGTCTTTCGCCTGAGAGGTACATCTGATAGTCCTGAAGACGTACGCTCATATCGCTCTTTGCGATATTTACAACCTCTACAAGGAAGCCTCTTAGCCAGAGTGAGCCGTACATAATCCAACCGCAGAGAATTACGTTATCACCGAGATAGAGAATTGCAAGAACGTTTATGCCTGCACTGAGTACTTCAACAAGCTGCTTGAAAAGATTCAGTGTCTTGAATGAGAATCTCTTCATAATCATAGGTGCTATAAAGGTGGGAAGAGTGCCTCTGAAAGTGAAAAGAAGAGTAATGAGTGAGTATTCAAGACCGCTGAGTCTCATTGTGTAGAAATAAACAACCGTTGTTATACTGAGCATACCGTTACCAAGTGAGTCGATAAGAGAGGTTGCCGTGTTGAGCCAGTGGTATTTGTTCTTTATAACGCTGAAAATGCCGTACCAGAAGGAGATGTTCTGCTTCTTTTCGATAGCAGGCTGAGGGATTCGTTCTTTGATATTTCTTGCGAAATAAAGTGTCAGCGCGGCACAGGGGATGAATGCACCGGGAACAACCCATTTATAGAAGTTTATGTCGTTGAATTCACCGAGAAGGGGAAGAACAAGAACGAATACGGAGTTGAGAAGATGGCTTATCTTTACGGGATAGGTACGTACCCACAGTCTTTCCTGAGGATTGGGGCTGATGGTCTGGGTGCACTGCTCTGTGGTGGTAGAGAAGTCGTACATCGTAAAGAGGCTGAAAAGAAGGTATGCTATCCAGAAGCGTTCGTTTACGTCGGGAATGTTATAGATAGGAAGCCAGCCGATGAGAACGATAAGAATACTCTTCTGGATTACGCTTGCATAGAGGTTGAACTTGTATCTGCCGTATTTGGGAACAAGCTTCTTTCTCCAGAAGATGTTTCTTGCACCGCTGAAGCCGTTGGTGAGAAGCTGAACACCTATTATCTTGAAGAAGCTTCGTGCATTGATACCCGTAAGACCGTTCAGCACCTCCTTGAGTGCATTGCCGTCGGGAATAAGCACGGTAAAGTCAGTAAGGAGCAGAAGCAGTCCGAGACCCGTTGCCGCGAAGAATATGGAGTACACGATTTTTTCGGTTTTCTTTTCCATAAAGCCCAGATTATCGTTTACAAGCCAGCTTACGATACTCCAGAGATAGCTTAAGGGAATGCCTATAAGACCTACGATTGAGAAAGCGATATAGGGCAGGTCATAGTGATACATTATAAGGTAACAGCCTGCACCGAAGCCTATGTAGCCGAGGGGAGACTGTGCCGCATAGTTGAAGCTGACACCGAGGAAAATATCAAGATATTCCTTGAAGGAAACGTAATTTCCCTTTGCTCTGTCAGGCTCACGCCAATGTGTTTTTACGTTTGAGAAAAAATCTCCGGCCTTTGACATATTACTTTACCTCCCTTTCTTCATTATAGGAAACGCCGATGGGGCGCATAACGACCTTGCGCTTTTCGGGAAGCCATGCTGAGCCGAGATCCATTTCCTCGGCTTCCTCTTCGGAGCATTCCATTCTGACGGTTTCAACGGCTGAGCAGTTATAGAATGCGTGATGTCCGATTGATTTTACCGATGCGGGAATAAATATATCGGGGATAGCCGAGCAGGATGAAAATGCATCGGAGCCGATATTGATTACGGAGTCAGGGATATTGAGCTCCTGAAGTGATGAGCATTTGAAAAATGCAAGGGCTTCAATATCGGTAATAATATCGTTGAAAATAACGTGTCTGATGCCGTAGCATTCTGCAAAGCACAGCTCGTTTATAACGGTTACGGTTTCGGGAATCGTAAAGGTTGAGAAATTGTCCTCAGTCTCTGCCTGCAGACGGGTTTTGTCGGTTGCGGCAGAGGGTATTTCACTCTGAAGCTTTCCGAGTGTTTCAAAATATGCAGCTGTTTCCTCGGGGGTGAGGGGAGCTTTTGCACCGAGCCTTAAGGATGCCAGATATTCCTGATTCTTGGGAGGACACATCATGATTTCAACTGCAACGCCGTTTTCCGTTCTGTAAAGAACACCGTCAACGGAAGTGTAGTTGGGGTTATTTTCATCAACGAAGAAGGCTCTGAGATTCTTGCAGGTGTAAAAGGCCTTGGGGTCGATGATTTCGACGTCTGCCGAAATGTAAATGAAGCCCAGGGATTCGTTACAGTTTACCGCATACTTGCGGACCTCTCTGACCTTCTTTGCTTCGTCGGGAACATCGTTTTCGTCACGTACGTAATCAAGAATAAGCACCTGACGGCTGTCACCGTGATATTCTGCAAGCTGATATGCCGTTTCACCGCTTTCGAAGGTGCCGTTTTCCTCGTAGGTGTAAACGGGCTTTGAAACAGTTCTGAAGCTGAAATACATTGAAAGGCAGATAAAGAACACGAGAATAACTATAAAGGCTGCCTTTTTGAGTGCAATCTTTCCGAAAATACCCTTTGAAGGATCATCCTTGATAAGGTTGTCGGGATTTGTCGCAAACATCGGGTCATATAACAGTTCCTTTTGGCTGATCGGAATTTTTTCGTTTTCCATTTGCTGACCTCCTCAAAAAAATATTACTACTATATATTATAAAAAACTCACATAATTTGCAAGTCGGAGCTTATAATTTTGTGAAATGTGTCTGTATTTGCTCTGAGTTTTGTTGAATGCGACAAATATGACAGACTCGTTTGTCATATTGACTATTATGACAGTGAAATTTTTTGTAAAAATTACAATATATATGCTATTGACAAATGAATATCGGGTGTTATAATTAATTTAATATTAAACCGATGAAGCGGAAGTAAAGATAAAGAAGGACTGTACAGAGAGCCTGCGGCGGTGTAATGCAGGTCAGACACCTTTTATCAAATGGGCCGCTGAGGGTGCAGTCAAATGTGTTATAACACAGAGTATTCTGCAACGTAAGGGACACGTCAGCTCCCGGGGATATGTCAGTATCCTGAAAAGTGCACGTTAATCGTGAATCAAGGTGGCACCGCGGATAATGTTTATTCGTCCTTGACAGAATTGCTTTCTGTCGGGGATTTTTATTTTTGGGGAATAAGCTATGCTGCTTACAAAACAATGGCGACGCTGAAAACGTGCAAAAAAAAATTGGAGGAAATAAATATGAAAAAGAACACAAAAACACTTGTAATTGCCGCATTGCTTGCCGCACTCGTATGTGTTGCAACAATGGTCGTAAAAATTCCGTCACCGCTTAAGGGCTACATAAACCTCGGCGACTGTATGGTGCTTCTTTCGGGCTGGATTCTTCCGCCTGTATTCTCATTCCTTGCCGCAGGTATCGGCTCTGCTCTTGCAGACGTATTTTCGGGTTATTTCGTATATGCTCCCGTAACCTTTGCAGTCAAGGGACTCGTTGCAATAACCGCTTACTTCCTTTACAAGAAGCTCGCAAATAAAACCAAGGATGAGCTTGCTCTTATCATTGCAGGTGTAGTCGGAGAGGCCGTTATGGTTGCAGGCTACTACATATTTGAAGGCTTTATGTATGGCTTTGCCGCTTCCGTCGTGAACATTCTTCCCAACGTTCTTCAGGGCGTTGCAGGTATTGTTCTCGGTGTGATTCTTATAAAGATATTCCGCAAAACAAAAATCAGCGTATAAACCAAAGGAGAAATATATATGAAGCTCAACAACGTAGATTTCGATACTTATTTTAATAACTATCCCGACAATGACGGATATTTCGGAAAATACGGCGGTGTTTTCGTTGAGGAAAAGCTTGTAAAGGCTATGGATGAAATCACTCAGGCATATTTTTCAATCTGTCAGTCAAGAAAATTCATTGCAGAGCTCAGAAGAATAAGAAAGGAATTTCAGGGCAGACCCACACCCGTTACACACCTTGAAAGACTTTCCGATTCTTTAGGCGGAAAGGTTCAGCTTTACGCTAAGCGTGAGGATCTCAACCATTCGGGCGCACATAAGCTCAATCACTGTATGGGTGAAGCACTTCTTGCAAAGTATATGGGTAAGAAGAAGGTTATTGCCGAGACGGGTGCCGGTCAGCACGGTGTTGCACTTGCTACTGCTGCCGCTTATTTCGGACTTGAATGTGATATCTATATGGGTGCCGTTGACATCAAGAAGCAGGCTCCGAACGTTGCAAGAATGAAGATTCTCGGTGCAAATGTTGTTGAGGTTACTCACGGTCTTCAGACTCTTAAGGAGGCTGTTGATGCTGCTTTCGATGCTTACAGCAAGGAATATGAAACAGCAATTTACTGCATCGGCTCGGTGCTTGGTCCTCATCCCTTCCCCATGATGGTGAGAGATTTCCAGAGTGTAATAGGAGTTGAAGCAAGAGATCAGTT
>JAZRST010000041.1:0-3759 GCA_045651625.1 Acutalibacteraceae bacterium | reverse complement strand
GAGGCACAATGCCGAAATAGATATTGGGAGCCTCAAATGCAAGGGATGATGGTCTGAAGGGCAGGAGCATCGTGAGCATTTCCGTTAAGCTGTGATAAAAACGGAAGGTGCTTCCGAAGCCGAGGTCGGAGGCAAGTGTATTGCCGATAGCCCTTAAAAGCGGAATCAGCACGGGAAGATTCAGAATTCCCGCAAGAAGAGAGCAGATGCCGAAGCGGAATGCCGAAATAAACATATTGCGGATTCCCCTGAACATGCACACAGTCTGCAGCATATACCACAATACCGCAAAGAAGCAGACCATAAACGCAATATAGAAGTTTGAGAATATTGTAAGGAAAAGCGAAACAAGATAAAGCCACATTCCCCTTTCACCCTTTATAAGCTGCTCTGTTCCCAGCATTACGAGGGGAAGAAGAATAACCGCATCCATCCACATAAACTGATTTATAAAGGCAAGAGTATAGCCCGAAAGTGCATAAGCAGATGAAAAGAAAACCATTCCGTAATCTTTTTTGCCGTAGTGGGATGAAATGTAGTGAAAAAAGGAAAGTCCTGCAAGACCGAAGCGGATAAATACCATCAGATCTACCTGCCCCGGTGTCAGCTCTCCGGGAAGAATATAGAGAAGAAACCATAACGGACTGTTGGTATAGTAGGCACTCTGTGCCGTAAGGTCGAAGCCGAGAGCCCCCGTAAAGGAATAGCTGAAATTAAGCTCTCTGAAGGCACGCTTCATTTCTCTGAGCATCGGGAAATACTGTCCCCAGGCATCAATTGCCATAAGGGTGTTTTCACCGAAGGGAGCAATTTTCCGTGCAATTGCTCCTGCGATTATAAATAAAAAGGGAATGAGAAAAGCAGCTGAGTACCAGGTCATCAAATCAAGCTTTTCGTCTCTTGTCAGGGGACTTTTCTTACTTTTATTAAAAATGAAAATATCTTTTATAAAAGACTTTACCATAATCTGTCTCCGTTTTTGTTGATACCTTAATTATACCAATAAAGACGCGGTTTACAAGGAAATATTTCTTAATTTCAGATTAATTTTCCGTTAAAAAAGCTGCAAATCCGAAAATCTGCAGCCTTTATCTTATTTAAGTGTGACTATTGTAACACCGTTTTCGCCTTCGCCGTAAACACCGAGGCGGTAGGATTTTACAAATTTGTTGTTTTTAAGGTGAGACTGCACGGCGGCTCTGAGAGCACCCGTACCCTTACCGTGAATTACGGTAAATTCACCCATATTTGCCATAAGCATTGAATCGAGGAAGCTGTCAAGAGTAAGAAGTGCCTCGTCAACGGTCATTCCGCGAAGGTCGCAGCGGTTGTCCGCACTTGCCGTAAGACGGGATTCCATTGAGCCGCTTCTTGACATTGATGCGGTTTTTTGCTTGTTATCCTTCTTTTTCTCTATAAGACGAAGCTTATTTACGTCAACTCTCATTCGCATTGCGCCGGAAAGCACCTCAACCTGATTTCTCTTATCGGGAAGGGACAGCACACTTGCCTCTTTTCCCAGCTGTGTAAGAAGCACGGTGTCACCGATTTTAAGAGGACGGGGTAAGGTATAATCCTCATCCTCGTAAAGGGACGTGGTAACGGGATTTACCGCCATATCGATATCGGAAAGACCCTTTTTCATTGCGGACTTTGCTTTTCTTGCAAGCTCACCTGCATCCTTGACGGTCTTCATTTCTTTTCTGAGCTTGTCAATTTCCATAAGAAGAGTGTTTGCCTCTCTTCTTGCCTTTTCCGTAATCTTGAGGGCTTCACCCTGAGCCTTTTCGTATTCCTTCTGTCTTAAGTCCTCAGCCTCGGCAAGCTTCTTTTCCGCAAGACGGAGCTTTTCCTCATACTCAAGTCTTACCTTTTCGGCAACGGACTTTTCAGCCTCCATTGAAAGACGGGATTCCTCAAGAGAATCAACAACGTTTTCAAAGCGGATGTTTTCCGTTGAAACGAATTCGTTTGCACGGTCTATAAGCTCACGGTCAATTCCGAGACGCTCGGAAATTGCAAAGGCATTGGATCTGCCCGGCACACCCGTCAGCAGACGGTAGGTGGGGCGCAGTGACTGCACGTCAAACTCACAGCTGCCGTTTTCAACTCTCGGTGTTTCGAGAGCGTATGCCTTAAGCTCGGCATAGTGTGTGGTTGCCGCAATCTTCGCACCGTTTATATGAAGTCTTTCAAGAATTGCAATGGCAAGGGCGGCACCCTCAACGGGGTCGGTACCTGCACCCAACTCGTCTATAAGCACAAGGCTTTCATCATCGGCATTTTTCAGAATATCAACGATATTCACCATATGGGATGAAAAGGTTGACAGTGACTGCTCAATGCTCTGCTCGTCACCGATATCAGCAAAAATCTTTTTGAAAACACAGATTTTTGAATTATCTGCAGCAGGGATAAGAAGACCGCAGCACGCCATAAGAGTGAGAAGCCCCACCGTCTTTATGGAAACGGTCTTACCGCCCGTGTTGGGACCCGTAATAACGAGAGTGTCAAAGCTTTCCCCGAGGGAGATATCCGTGGGCACTACCTTCTGAGGGTCAAGAAGGGGGTGTCTTGCCTTTTTCAGCTGAGTTATACCGTCGGTATTGAGAATCGGCACGCTTGCCTTCATTTTGTAAGCAAGCTGAGCCTTGGCAAAAATAAGATTAAGCTCGGTGAGAGCCTCGAAATTATGCTTTATTGTACCTGAATATTCACCTGCGGCAACGGACAGCTCCGTGAGGATTCTTTCAATCTCTTCTCTTTCCTTGCCCTGAAGGACTCTGATTTCGTTGTTAGCCTCAACAACAGCCATAGGCTCAATAAACACCGTAGCACCTGAGCCTGAGGTATCGTGAACAAGACCGGGCACGTCCGCGCGGTGCTCATTCTTTACGGGAACAACGAATCTGCCGTTTCTCTGTGTGATTATTGCATCCTGCAGATATTTCTGGTAATGAGAGCTTCTGACAAGTCCTTCAAGCTTTTCGCGGATGGACTGTGCCTGATTTCTCATTTTACGTCTTATGTCGCTGAGCTCCCTTGAAGCGTTGTCCGCCATTTCCTCCTCACTTAAAATTGAAGTGAAAATAGTGCTTTCAAGAGTTCTGTTGGGACAAAGGGAGGAGAAGAACACGTCAAGACAGCTCTCTGCTCCCGGCTGTGAAAATCTCCACTCGTAAAGAGAGCGTATGACTCTCAGCACCTCACCGATGTCAAGCAGCTCCCTCATTGTGAGTACACCGCCTGCTTCTGCTCTTGAAAGAGAGGAGCTCACGTTTTTTGCGGCACCGAAGGAGGGGCCTCCGAATTTTGCAAGAAGCACGTACGCCGCATTTGTCTGATTTATAAGCGCCTGAGCATCGTAAAGGGTCACGGCAGGCTTCAGCTTAACTGCCATTTCCTTGCTGTCACTTATGGATGCAAGCTCGGAAAGCCGTGAAAGCACCTTATCAAGCTCAAGTGCGTTAATATGTCGTTGTTCTGTCATTCAAGTCACCATAAATCATAATTCAGCAGTCCTTGACTGTTAAATTATGATAGTTATATTCGCACCGATGGTGCGAGTTATATTGTGCTTCGCACAGTTTTATTCGGCTACGCCGAGTTATATTTTTGCTTCGCAAAAGTTCAGGAAGCCTGATGGCTTGTTCCGCTTCGCTCTATCTATATGATACAAGGGCGCAGCCCTTCCGAAACATTTGCCGTAAGGCAAATATATCACTCATTCCGTAGGAATGAATATCACCCGTCGCAGAC
>JAZRST010000040.1:0-15532 GCA_045651625.1 Acutalibacteraceae bacterium | reverse complement strand
TACAAGAGCTAAGGAAGTTCGTGCTATTACCGAGAAGATGATTACTCTCGCTAAGGTAAACTCCCTTCATAATAAAAGACAGGCAATGGCTTACATCACAAAGGAAGACGTTGTTAAGAAGCTCTTTGACGAAGTAGCACCCAAGTATGCAGAAGTTAAGGGTGGTTATTGCCGCATCATTAAGACAGGTCCCCGTCGTGGCGACGCTGCTGAGATGTGCATAATCGAACTCATCTGAGTTTGTTCCAAAAAGCAAAGCATATAAAAATACGGAGCACCGAAAGGTGTTCCGTTATTTTTTTGATTTTTGATTGATATTATTACTTCAATGTTGATTTTATAATTTTCCTCAGATATAATGTAAGCGTAAAATACGCAGGGAGGGGAATATAATGAATAAAATGCTTTCTAAAGCCGGGCTTATATTGATAACAATATTGAATAGCTTATATGTTATGATTTTAATTCGAGGCACAAAGCAAAATCCTATTACCGAAGAAAGCTTAGTGGCAGAAAATTCCCGATATATAATAATTGTTCCGTTAATTCTTATAGCCTTGTGTGTTTCGGGGCTTTTTATAAAGGATAAAAATATTGCCGGGTACAGAAAATGTTCAAAGCTTTTATCAGGATTAAGAGTTGTTACGGGTGAATTCGGTGCTTTCTGGCTTACCTACTATGAAGCGTGGCAGGAAAGCGGTGTTACGAATCCATTGACTATTTTTACTGATTTAGATAAACCAAATCTGTTTTTGGTGCTGGGAGTAATACTTTTGCTGTTTTCTTTACCGCTTATAGGACATATAGGAGCTTTAATGTGCTTTGAATACGGACTCCCGGAAGATAAACGTATGAAAAAGCTACATATATGTAAAGCTTTTCTTATTTGCTTGTCTGTTATCGCATTAATCGGTATTCTGACTATGGGTGCTGTTTTATACAGCCAAACGGTTCGATAAATAATCAGAGTAAAGCAATTTGTATTAGACAGAGTTTGAAAAAGCTTATTGTGCAAAATTACATATTTTGATAACATTTTATGTTGACAATAAACAAGTAAAGGATTATACTAATATCTCGGTGCGGTAAACGTGCCGAGTTTTTTTGTATGGAGATATGAAATGACTAAAGTGATTGAATTTGTGAAAAAGAACGTGGTAATGGAAATTGCATTCATTGCGGCTGTTATTACAATGTTTTTTGTTCCTCCCGATAAGGAGTATCTCGGATATTTCGATTTCAAGACTCTTTCCTGTCTTTTCTGTGTGCTTGCAGTTGTGTGTGCACTGAAGCATATAAGATTTTTCTATATTCTGGCAAGAAAGATAGTTGAAAGCTTCGGAAATATCAAATACTGTGTGCTGTCACTTGTCTACATCACCTTCATAGGCTCAATGCTTATAGCAAACGATATGGCACTTCTTACCTTCCTTCCTCTCGGTTATTTCATTCTTGATGCCACGAAACAGCAGAAATATATGGCATTTACATTTATAATGCAGAATATTGCCGCAAATCTCGGCGGTATGCTGACTCCCTTCGGTAATCCGCAGAATCTTTATCTCTACACAAAATTCAATATTCCCAACGGTGAATTCGTAAGCATAATGCTTCCTCCCTTTATTATTTCCGTTATTATTATTACGGTTTGCTGTCTCTTTTTTGTTAAAAGCGAAAAGCTTGAAATTGAGGATTCACCCGTAAAGCTGGATATGAAAAGAGCAGGAATATATCTTGCACTCTTCGTGCTTTCAATTGCAATTGTTTTCAGAACGGTTCCCTATGTAATCGGTCTTGTTGTAATCCCTGCTGTTCTTCTTGTAATGGACAGAAAGGCACTTAAGGAGGTTGACTATCCCTTACTCCTTACCTTTGTATTCTTCTTTGTTTTTGCAGGAAATATGGCAAGAATTGATGTTGTAAGAGAGCTTTTCTCCTTCCTTCTCAATAAGAGTGTGCTTCTTTTCAGTGTAATTTCCTGCCAGTTTATCAGTAACGTTCCCTCAGCAATTCTTCTTTCACAGTTTACCGAAAACTATCCTGAATTGCTTTTAGGTGTGAATATAGGCGGTGTAGGTACACTCATTTCTTCTCTTGCAAGTCTTATTACCTTCCGTGAATATCACAAGCACAATCCCAAGAAAACCCTTTATTACGTGGGAATGTTCTCACTTTTCAATTTCGCCTTCCTCTTCCTTTTATCGGGAATTGAAATGGCAATAATCTAAGAAAAAATTAAGCACAAAGCTACCGTGAAAAGTAGTTTTGTGCTTTTGTTCTTTTATTCAGTTTTATTTATTCGTAAAGAAAGGATGCATAGTCAATATGCTCTTTTGACCGAGAGACTGCAGAACGGACTGTATTGCAATTCCCGGCGCTGGCGATAATATCACCGTTTACATCCATAATGGAAACAAATGCCTGAAATCTTATGCTATATGCCTCTGCAAGGTGCTGAGCAACGGATTTCAAGTCAGCTACACTCTCACATGCATCGGCGGCTTTTCGGAGGCTTTTTGTGGCTTCCTGAATATATTTTATAAAATCGAGGCGCTTATTAAGACCGAATGCTTCTTCGGCAAGAGTGTCATAAGTGTGAATTTCATCAAGCAGGGTAATAAGCGTTGCTTTTGCTTCATCAAGGACTGCTTTGTCAGTTGCACATTCAGTACAGATGCCGTTTTCGTCAAAGCTATGACCTGCTGCAGGATGGATTTCTTCGTTGCACACCTCGCAGTTTGCAGATGTCAGACAGTCGGCTGCGGTGTGACAGATATGTCCGCCATTCATAATTTCCATAGAAAAGATTTTTTCTGTAATGCTGCAGGTAAAGGTATAATTTCCGCCATCATTGCAGGTTTTGCCTTCTTCAAGGGAAATAGTGAAGCAATGCATTACTTTATTTTCAAGACCTACAGACAGTCTGAGTGAGAAACGTGCATCGTTTGACGTTATTTTGCCGTCATAGTCGGAATCAGCATAAGGGGCTTCCTCTAAGCTCAGTGCTTCGAGCCCGACGGATGCTCTGAGAATAAGTCTTGCATCAGAGGAATCAACACTGCCGCTGAGATCTGCATCTCCCGAGGAATAGGCGCTTTTCTTCACTTTGTTAGTTGTATCCTGATTTTTCAGGGAATATATACGTGTCAGTGTTTTGCTGCATTCTTCACAGCTAAGTGCGCAGGTAAATTCAAAAACGTCCTCTTCGGTGAATTCCTTTTCCGAAGAAATGATAATATCGCAAAGATGAAAGCTTTCTTCCGTTGTAAGCGAGTTCAGGAAGAAGCCTGAAAAATTAATGCAGTCAGGCTTTTCGGTTGTGGTGTATGTAAAAAACTCTTTTTCAGAGCTGTCCTCGGGGAGATTATCAAAATCAAAGATGCTGCCCGAAAGATCTGTGTTTTCAGTGCTTATTTTTTCGATTACTGCCGTGTCAGAAGTGAGAACAATGCTGAAATCAATGGCAGTCAGCTTTTGGGCAAGAGGAAGAATCAAAGAAATAACGGTGTTGCCGTCAGCCGTTTCCGAAAAATCAATATCTATATCGTGAGTATGATTTGCAGAAGATATAGCCGGAAGAGCGGAAAGAAGCAATACTGCAGATAACAGCATAGCCGTGAATTTTTTTATTGCATTTTTCACTGATTCCGCCTCCTTTGTAAAAATAAAGCCTCCGCAAGTAACGGAGGCTCTGATTATTTAACGTCAGATAGCTCTGATAAGCTCCTGAATAAGAACATAAAGTAATGAGCTGGTGAATCTCTCTATGAATTTTGCGATAAAGTCCTTTGTCTTTTCGGTGAACTCAAGAGGTTCTTCGCCGTTGTCAATTGTGAGAGCCTGAGTAACGGTAATACCGCCTTCGCTGATGATTTCAGCACGAACGTAAAGGAAATCCTCTGCGTTTTCAATTGTGTCAAGGTCAAGAGTGTATGTGCCGTCAGTAAGCTCGCCCTTGTAGATTACCTTACCGTTTGCAATCCACTGAAGAGTATCTGCATTTTCAGCTTCAACTGTAATCTTGTGACCGTCAACTACAACCTTTGTGAACATGGGATATGCAAGGTCTGTGTTGTCTGCTTCAATTGCAACAGCGGGACCGATTTCAAATTCATTTGCACGGAGATTTCTTGTTGTGGAGAAGAATGCACCGTTCTGCATAGTTGCTCTGATGTTTTCAACATTGTTTTCTTCCATCATGAATGTCATAAAGGAAGTGTCAACCGTGTCGGGCTCGTGTGCATCGGTGTTAGCGTAGCCGATAATAGTCTTTCCGTAGGGAAGGGCATACATAAGCATATTGTCCCAAAGGATTCTGTCGTAGCCTGTTACGCCGTTGTCCTCATTGAAAACTTCAATTCCGTAGCAGGAATCATACTTGAGGATGATGTCTGTGAGGAATTCAATGTTTTTGGGATCACTTACAGCACCGGGATTAGCATTTGATTCAAGCCAGTCACCGGGATGGTTGATGTGGGAAATACCGCCGTTATCGTGAGCAAACTTAACAGCCTCTTCAAAAGCGTTTTCACCGCCGCGGAAGCCTGTGCCTACACCCTCGGGAAGGAAGTAGCCGTTAACGTGGCACTTGGTGAGAGTAAGGTCATTGAGCTCATTAGCACCTGTAACACAGGTCATTTTGTAGCCTCTGTCGTTGTATGTGCCGGTAATCATACCTTCATATTCTTCGTCGGTAAGAACTGCCTGCTTGTTGCCGATAATGAACTGATAGTTGTAAAGGAAGGGATATTCGGGTCTTCTGTTCCATTCAACGCCTGTAACACCGTGGTCGGCATTAGCAAGGAAATCATAGCCCTGAGCATAGTACTCCTTAACCATTGTTGCAAGGTCATAGTCTGCATCGGAGAATGTTGAGTGAGAATGAAGTGAGCCCTTGTATGCTTCCCATGCACCGTCTCCCTCCCAGATTACGTTTTCGTAAGGGGAATTGATTGTGTAGTCAGCTGTTTCTGCAGCGGAAACACTGAGAATGCCGAGCTGCATTACACAAAGTACGCTGAGAATAATAGCAAGTGCTTTTCTGAAGTTTTTCATGTTATTTCCTCCCATATTTATTAATTCAATAATACTAAAATTGCCGACGGATGTCAACAAAATAAGTGTTTATTCTGCAATTTCTTTGTTGGGATCAGGGAGATCCACAACCGTATAGGTTCTGCCCAGAGCAGGTATCAGCTTATTAAGCAGAACGTCTGTTGAAATTTTAAGGGTTGACGTGTTGATTGAGGGATGAATGCCGATTTCATCAAGGCTTAAAAGATCCTTGTCTATAAGAAGATTCACAGCCTTGTCCTTGTCGTTCATAAGCCCCGTAATGCTGACGGAGCCGGGAGTAATATCAAGATATTTCTCCATATTTTCGGCGCTTCCGAAGGAAAGCCTTGAGGAATTTATCTGCTTTGATAAGAACTTTGTCTTGAATGCCTTTTTGCCGGGCATAAGAAGGAGATAAAAGCAGGTAGCTTGAGCGTTGCAAAGAAAAAGATTCTTGCAGATTTCCGCTCCGAGGGTACCCTCAATTTCCTCGCAGATTTCCATTGTGTCTGCAGGCGCGTGGTCTACACCGAAGACGGGAATGCCGTTTTCTTCGAAAAATTTATATACTCTTATTTCCTTATCCTGTCGCCCCGTTAAATCGGGGGTAAGGTTAAAGGGTGCTGATATGTTCATTATTTTAACTCTCCGGCAATTTTTATAAGCTTCTGAAAACGGTGGTTTACACCGGAAACTGTAAGAGGCTTTGACAGCATTGCCGCAATTTCAGCATTGCTTACCTCTCTGTTGTTGTAACGGAGCCTTGCAATTTCCCGAAGCTCAGGGGGAAGGGCATCAAATCCCATTTTGTTTCTGATTTTTTCAATTGCCTCATACTGTTTTGTTGCCGCGGCAACTGTACGGGCAAGATTCGCATTTTCGAAATTTACCTTGCGGTTTACGGTGTTCCGAATGTCCTTAACTACCTTCGCGTGCATATACATCATTGAATTTTCCATCGCACCCATAAGTGCGAGAACGTCCTCAATATCTGCCGAATTCTTGAAATATACCGTGTAAGAGCCGCCTCGCTGAGTGATTTTCGGAGTCGGTTCAAATTCATCAAAAACGTGCATAAGGTCGTCTGCAAGTCCCTTTGAGGAAACGGAAAATTCAAGATGGTATTCTTTTTCGGGTGCCGTTACGGTACCGCAGGCAAGAAATACACCTCTTAAGAATGCACTGTAGCAGCAGGGCTCGGCAATGTTTGCAAAATTGACTCTCTTTTTCAGAGGTGACTCGGAAAGTCCGAGCTTTTCGAAAATAGCAGTCAGAACTGCCTTATCCGTAACGCTTACCCTGAATTTTTCACCCTTTGTTTTTTCGGGTGAGATTTCCGTGCCCGAAAGGTGCTTTATTGCATCTGAGAATGCGGCTGCAATTGTTTCGTGCTCCGTGAGAATTGAAAGCTCTTTTGATGAAAATGCTCTGCCGAAAAGCAGAAAAGCATAGTCACTTGCAAAACGACAGCAGTCATTCTGCGGAACACCCAATAATTCATTTTTTACATCCAGTGAGAAAGACATAGTTTAATCCTTTAATATCTCCACTTCGGGTTGAAGCTCAATACCGTGTTTTTCTAAAACGGTAGCTTTTATGATTTCCATAAGTTTTGTAACGTCACTGAAGGTGGCACCGCCCTTGTTAATAACAAAGCCTGCGTGCTTGGTGCTGACCTCGGCTCCGCCTACAGCCGTGCCCTTGAGACCGCTCTGGTCAATAAGTGCGGCAGCATAACCTACGGCAGGTCTTTTGAAGGTGCTTCCCGCGCTGGGGAATTCAAGGGGCTGTGAGGTTTTTCTCTTGCCCATAAGCTCCTCCATTTTTGCGGTGATTTCCTCGGGATTGCCCTCCCTCAGTCTGAAGAATGCACTTGTTATGATTCTTTCATTCTTCATAAAGGGAGTATTTCTGTAGGAAATTTCAATATCATCCGCAGAAATTTCCGTAATATCTCCGCCCTCTTTATTCATACTGCGCACGGAATAGAGAACGTCCTTGATTTCTCCGCCGTAAGCACCTGCATTCATATAGACAGCACCGCCTACACTGCCGGGAATACCGTAAGCGAATTCAAGTCCCGTAAGGGAGTGCTCCCTTGCGAAATTGCAAAGTCTGGTCAGTGAAACGCCTGCTCCCGAAACGATTATACCGTCGCCGAGATACAGCAGGTCGCAAAGACCGCCCATAAGCTTTACGGTGATGCCCGAAAGGCCTTCGTCGGCAATAAGAACGTTACTGCCGTTGCCGAGAATGTGAAGAGGGATGCTTCTCTCTTTTGCATATTTTAATATTTCAGAAAGCACTTTTTCGGTTTTCGGAATCACAAGAATCTCAGATGCGCCTCCGATTCTGAAGGCGCAATGATTCATGAGAGGTTCATCTGTGAAAAAAGTACATTCCTTGCTTTTGAAATTTGCCGAAAAAGATTTCTGCAAGTCTGTCATCAGGATATCCCCTTAAATTGTTTATTCGTCAAGAAGTGCAGCACCGATGATGCCTGCATCGTTACCGAGCTCAGCAGCAACAAGCTGTGTCTGCTTCTTTGCATGAATTGTGTAAACCTCGGACTTGAGAAGCTTTCTTACGGGACCGAGAAGGTTTTCCTTTTCGTTACCTACACCGCCGCCTACACATACCATTGAGGGCTGGAAGGTGTTGATGATGTTACCGATACCGCAAGCAAGCATTGCAACGTAGTTGTTTACAACTGCCTGAGCTGTAGCGTCACCCTTTCTCATACCGTCGAAAGCTGTTCTGCCGTTAACCTTTGTGATGTCGCCGCCTGCAATGTCCCACATAAGAGAATTGAAGTTCTTTCTCATTGCATCCTTTGTCTGTTCAATAAGAGCAGTAGCGGAGGAATACTTTTCCCAGCAGCCCTTTCTGCCGCAGTTGCACTGAGCACCGTTATAAACGATAACTGTGTGACCCATTTCGCCTGCTGCATAGTTAACACCTGTAACGAGCTTGCCGTTAACGATGATACCGCTGCCGACACCTGTGCCGAGTGTGATCATTATGAAATCCTTAACGCCCTTGCCGCAGCCTGCAACAGCCTCACCGAGAGCAGCACAGTTAGCGTCGTTATCAAAATAAACCTTCTCGAAGCCGGTTCTTTCTCTTAAAAGCTTGTAAGAGGGAACGTTGTCAAAGCCGAGATTGTTAGCAAATTCAATAAGCTCGTCACCCTTGTTTACTGAGCCGGGAGTGCCGACACCGATTGAAATAATATCGTCGTTTGTGATATGTATCTGACTCATAGCTTCCTTGATAGCATCAGCCATATCGTCAAAAATTGCTTCAGCAGCACGGGGAGCATTTGTCTTTCTTGATGCCTTTGCAACTATCTTGTAGTTTTCATCAATAATGCCGACAACAATGTTTGTTCCTCCGAGATCTACACCTACTCTGTACATAATATTAACCTCCGTTGTTAAAAAATCATTTATTAAAAAATTTTAATGCCATACTTCAATTACCTTGGGCTTGTTTTCCTCTTCATCGTCCTCATCGGTCATGCCGAGGCTCTGAAGAAGCTCCTTGGTAGCATTGTAGCCCATTCGCTTCTGACGGTTATTCATAGCCGCGCATTCAATGATGATTGAAAGATTTCGGCCGGGCTTTACGGGGACTGTGATTGCAGGAATCTTGATTCCGAGAATTTCCATATACTCTTCTTCAAGACCGAGTCTGTCGTAAACCTTGTTTTCGTCCCATAATTCAAGGTTTATGATGATGTCGATTTTTTCCGTCATCTTAACGGCACCCACACCGAAAAGATTCTTTGCATTGATTACACCGACACCTCTGAGCTCCATAAAGTATCTTATATTGTCGGGAGCCGTACCTACAAGACTCTTTGATGAAACTCTTCTTATTTCAACCGCATCGTCCGCAATAAGGCGGTGGCCGCGGTTTATAAGCTCAATTGCCGTTTCACTCTTACCGACGCCTGAGTTACCTACAATAAGAACACCTTCGCCGTAAACCTCAACGAAAACACCGTGACGGGTGATTCTTTCTGCAAGCTCAACGTTCAGAAATGAGATAAGAGTTGACATACAGCCCGAGGTTGAATCTGCAGTGCGAAGCACGGGAACCTCGTTGAGACGTGCAAGCTCCATAAAATCATCTGCAGGCTCAATGCTTCTGGTACATATTACACAGCTGGGCTTGAATGAGAAGAAATGCTCAAGGCATTTCGCTCTTTTTGCTTTTGTAAGAGAATCAATAAAGCCGAGTTCCGTAAGACCGAAAAACTGTAATCTTGTGGGGTCGAAGAAATCACGGTAGCCTGCAAGAATCAGGCCGGGACGGTTAACGTCCTTTGATTTTATCAATATCTCGTCAAGAGCCTTGGGGGAGTAAAGCACTTCAAGTGCATTGTTTTTTACAAGCTTCTGTAAAGAAACCGAATATTCAAGTGCCATAAAAATTTCCTTTCGGTTATTTTGAGGACTTATTTTTTCTGTAAGGTATTGTCGCTTACCCTATACGTGTGTTCTGAGGGAACCGTGATTTTTGTTCCGTTCGCAAGGGTTACGAAAATATCCGTATCCGTAAGATTGTTGATTATGGCTGAAACGTTCACCGCAATAATCTTTTCCACGAAGGAATTTCTTACGTTTACGGTGATATCCTTGCCCTTTACAAGAATTGTTCCCGTCTCACTGTTTATTTCAGCTGTAATGCCGGTGCCTTCAAGAATAATGCTTTCAGCTTTTGCGTTTACCGTAAAGCCGCCTTCCGCACCGTTTACAATAAGTGTTTCTGCAGGGGAGTCAAGGGTAACACTGCCCGAGGTGCTTATATCCACCGTTTTTTCTGAGGCATTTGCGGAATCAATCACGACGTCATCGTTTCCCTCGTAGGATATAACGTCCGTGTCACTGCTTTCAAGCTGTGCGGTAAAGGAATCCGTATCACTTACTGCTGTTGCAGACTCTGCTTCAGCCAGCTTGCTTTCCATTGTATCGAAGTCTTCCTTTATGTGTACGGAATCTCCGTCACTTATCTGGGTTGCAGGCTCGGGAGCCGGCTTGCTGCAGGAAAAAAGCGTTATTGCAAGTGTAAGGATAAGAACCACTGAGGATAAATTTCTTTTCATTTCCGTTTCCTCCTTACTTTTTATTCTGCCGGGAAAAGCGGAAATAATTCCCGTTGTTTCAAATAAAGCCGGAGAATTACCTCCGGCTCTGAAGCTGTATTTAACTTAACTTAAGCGGCTGTTGTTTCTTCTGCTTCTGCTGATTCTTCAGTTGTTTCTTCAGCTGTTTCAGCTTCTGCAGTTGTTTCTTCTGTTGCTGTTGTTTCCTCTGCTTCTGCTGTTGTCTCGTCAGCTACTGTTTCTTCAGCTGTTGTATCTTCAGCAGTTTCATTCTCTTCAGCTGCTTCTGTGTAGGAGAATTCATAGCTTGTGTTGAGAGTAAGGTTGAATACTACCTCGATTTCGCCGTACTCAGCAAGAGCGCCTACGCCTTCAGCCTTAGCAGTAACCTTCATATTCTTCTGGAAGTTAACGAAGTTGAGTCTGCCCTCTTCAAGGTCAGCGTCAGATGTGATAAGGCAGTTTTCATATGCGATTTCATAATCGGATACTACGATGTAATCCTTAACGTTTTCAAAGTTCTTGAGAACAGTTTCCTTGTCCTTAAGTGTTCCGAATACGCTTTCGATTGTTACGTCATCTGCATAGATAGTTGTTGTAGCCTCTTCTGCAGCTTCGCCGTTTTCGTTTGTTACACCCTCACCGAGAGCAGTGAGCTCGTCTGCAAAGAAGTTGAAGGTAAGATGAAGAATATTGTCGCTGATGCGGGTTTCTGTTACAACGATATCGTTTTCATCAACAACCTCGTTACCCTTTTCGTCGGTAACGTTTTCACTTGCAATGTTTCTTGTAAAGTCAAATTTAAGAACTGCTGCTTCGTCAAGAGCCTTGAGAAGGGAATCAGCGTCTGCAGCTATAACGTTTGAAGCACTGCCGGGCTTTGCGGACATAATGAATGTCTTGAGCTGATTTGCAGCTGCATCAAGAACGCCTGCTTCCTCGCCTGCCTTGAATACGTCAGGCTTGCCTGCAGAGTAGCTTACGTTTTCTTTGATTTCTGTTGCATTCTTGAGAGATGCTGCAAGGAGAGTGTTGTATTCGGAAATTATCTGATCTTTTTCAGGTGTTGCATAGATTGTGGTCTTTTCTGCGTTGAGTGCATTCTCACGCATGCTCTGGAAAACTGAGCAGGATGAGAAGGAGAGTGCAAGAAGTGTGATTAATACAAAAGAAATTATTGTTTTGATAGATTTTTTCATTATCATTTACTCCTTTTAAGTTGTACGGGTTTAGTATAACAGAAAAAAATGCTTTTTGCAATAATGAATATATAAATATTTAAAATAAAAGAAGGACTGAACCGATCAGTCCTTCCTGCTTTTTTAGTCGTAATTTTTCATAAGCCCCTTTTCGTCGAAAAGGAAGGTTGTTTCAAGAGCAATTTCAACACCCTTTTCAATTGTCTTGAGGTTAAGGATGTCTGCCTTGTCGTCACGTGTGTGATAGTACTTGGGAGGTCCGGGATTCATAGCGGCAAGGGTTGTTGCATGTGCGCCGCCCTGAGTCATTGCAGCGGCATCGGATGCGCCTGCGAAAACAACTGAATATTTGATGTCAACGCCTGCATTCTGACCTGCCTTCTTAACGAGAGCGCAGGCTTCTTCACTGTGCTTTGTGATACCTGACATATCTCTGTTGTAAACGAACATATCTTCAAAGTCCTTCATTGTGTCAACGGCAACGAAAACTGTTTCAATGTCACTGTCCTTCTTGAATTCGGGATGCATCTTAATTGCAGCCTTTGCGCCTCTGAGACCTTCCTCTTCAGCACCTGAGAACATTGCGATAACCTCTGTGTTTTCAAAACGGATGTTGTTGTCGCCGAGGAACTTGAGAACTGCGGCACCTGTCATACAGCCTGTAAGGTTGTCGTTTGCACCGTCAACGCATACCTTGTAGTTCATAAAGAAGCAAAGACCAACATAGCCGGGGATGAATGCGCAGTTGATAAGAATAAGTGTGGGGTTGATTTCACCCGTAACAAGCATATAGATTGTGGAAATAAGAGTGTAGCCGAGACCCACTGCAGGATAAATGTAGGCTACGTACATAAGAGGTGCACCGCCTATGTGAGTGGGACGCCATTCAATTGAAGAGTCAGCGTGACCTGCGAAGATGATTCTTCTCTTTGTTTCTCCCGAAGCCTTTCTTACACAATAGGTATTGTGTGAGGTGAGCTTCTTGAAGAAGGGGTCGATAACGGGCTTATAAAAAAGGAATTCGCCGAATATCATTATTGCCGTAAGGATACAGCAGACAAGTGCAACGTAGGGTGCAAAGAATACTGTGGGAACAAAGACGTTGACGATGCCTGTCACAAGTGCGATAAGTAAAAGAATACCGCCGAGTCTCAGCCAGTAAAGGAATGCTCTGTGGGAAATTGTGAATTCCTCCTGCTTTACTTCGTCAGCAGCATCACCAACAAGGCTTGCCATAAGATTCTGTGCATCAAGCTCTGCCTGAGTGCCTGCCTCTCGGGGGCCGATTTCCTGACATACCTTTTTGATGGTACGAGCGGCAAAATTTGCATACATTCTAAGACCTGAACGGAAATTAGGTATGCTTTCAGATGCTTTCATAGGTAATTTCTCCTCTGTATAGTGGACTTAATCGTTAAGATTCTATCATATTTTCCGACACTTGTCGAGAATTAAAACAACTAAACAATTTATAATTTTATTGTATGTTTTTAACAAAATATTCATAATTTTCACACGATGCTGCAACAAAGGAGGGCGGACAAAAAAAGAGAAGTAATACGCTCCCCTTGCAGGAAGAATATTACTTCTTATCCGCTGATGCGGAAAATATAAGACTTAAAGGAGGTTAGTTCATACCCTTTTCATAAGCCTCAATCATCTTCTTGACCATCTGACCGCCGACAGAGCCTGCCTGACGGGAAGTGAGGTCACCGTTGTAGCCCTGCTTAAGGTTAACACCTACTTCAGAAGCGGCTTCCATCTTAAACTTGTTGAGAGCCTCTCTTGCTTCGGGTACAAGACTTGAATTACTACCCTTCATCATATTTCACTCCTTTTGCAAAAAGTTTCGTTTCATTTGCATTACTATTGTGCACGGCTAAGGCAAAAATATTCCCTGACAATTTACGGAAGCTTTTTTCTTTTCTGTGAATTGTCTGCCGTGCGATAGTATTGTTTGCGGCAGTGAAAAAAATATTATTGGGAAAATATAGCAAAAAAGGATGCAGAACCGAAATTCCGCATCCCTTGTGCTTTATTTAAATATGAATACAAAATAATTTCTCACTGAGGCAAAGAATAAATCCGCACGGGTGAGAAGCTTTGTTAAAAGGTCATCGAGCTTTGCACGGAAGCCTGTTTCCTGAGGCTCGTCGGTAATTTCAACGGAAGAAGCGGAGCTGTCGAAGCAGAAGGCAAATCTTCCGCCGGGAGCACTGTCACCGTCAACGTAAAGATTCATAACGTCGGAGTCGTCAGCATTGTCCGTCCATTTGAAATTGAATTTTACAATTTCTTCGGAAAGACCGAGAGCTTCACGGGGAATGCTCAGTTGAAGAATATTGCCGTTTACACTGTAGCTTATTTTTGCAATTTCCTCAAAAACGGAGGAGTTTGTATATTTCCCGAGTGCTGCAGTACCGCTTTCGGGGGAGTAAGCGCTTACTCTGTACTCGAAGCCTGCCCATTCGGGAGAAATACCGCTGAAATCAGTGTCAATGTAAAGCTGCATCCAGTTTTTATCGGTTTCCGCCGTGAGAGCATCAGCGGCTTCTACCATAAAGTATACGTTTTCACTGTCAAATGCAGTTTTTGTCTTTACAATATCGTTTCTGCCCGTATGGTTTTCGTAGGAATAGCCCACCCAGCCTGCGGAATCACGGTCTGTAAGACCTTCATAATGATTATATTCGGGGGATACGCTTTCCCACTGTGAAGCATCCGCCGAAATGTCGATTGTTTTTTCGGCGTCGGCTTTTTCGGGAGCGTCAGCACCCTTGAAGCGACGTACGTTTTCAACAAGCTGATAGTAATAGTGGTCCTTAAGAACGCCCTTTGAGGGCTCGATATCTCTTGAATATGCAGGGCTGAACTGGTCGGGGAAAGCATTTTCTACCTCGCACCAGGTGTCGAATCTGCCTGCAATCCACTCGTTGAAGCCCGTAATGAATATGAATTCGGGGTCGTTTTCTATGGCATAATCCCACTGCTGCTGGAAATTGAGTCCGTAAAGAAGGGAATTTTCAATATCCTTGTCGACTGTGATTTCCTTGCCTGCATAGGAATAGGTATATGAAAATGCTCCGTCGGTGAAGCTTCTGCCCTGGACGGTGCCCACGGGGGAGTTCATTGCGGTAAGTCCGTTTTCGTTTGCATTCTGTGCAACGGAAACACACATCTGCTCAATCTGTCCCGTAAGCTTCTTTCCGAATTTTGTCTGAGGATAATCGGAGCACCAGCCCCAGGTTCCCTCGGAGTAGGAATAATCCTCTGCAAAATATGTAGCCTCGTTATCACGGAAGGTGAAGAATTCGAAGATTTCCTTGTCCTTTTTATCCGTGAAGTCAAGGGCGGCAATGTCTGCCATTACGAGGGGCTTGCCCTCCCACATAAACCATAAATCCTTATATAAGCCCTTGCTGTAAAGGTTGTCGTACAGATCAATAAGCTGTGTACGGCAGTCCTCACTTCCTGCAAAATTGAGGATGAACATAACGTCGGGAGTATTCACGCCCTCTTCTCTTGCCTTGCTCCACACCTCAAGAAGCTTCATATAGCCGTCGGGGAACAGAAGCGTGGAATTGGTTGTGTCAAAAATTACCGTATCAATATCCGCATCGGCAAGAAGCTCAGCGTGCTTTCTTAAAACGTATTCATCGGTGTTTGTGTAAAAGCCGTAAAGAGGCTCGTCCCAGAAATAGGGTCTTCCGCTGTAGGTGCCGTTCCAGGCGGCATGCTCCCAGTCGTTAACGGCTTCGGGATAGGAGTCAAGGACACTGCCCGTGGTAATAGGCTCGTATTCGTCTGTCCAGGGGTAATGCCACGTCCAGTAGAACATACCTACAAATCTGTCCTCACGTCTTGAGCCGACCTCGCTGAAATCTGAAAGCGTTCTTCCGAGACCGTCAACGGCAGTCCAGGTTGAGGGAGTGACTGCGGCGGACACACTGAATGCAAAAATGCAGACAGTCATAACTGCTGTCATTAAAATTGCTGTTGCTTTTTTCATTTTTATGCATCCTTTCTTTAAGTTGGCAAGTATAATCCGAAACAGTTTTTTGAATGCGGATTTCCGCCAATCTATTGTTAAAATACTCGCAAATCCGAAAGGATTTGCTCCGTTTTGTGCCTCAGCTTGACAAAAATTCGCTATTCAAAAAATCTACGA
>JAZRST010000039.1:0-16921 GCA_045651625.1 Acutalibacteraceae bacterium | reverse complement strand
TCTTCTGAAATCAATCTGTCCGTCAAAGGGCAGAAGGTGTTCGTCACAATTGTGAATCAGGTTGTTATCGTGAATATGTGTTGCTATGCATCTGTCTCCGAAAAGAGGCATATATTCACGGCCGCGTGCAAAGCATTTCTCGTGACCTACGTCCCAGCAGAAGCCGACGTTAGTATCCTTGCCGTACTGCTCGAGAATCGTTGCGATATTGCCGAGCTTTCGCTGATTTTCAACTGCAATTTTAACGTTCTTCTTTGCCGCATGGTTTACAAGTCTGTCAAAGTTCATAAGTCCTGCATCCGTTACGGGAGGGCAGTTTTCCTTTGAGCTTAAATGGGTTATAACAATCCCGATTCCGTTTTCATCGGCAAGGTCAACACTGTGACAAAGCTCATCAATCAGCTGCTTACCTTCCTCCTTGAACCACAGTCTGTTGATTCCGTCAAAGGGAGCGTGAAGTGTTTCGTAAATAAGCTTGTATTCAAGGCATTTTTTTCTGACAAATGAAACAAATTCATCATCGTTTCCGCAGGTAAAAATGCAGTCAAAGCCCGTTTTTGCAATGCAGCTTAAAAATTCTTCCGTGCCGAAGGTAATGTTCTTTGAAACGTTGATTCCTATCTGTCTCATAATATGACCTCCTGACCGAAAAATTCCTTTTAATATTTTATCATTATTATGTGCAGTTTGTCAATTATATTGTGCTTGAGTGTGTATAAAAAAATAAGGAATTTCCGGCGGGAAATTCCTTGAGGTTTTATTTCTTTGCTTTTGCATTAGCCTTTTCAAGCCAATCTGCTGCAAGCTCCATTGCTTCACCGAGACCTTTTCTTTCAGCATTCTTTGCTATAACCTCGTTGGGAGGGAGAGTGGGGTCTGTTCTCTGGAGCTGAAGAAGAATTCTGTCAGCCATTTCAATTTCGCCGATCTTCTTCATTGATGCAATGCGGATCATAACCACGTAAGGATCATAAGCATTGCCGAAATAGATTATCTTGCCGCTTCTTGCAAGAGGATAGCCTTTGTAGGTAAGAAATTCTGTTGCCATTGGTGTTTATCCTTCCTGATGATATGTGTTATTTATTGAAGTAATTATTCAGTATTTCCGTAAGAATATCAAAACGGTCAAGGCGTGTGATGTTCACACGGGCGTTGTTGTGGGAGGTGATGTAAGTGGGGTCTTCGCTGATAATATAGCCTGCAAGCTGATTTATAGCGTCATAACCCTTTTCATCAAGAGCATTGTAAACGTCACGGATAGTCTCTTTGAGATCCTGCGCTTTCTTTTCTGTCAAGTTGATAGGCATTGTATGGTCAGCCATTTTAAGACACCTCCGGGGAACTACAGATAATTAATATAGTCTATTATAGGCAATTAAAATAAAAATACAAGGGTTTGAGCAAAAAATTTTCAGAAATTACAAATTTGCAGCTGCTCTTGTGTAGAAACTGCCTAAAAATAAATTTACTTATTGTGTATTATTGACAGCGCTTGCGAGGGCTGATAAATTACTGCCGCACAAATTCAAAAATCTATTGCATTTTTTTCGGAATTATTTTATTATGTTCCTATATATATTCATTCTCAAAGGAGATTATTATGAGCTGTATGGAGGTTCTCGAGAGCATAAAATGCTTTGTCGTTGATATGGACGGCACGTTTTATCTCGGAAATTCGCTTCTTCCCGGTGCAAAGGAATTTGCGGAATGTGTGGAAAAAAGCGGAAAGCGTTTTTTCTTTTTTACCAACAATTCCTCTCATAACGAAGAGGAGTGTCTCGGAAAATTAAGAAAGTACGGTTATGATGCAAAGGACGGAACCGTTATTATTTCCTCTCACGTAACAATCGACTTTCTTAAGAGAAACCGTGAAGGAAAAACGGTTTATCTTGTAGGAAACAAGAATCTTACGGGTGACTTTGTGAAGGCGGAAATTCCGATGACCGAAGAAAAGCCTGATATCGTTGTTATCGGCTTTGATACTGAGCTTACCTATGAAAAGCTCAACAAGGCTTGTAACTATATTGCGCAGGGCGCGGAGTATATAGTTACCCATCCCGACGTTAACTGTCCTCTCAAGGACGGCTTTATGCCTGACGTAGGCTCCTATATGGCGCTTATAAAGGCTTCAACGGGCAGAGAGCCTGACCTTATTATGGGCAAGCCCTATGCTTACACCGTTGATTACGTAACAAACAGAATCGGCTGTAAGAGGGAGGAGGTTGCCTTCGTCGGCGACAGACTTGAAACCGATATCGCAATCGGTGTGAAGAACGGCCTTAAGGCAGTTCTTGTCTATACGGGTGTCACAACTCCCGAAATGTATGAAAAATCGGATATAAAAGCAACTGCGGCTTTTGAAAATATCGGTGAACTCGGCAAAGCATTAGTTTAATATTATTTGAATCGGAGGAAAAAGATATGGCAGAAATTAACAG
This sequence comes from Acutalibacteraceae bacterium, assembly GCA_045651625.1. Classification (GTDB taxonomy): domain Bacteria; phylum Bacillota; class Clostridia; order Oscillospirales; family Acutalibacteraceae; genus RUG806. Next base: position 14,483 of record JAZRST010000039.1, on the reverse strand, counting down.
ATCATGGTATAAAGAAATGGCCGTTTATCAGGTATGGCCCCGTTCATTCTGTGACGGAAACGGCGACGGTATCGGTGACCTTAAGGGTGTACTCTCAAAGCTCGATTACATAAAGAGCCTCGGTGTGGATGCTATCTGGTTCTCACCCCTTTACGTTTCTCCCCAGAAGGACTACGGCTACGATATAGCTGACTACCGCAACATTCAGCCCGAATACGGTACTCTTGAAGACTTCAAGGCAGTTCTTGACGGCGCACACGAAAGAGGAATCCGTGTTATTATGGACCTTGTTGTAAACCACACTTCCGATCAGCACGAGTGGTTCCTTGAGAGTAAGAAGGGCGAGGACAATCCCTACCACGATTACTATCATTGGTATAAGGGTAAGGGCAAGAACGGTAAGCGTTATCCCAATAACTGGATGTCAACCTTCGCAGGCAGAGCCTGGGAATATGACGAGAATCTCAAGAAGTACTATCTTCACCTTTTTGCAGTTGAACAGCCCGACCTTAACATGGATAACCCCAAGGTACGTGAAGAGGTTAAGGACATTATGAAATACTGGCTTGATATGGGTGTTGACGGCTTCCGTGAGGACGTTATCACGTTTATTTCTAAGCCTGCAGGTCTTCCCTCAAGCCCCTACTGGTTCCCCGTAGCTACAGGCTTCGAGCAGTATATGCACGGTCCTCATCTTGATGAGTATCTTACCGAATTCAAGAGAGACGTTCTTTCAAAGTACGACTGTATGACAGTCGGTGAGGCTCCTATGATGACCTACAAGAATGCTCTCAAGCATATCACTGAAGGCCCCGACCAGCAGCTTAATATGATGTTCCACTTTGAGCACATGGCTGCAGACTGCCTTTTCTACAGCTGGTTCAAGACAAAGTTCAACTTAAAGAAGCTTAAGAAGGTTTACACAAGATGGCAGGAAAACCTTTACGGCAAGGCATGGAATGCTCTTTATATTGAAAACCATGACCAGCCCCGTATCATCAACCGTTACGGCAGCACAAAGTTCAGAAAAGAAAGTGCTAAGATGCTGGCTGTTATGTATATGTGTCAGTGCGGTACTCCCTTTATTTATCAGGGACAGGAAATCGGTATGCTTAACTGCCCTCTTGATGACATTAACGATTATACAGACGTTTCCACAATCAACAACTACGGTGTTGCAAAGTCTCTTCTTGGTGCAAAGAAGGCGATGGCGCTTGCTCAGTATGCATCCCGTGACAATGCAAGAACTCCCGTACAGTGGAGCGCAGGCAAGAATGCAGGCTTCACAACTGCTGACGAAGCATGGTTCCACATCAACCCCAACTATAAGGATATCAACGTAGAAGAAGCAGAGAATGATCCCAACTCCATTCTTAACTTCTACAGAAAGCTCATAAAGTTCAGAAAAGAAAACGACCTTATGATCTACGGCTCATATAAAGAGCATTACAAGAACAGCAAATCCCTTTTCGTATATTCACGTCATCTTGATAATCAGAAGGCTCTTGTTGTTTGCTCATTTGATGAAAATGCTGTAGCATTCAAGGCTCCCGAGGGCTTTGACCTTTCAAAGGCAGAGCTTGCAATCAACAACTATGAGTCCTGCGGCGTAACAGACAACGGCTTTACCTTAAGACCCTACGAAACAAGAGTTTATATCTGGAAATAATCACAGAGGTGTAAAATGGCAGTTATAAGAAAAGAGGCTTACTTTTCATCTTCAAACGCAGTCAATAAAATCAGAACACTTATCTGGCAGGATGATGAAAAATCTCCTGTCGGAGTGGTTCAGATTGCCCACGGTGTTGCAGAGCATATCGGAAGATATGATGACTTTGCACGCTTCCTTGCAGAAAACGGCTTTGTCGTTTGCGGAAACGACCACCTGGGACACGGAAAAAGCATTGAATCCGAGGCTGATCTCGGCTATGTTTTCGAGGGGGACCACGCTAATATGGTAAGGGATATGAACACCCTTCACAATATTATGAGCAAGCGTTATCCCGACGTGCCTTATATTATGTTCGGTCATTCAATGGGCTCTTTTCTTGCAAGAATTTATACTGCCGCCTTTGGTGAAAGACTTTCAGGTGCAATTTACTGCGGTACGGGGCAGCTGCCCCCTGCCGTATTGGCACTGCGTGACCCCGTAGAGACCCTTATGGATAAAATGGCGGAGAATTCAACGGCTCCCGCTTCAATTTCCAATCTTTTCGGTAAGCTTACCAAGAAGATGCTCAAGGGTGACAGTGAATTCGCCTGGCTTTCAAGAAACGAAGAAAATATCAGAAATTATATTGCCGACCCTCTCTGCGGCTTTCCCTTTACAAGTGCGCTTACCAAGGAGCTGCTTATTCTTGCAGTGAAGGCAAGTGCGCCCGACTGGGCATCCAGACTTCCGAAGGAGCTTCCCGTGCTTATTATCTCGGGAGCAAAGGATCCCGTGGGTATGAACGGCAGGGGAGTGCTTGCTGTTTCCGATGCGCTTGTGGAGGCAGGCATTGAGCCTGAGGTAATTCTTTATCCTGCTGACAGACACGAAATTCTCAATGAAGAGGATAAGGATAAGGTTTACGGCGATATTCTTAAATTCTTAAAGGGTATAACTGATGAAGAGAACTGAAGCTGAAGGACTTAATAAAAGATATTATCTTCTTGACAGTATCAGAGGAATCTGTATTCTGGGTATGATAATTTATCATACCCTTTTTGATATTGTTGCATTTTTCGGTGTTCCCGTAACTGAAAATCTTATGACGGCGGTTGACGTTGTAAGAGATTTCGGAGCATCCTGCTTTATCTGCCTTGCAGGTATATGCATACATTTCGGGAAGCGTCCCGTGAAAAGGCTTATAATGATTTCTGTTGCTGCCTTAGTCGTAAGCATTGCAACGTTTATCACAGTGCCCGATATGCCCGTAATTTTCGGAATACTTACCTTTATGGCTGCTGCCTCGCTTATTATGATGCCCTTACGGAAGTATCTTGATAAGCTTCCTGCCGGTATCTGTGCTGTGATTAGCTTTATTATGTTTTTTGTCACCTTTGAGGTAAGACACCATTACGCAGGATGGTATTTTATAAAGCTTTTTGAATTTCCCGAAGTCTTTTACAGAAATTATTTTACTGCCGCTGTCGGCTTTCCCTTTTACGGCTTTGCAACAAGTGATTACTATCCGCTTCTTCCCTGGATTTTTATGTTCTTTTTCGGATTTTTCCTTTGGAAGTGTATGAAAAAAAGCGAAAAGCTTATGCATATTCTTGAATTCAGGCTTCCGTTTCTTGAAAAAATCGGAAAGGTCAGTCTTTATATCTACGTGCTTCATCAGCCCGTAATCCTCGGTATTCTGTTGCTTGTTTTTAATATTTTCCTGAAATAAAAAGCAATTTGTTAATATAAACAAATTACGGAAGAAAAATTGTAAATAAATTTTAAGGAAATATGAAATTTTGTGTTGCAAATAATCGAAAAACAGTTAAAATATTAATGTGCGGTCCGTGCTGATTGTCCGCGGACTGAATTTATGTAAAATAAAGGAGAATTTCTAATGCCGGTTTACACAGATGAATTCAACACCATACCCGCAGGTCCTCTCGGTATTCTTCCTCTTCCCGGATGCGAAGAGCTTGCCAAGAAGATAGATTCCTATCTTGTTCAGTGGAGAGATGAGAGAGAAAGCGAACACAAATCCACTATAGCTTTCAACGGTTATGAAAGAGATTCTTACATTCTTAAGGCTGTTTTCCCCCGATTCGGAACAGGCGAAGGAAAGTGCACCCTCAAGGAATCTGTAAGAGGATATGATATTTATATCCTTTGCGATTGCTTCAATTACGGTGTGACACACGAGGTTTACGGCTATACCGTACCTTATACCCCCGATGAGCATTATGCTAATCTTAAGAGAGCCATTGCCGCAATGACAGGCAAGGCAAGAAGAATTACCGTTATTATGCCTATGCTTTATGAAGGCAGACAGCACAAGAGAACAGCAAGAGAGTCTCTTGACTGTGCAGTAATGCTTCAGGAGCTTTTCGATTACTACGGAATTGATAACATTATCACTTTCGATGCTCACGACCCCAGAGTTATGAACGCTATCCCCACAAAGGGCTTTGAAAACGTATATACTACATATCAGATGATCAAGGCTCTTGTTAACAATATTGAAGATTTCAAGATTGATAAGGACAACCTTATGATTATATCTCCCGACGAGGGCGGTGTAGGCAGAGGTGTTTACTATTCATCCGTGCTCGGAATTGATCTCGGTATGTTCTACAAGCGCCGTGACTATTCAAGAGTTGTAAAGGGCAGAAACCCCATTATCGCTCACGAGTTCTTAGGCTCAAGCCTTGAAAACAAGGACGTTATCGTAGTTGACGATATGATTTCCTCAGGTGAATCAATGATTGACGTTGCAAAGCGTCTTAAGGACATGGGTGCAAGAAACATTTACGTTTGCTGTGCATTCGGTCTTTTCTGCAACGGTCTTGAAGCATTCGACGAGGCTTATGAAAACGGCTGGATCAGCAGAGTTTTCACAACAAACCTTATTTACCGTTCTCCCGAGCTTCTTGAAAGAAAGTGGTTCTGTGAGGTTGACCTTTCAAAGTACATCTCTCTTATCATTGATGCACTCAACCACGATATGTCCATCAGCTCACTTCTCAATCACGCACAGCGTATCAAGCCCTTCCTTGAGCAGAAAGGCTACGATATCAAAATAACAGACTAAAGCTATTTGCCCGGAAGATATTTTTCCGGGCATTTTCTGAAAGAAGGTAAAATATGAGCTATTCACAGTATGTAAATATAAAGCAGGGAAGTGCCTCCGTGCATCGTTTCTCAAACGGAAACACTCTTCCTCTTATTCAGCGTCCCTTTGCAATGTGCGCCTTTGCGGCACAGACACAGAGCAAGGACAGCTGGTTCTTCCACCCCGATGCAAGAAGCCTTGAGGGTGTCAGAATCACACATCAGCCCAGTCCCTGGATTGCGGACTACGGCACAGTTGTTTTTATGCCTCAGAAGAGAAAGCCTATTTTCAATGATAACCGTTGGTCAGGCTACAGACCGAAAGAGGCTGTTATGACTCCCTCTTATATGAAGCTTAATTTCCTTAAAAGCAGAAGTGTTTTTGAGGTAGCACCCACTGAAAGAGGCGGTGCAATAAGAGTTCAATTTGATGACTGTGAGGACAACTGGTTCTCTGTGCTTCCCTTCAGGGATTACTGCTCCTATGAATATAAGCCCGAGGAAAATACTCTTTATGCTATCGTTACAAACTGCGGTGACGACAAGGCAGTAAACTTTAAGATGTATACCGTTATAAGGTTCGCAGAGGGACAGATTTCGGCAGACGAAAATATCGTCGGTACGGATGCTTGTCACAGCGTTTCAAATAACGTTACAGGTGATATGGTTGGAATTCACCTGAAGGTCAAGGGTGACAGAGTTGATGCCTTTGTTGCAACCTCTTATATCAGCTTTGAGCAGGCAAAGGAGAATCTCCGTCAGGATACAGAAGGAAAGTGCTTTGACTGCATAAGGGCAGATGCCGAAAAAATATGGGAGGAATATCTTTCCCGTGTTGAAATTGAAGCAGTAGACGAGAAGCAGATGAAGACCTTCGTTTCCTGCCTTTACAGAGCATTCCTTTATCCTCATAAGTGCTATGAAATCAACGAAAAGGGCGAAACCGTACACTATGCTCCCTCAAGCGGCAAGATTCTTCCCGGTGTAAGATATACCGATAACGGCTTCTGGGATACCTACAGAACCTGCTATCCCTTCTATGCACTTGTTGCAAAGGATGAATACAGAGAAATGTGCCGCGGCTTTGTAAATGATTACCTTGAGTGCGGCTGGCTTCCCCGTTGGCCCTCTATCGGTGAGCGCGGATGTATGCCCAGCACCCTTGTTGATGCTGTGCTTTGTGATGCCGCAGTCAAGGGACTTATGGACAAGGAAACAATGGAGCAGGCACTTGAAGGAATGCTCAAGCACGCTAACGTGAATTCCTCCGATGACGATTACGGCAGAAGCGGTGCCGAAAGCTACGTAAAGCTGGGCTACGTGCCCATTGAGGCTCACAGAGAGAGTGTTAATCTTACCCTTGATGCGGCTTACGGCGACTGGTGTATTGCAAAGATTGCAGAGCTTCTCGGTAAAGACGATATTGCTGAAGAATACTATCGCAGAGGCATTAATTATAAGAATCTTTTTGACAAGGAAACGGGCTTTATGCGTCCTAAGTTCGAGGACGGCACCTTCCGTCCCGGCTTCTGTCCTATTGCCTGGGGCAGGGATTACACAGAAGGCTCCGCTTGGCAGAACTCCTTTGCCGTGCCTCACGATATGGAGGGTCTTGCAGAGCTTTACGGCGGAAAGGATGCTCTTCTTGCAAAGATTGACGAGCTCTTTGCCACACCTCCTGCTTACGAAAATGCAGGCTACGGCTGTGAAATCCACGAAATGACTGAAATGGCAGCCGCTGATTTCGGTCAGTGTGCAATTTCCAATCAGCCCAGCTTCCATCTGCCTTATATCTACTCCGAAATGGGTGACGTTGAAAGAACGTCATACTGGGTAGAAAAGATGTGTAACGAGGTATTTTCTTACGAGGACGACGGCTTCCCCGGTGACGAGGATAACGGCTCAATGGCATTGTGGTATGTATTCTCCACAATAGGTATTTATCCCTTCTGTCCCGGCAAAAACGAATTTGTCAGAACAAAGAAGCTGGCAAAGAGCGTAAAGCTTCTCGGAAAAGAATTTGATGCAGATAAATTTACGGGAAATAAAATTGCTTATACAGATATTGTATAAAACACTTGAAAACGACCTTTTTCTCGTGTATAATAATTCAGTAAAGAATATAAAACAACAGGAGTAAAACTATGAACAGAAATTACGAAGAGGAAATTTTTGAAGAAGCAGAAGCTAATGCGGAGGCTTCTCCCGAAAAGGGCAAAAGTGAGAAATTTTTAAGACTTTGCCTTGCTGCAGTTATCATAGCTATTGTGGTTATTGCAGTTCTCGCATCCGTTATAATTTCAATGAGCAAGGGTAATGAGGAGGAAACAACTCTTTCTGTAGACGAAACCACTACAATGCCCGTTGAAATCACAACCTCCCCTGCTGAGAAGTATGCTCCCGGACAGTATACTGTTAACGTAGGCGGAAACGGTAAGCTTAATCTCAGAAAAGAGCCCTCAAAGGACGGCGAGCAGATTCTTGCTATCGACAATGCAACACTTCTTACCATTACGGAAGTAAAGTATGATGCAGAGGCTGAAGAGGATTATAAGTACTGGGGCAGAACCATATACAAGGGATGGGATGCATGGGTATCAATGAAGTATCTTGCAAACGCTTATTCCGAGAATATTGTAACTCCCGATGAGGTAACAACTGCAGGTGATGAAACAACAACTCTTGCAGGCGAAACCACAACTCTTCCCGAATCAACAACTGCCGCTGCTCCCGAAAGCACAACAGCTGCCGTTGAAAACACAACAGCCGCTTCCACAGAGCCCACATCAGGTCCCAGCTCCGCTTTTGCAACCGGTACATATACCGTAACTGCTGAGCCTCACCTCAATATGCGTGAAGATCACGACGTATCTTCTCTTTCCATTGCACAGATTCCTGCAAATGCAACAATTACAATTGTTGACGTTTATCACGATGCAGATTCCACAAATCCCTATGCAAAGTATTGGGGTAAAACAACCTACAGCGGAATTACCGGCTGGGTTGCAATGGGTTATCTTAAATAATAACAACTAAAGTAAAAGGCGATACGGTTTTACCGTATCGCTTTTTTGTTTATTATAAAATTGAATCAGCAAAGCTTACTATGTCGTCAAGCACCTCATAGCGCTCGTTTTCGTTATGTATTTCGTGACGAAGACCCTTGTAAAGCTTTAAGGAAACCTTGCTGTGACCGCTTGCCTTCAGCTTGCTGAAGACCTCTTCAACACCCTTGCCGTAATTGCCGACGGGATCCGTATCACCTGCAATGAGATAAAGGGGGATATCAGGCACGGCATTATACCAGTCTTTACCCGAAACGCTTTTAAGAAGTGAGAACAGATTTCTGAAGCCGTTTGCGGTGAATCTGTAGCCGCAAAGAGGATCCTTTACATAAATATCAACATTCTTTTCGTTGACAGAGAGCCATTCGAAGCCCGTTTTCTTTTCAAATTTCTTATTATACGTGCCGAATGCCATTTTATCAAGAAAATCCGAGCGGTGATGTCCGCCGAGAAGCTTTTCAATTGCTTTTGCAATGAGAATACCTGCTCCTGCCGCAGGATTTGCACCTGCCGTACCGCAGATTACGGTACCTGAAACGGTATCGGGGTACTTTGCAATAAAGCGCCTTGCAACAAACGAGCCCATAGAATGTCCCCATAGGATTACGCAGCTTCCGGGAAATTCCTTGCCTATTAATTCAATAACACTTTTTACGTCGTCTACGATTTTTTCATTGCCGTTTTCTTTTGCAAAATAACCGAGATCATCCTCGGTTCTGACGGATTTTCCGTGTCCGGCGTGGTCGTGCATAAACACGGCATAGCCCTTCGAGCAGAGATATTCGGCAATTTCAATATATCTGTCGGAGTGCTCAGCCATTCCGTGGGTAATTGCAATTACACCCTTGATGCTTTCCTTGTCTTCGGGACAGTAGGACTGTACAAAAATATCAGCAATTCCCGTTGCTGAGGGGAAGTGATAAACGCTGTGAATGCCTGCCATAAAATCACACCTTTCCTGCTTTTATAAATATATTATCACAAATGAATTTCAAGTAAAACACAAATTGCTGAAAGAGAAAAATTCTGTCTGAATCCTACAAAATATCGGCTCTTATTATGTGCAGATATTATAATATCCGGAGCTAATTTTAATTATTTCTCTATAGACAAATTTGTCTTTATATGTTATTATAAAATGAATTATTATGACTGCAGAAAGAGGTGTTTTTTCCGTGCCCGGACTTAAAATCGGTATAGACTTCGGTTCTTCAAGCTTTACTGTTTTTGTTGAAGGCAGAGGTATTGTTATGTGTGAGCCTTCCGTGGCGGTAATTGACAGATATTCGGGAAAAACTCTTGCCGTAGGCAAAGAAGCCAAGGATATGTGCGAAAAGCTTCCTTCCTCTATGACAGCAGTTTATCCCATAAAGGACGGTATTGTCACAGACCGCAGGCAGGCAGGTCTTATGCTTGAAGGCTGTATAAACAAAGTCTGCCGCGGACGTCTTTTCAAGCCCGACGTCATGATGTGTGTGCCCGGTACCGTAACACCCTTGCAGAAAAAGACGGTATACGATGTTGTTATGTCCTCGGGAGCAGGCCGTGCCTGCTTTGTTGACGAGGCTCTCTGTGCGGCTTTCGGTGCAGGTGTAAGTCCTTCCGAAAAGAAGGGCACTATGGTGCTTGATATCGGTGGCGGTGTTACCAATTGCAGTGTTGTTGCGATGGGAAATATTGCTCTTTCCGATACTGTAAACATCGGCGGAAACGACCTTACAAAGGCCGTTATTGAATATATTGCGAAGACCTACAAGGTTGAAATAGGTCCTCCTACTGCAGAGGAAATCAAAATGACTATCGGCTCTGCGGTGCCGAGAAGCGTTGACCTCGGACTTATTGTCTGCGGAAAAAATACCGAGAACGGTTTTCCCGTTCAGGTTGAAATTACCGCAGAGGAAATTTACGGGGTGCTGAAGCCTAATCTTGACGGCATTCTTGCTCTTGTGCTCCGTGTGCTGGAGAATGCCTCTCCCGAGCTTTGCGGGGATATTGCCGAAAACGGAATAATTCTTACGGGCGGCAGTGCCAACCTTTTCGGTATTGACAAATTTATTTCCCGTAAAACAAAGGTCAAAGCAACTGTTGCCGAAAATCCCGGTGAGTGTGCCGCCGAAGGCATCGGAATGCTCCTTAAGGACAAAAAGAATTTCGAACGTGACGGATATTCATTCCGTGCGGAGGAAAAATCGGAAGAAGACAGCGGAGAATAAAACTGCAGATGAGTCAGAACCCTTTTGAAGAGAGAATCACCGGTATTATAGAAAACGTGGTTTTTCACAATACCACCAATCTTTTTACCGTGCTTGAAGTAAATATCAACGGTGAAATAGTAACTGCTGTCGGTACCGTTTCTGAGCCTGCTCCCGGAGAAGAAATGACACTTTCGGGGGAATGGGGCTCCCATGACGTTTTCGGAAGACAGTTCAAAATTTCTGCTTATGAAAGAAGTCTTCCCGATACAACTGCCAAGCTTTACCGCTATCTTGCCTCGGGTGCAGTAAAGGGGATAGGCCCTAAAACCGCCCTTAAAATTATTGAGCATTTCGGTGAGGACAGCTTCAGGATTCTTGAGGAGGAGCCCGAAAAGCTGGCTGTAATAAGAGGTATTTCCAAGCCTCAGGCGCTTAATATTTCTGCCGAGTTCAACCGTCAGTATTCAATGCGAAAGCTGATGATAGAGCTTGAAAACGTAGGTATTTCTCCCTCGGAGTGTACCGCTATTTATAAATATTTCGGGGCAAATGCCCTGAAACTTATACGTGAAAATCCATACGTTCTTTGCGGAACCGTGAAGGGCTTTACATTTGAACGGGCTGAAAAGCTTGCCCGTGATATGGGGATTTCTCCTTCTGCGGAAAACAGAAATTCTGCAGGTATTCTTCATATTATAAGACACAATCTTCTCAACGGTCACACCTGTATTCCGAGAAGAAAGCTGGCTGCCCCTGCAGCGGCACTGCTCGGCATTACCGAAGAGGAAACTGAGCTTTCCGTTGAGTATCTTCTTGCCCGTAAAATGCTTATTTCCCGTGAAATAGACGGGGATGAATTTGTTTTTCTTCCCGAAATGTTTATGGCGGAAAGTGCAATTGCCGCAAGGATGAAGAACGTTCTTAAATTCCCTCCGTCAAAGGTGCTTTTTGCGGAAGCGGAAATTGAAAAAACCGAACAGAGAAACGGTATTTTTTATGCTGAAAAGCAAAAAGAGGCAATTCTTACTGCCGCGGAAAAGGGACTGCTTATTCTTACGGGTGGCCCGGGTACGGGTAAAACCACCGCTGTAAGAGGTATAATAGACGTTCTTGAAAACAGAGGCGTGGATGTGCTTTTGTGCGCCCCTACGGGCAGAGCCGCAAAAAGGATGAGTGAGGTTACGGGCAGGGAAGCTAAAACCGTTCACCGTCTGCTTGAGGTGGAATGGGACAGTAATGATAAGCCCGTTTTCAGGCGTGATGCCTCCGATCCCCTTGTTGCAGGTGCGGTAATCGTTGATGAAATGTCGATGGTTGATGCAGAGCTTTTTTCAAGCCTTCTTGATGCTATTCCTATGGGATGTAGAATAATCCTTGTTGGTGACTCCGATCAGCTTCCGTCTGTCGGTCCGGGCAACGTGCTTAATGATCTTATCGGCTCGGGAATTCTCCCCGTTGTCTGTCTTTCGGAAATTTTCCGTCAGGCACAGAAAAGCCTTATCGTTATGAATGCACACCGCATTATCTCGGGAAAGAAGCCCGAGCTTCACGTCAATGATTCCGACTTTTTCTTTATGCGACGCGACGACGTCCAGAGTGCATCGGATACGGTGGTTCAGCTGAGTGCAAAGAGACTTCCCGATGCATACGGCTTTTCCCCTTTTGATGATATACAGATACTTTGTCCTTCAAGAAAGGGCGATCTCGGTACGGTTAATCTTAACAGACGTCTTCAGGCTGTGCTCAATCCTCCCGATAAGACGAAAAATGAGCTCCGTACCTCGGGCGGCAGAGTTTTCAGAGAGGGTGACAAGGTTATGCAGACCAAGAATAACTACGACATCTTCTGGAAAAAGGGCAATGAAGAGGGTGAGGGTATTTTCAACGGAGATATCGGAATCCTCAGAAAAATAAATTATGCGGCAGGCACAATGAAGATTGAGTTTGACGACAGAGTTGCCGATTATCCGGCAGATAACCTTTCCGAGCTTGAACACGCTTATGCCGTAACTGTGCATAAAAGCCAGGGAAGTGAGTATCCTGTTGTGATTATGCCTTTGTTTGACTGTCCTCCGAAGCTGATGTACAGAAATCTGCTTTACACCGGTGTTACGAGGGCAAAGAAAATACTTGTCATAGTCGGTGACGAGGAAAAGGTCGAAAATATGACCTATAACAACAAACAGAACAAAAGATATTCCGCTTTGAAGGACTTTTTGTTATATTAATATATTTACAAGCATTAAATTAAGTGATATAATATTTTGGTTAAATACTCTGATTTTTTTGAAAAAGAGGTTATTGATATGAGCAAAGAACTCGAAAAACTTTACGATCCTAAAAACGTTGAGGACAGAATTTATAAATCCTGGCTCGACGGAAAGTATTTCCACGCTAAGTGCGAAATGGACAAGCCTACATACACAATCGTTATTCCTCCTCCCAACATCACGGGTCAGCTCCATATGGGACACGCCCTTGATAACACTCTTCAGGATATTCTTATCCGTTACAAGAGAATGGCAGGCTTTGACACACTCTGGCTTCCCGGTACGGATCACGCTTCAATTGCAACTGAAGCAAAGATTGTTGAGGCTATGAGAAAAGAGGGCATTTCAAAGGAGGATCTCGGCAGAGAGGGCTTCCTTGAAAGAGCCTGGGAATGGAAGAGACAGTACGGCGGAAGAATTATTGAGCAGCTTAAGAAGCTCGGCTCCTCCTGCGACTGGGACAGAGAAAGATTTACTCTTGACGAGGGCTGTAACAAGGCTGTCAAGGAGGTTTTTGTCCGTCTTTATGAAAAGGGACTTATCTACCGCGGTGAAAGAATAGTAAACTGGTGTCCCGTTTGTCTTACTTCAATTTCAGACGCTGAGGTTGAGTATGAGGAGCAGGCCGGCCATTTCTGGCATCTCCGTTATCCTCTCAAGGACGGAAGCGGTTATCTTGAGCTTGTAACAACACGTCCCGAAACAATGCTCGGTGATACAGCCGTTGCTGTTCATCCCGAGGATGAAAGATATAAGCATCTTGTAGGCAAGACCCTTATTCTTCCCATTGTTCACAGAGAAATTCCCATCGTTGCCGACGAATACGTTGAAATGGATTTCGGTACCGGCTGTGTTAAAATCACACCTGCACACGACCCCAACGACTTTGAGGTTGGTCTTCGTCACAATCTTCCCGTTATTGATACGTTTACCGATGATGCACATATTGCTGAGGGCTACGGTAAGTACAGCGGTATGGACAGATTCGAGACAAGAAAGGCTATTGTTGCCGATCTTGAAGGTGAAGGTGCACTTATCAAGACTGAAAACTATTCGCATAACGTAGGCACATGCTACAGATGTCACTCCACAATCGAGCCCAAGGTTTCAAAGCAGTGGTTCGTTAAGATGGAGCCCCTTGCAAAGCCTGCAATTGAGGCTGTAAGAAGCGGTGAAACAAAGTTCGTTCCCGAGCGTTTCGATAAGATATATTTCCATTGGATGGAAAACATCAAGGACTGGTGTATTTCAAGACAGCTCTGGTGGGGACACAGAATCCCTGCATGGTACTGTGCTGACTGCGGTGAGGTTATCGTTGCGAAGGAAGCACCCGAAAAGTGCTCAAAGTGCGGCGGTGCCAAGCTTGCTCAGGATCCCGATACACTCGATACCTGGTTCTCCTCAGCACTCTGGCCCTTCTCAACTCTCGGCTGGCCCGAAAATACTGCTGATCTTCAGCATTATTTCCCCACAAACACTCTTGTTACCGGTTACGATATTATCTTCTTCTGGGTTGCAAGAATGATTTTCTCTTCCTGTGAGCAGATGGGTAAGGCTCCCTTTGATACCGTTCTTATTCACGGTCTTGTACGTGACGCTCAAGGCAGAAAGATGTCAAAGTCCCTCGGCAACGGTATTGATCCCCTTGAAATCATTGAAAAATACGGTGCTGACGCTTTAAGATTTACTCTTGCTACCGGTAACAGCCCCGGAAACGATATGCGCTTCTCCGACGAAAAGGTTGAAGCATCAAGAAACTTTGCAAATAAGCTCTGGAATGCCGCAAGATTCGTGCTTATGAATCTTGAGGGTGACGAGCCCGCTCCTTATCTTCCCGAGAAGCTTGCTCTTGAGGATAAGTGGGTGCTCACAAAGTTCAACACCGTTGTAAAGGAAGTTACCGAAAACCTCGAAAAGTACGAGCTCGGTATTGCCGTTCAGAAGCTTTACGACTTTATCTGGGATATTCTTTGCGACTGGTATATTGAAATCTGTAAAATCCGTCTTTCATCCGAGGATATTGAACTCAAGAAGTCTGCAAGAGCAGTGCTTGTTTATGTTATGAGCAACACTCTCAAGCTTCTTCATCCCTTTATGCCCTTCATTACTGAGGAAATCTGGCAGACGCTTCCGCATGACGGCGATTCAATTATGGTTCCTCCCTGGCCCGTATATGATGAAAAGTTTGTTTTCT
>JAZRST010000038.1:0-40155 GCA_045651625.1 Acutalibacteraceae bacterium | reverse complement strand
TTTATTGCGACACAAATTCAGACTTTTGCAAAATATTTTTGAAAAATTTACAGTATCACACTGTCGAAAAATGTCATAAAAAAATACCCCTCTCGAATGAACTAAGTGTTCAAACGAGAGAGGTTTTCTCTTGTATGAAATTAATGTGGGAAAGCCGTATACAGTATCATTTTTGTATCACGAGGCTTTCTGAAAGTCTCAAAACCCTTGATATATAAGGCTTTGTGAACTTTTCGTTTCTTATTCCCACTCAATTGTGCCGGTGGGCTTGGGGGTGATGTCGTAGAGGACGCGGTTGATTCCGTCTACCTCTGCGGTGATGCGGGCGCAGATCTTGTGAAGGACTGCATAGGGGATTTCCTCAATTGTTGCTGTCATAGCGTCCTGAGTGTTGACTGCGCGGAGGATTGCGGGCCAGCCTTCATAACGGCTGTCGTGCTTAACGCCTACGCTCTTCATATCGGGTACAACAACGAAATACTGCCATACCTTTTCGCAAAGACCGTTGAGGTCGAATTCTTCACGGAGGATTGCATCTGCTTCTCTTAAAGCGTGGAGTCTGTCACGTGTGATAGCACCGAGGCATCTTACGCCGAGACCGGGGCCGGGGAAGGGCTGACGGTAAACCATACCGTGGGGAAGACCGAGAGCCTCGCCGACTACTCTTACCTCGTCCTTGAAGAGGAGCTTGATGGGCTCAACGAGCTCCATTTCCATTTCCTCGGGAAGACCGCCTACGTTGTGGTGAGACTTAACAGCCTTCTTACCCTCTGCCTGCTTGATGCTTTCGAGGATGTCGGGGTAGATTGTGCCCTGAGCGAGGAAGGAGATGCCGTCAAGCTTTGCTGCCTCTTCATCAAATACGTTGATGAATTCAGCGCCGATTATCTTACGCTTTGTTTCGGGATCTGAAACGTTTTCAAGCTTTGAAAGGAAGCGGTCGGTAGCATCAACGTAAACAAGATTTGCATCAAGTCCGTTTCTGAAAACCTCAATAACGTTTTCGCTTTCGCCCTTACGCATAAGGCCGTGGTTAACGTGAACGCATACCAGCTGCTTGCCGATAGCCTTTATAAGAAGTGCCGCTACAACGGAAGAGTCTACGCCGCCTGAAAGAGCGAGAAGAACCTTTTTGTCACCGACCTGAGCTCTTACAGCTTCAACCTGCTCTGCGATAAATGCATCAGCAAGCTCCTTGGTGGTGATACGAGCCATTGATTCGGGTCTTTTGTTTGAATCCATAAATTAATCCTCCTTGATATATGATTGATATCCGAAAAACGGGTAACAAGCGTGTCACCCGTTTACAGTATTTTAGTTTGTATAGTTGTCGAAATAGCCCTGAACGAGAACAACGGGAGTACCCTTGTCGCCTGAGCCGCTTGTAAGGTCGCAGAGAGAGCCTATGAGGTCGGTAAGCTGTCTGGGAGTTGTGCCCTGAGAAGCCATATTGCCTACAAGGTTGTCGTCCTTTGCCTTGATGGATGCAGAGATAGCAGCCTTGAGCTCTTCACCTGAAAGATCCTTGAAGTCGTTGTCAGCAAGGTACTTGAGCTTGAGCTCGTTGGGTGTGCCTACGAGGCCGTCTGTGAAGGCAGGGGATACAACGGGGTCTGCAAGCTCCCAGATTTTGCCCTGAGGATCCTTGAATGCGCCGTCGCCGTAAACCATAACCTCTACGTGCTTACCGGTTGCTTCAAGAATTCTCTTCTGAATGTCAAGAACGAGGTCCTTGCATTCTCTGGGGAAGAGCTTGATTGTGTCCTCAGTGGACTTGTTGGAGCCGAGAAGACCGTACTTTTCGTTGCAGCCGCCCTTTGTGCCGGGGGTTGTCATAATATCGTCAAGACCGCAAACAGCCTTTGCGCCTGCTGCCTTGAGAATTCTCTTTGTGCGTGCACGGGTGTGAATGTCGCAGGTAAGAACACAGTCTGTGTAATCAAGAATTGCCTTTGCCTGATTTGCGAAGATGATTTCAACCTCTGCGCCCGCTTCCTTAACGATGGATGCATAGTAATCTACGTAATCAACACCTGTGAAGGGATGAAGATTTGAGCCGAAGAGCTCTCTGTACTTTTCGAGAGTGAGAACATCTGAGTAGGGGTTAACGCCTGCTTCATCAATCTTGTCAAGAGAAACAAGCTCGTTTCCGACCTCGTCTGAGGGGTATGAGAGCATAAGAACAACCTTCTTTGCGCCCATAGCAATACCCTTAAGGCAGATTGCAAAACGGTTTCTTGAAAGAATGGGGAAGATAACGCCGACGGTTTCGCCGCCGAGCTTTGCCTTTACGTCGTTTGCAATGTCCTCAACGGAAGCGTAGTTACCCTGAGCACGGGCAACGATTGATTCTGTGAGAGAGATTACGTCACGGTCGCGAAGGGTGAAGCCGTCACTTTCTGCAGCTGCAAGAACGCTGTCTGATACGATCTGTGCAAGGTCATCACCCTCACGGATGATGGGACAGCGGATACCTCTTGAAACAGTACCGACTAATCTGATGTTTTCCATAATCTATTTTCCTTTCGTAAGTCCCCCGAGGGGGCACGGAATTTACGTACACAAACAATACACTATATTTTATCGCAAAAATCACGGAAAATCAATATTTCAGCGAAAAAAATGTGTAAAAAAATGAAGAATTCAATTGAACGGAATATATTTTACTACGCCCAATTGAATACGGTTTATTGTAAATCTTTATGTAATATTTTGTCAATGACAAATTTGCAAAAAGTGAGAAAAAAATTGAAAAAATTTTTGTATGATTAAACAAAAACCACAATATATAGTGTTATGCATTAAAGGTTGATTTATTTGCAGTGAAATGCTATAATCTTGAAAAAAGGATTAGGAGACTGATTATGGAATATATTTCAACAGACAAAGCACCTGCGGCTATAGGACCTTATTCTCAGGCTGTGAGGGTGGGTAACCTTCTTTTTACATCGGGACAGATTCCCCTTGACCCTGCAAGCGGTGAGATTACGGGTTCGGATATCGCTTCTCAGACAACGAGAATCTGCGAAAATCTGAAGGCAGTGCTCACTGAAGCCGGTGTGACCTTCGAAAACGTTGTGAAGACCACCTGCTTTCTCAGCGATATGGCTGATTTCGGAAAATTCAATGAGGTTTATGCGAAGTATTTCGTATCAAAGCCTGCAAGAAGCTGTGTCGCGGTAAAGACCCTGCCGAAGAATGTGTTGGCAGAGATTGAAGTAATTGCTGAGGTATAATCAGTTGGGGAAGTATATGCAAATTCGGAATTCGGAATTCGGATTTCGGAGAAGGGTCAAGCCTTATATTTTGCGTCATCCCCGGCATAACGTACCGCTAAATGATATATAAATTGTGCGTAAAAATGAACAATCCCTTGTGCGGAAAACACAAGGGAGTTTTTTTATTCTGCGTTTTCGATTGTGGGGAAGGAAAGGGTTATCTTGAAGAGGTCTCCGTCAATGATGATTGAAAGCTTTCCGCCCATAATTTCCGTAAGGGAATTTGCAATGGAAAGTCCCAGACCCGAGCCCTCGGTGTTTCGTGAGGAGTCACCTCTTACGAAGCGCTCAGTGAGATTTTCGGGAGTGATATTGAGCTTATTCCGGGAGATATTCCTGAAGGAAATGAAGGCTCTGCCGTTGTTTTCCCAGAGGGTAAGATAAACTCTTGTTCCGGGCATTGAGTATTTGCAGATGTTGTTCATCAGGTTATCAATTACACGCCACAGAAGTCTTCCGTCGGTTGAAATTCTCACGTCCTCATCGGGGATTTCCTGAACGAGGGTGAGATTCTTCTCCTGAAGCTTTTCAATATATTCACCGTTTGTCTGCAGGACGATAACGTTAAGTGTTGTGTCCTCGTAATTAACCTCAACGTTGCCCGTTGCCGCCTTTGATGCCTCAACAATGTCGATTGTAAGCTTTTTAAGGCGCTGTGACTGACGGTCTATGACCTCAATATATTCCTTTGCCTTTTCGTCGCTTACCTCGGTTTTCTTGAGCAAATCAATATAATTGACAATGGAGGTAAGGGGTGTCTTGAGGTCGTGGGAAACGTTTGTGATAAGCTCGGTTTTAAGGCTTTCGCTTCTGAGTCTTTCTTCAACCGCCTTGTTTACACCTTCATTTATATTGTTGAGGTATTCGGCATGCTTCTTAAAGGGACCGAAGAGAAGAGAGGACTGTATTCTGTGGGACAGATCACCTCTTGAGATTGCCCTTGCACCGTTGTGAAGAGCCGTAAGAGCTACGAGAGCGAGGATTATCAGAGGTAATTCACCGATTGCAACAAATAAGGTGATTGCGGCGGCATCACCGTCACCGAACATAAGGAAAATGATAATTTCTGATATCATTGCCGCAAGGAAGAAGAGAGCGCAGAGTGCTATTGCGATTCTTGAGCCCTTGACATCACCCGTAACCTCGGCGGCGTGCTTCATTGTGCGGTAAATTTTAGTAATAAGTGTGTTTTCAAAAAGTGTTTTTGCACGGATTCTTACGGGAAGGGTATATATGAAGAAGAGAATAATAAATACCAGTCCCGTAACACCCGAAATCACATAAATTTCATCATAAGTACAGCACAGTGCGAAGCATCCTACACCTGCAAGAATGCTTAAAATGAGATAAAGGTCAAAGGGAATGGCGTGAAGACCGCCTGCCTTGGGCTTATCTCTGTCGGGCACATAGCCTGCCGACCAGAAAATATAAGCAATTGCAAGAAGGAAGGTCAGGAAAAATATAATGGTAATTGAAATGATATTGTCCTTATAGACCATTGCGGCATCGACGAAGATTTCCGAATAGTAATAGATATCCTTTACGTGATTTGCATATACGGGAACGTTTACCGTGACGTAGAGCTGGGAATTGCCCTTCTGTGTGTAGTTGTAGGTAAGGCTGTCGTCTGTGTAAACGCCGGAGGTAAGGGAAAGGTACTTCAGTCTGTCACGGAACTCGCTTAAAACAAGGGATCCGCGGTAGGTGTAATTAAGCCTTATTTCCTTACCGTTAGTGAGAAGCACGGTGCTGAAGCTGAAGGCAGGCACGGAATCCGTCGCATTGTAATTGGGAAGGATTTCAGCATAGTCCTCGTTCCATGAATCCTCGTAATCGGAGTAATGAACGTAAAATTCCTCCTGACGGAAGGAAAATTCCGTGATATCGTAGGGGAGTGACTGCAGGAACTGCTTGCAGTAATTGAGAATCTTGAAATTTATGCCGTCGGAATAATAGTAATGAAGTCTTACTGTTTTGCCCGACTGATTATTTATTATGTCGTAATCCTGGGCGCTGTAATCTTCGGGATCAGAAGAGAGATGGGGAAGACTTTCCTGTGCCGGAGCCGCAGGAGGGTAGAGGGAGGTTGTTTCTTCTTCGTACACCTCGTCATCATAATATACATCTTCGTTATATTCCTCTTCATATACCTCATCCTGATAGTAGCCTTCATCTCCGATTTCTTCAGCGAAGGAGGTTGTGTCGTCCTCGGGATGAGCTATCTCGGTTCTGCCGTCAGAAAACATTGTTGTAAGCTCCGTCACCTGCTCGGGGTAGGTCACGTCCTCCGTAAAGGAGTCACCCTTGGCGTACCAGCCGTCAATTCCGTAGTGGTCATAATAGGTTATAAAAGTTTTTGAAAAGGTGAAGGCGGCACCGTCAACCTTGTTTTCGTTATTGAGAAGAAGGTTTCCGCTTTCATCCCTGATTTCAAAGTAAACGTTTGAGTTATCCTGAGAATACTTTGAGCGGTAAAGCTGAATCTCGGAATCGTTGTAGTTCTGAAATTCGGTGTCGTTTTTGTTGACGTTTTCTATAAGGTTGAGATATCGCATAAGGTCTGATGCCGTGTAGTCGTAAATATGGGAATAGACCTTCTGCTGAAGCTGCTGACGGGTGGCATAGTAAAGGTTTTCGTCCATAAGAATGAGTGTTCCCACAACATTGAAGACCATTGCGGCGCAAAGGACAAGGACGAGGAGACCTGCAATGAATTTTACAAAACGGGAGCGTCTGAGCTTATACATAATATCACCTCAGATTTTCGTCTATTTTATAGCCCTGACCC
Organism: Acutalibacteraceae bacterium; assembly: GCA_045651625.1. Classification (GTDB taxonomy): domain Bacteria; phylum Bacillota; class Clostridia; order Oscillospirales; family Acutalibacteraceae; genus RUG806. The sequence goes on along the minus strand of JAZRST010000038.1, from coordinate 34,089 downwards.
CATACAACCTTGATATAACGGGGATTATTGGGATTGATTTCGATTTTCTCACGAAGGTGCCTTATATGGACGGCAACCGTGGCATCGGCACCGAAGGGCTCGTCACGCCATACGTGACGGTAGATGTCGGCAGGGGAATAGACCTTTCCGGGAGTAAGTGCAAGAAGCTTGAGAATTTCGTACTCCTTGGGGGTGAGGCTTACCTCTTTCCCGTCAACGTAAACTGCCTTGCCGTTGTCGTCAATGGTAATGCCTGCAACCACTATGTTCTGCGGAGCGGTGCTGCCTCCGAGCCTTGTGAAGCGTCTTATCTGTGAGCGCACGCGTGCTAAAACCTCAACGGGATTGAAGGGCTTTGTGATGTAGTCGTCAGCACCGAGATTGAGACCTAAGACTATGTCGTTATCCTCACTCTTTGCAGTGGTGAAAATTACGGGTGTGTTATATTTTTCACGGATTTTTATAAGTGCCGAAAGTCCGTCTGTGTCGGGCATCATAATATCCATAAGCACACAGTGAACCTCGTTGTTATCAATTATATCCACAGCCTCAGCGCCGTTATATGCCTCAAGGACGTTGTAGCCGTCGGAGGTAAGATATATTTTCAGTGCGGAGACGATATCCTTTTCGTCGTCGCATACAAGTACGGTATACATATTTATTCTCCATAGACCTCTCTTTCTCTTTTCTCGAGGTCTATTATCGCATAATAAATCTTAATAAACAACTGATGAAATGTTTAAGAATTTCTTAAGATTATTTTTCCGTTTACACAAACGTAGCATACGTTTATGTCTTCGTCGAAAAGGATTATATCCTCATCGTAGCCCTTCTCGATTCTGCCCTTGGTTTTGTCACAGCCGATAACGGAAAGGGGAGTAAGGCTTGCCATTTTAACGGCATCCGTAAGGGGAATGCCTGCACCCTTTACCATATTCCTTACAAGGACGTTGCTTGTTGCAACACTGCCGGCAAGGCAGGAGCGGTCTGAAAGCTTCATAACCGAATCCTCAAAGAGCACCTCAAGTCCGTTTTCCTGCATAATAACCGTGCCCTCCTCCATATCGAGAGCAGAGTATTCGAGACCGTCGGTGATAGCATAAGCCTTGTCGGCACCCTTTGCCTTGTAGATAAGCTTGAGTACACCGTAGGGAAGGTGTCTTAAATCGGCAATGAACTGAGTTGTGTAGCCGTCAAGGGAAAGTCCTGCTTCAACAACGCCTGCGTGACGGAAAATACCGATTTTTCTCATACCTGAGCAGGCGGAATAGATGTGTGTAACGTCGGAATAGCCGTGAAGAAGTGCTTCCTCGGTGTTGGAATAATCGCCGTCGGAATGGGCAACGGATGCCACGATGCCTCTCTTCTTTGCCTCTTCACCGACGATGAAGCCGTTTTCGATTTCGGGTGCGGCACCGATGATTTTTATGATATCTGAGCTGTCAAGAAGCTCTGAAACATTTTCACGGGTGGGAACGAGAATGTTTTCGGGGCTCTGTGCGCCCTTCATTTTCATTGAGATAAAGGGACCCTCAAGGTGAACGCCGAGAATGTTGGAGTCCTCGCTCATTTCCATTGCCTTTTCAATGTTCTTTATACATTTTTTAAGCTGCTCTACGGGGGCGGCAAGGGTTGTTGGAAGAATTGACGTGGTGCCGTGAAGAGCGTGGGCACGGCACATTTTTACGATGTCCTCGGGAGAACCCATAGCGGAATATCCGCCGCCTCCGTGAACGTGAATATCTGCAAAGCCGGGGGAGAGGTATTTACCCTCACAGTCAATAATTTCAGCATCGGCGGTCTTGGGGATAACGTCGGTTATATCAACAATTTTTCCGTTTTCGCAGGCAACTGCCTTGTTTTCAATTATTTCGTCGGGGGTGATGATTTTTGCGTTTATGTAATATCTCATAATGTTCTTCCTTTCAGTGAAATTATGTGAAGCTTATCTGTGCCATTCAGCAGTATTCTAACAAAATTATGAATAAATTTCAACAAAAATATAAATTAAGTATGGAAATTATGTTTTTATTGTGATAGAATGTGACTGTATAATGCTTTGAAGGAAGGTTATTTTGATGAATGAAGTTAAAAAAGTAAGAATCGGCGCTGTGGGTATCAGCGGCAGAGGCTCGGGTATGCTCGATCTTCTCCTTGCTGTTCCCGGTGTTGTATGTCCTTGCGTATGCGACAAGTATGAGGACAGAGCACAGCACGGTATTGAAATAGTAAAGAATTCCGAAAATTACGACGGCTACAACGTAAATGCCTATCTCGATTACGAGGAAATGCTTGAGAAGGAGGAGCTCGACGCTCTCGTTGTATTCACCACCTGGATTACACATTCAAAAATTGCAATTGCAGGTATGAATCACGGTCTTAACGTTGCAATGGAGGTCGGCGGTGCCGCTTCAATTGAGGAGTGCTGGGAGCTTGTAAGAACAAGCGAAAGAACGGGTAAGTTCTGTATGCTTCTTGAAAACTGCTGCTACGACAGAAACGAAATGGCAGTGTTCAATATGATAAAGAAGGGGCTTTTCGGTGAAATCATTCACTGTGAGGGCGGCTACAGACACGACCTTCGTGATGAAATCAGCCTCGGACGTGAAAACCGTCACGGCAGACTCTTCAATTTCCAGAACAGAAACGGTGAGTTATATCCCACGCATCAGTTAGGCCCCATCTCCAAGGTGCTCGGCATCAACAGAGGTAACCGCTTCCTTTCCCTCGTTTCAATGGCTACCAAGTCAAGAGGTCTTAATCAGTGGATAAAGGACAACAAGGGTGAGGATTACGACCTTTACGGCTATGATTTCGCCTGCGGTGACGTTGTAACCACAATCATCAAGTGTGCACACGGTGAAACAATCACACTTACACACGACTGCTGTCTTCCCAGACCCTACACAAGAAATTACCTTGTTCAGGGCACAAAGGGTATCTTCTCCGATATTGACGATGCAGCCGCCTGCGCTATTGACGGTGTTACCGAAAGCACACACGAATGGACAAAGTTTGCGGATATCAGAGAAAAGTACGATCATCCCTTATGGGCACAGTATGAAAAGGCTGGCGTCAAGGCAGGTCACGGCGGTATGGACTATCTCGTGCTTTCCGCCTTCGTTGAGGCTTGTCAGGTAGGCTCACAGCCTCCCATTGACGTTTACGATACTGCCGCCTGGATGGCAATTACCTGCCTTTCAGAGCAAAGCGTAGCAATGGGCGGAAGCCCCGTGCCCGTACCCGATTTCACAAACGGTATGTGGATTGACCGTGAGGACTACAGAAGAGGTATTTACTGCCTTGAAGAGGTTTGTGAGGATTTCTTTACCGAAGAGGAGGATAAATAATGAGCTTTTATATTGGTGTTGACGGCGGCGGTACAAAAACTCAGTACGCGCTCTTTAACGAAAAGAAGGAAATGCTGTCAAGCGTAAAGACAACGGGCAGCAACCACGAAAACCTCGAGGGTGCAATCCCCGAGGCCGCAGGAATCATTATGGGCGGCATAAATGAGCTTCTTAAGGAAAATAATCTCGTTCTTTCCGATATCACTCATATTCTTATGGCACTTGCAGGTATTGACCATCAGTATCAGTGCGATGAAATGACCGAGGAGCTTAAAAAGCTTGGTCTGGGCGTGCCCTTCTCAATTTATAACGACGGCTTTATCGTTGTTAAGGCAGGGCTTACGGGCAAGGCAGGCATCGGCTACAACTGCGGTACGGGCACCTGCTGTAATTCAGTAGGCAGTGACGGCAAGCTTCTTCAGGTAGGCGGCTTCGGTGTTCTTTCAGGCGACGTCGGCGGCGGTCACTGGATTGCACGTCAGACCTACGCTAAGCTTTACGATGACGTTTGTCTTAAAATCAAGGAAACCGAAATGACCGACAAGATAGTTGAAAAGTTCGGTATCACAAAGGACCGTGACGGTGTTCTTTCTCTTATTGCTCCTATGGAGGAAGAGGGAGACGAGATAGTAAGAGATATGCTTGATATCTTCTTCGAGGCTCTCAATAACGGTGACAAGGCAGCACTTGAAATTGCTGACGAAATGGCTGAAAGAGGCGCACAGTTCATCTGCGCTCACATAAGAAATCAGGTTTTTGAGGGCGACACCATTCAGGTTGTGCTTTCAGGCTCAATGCACTGCAAGCTTCCCTCGGAGGTTTACGTAAACCGGCTTATAAAGAGAGCTGAGGAAATCAGCGGAAGAAAGCTCGAATTCATCAAGCTTCAGGTAGCACCCGTTATGGGCTGCATCAACTGGATGCTTGAAGACTGATTGAGGAGGAAATTATTATGAAAGAAATCAACGTAACCGTAATCGGCTCAGGCAGCACATATTGCCCCGAGCTTGTTGACGGCTTTTTACAGAGACAGGATTCTCTTAAGTTAAAGCGTCTTGTTCTTATGGACATTGACGACAGAAAGAGAAATATAGTAGGCTCTCTCTGCGAGAGAATGATAAGAGCAGCCGGAATGGACACAGAGGTTGTTATGACAGACAGCCTTGACGAGGCTCTTCCCGGTGCGGATTTCGTTGTTACACAGATAAGAGTAGGTAAGCTTCCTTGCCGTTATCTTGACGAGTCAATCCCCGTAAAGTACGGTCTTATCGGTCAGGAAACAACCGGTATCGGCGGCTTCTTCAAGGCGCTGAGAACCATTCCCGTAATCGGTAACATCTGTAAGAAGATTGAGGAGCTCTGCCCCGATGCCTGGCTTATCAACTTCACCAATCCCTCGGGTATCATCACAGACTTCGTTCTCAATAACACAAACGTAAAGTGCATCGGTCTTTGTAACGTGCCCATCGATATGATTGACGACGTAAAAGAAGCAGTAGGTATGGATGCTGAGGTTACATATCTCGGACTCAACCACTTAAGCTGGATTACCTCCGTTATGAAGGACGGTGAGGACGTGCTTTACAAGCTCTTTGACGAGGGCTTTGCTCCCAAGGTTATGGCAAACATTGTTGACGACGGCTTTGACCCCGACTGTCTTCGTGCATGCGGCGGATGGCCTTCATCATATCTTCAGTATTACTACAACCGCGAGGATAAAATCAAGCATCTTAAAGAGGACAAGAAGAGCCGTGCTCAGGTTTGTATGGACATTGAGGAGCAGCTTCTTAAGATGTATCAGGATGAGGAGCTTTGCATAAAGCCTGCTCTTCTTGACAAGCGCGGCGGTCACAAGTATTCACTTGCCGCCTGCTCACTTATCGATTCAATAGCAAACGATATCAATGACGTTCACGTTGTCAACGTTCTCAATAACGGAACCCTTCCCTTTATGAAGGATGACGATGTAATTGAGGTTGCCGCAAGAATCGGCGCAGACGGTGCTAAGCCCATTCCCGTAAGCCCTACCTGGAGCCGTCACATTGAAGGACTTATGCAGGTTGTAAAGACCTACGAGAAGTACACTGTTGAAGCAGGCATGAACGGTGACGACCGTGCCGCTTATAACGCTATGATGGTTCATCCTCTTATCGGTGACTTCAAGAAGTCAAGAGACTGCTATGAGGAAATGAAGGATGCTCACAGAGAATTCCTTCCTCAGTTCCTCGGTAAATAAATTTTTCCGCCTGTCTGTGTGAAGAATTGCACGGACAGGTGTTTTTCGTAAAGGAGAAGAGATAATGAAGCATTATTCAATCAATACCAAGAAAACTCCCCAGAAAATAAGAACGCTTTTCACCGTAGGCAAGGGTCTTCCCTCGGATAATGTAACGAAGCTCTGCTTCGGTGCAGACGACGTGCTGTTTGCAGGTACCGATAAGGGTCTTTCATACTTCAAGGACGGTGAATTTTTCGTCGTTGACGGCATAAATGAAGAAATAACCGCACTTTTCACTGCTGATAAGGTGCTTTATGCAGGTACTGCCGATGCCGTTTATACCGTAAAGGATTTCACTGTTGTGAAAAAGCAGTCCTTCGGTGAAAGGGTGGTTGATATTTCCGCTGACGGCAATGCTGATATATGGCTCGGAACGCCTTCAACCTGCTATAAGCTTAAAGAGGGGGAATTCGTAAGATTCCAGGGCTTCGATTTCGAAAGCACAAGCTGTATGACCGCCTTCGGTGACAGACAGGTGTTCGCCGCCTGCCCCAAGGCACTTTTAGTGCCTCACGGCAAGCGTCCCAGATGGAGCACCCTTATGCCCTCAATGTGCAAGGCTCCTAAGGGTATAAGAACACTTACGGGTGACTCACTCGGAAACGTATGGCTCGGCACTGATGACGGCGTTTATCTTTACGACGGCAGAAGCGAGTGGCTTACTCCCGACGATTTTGACTTTTTCCCCAGATGCGCTGTAAACAAGATTGTTTTCGGCACTGACGATACCTTCTATATTGCAACGGAAATCGGTCTTTACGTCGTTAACGGCTGGAAGACGAGATTCCTGGGCAAGGGCAGATATTTAGCCTCCGAAAGAGCAGTTGACGTTGCAGTAAAGAGTGACAACTCCGAATACTGGGTTGCAACAGACAAGGGTCTTTCAAGAATTGAGCTAAAGCTTATGTCCCTTGCTGAAAAGGAAGAATACTTTAACGACAAGATGAAATATTTTACCCGTGAAAACTATCACGCAGGTGCGCAGGTAAGTGACATTTCAGTACCTCTTGAGGAAAGCACGAATGAAATTTCCGATAACGACGGCTTATGGTCTGCTTTATATCTCGGTGCTCTTTGCTTCAAGTATAAGACTACGGGTGACGAGGCGGCAAGAATTCAGGCAGGGAAGACAATGAAGGCTATTCTCAAGCTTCAGAATCTTACGGGAATCAGCGGTTTCCCTGCACGTGCATACCGCCGTCCCGGTGAGCATCGCTTCGGTGACGGACATCACGAATGGCACAGAGTGACGGACGAAATCGGTGAGCTTGAGTGGAAGGGCGAAACCTCCTCCGACGAGCTTGTAGGTCACTATTTTGCGGCGGCTTACTACAGTGATATGCTGGCTTCTGACGAGGAAAAGGCAGAGATTGCCGAATCCATAAAGAGAGTAACCGACCACCTTATTGAAAACGGCTATACTCTCTGCGACGTTGACGGGCTTCCCACAACCTGGGCGCATTTCGGACCTCAGGAGCTTAACGACGAGGAGATGTGGTGCTGGGAAAAGGGCATCAACTCCCTTGAGCTTGTGGCATTTATGAGAATTACCGAGCATCTTACGGGTGAAAAGAAATACGGTGATATTGCCGAGGAGCTTATTTCAAAGTATCACTACGGAATGAATCTTCTTATGTATAAGCGCTACGACAGCTGGGCAAACCACATTGACGACCTTCTCGGAATTCTTTCAATTATGCCTCTTCTTGAGTATGAAAAGAATGCCGATATGAGAAGATATCTTATGCTTGCTCTCAGACGTCACTATAACTATGAAAAGATTGAGCATTATCCTCTTTACGCCTTCACCCTCGCGCTTCATACGGGCGGTCACACCAACATTGAGGAGTGCATTGAAACACTTGAGGATTACTCACTTGACCTTATGGACTATAAGACGGACCACACAATCCGTCCCGACGTTGAAGTCAATTACGGTCCCGAGGAGTACGGTGACGGACCTCAGGCACGCTGGGCTTTCCCTGCTGATGAAAGAGTTCTCGGCTGTCTTTCCTATGAAGCCTTCTGTATAAAGGGTGGCTATGACAACAGATACGTTGAGCCCTCCGAATGGCTTCTTAACTACTGGATGGGAAGATATTACGGCTTTATTGAGGAATAAAATAATTAAATAAAAAATTGCGGCACAGGAGAATTTCCTGTGCCGATTTATTTTTGTTCTGTTTTTTATCTGAAAGAAACCTCTGCAGTGCCGTCAAGTGTGAAGGCAAAGGGAGTTTTATCAGAAATCTTCTTATTTCCGTAGAAGATGTTCCGGAATGTGACGGAAATGCTGTTTTCCTTGCCGTTTGAAGCTACCTTTGACTGTGCGCCCGACTTATAAGAAATATTATTGAAGCTTACGTTTTCACAGCTGAAGCCTTCAATATTCTCACCGAGAATCACAACGCCTATGGCTCTGCCGTCGTCACGGAAGATTTCGATGTTCTCGAATTTTACGTTATTGATGCTGCCACCCTGCTCTTCAACGATAATTGAAAGGGAAGCGATTCTGTCCTCGTGCCAGGTTGCATCTCTGATAATAACTGCGCTGTCCTTAAATGTTACGTCCGAAATGGGGGAATGTACCTCACCGCAGATGCCGAAGCATCTTGCCTTACCGCCCCAGGCTACACAGTCTGAGAATACGATATTTCTGCTTTCAATTCCCTCGCGACCGCCAAGCCCCTTAACGTCAAAGAGGTCGTCACCCGTTCTGCAGAAGGAATCCGTAACGCTTACGTTTCTTGAGGAGCATATTGCAAAGGCATCAGCATTGAGTCTGTAGCCGAAAATGTCAACTGCGCTGATTTCAACGTTTTCGCAGTCGTAGGTGATGAAGGACCATTCGGGGCTGTTTACGATTTTGAAGCCCTTAGCAATAATATTTGCGGCATTTGTGAACACAACGCCTCTTCTTTCACGGCGGTCAAGCGCGGTAAGGTCAATAAGACCGTTGCCTGCAATTGTGAAATTGTCACAGCCGTGAACGTTTACGAAGGGCATACGGGTAAGTCCGATTGAGTTACAGCGAAGAGCCTCTTCTTCAACGTAGAGGTTTTCATCCGCTGCGCTTTCGATGTCGTACATGTGCTGAGCTGCGACGTAGGTGCCTCTTTTAAGGTAAATTGCTTTATTATCCTCAGTGATATTTGCCCAGGGTACTTCAACGTAGCCTTCAACGACGATAACGTTTTCTTCACCGAGCTCGTCCTTCAGTTTAGCAATTTCCTCTTCATCGTTAAAATTTTCTCTTACGAAAAGGGTGTAGGCATAGTTCTGCCCTGCGTTATTGAAAAGGAAGGTGTAAATGCCGAAATCCGTGATTGTGGCTGTCATTCTGCCGTTTTCTGTTACACAGTCCACACCCGTGCTTTCGGGAAGACAGATTGCATTCTTCATTTTAATGCCGAGGCTTGTAAGCTCGATATTAAAGGAAAACTCAGTGCCCTTTTCAAAATAAACCTCGGAGAAGGACTGCAAAAGACCCTTCTGAGTTTCACCCGAAAAGGCAGTGGTGCAGTAAACGGGAATTGCCGTGCCTGCAATTTCTGCGGTGTAGTAAGGGGAGATAAGAACGCCCTTTACGTCTGTATAGCCTGCGGCTTCAACGTATTCCTCACGTCCTGCATCGGCACGGGAGATATATTCCTCAACTGTGATTCCTGCTTCCTCAAATGTAACAACTGCTTCCTCGGGGTAGGAAAGCACGTCGAAGCTGAGATTCTCCGAATTTTCTCCGAGCACTGCGGGAGAAAGAAGAGATGTTATAAAAATTGTGATTGCTGTTATAAAGGTAAACAGACCTCTGAATATTGTGAGCATAGCTTTATCCTTTCACGACGATATTGCCGGAGACAGAAGTATCAATTTTTCTGTTGCCGTTTTTGTCGGTTGTAATATTTACGGTGATTTCACCCTCGGGGGTGCGCATCGTACCCGAAACGTTTGTAAGACTGGGGATGTTTGCAGGGGATACGGTGATTTCAGAAAATCCTGCCTTGTCCTCGAAACGTCTGATGCCGAGAATGTGGGAGAAGAAATATTCAATCACGGCACCGAACATAGGATGACATCTTGAATCACAGCCGTCCCAGTTTTCCCAAAGGGTTGTGGCTCCGTGCTTCTTCATATTGTAGAAGGACGTAATTTCCTCGTTTATGAGCATTTTGTAGGCAATATCACCTCTGTCAAAGGCGAAAAGCATACGGATAACGAGATCCGTGCCGAAAATGCCCGTGTCGAAGGTAAGAAGCTTTTCATATTTCTCTATAAAGCCCTTCCTTGTGATTTCGTCACCGAGACCGAGGTCAAGTGCAAAGGCATCGGCTCCCTGAGTACCCTCACAGAAGCTGTGGGATTCTTCGTTATAATAGTGCTTAATAAGAGCACAGCGTGAATCCTCTGCCAATTTCTTGTATACTGCTGCGTCCTCGGCTTTTCCGAGAATTTCAGAGGCTTCAGCCGTCATATCGGCACACTTTGCAAGGAAATAGGTGTTTACAAAGGCTTCGGGGATTGTGACACGGTTTCCGAGAGGACACCAGTCACCGAGACACCAGCCGCCCTTTTCCTCACTTGTAACAATGCCGTCCTCGCAGTGGTTTACCATATATTTAAGGTAAGCCGTCATTGAAGCGTAGCTTTCCTCAAGCACTGACAAGTCGTTGTAGAACTTATAGTAGCGGTAGGGTACGATTACTGCCGCGCCGCCCCAGCCTCCGGGACCGCCGCCACCGCCGTAGAAGGGTGCCGTGTGCTGAACGTGACCGCCCACCTTGTCCTGACAGTCTCTTATGTCTGCCATCCATTTTTTATACATCAGACGGGCATCAAAAACGCTCATTACCGCACCGCAGGTAAGCTGACCGTCACCTGTGTAGCCGAGCCTCTCTCTGTGGGGACAGTCCGAGGGGATACAGCCGTGGACGTTGGCATTCTGTGTTTTTACGTAGGCGTCAAAAATCCACTGAAGAGTTTCGTTGTCGCAGGTGAAATCTGCGGTCTTCTTAATGTCTGTCTGAATAACTCTGTATTCCGTAAGGTGGCATATACCCGTGACCTCAATATATCTTGCGGCGTGCCAGGTGAAGCGGGGATGGAAATCCTGACCCTTTGCACGTCTGTCGTAAATGAAGGTATCTCTCTGCATACGGGAGGTGCCGCCCGTGTAGTGGAACTGCAGGCTTCCGTCGGGATTGAGCTCGTCGGCATAGCGCAGTACTGCACGCTCGTTGTTGTGAGCATCCTCCTCAAACTGAAGCACGGCATAGCCTGCTGCAAGCTCTCCGATGTCGTAAATCTTCATATCACCGAATTCGTAAATGAGCTTGGGCTCAATTGTGCGGATAACCTTGTCGGAGGGGAAGAAGCACTCACAAAGCTTCGTTTCGGGAGCTTCTCTTACAGCGGAATTCTTCCAGTCGGAATCATCAAAGTCTGTGTTCATCCATCCGTCGGGATAAAGACGGGCATCGTGATACTCACCGTAGTAAAGGCTTGTTTCAAGGATGTAGCTTTTTCTGAAAACCGTGTTTTCGGATGCGGAATTGACGTATGATACGTTACCGTCGTTATCGGTAAGCTCCAGGGAGAACACAAGGGTATTGTCACCCCAGTAGGGCATACCCTCGTTGGGGCTTTCGTGCTGACCGTACCAGCCTGCACCTATGTGTGCGGCAAGGACATTTTCACCGTTTGTAAGGGAAGCGGTAACGTCGTACTTATAGTAATAGATTCTGTGTGAGAGGGTGTCGTAAATAGGCATATGAATTCCCGAAAGGTCTCTTTTTTCATAGTCCGTCATTGCGGGAATGAAATGCTCATCGGACACTCTTGCACCGTTTACGAAGGCTTCAAAATAGCCGAGTGCAGTTATATAAAGTGTGGCGTTCTTTATACCCTCGCAGGAGAATGCGGTTCTCGTAAGAACCGCATCTGAACCGGGGTATGTAAGCCAGACTGAATTTCTGAAAATATCAGTGCTCATTGCTTTATCCTTTCGTGGGGATTATTGTGAAGCTGAATTCCATAAGCTTATGGGCGTTGAGGCGGTATTCCTCACGGGTGTCGGGACCGCAGCTTGAGGAGCCGATGCCTCTTGTGTAGCCGTCAAGAGTAAGATATGTGGTGTTCATATCCTTTAAGTCCTCCTGATGCTCAGCCTTGTTAATTGCAGACTGAGTCTGGTGGTGAACGCTGAAATTGAAGGGAGCGTCACCGAAGAAGGCTACGGTGTTTTCACCGTCGGAAAGCTTTAACCATCTTGTGTCGCAGTGCATACCGTTTTCCTGGGGGAATACATAGGGCTCGTACATATCCTCAACCCTTGCACTGTAAATGCCGATGGGGGACTGAGCCTTAAAGTCGGGCATATTTTCGGCTTCGCCTCTGCCGAAGTATTCTGCTGAGCAGAAGCTTCTGTCAAGCTCCATAGTGATACCGAAGCGGGGGATATCCTTTACAGCATCGGGTGAAAGAGCCTTGAGTGAGGTCTGAATCTCCATAGCGCCGAGGGATGAAATAACGTACTTGATGTACCAGCAGTACATAGCCTTACGTCCGGAGTTCATTGTGTAGAGTGCTTCAACTGCGATTTCACCGTCGTCAACGGAAATCCAGAATTCCTCGAGCTTCTTCTTGAGCTTGTTAAGTCCGCCCTCAGCCCATTTGTCTCTCATTCTTGCATCGTTATCAATAAGAGCTCTGTAGAGGTTAAGGTTAATGCCCGTGCCCTCCTTGGAGCCGAGTCTGAGAAGCTCCTTGCCGTTTACAATGTAGGAGGTAAGCTCACCCGTTGTGCCGTCAAATGTTGCCTTGCCGTTATCGTAAACAACGGTGAGAATGCCGTTTTCGGATTCTGCGGAAATCTTTGAGCCGATTTCGATGTCGTATTCGCAGTCACCCTGCTGAATTTCAACCTGCTCGAGGGCAATTTGGAGCCCCGTTTCCTTGTCGGTGTAAATGAAGTTTACGTAGCAGTCTGCACCCTCTGTAACGTTGATATCGGAGAGCTTTACGTCAATGCTCTTCATAGCATCGATATCGAGTGCGATTTCACCTGAAGCTACTGTGATGCCGTTTACCTGATATTCATACCTTGCTTCAATATATGAGGAATTTCTGAAGCGGTTTGTGTTTGTGAAGGTGAATACGCCCTCGCTCTTATATTCTGCACGTACGGGTCTGTAAACCACCTTCATACACTTTGCACCCGTGTGAAGTCTTCTGTCAGCGTACATAAGACCGTCAACACAGAAGTGTCCGTCGTGCTGCTTTTCGCCGTGGTCACCGCCGTAGGTGTACATATACTTATATTTCTTGTCGTCGGGTCCGTGATATACGGCGTGGTCTGCCCATTCCCAGATACAGCCGCCCATGGAGTTGTCCCACTGATAGAAGAGATCCCAGTATTCCTCGAGGTTGCCGGGGCCCACACCCATTGCGTGAGCATATTCGCAGAGATAGAAGGGATACTTTGAATATTCGCGGCAGAGGTACTTCTTGTCCTCGTATTCGCGGATTCTCTTACCCTTGATCATTGCTTCGATTTCCTCTGTGGAGGTATACATTTCGGAAATTACGTCGTAATGGAAGCGCTTGTTTCTTACAACGCCCTCGTAGTGTACGGGGATGGGAGTGCCCGTGGACTTGAGGAATTTATAGCATCTGTCGTGACACTTGTAGCCGCCTGCCTCGTTGCCGAGTGACCACATAATGATTGAGGGGTGGTTTCTGTCACGGAAATACATTCTCTTTACTCTGTCAACGTAGTGCTTTGCCCACCTGAGGTCGTGGCTGATTCTGTTCATATCGTCGAACATTTCACCGCAGCCGTGGGTTTCGATGTCGGCTTCGTCAATAACGTAAAGACCGTTTATGTCGCAGAGTGTGATAAAATAGGGGTCGGGAGGATAGTGGGAGGTTCTTACGCCGTTGACGTTTAATTCCTTCATAAGACGGATGTCTCTTTCCATATCCTCAAGTGACATTGTGTAGCCCTTGTGAAGGTCAGTGTCGTGGTGGTTTACACCCTTTACCTTAATGGGCTTGTCGTTTACGAGGAACACACCGTTTCTGATTTCAAGGCTTCTGAAGCCGATGAAATGTCTTACGGTCATCGCTTCCTTTCCGTCTGCAATTACGGTGAGATAAAGAGCGTAGCAGACGGGAATTTCAGCGTTCCATTCCTGAACGTCAAGAGCGCTGAAGGTGATTTCAGCTTCACCGTCAGCTTCTTTTTCGGCAATAAGCTTCTTTTCCTTATCGAAAATACGGGCAAGCACCTTGCAGCTCTTGTTGTCACCGAGAAGGGTCTTTACCGTGAGGTTATAGCCCTTATCTGCCTTTTCGGTCACTGCCTCAAAGTCGTAAAGATAGCTTTCGGGGTAGTTATAAAGAAGCACGTCACGGAAAATACCGTTTTCACGGAACATATCCTGACATTCAAGGAAGGTGCCGATACACCACTTGAACATAACAACCACGATTTCATTTGCACCCTCGTTAAGAAGTGCAGTAAGGTCGAATTCAGCGGTGTTGTGGCTTCCCTCGGAGTAACCGACAAATTTGCCGTTGACGTAAAGGGAGAGGTTGTTTGAAACACCGAGGAAGGAGATTATATGCTTTGCTGAAAGCTTTTCTATATTGATAGTCTTTCTGTAAATGCCTACGGGCATATCAGCAGGGATTTCGGGGGCAATTGTCTTGATTTCATAGGGGCAGTTGAGGTAAACGGGCTCCTGATAGCCTGTTCTCTGCCAGTCTGAGGGGATTTCTACGGTATCAAATTTTGTTTTGCCCGTGTCAAGTTTGTCAGGCACGTCGTTAATGGATTTATAGAATCTGAAATTCCACTCGCCTGAGAGAACTGTAACTATATCGGAAGAATAACGCTCCTTCTTATAGCAGGTGCCGCTGAGAGACTCAAAGGAGGAGTATGCAACGGCATAAGCACGGGGAGTGAGCTTGTTCTTTTCAAAAACTGAGAAATTGTTGTGAATGTTTTTAATGATATTGTATTTCACGGTTTACATCCTTTCAGTTATATATTTACATATAATTTAACACATATTTACTTTCATAACAATACTTTTTTAATAAATATTTTGTTTGACAAACAGAAGTTTTTGTATAATAATTATAACGTATAATTGTAACGGAGGATGTTATGAAAAAATCATCAGTCTTAATTTCACTCTTACTTTGTCTCGGTCTTCTTCTTTCTCTTGCTGCCTGCACGGGCGGCGGAAATGAGGACGAAACCACCACCAATTACTCCTACGTTCCTCAGGGTGCGGAGGGAACGACCTCTTCCGCTTCGGGCACTCCCGGTGACGTGCTTGCGGTTGACAAGTCCTGGCAGAAGAATTTCTCGGCAGAGTATGAATACTATAATCCCGAGCAGAGCCTTGCAACGATGAAGATCAAGGAAAAGAAGTCACAGAATGCCTTTACGGTTGAATACGTTGACACCAATTCAATTCTTTACTACAAGGCTGACGGCAACAATACGGACTACTACGTGCTTATTGACAATCAGGAGGAGCAGGTCCATTCCGTGCTTGAAGACAAGCCCTTTACCTCTCTTTCAAGTATGTTTATGAAGCTTACTGAAATTGACAGCACCCTTCCCTCACAGAGCAACGTGCTTTATATGTATGATGAAGAGGTTGCAGGACGTATGTGCCACAAGTATATCCAGCGTGCATATTCGGGCGGAAAGCTTACACAGTCCGTTTACGTATGGATTGACAAGGAATTCGGCTTTGCCGCAAAGTGCGAGGCTTATGATGAGGATAATATTATGACCGTAATGTGGCGTCTTACCGCCTTTGAAACGGGAAGACTTACGGATGCTGACGTTTTCGTTGACCTTTCACAGTATAATTTCACTGAGGATGCGGGGGTTGTTGTCGGATGAACGTGTATGATTTTGACAACACCATATACAGAGGAGAAAGTGTGCTTCACTTCTTTTTCTTCTACATAAAAAAAGACCCCTATCTTCTTAAGTACATCCCCAAGGTCTTCCGTGCCCTTTTTAAGTATAAGCTGGGAAAGGTGACCGTCGAGCAGGCGCTGACCGACTATGCTCCCTTTGTTGAGGATTATTTCAGAAGCATAAAGGACATAAGAGCAGATGCCGTTACCTTCTGGGACAGCCACGAAAAGAACATAAAGCCCTTTTATAAGGAGCTTCAGAGAGAGGATGACGTTATCGTCACCGCATCTCCCGAGTGCACTATGGATGAAATCTGCAGAAGGCTCGGGATAAAGCACTGTGTGGGCAGCATCATTGACGAAAAAACGGGAAAAATCACCCGTCTTTGTATGCGCTCCCGTAAGGTGCCTGCCTTCCTTGAGGCATTCCCCGATGCCGAAATTGACAGCTTCTACACCGATTCACCTAAAAACGATGCGCCCCTGATTGCTATGGCGAAGAACGCTTATCAGGTCAAGGGTGACAAGATTATAAAAATCAAGTGATGATTTTTGTTCCGTGAGGTAAAATTATGAAGAATTTTGTTCCCGTACCCTTTACTGACATTGAAATCACAAAGGGATTCTGGAGAAGACGCATTGATATCAATGAACATGTAACAATATATTCCGTCCGTGACCGCTTCAGGGATACGGGCAGATTCGAGGCATTCAAATTTAACTGGAAAGAGGGAAGTGACGTTCCCAAGCCTCATATCTTCTGGGATTCCGACGTTGCAAAGTGGATTGAAAGCGTGGCATACATTCTTGCCAAAAAGGAGGATAAGGAGCTTTACTCGAACGTCAATGAGCTTATCTCCCTTATGGAGAAGAATCAGTGTGAGGACGGCTATTTCAACATTGCCCACACCGTAGTCTTCCCCGAAAAGCGCTTTAAGATAAGGGATAATCACGAGCTTTACTGTCTCGGTCACTTCATTGAGGCGGCTGTTGCCTGGAAAAAGCACACGGGCTGTGACAGACTTATAAAAATTGTCGATAAATACATTGACCTTGTTATAAGAGTGTTCTGCGAGGAAAAAAGTGCCGCATTCGTAACTCCCGGTCACGAGGAGATTGAGCTTGCCCTTATAAAGCTTTACAGACTGACGGGTGTTAAGAAATATCTTGATTTATGTGCTTTCTTCATTAATGAAAGAGGCTGTCACCCCGACGAGCACGATACTGCTTGGAATAATAATTCATATAATCAGAGCCACCTGCCCGTTCGTGAGCAAAGAGAGGCTATGGGCCACTGTGTAAGAGCCTGTTATCTCTATTCTGCAATGGCAGACCTTTATAAGGAGACGGGGGACGAGACATTACTCACTGCCTGCAAGGCTATATTTACGGATATCGTTACGAAAAAGATGTATATTTCGGGCGGTATAGGCTCAAGCCACCACGGTGAAGCCTTTACCGTGCCTTACGATTTACAGCCCGATACGGCATACACAGAAACCTGCGCCGCAATTGCCCTTATGATGTTCGCTGACAGAATGAAGGACATTGAGAAGGACAGCGCTTATGCCGACACCGTTGAAAGGGAAATCTATAACGGCTTCATTGCAGGTCTTTCCCTTGACGGAAGAAGCTTCTTCTATGAAAATCCCCTTGAAATCAACCTTGCCGACAGAGGAAGACACACATCAATTTCGGGTGACCCCGAGCATCTTCCGATTACACAGCGCCTCGAGGTCTTTGGCTGCAGCTGCTGTCCGCCCAACGTTACAAGATATATTGAAACCGTAGGCGGCAGTGTATATTCCGTAAGTGACGATACCTTAAGAGTGCATCAGTTTATTTCCTCTGAGGTAAAGGCAGGTCAGTGGAAGATAGATGTGAAGACCGAATATCCGAAAAATGGTATAGTTAATATTACCGCCAAGGGTATGAAGGGTAAGGCTCTTGAAGTAAGAATTCCTTACTGGTGCGATGAATTCACGGCTGATAAGGAATACGAGGCAGATAAGGGCTACGCCCGCTTCAGCGTTGATTCTGATGATTATAACGTAAGCATAGATATGAATATGACTGTGAAATTTTATCACGCCCATACGGGAGTAAGGTCCTGCGCAGGAAAAACCGCTGTTATGTACGGTCCCGTGCTTTACTGCGCCGAGGGTGTGGATAACGGTGACGGACTTTTCAATCTCACAGTGCTTAAAAACGGAAATTACGACGTGAAATACTCGGAGGAATATTGCGCTAACGTAATTGAAATCGACGGTGAAAAACGTGAATATTATGCTTCACTTTATTCTGATAAGGACATTGCTTCCGTTAATCCCGTAAGAATTAAGCTTATTCCTTACTTTGCCTTCGCTAACCGCGGTGAAAGTGATATGGCAGTTTGGCTGAGTGATTAATTGAATACAGCAAAAAAAGCTCTCCCGTAAAATCGGGAGAGCATATTATTTTATTGAAGCGGAATCAGATGATGCCCTGCTCGAGCATTGCCTGAGCAACTCTCTTGAAGCCTGCAATGTTTGCACCTGCAACAAGGTCGTAGCCGAGACCGTATTCCTCTGCACATTCAGCGGAAACGTCGTGGATGTGCTTCATAATGTCGTGAAGCTTGTTGTCAACCTTTTCTGCTGACCACATATAACGTGCTGAGTTCTGGCTCATTTCAAGTGCGGAAACAGCAACACCGCCTGCGTTTACAGCCTTTGAGGGAGCAACTGCCTTACACTTCATCTGAAGATACTTGAGAGCATCGTTTGTTGTGGGCATATTGGAAACCTCAATGTAGTACTGAACGCCGTTTGCAACGATCTTCTTAGCCTGAAGCATATCAACCTCGTTCTGAGTAGCGCAGGGCATAATGATGTCTGCCTTAACGCCCCAGGGCTTCTGACCGGGGAAGAATTCAACGCCGAATTTCTTTGCATATTCGTCAATTGTAAGGTTTTCGGAACGCATCTTGAGCATAAAGTCAAGCTTTTCCTTTGTGCTTACGCCGTCGGGATCGTAGATGTAGCCCGTGGGATCGGAAAGTGTAACAACCTTGGCGCCCAGCTGTGCCATCTTTGTTGCAACACCCCATGCAACGTTACCGAAGCCTGAAATTGCAACTGTCTTGCCCTCAATGGAATCCTCGTAGTGCTTGAGAACCTCCTGAAGATAGTAAACTGCGCCGAAGCCCGTTGCCTCAGGACGGATAAGTGAGCCGCCGTAGCAAAGACCCTTACCGGTAAGCACACCGTTTTCAAAGGTTGCCTTGATTCTCTTGTACTGACCGAAGAGGTAGCCGATTTCTCTGCCGCCGACACCGATGTCACCTGCAGGAACGTCCACGTCGGGACCGACGTATCTGTAAAGCTCTGTCATAAATGCCTGACAGAAGCGCATAATTTCAGCACCACTCTTGCCGATGGGGACAAAGTTTGAGCCACCCTTACCGCCGCCGATGGGAAGACCTGTAAGAGCGTTCTTGAAGGTCTGCTCAAAGCCGAGGAACTTGATGATACCTGAATATACGCTGGGGTGGAAGCGAAGACCGCCCTTGTAGGGACCGATAGCGGAATTGAACTGATAACGGTAGCCGCGGTTTACCTGAACGTTGCCGTTGTCGTCAACCCAGCATACACGGAAGGAAATAGCTCTGTCGGGCTCTGTCATTCTCATAAGGATGTCGTACTTCTCATACTCGGGATGAGCGTTTACGAGGGGCTCGATTGAAGAGAAAACCTCTTCAACGGTCTGAATGAATTCAGGCTCGTGAGCGTGTCTGATTTTTACGTTCTCTATAACTCTTTCAATATAAGGATTCATAGAAATTACCTCCGATGGTATAAATAAAATTTATGACTGCAAGGGATTGTTATTATTGATATTTATAATACAATATATATCCCTTTCTTAAAGAACATACTCAATACAATACTGCAATTGATTGTTGTTGTCAAGGAAAAAATCGCATATTTCCGCTGATTTTTGATTAAAAATTATAATTAAAAACATATTAATTTTTGGTAATTAAAAGGTTTTATTGAAGATATAAGCAAATGCTTATAGGTAAAGCCGTTTAATGAATAATTTGTGAATTAAAGTGAATAAATCCCTTTCCTTTCAGTCAATAATGTGAGGGAAAGGAAGATGAACGTGTATTTTAAGAAAGTTGAAATTTCCTCGGTTGATACCTCAAGGCTTCAGGTCATAAAATCCGACGAATGCATGGAGCTGTTAAAAAAGGCGCAGGCAGGGGACAAGCGTGCAAGGGAAAGACTTATAAACGGCAACTTAAGGCTTGTGCTGTCCGTTGTTCAGCGCTTCAGAAACCGTGACGAGGATCCCGACGACTTGTTTCAGGTGGGGTGTATAGGGCTTATCAAGGCCTGCGATAACTTTGACCTTAGCATGAACGTAAAATTCAGCACCTATGCAGTGCCTATGATTATAGGTGAAATCAAAAGACATTTAAGGGATAACACGTATCTGAGGGTTTCACGCTCAATGAGGGACACAGCCTATCACGCTATGATGGTGAAGGATGCCTTTATGAAGGAAAATAACCGTGAGCCTACAGTTGAGGAGATTGCTGAGAGGCTTTCTCTGCCCGTGCGGGACGTGGTGATAGCCCTCGAATCCGTGGTGACGCCCGTATCAATTTACGAGCCCGTTTATTCCGATAACGGAGATGAGCTTTTTGTCCTTGACCAGCTCTCCGATAACCGCTCGGACAGTGATATTGTGGCTGAGATATCAATAAAGGATGCCATAGAAAAGCTTGACCCCAGAGAAAAGCAGATACTGAATATGCGCTTTTATCAGGGAAAAACACAGACCGAGGTTGCCGGGGAGCTTGCAATTTCCCAGGCTCAGGTATCGCGTATTGAAAAAAGCATAAAGCGCAAGGTGAAGGAATAAAAAGGGCTGTATATTGCCATTATATCCGTCATATATTGTATTGGTGATTATATGAGCTGTCTTATTGAAGAGCTGCAGAACAAGGACGTGATTTCAATTGAGAACGGATGTAAAATCGGCTACGTGACAGACGTTGAGGCAGAGGTGTGCACGGGAAGAATATCGGCAATCATCGTATCCTCCGTAACTGCAGGCTTCAATTTCAGAAGGCCCGAATGCTTTCGTGTGTGCTGGAGCGATATTGTGGTGATGGGAGACGAAACAATACTTGTGAAAAACATTTCCCCTTGTGCATCCTGCAAAAAACAGCCCTCGGGAATTTTACGTTTATTTTCAAAGTAAGACTTGAAAAAACTCCGTCCGTATAATAAAATATTAATAATATATTTCCGGACGGAGGAATTCAATATGCTTAACAACAAACAGATTGAACGCTTCCTTTCGAAGATGGAAAGCTTCATTGAAAGAATGGAGCCTCACATTTTCGTAAAGGTCGGCGAGCTTGAAAACGTGGAAAAGTGCCACGTTGACAAGAGATATCATAAAGAGCCCGAGCTTCCCTTCACCCCCGCAGTAAAGGGTGAATACTGGGAGGGCGAGGGTACCTACTGCTGGTTCAGAGGCGACTATACCGTTCCCGCTGAGCTTGACGGACAGACCCTTTTCATCAAGCCCCATATCGGCGGCTACGAGGCACTCCTTTTCGTTAACGGCAAGCCCTTCGGCACCTTTGCTTCAAAAATCGTTGTAACTGCTCACGGCAACCACTACTGCGATATGGTAAAGTACGAGCCCAAGGCAGGGGAGAAGCTGAATATTGCTCTCGAATACTATGCAGGTCACTTCGTGCCCGGCTGTATGCCCTTTGAAAATTCGGGAAGAACAGAATTCAAGTTCCTTTACGACGGTGCTGACATCTGCATTAAGGACTATGAGGCTCAGGAGTTCTATTTCGACCTCAAGACACTTCATCAGCTTACTCAGGTGCTTCCTGCCGACAGCTTCTCGAGAGCCAAGGCTGTAAACGCTCTTCTTGACGTTTATGAGAAGATTCCCACGGGCACAGAGGACGTTCCCTTCTCTAAGGTAATTGAGGCTCTCAGAGCAGTGAAGCCCGTTATCAAGGAAGCACTTTCCGCAAAGAACGGTGACAACGCTCCCGAGGCTGTTGTAATCGGTCACTCTCATATGGATACTGCATGGCTCTGGCACGTAGGCGAAACCGTAAAGAAATGCGCAAGAACCTATGCTAATCAGATTAACCTTATGCAGCAGTATCCCGAATACAAGTTCATTCAGTCCTCAGCCTGCCACGGTGATATGATCAGAAAGTATTATCCCGAGCTTTTCGAGGACATCAAGAAGGCAGTTGCCGAGGGCAGATATGAGCCCAACGGCGGTGTATGGGTTGAATGTGACTGTAACATCACCTCAGGTGAATCCATGATAAGACAGTTCCTCTGGGGACAGCGCTTTACAAGAAAGCACTTCGGCTATACCTCAAACTGCTTCTGGCTTCCCGATACCTTCGGCTACTCAGCCGCTATTCCTCAGATTATGAAGGGCTGTGCTGTTGACTACTTCCTTACAACTAAAATCAGCTGGAACGATACCAACGAATTCCCCTATGATACCTTCTACTGGCAGGGTATTGACGGAACAAAGGTATTCACTCACTTCAATACAACTCATCATCATCCCGACGTCCTTGACGTTTCCGCAAACATCAACGGCGGCATCAAGCAGAAGACCGTAACGGACAAGCGTATGCTTACCTTCGGCTTCGGTGACGGCGGCGGCGGACCTCAGTTTGAAATGATTGAAATGGCAAGAAGAATTGAGGACCTTGACGGTGTGCCCAAGACCCGTTATTCAAGAGTCGGCGACTTTATGCAGGAGCTTGAAAGGGACTGCGTACGTCCCAATACATACCGCGGTGAGCTTTACCTTGAGCTTCACAGAGGTACACTTACCAACCAGCACACAATAAAGAGAAACAACAGAAAGTCAGAGCTCAGTCTCCGTGACCTTGAAATTATGACGGTGGCGGATGCAGTAAAGGCTGACAAGGCTGCTGACAGTGCAGAAATTGCTCCTCTTTACGAAACACTTCTCATAAATCAGTTCCACGATATTCTCCCCGGTACCTGCATCAACAAGGCTCACGTTGAAAGCCGCGCCCAGACTACCGAGCTTATAAAGACTGCAAGGGAAAAGACTGCAGCTCTCGTCAAGGCTGAGGGTGAGAATGCTATTACTGTTATCAATACACTTTCCTTCGAGAGAGATGACGTTCTCTTCCTTAAGGACATCCCCGAGGGAATGATGATTGAGGGCAGATACAATCAGCAGAGATACACTGACCTTGACGGCAATAACGTCCTTCTTGTAGGCGGTGTGAAGATTCCTGCCTTCGGCAGTGTTACACTGAAGCTCGTTGAAGAGGAAAAGAGATTCAACTGCAACTTCCTTCGTGAGGGCAACAAGCTCAGCACTCCTCTTTATGAGGTAACCTTCGCAGACAACGGCACAATCAGCGAGTATTATGACAAGCGTGCCTGCCGTCAGATTGTAAAGGGTGAAAACTACAATACCCTTCTTATGGCAGAGGACGTTCCTGCCGCATGGGATAACTGGGACGTTGACGCTGACTATGAATTAAAGTTCAGAAACGTTTCCAACCTCGTTGAGAGTGAGGTTGTTTCCGTTGGCAGAGTAGCATATATCATCAGAAACAAGTATCAGATTTCCGAAAAGTCAACCGTTACTCAGGATATGATGTTCTTCGCTCATTCTGCTGAAATCCGCTTCGATACAGTAATGGATTGGCAGGACAATCATCAGTTCCTTAAGGTTGCCTTCGACAGTGACGTATTCGATGATTTCGCACGTCACGAAATTCAGTTCGGCTTTGCAAAGCGTCCCACAACGAGAAATACCTCCGAGGAGCAGGCAAAGTTTGAGGTTCTCAACCACAAGTATTCCGATATCTCTGAAGCACGCTACGGTGTTGCAGTTCTCAACGACTGTAAGTATGGTATCAGCGCAAAGGAAGGCTCACTTCGTCTTTCACTTCACAAGGGCGGTACACGTCCCGACCATATGGGTGACCACGACGGTCTTCACCGCTGTGTATATTCCGTTCTTCCTCACGACACTCGCTTTTGCTCCGAAAGCGTTATAAAGCCCTCTTATATGCTCAACGTTCCTGCAATTCAGACTGCAGGTGAGTTTACTGCTGAGGCTCTCGCATCAATCGAAGCCGACAACTGCTTCATTGAGGCTATCAAGCCCTGCGAGGATGCCGAAAAGGCATTCATCGTACGTGTATACGAGGCTGAGGGTGCATACACAAGGACAAAGATGTCATTCACAGACAAGGCAAAGAAGGCAGTTCTTACAAATATGCTTGAAGAAGAAACAGAAGAGATTGCTCTTGACGGCATTCTTACCTTCCGTCCCTTCGAAATCAAGACTGTTAAGGTATATTATTAATTGAGGTATTTTTACGGTGAAAGGAGGAAATTTAATGCCCCAGCAGAATAAATTCAGTATAAAGCCGGGACTTACGGGTGCCTTTATGTCACTGCTTCTTATAGTTTCCTTCTTTCTGCCGAGAATATGGG
Source organism: Acutalibacteraceae bacterium (assembly GCA_045651625.1). Lineage (GTDB taxonomy): Bacteria > Bacillota > Clostridia > Oscillospirales > Acutalibacteraceae > RUG806. The sequence continues at coordinate 9,982 of JAZRST010000038.1, read as the reverse complement.
AAGGAAACACCACGGTAGGCTCAATCAACACGATTCTGATTGTTGTAATTATGTGCCTTGCGGCAAAGCTGATAAAAGAGACCTCAATGCTTTACGGTGAGCATCTGTGGGTGAATAAAATTTTCCCCGTGCTTTTGAGTGTTCCGGTTTTCAATCTCATTGTTACTGCCGTGCAGTTTGTGGTGCCTAAGGCTCAGATCCTGCAGCACCCCGTATTTCTCAGTCTTCTTGTAATTTCATCTCTTCCGGCTTTCTGCTGTTATTATTTCACGGCAATGTGGCTTCATTTCAAGCGTGATAAGCGCCTTGTGATAACCTCGGCTATAGTTGATGCGGCAGGTCTTCTTTATATTCTTATAAGGCTTTCCGACAGAGTTGTCATTCCCTCCTTGATGCTGCAGGGTAATGAGATCGGCGCACTGGTTGGCGGACTTGTTCCATTCAGCCCCTGGTTTTCATTGATGGTTTATATGCTGTCCTTTGCCAACTTTATTATATGCGCAAAGGTTTTCAATGAGCCTGAGGGAAAAAACGAATAAAAGCTTTAAGGCACGAATCATCTTTGTATCGTGCCTTATTATTTTTGTTTGCAATAATTATATAACAATTTCTTTACATTGTTTACAAAATGTTAATAATAAGTGAAAGTTAATTAAAAGTTTATGTGGTAAATTTTACATAATCTGAAGAAAGGAAGTATTCGTCATGGAAGAAATTCTCGGCACAGTAACATCATTACTTGGTGATCTCAACGTAGAAGAATTACTTGCAGGTATCGATTTCAACGCTATCATCGAAACACTCAAGTCCGCTCTTGCTACAATCATGGAAATGTTCTCCGGCCTTATGGCATAATCGGAATTCTTATTTAGTTTAAGAGTCACTGAATGAGGCGCGCTTCTGATGGAGGCGTGCTTCATTCATCCGGTGCATCAGGCGTAAAATCAGGCTATAAAAAAACATAAAAAATATTGAAATATTTCAAAAAAAGTTATTGACAAATTCGTCTCATTGATATATAATGCTAAATGTTCCGAGTGAACAGCAAACGAATATAGAGGTATAGTGTAACGGTAACACTCCGGACTCTGACTCCGTCATTTAAGGTTCGAATCCTTATACCTCTGCCAAAAAAGAGAAGCTTGAAAAAGCTTCTCTTTTTTTATCCAAGCCGACAGGCTTGGTCTATCATCACGCATCAGCGTGTATATCATCAACACGGCATAGCCGTGTTGTATCTCATCACACCGAAGGTGTGTATTCTGTCGGCTTGATGATATGAAATGCTTCGCATTGATGATATACAACTTCTTACGAAGTTGATGATATGCAATTCCTGCGGAATTGATGATATATAGGGCTTCGCCTTGATTTTTTGCTTACGATAAAGCGAATTATAATTTTTCTTGTATTTCTGTTTTATTTGTGATAGGATTTGAATATAAAGATGAATTGTGGAGGTTTTACAAATGGCAAAATTTCAGGATAAACTGGTTTCAGACGGATATTGCGACAGTCGAGGTGCTGGTTTCTGTGCCACAGCAACGCACTTACCTAATGGTGAGTACGGTATGGTTGCATTATGTGTTAATGGAAGCCAATTGAATTTATATGATGTTGACATGAAAAGTAATATAGGTGATTTGTTATACGAGGTTGATTTAAAAAACATTGACAATCTTAAAATACGAGCCGGATTATTTAGCCAAGTATTAAAATTTGAATACAAAGGCTCAATGTATTCATTCACAAACTTTGTAGGGGTAAAACCTGCTTTAAAAGTCATAGAAGACGAAGCAACAACAGCTAGTTAACACTGTTGCCAAATTGAGCTGTAAACACAAAGACCTGAGAACTACTCGGGTCTTATTTTTTTATATTTACAAGAAATTCCTTTTGTGTTATAATTCTGATAAGACAAAGGAAGGAAGGTACATTTATGGATTTCACAACAGTAATTACTTTTATCAAGGATCTTGTTTTATCTGTTCTTACTCTTATTATGATGCTTTCACCTGCAACGGGAACGGCAGAATCCTTTGAGGCAGAAAGACCTGATGACCTCATTACAAGCTTTGCCGTGGTGTCCGATATCCACGTTGAAACCAACAATCCCGCAAGCTATGAAAATTACAGTGATGTTCTTTACGGCTTAAGGGCAGGGGAGGATCTTGACGCCGTTATTTACACAGGAGATAACGTTATGAACGGTCAGGTGCCTGAGGACTTCCTCTTTTATTCAGCTCTTCGCATTATGAAGCCTGCAAAGCATAACCTTGTTGTTGTGGGCAATCACGATGTGGGCAACGGTGAGGGCGACTATGACAGCCTTCGCAAGAAATTTGTTGCAAATAACGCCTTATATCTCGGTAATATCAATATGACAGATTATTACTACAGGGTTATAAACGGCTGTTATATGATAGTTCTTTCAACAGAGGATAACTCCGCTTCGGGCTTTACAATGACCGAGGAGCAGTTCGTATGGCTCGAGGGTGTTCTCGAAAAGGCAAAAGAGGACAATGCACGTGTGTTCGTTTTCAGCCATTTCCCCATTCGTTATCTCAGAGATTCTGCCCCTGAAAGACTCGGCAAGCTTCTCAGTGAATATAACTGTGAGCTTTTTATCCACGGACATATTCACGACCATCTTGGTAAAGATAACTTCTATAACAGCTACGGTGTTGACTGTATAAATCTTCCCCGTGTTACGGAAACTACCGACTATGATGCAGGTGACGGTATTGTTGTTGAGGTTTACGAGGACGAAATTGTGGTAAGAGGACGTGATTTCATCAATGGTGAATGGATAGACGGTCTTCGCTATACCTATTGATTTAACCGAATATAACGCATTTCTGCTCCTCATAATCCGAGGAGCAGTTTTTTATGGAATAAGTAAAAGGTAACAGGGAATGGGTGATATTAAATAATGAAGAATAAATAATAGATAATAAATAAAAAAAGAATGCTCTCCCGGAGAATACCCGGGAGAGCTGAATTGTTATATCAGAATCTCCGAATTCCGAAATCCGAATTCCGAATTGAATTAATACATTCCGCCGCCCTGATTTGCCATTGCTGCGGCTGCAGCTGCTTCTGCTGCGGGGTCGGGCTTATCTGTTACGAGAGATTCTGTTGTAAGAACCATTGCTGCAACGGATGCTGCGTTCTGAAGAGCAGAGCGTGTAACCTTTGTGGGGTCAAGGATGCCTGCCTCTGCCATATCAACGTATTCTTCAGTTGCGAAGTTGAAGCCGTAGCCTGACTTTCCGGAACGGATGATAGCGTCAATGATAACGGAGCCTTCAAGACCTGCATTAGCGGCAATCTGACGGATGGGAGCCTCAATAGCCTTGAGAACAATCTTGATACCTGTGATTTCGTCTGTGTTTTCAGCAGTCTCAAGAAGGGAAGCCACAGCAGGAATTGCATTGAGAAGTGCAACACCGCCGCCTGCAACGTAGCCTTCCTCAACAGCAGCCTTTGTAGCAGCAAGAGCGTCCTCGATGCGGAGCTTCATTTCCTTCATTTCAACCTCAGTTGCGGCACCGACGTGGATAACAGCAACACCGCCTGCAAGCTTTGCAAGTCTTTCCTGAAGCTTTTCCTTGTCGAATTCGCTTGTTGTAACCTCAATCTGAGACTTTATCTGATTGACTCTTGCGGAGATTTCAGCCTTATCGCCTGCGCCGTCAACGATGATTGTGTTTTCCTTTGTAACCTTAACCTGACGTGCACGGCCGAGCATTGTAACCTGAGTGTCCTTTAATTCAAGACCGAGATCGGATGTAACAACCTGACCGCCGGTGAGAATTGCGATATCCTGAAGCATTTCCTTTCTTCTGTCACCAAAGCCGGGAGCCTTTACGCATACGCAGGTAAAGGTGCCTCTGAGACGGTTAACAAGGATAGTTGCAAGTGCTTCACCCTCAACGTCTTCAGCAACGATAACAAGCTTCTTGCCTGCCTGAAGAATCTGCTCGAGAAGGGGAAGGATTTCCTGGATGTTTGTGATTTTCTTATCTGTAATAAGAATGAAAGCATCGTCAATAACAGCTTCCATCTTGTCGGTATCTGTTACCATATAGGGGGAGATGTAGCCTCTGTCAAACTGCATACCCTCAACAACGTCGCAGGAGGTTTCGGCAGTCTTGGATTCCTCAACAGTGATAACACCGTCAGCGGAAACCTTTTCCATTGCTTCTGCAATGAGGTTACCGACGTTTTCGTCAGCAGCGGAAACTGTTGCGATTCTTGCGATATCGGAAGAGCTCTGAACGGGCTTTGCATCACACTTCAGAGCCTTGACTGCTGCATCTACAGCCTTCTGGATGCCCTTCTTTACTGTCATGGGGTTAGCACCTGCTGCAACGTTCTTCATACCCTCGTTTACAAGAGCCTGAGCAAGAAGTGTAGCAGTAGTTGTGCCGTCACCTGCAATGTCGTTTGTCTTTGTGGAAACCTCTTTTACAAGCTGTGCGCCCATATTTTCAAAGGGGTCCTCAAGCTCAATTTCCTTAGCAATAGTAACACCGTCGTTTGTGATGAGGGGAGCACCGTACTTCTTGTCAAGAACAACGTTTCTGCCCTTGGGGCCGAGGGTGATTTTAACTGTATTGCTGAGCTTATCTATACCTGCCTGAAGAGCCTTTCTTGCATCTTCACCGTAAAGTAACTGTTTTGCCATTGTGTGATTCCTCCGAAAAATTATTCTACAACACAGAGAATGTCGCTCTGCTTAACAACAGTGTATTCCTCACTGCCGAGCTTTACCTCTGTGCCTGCATATTTGCTTAAAATTACCTTGTCGCCGATTTTAACCTGCATAACGGTTTCCTTGCCGTCAACAATACCGCCGGGGCCAACAGCCACAACCTCTGCTGTCTGGGGCTTTTCCTGAGCAGATGAAGCGAGAATGATGCCGCCTTTTGAAGTCTCCTCCGCAGCCGTAAATTTAACAACCACTTTGTCACCTAAGGGCTTGAGTGTCATAATAAAATCCCTCCTGAGAATATTTGTAAATTGATTATTTTGTTAAATTAGCACTCTTATTATTTGAGTGCTAAGTATATTTTAATCAATTTTCAGAAAATTGCAATAGTTTTATTGAAAAAATTTCCGCTTTTTTTCATTTTGACTAATCTTTTTATGTTTATTACATTAAAATATATGTCATTGAGAGAAATTTATTCTTGCTGTGGAAATCACTGTAAATATGATGTATAATAATTATATATTCAGAATACTTAAGAGGGAAATATGAGAAAATATAAGTATGAGCTTCACTGTCATACGGGTGACGTGAGCCTTTGTGCCACCACAAAGGCAGAGGAGGCTGTTAAATTCTATAAGGAAAGAGGCTACGACGGTGTGGTTATAACTGACCATTATTCACCCCAGACCTTTCTTTTCCACCGTGCATTTATGCCCCATAAGTATATAGATCACTATCTTAAGGGCTACAGACGGGCTAAAGCCGCGGCAGGGGAGGATTTCACCGTTTTATGGGCTGTTGAGGTGCGCTTTTTCTTCACAATTGACGATTTTCTGATATACGGTGCCGATGAGGACTTTTTAAGAAGCAGCGGAAACCTTATGACCAAGTATTTAAGAAGACTCAAAAAGCTATGCGACAGCAGGAATCTTATTCTTCTTGAGGCGCATCCCTTCAGAAAAATGCGCTTCCGCCATAACCCGAAGCTTCTTCACGGCTGTGAAATCTATAACGGCAAGGACAAGGGAACTGATGCCAACCTGAAGGCACGTCAGTGGGCAAGGGAGAACAATTTCTCCATTGTGACCTCGGGCGGTGATTTTCATAATAAAAACAGCACCAACCCTGCAGGTATCATCACGAACGAGCCCATAAAAACCACTGAGGATTTAATGAGAATTCTCCGTTCGGGTGAATACCGGCTGATTGAAGAGTAAAAGCTGACTCTATGACAGACAGAAGGTCAATTTTCAGCCGACAGCGTGACCGACTGAATTTATAAAAAAGCTCCGACCCCTGAATGCCCTGCGCTTTGTTATGCTGAAGGCTTTTAGGGTCGGGTATTATTTTTTCAGGGCAGACTGATTTCCTGCTTTTTCGTTGACCCCGGGACTTACTGCCTCTTATTTTTCAGCAGACAAAAAGCCTTACCCCTTGTATAGAGAAAAAGGAATAAGAATAACGATATATAATAAAGAGAGAGAATAAGGAGAAAAAAGGGGACGGTCTTCAGCCTTTATTAATACTGTTATCATCCCTTACTTCATATTGAGGGGCTGATGAATCGAAAGAAAAGAAGCACACTCTCTCTCAAAATGAAGAGTATTATTTATAAAGAATCCTTTCTGCCAAGGCTCGGGGGCAGAAGCTCGGATTTTTCCGAAAAACACTATAAAATAGAGATAATTGTGATAATATATCGAACATATGTTCACATTGCACAAAGAATGGTGCAAAAAGGGGTCTTAAATTTTTCTCATAAACCCCCGTTTTGCACTTGATTTAAGGTATCGGAATATGGTATAATAAGCACCGTAGAGAAGAAGGAAATCTCTCTCTGCAAATGAATTGAATATAAATAACTTCAGGAGCTGTGCCTTTTCGGTGCAGCTCCCGTTTGTTGTTTAAAAAATCAGGAGGTTTTATTATGCAGAACGGTTTTATCATCATTCCCCGTGCCATTGAGAAATTCGAGGTTTTGCAGGATATGGATGCGCTTGGCTTCTACACAATGCTTATGCGCAGTTTAAGATTCCGTGAAACCTACGTTGACGGCGTTGAGGTAGGCGTGAATCAGCTTCTTATTTCAAAGCCCGAGCTTGCAAAGCGCTGTAATCTCACGGTGGCTAAGGTCAGAAGAATGCTGAGAGATTTTCAGGAGGTGGGAGGCATCAGTTGTCAGAACATAAAAAACAAATACACCCTCATAACCTTCCTTGAGCCGTTTATTTACACAAACGTGTCCGATGACGGCAAAACGAATCCGCCTGCAGCGGCTGTGCAGACGGATGAATTTACAGAGAATTCCGAAAAGGCAACTGCCGTGAATCGGCCGAAGAGCCCCGTGACGGTGACTCAATACGACAGAGGCGAGCTTAAGGTCTTCGGAAAATATAAAAACGTATATCTCTCTGATGAAGAGTACAGAGATCTTAAAAGAGATTTTTACTTTACGGATAAGGTCATTGACAAGTTTTCCGCGTTTATCCAGAATAATCCGAAAAAAAGCGAGGAAAATCATCACGCTCAGGTTTTCAGGTGGCTTGTCAATGAAAATGACAAACAGACAGCCGATGCTTCATTGAGAGCCAACGGCAGCTTCGGTAAGCCTGTCTGCACGCCCGACCCTAATGCTTCATACGACCTTCTCAGAGCAGAAGAATGGGCAAAACATCATGTACCTGAATTCAAAAAGCGTGAAAGGTGATGATTATTTCTTTAAGAGCCTGTATGCAACAAATCCTGCGGCTCCGAGAACTGCGGCGGTGCCGAGCCCCACGGCGGCAATGCGCTTTACCTGCTCCATGCTTGTGGGGATATGGGCGAAAATGAACTCCTGCAGGGGATTTGAAAGCTTGTCGGCAGTCAGTTCACCGAAGGTGACGGTATAGGTATCAAAGCGTGAAAGGTCCTTTTTGTCAAGCTCAATGATTCTGACACCGCGCTGTCTTCCGGGGCCGTAAACGTTGAAGCCTGCGCCCTGAGTGTAAATAAGCTTCATTCCGCTCTTTTCGGATACGTAGGAATTTATGTGGTCGTGACCGACGAGAAGACCGAGGACGTTGCCCTTTTCAAGGAGGGCTTCAAGCTGACCCGAATTGCGGTCGGGAGTGGCAGGGGATTCGCCCATAAAACCGCCCGATTTCAGGATTTCGTCGGGGAGCACGTACCATTCGCCCTTGTGCTTGCGGAAGGCTTCAACGGCACCTTTTGTGCCGAATTTAACTCTTTCCAGCACATCGTAGAACTCGGGAACGGGGATGTGCTGAAAGGCGATTGAATTGACGTATTCTCCGTTCTCACAAGCCCTCTCACGCTCCTCACGGAACCAGTCAAGCTGCTCCTCAGAAACGGGGTAGTATTCACCCGTGGGAGCCTGACCGTTGGAATCGAAAAGGTAAATATCAAATACATGACCGTTTTTTCCGTAAAGGGGAAGACGGAAGGTTCCGCGGTCAGAGGCACTATGAGGCTCACCCGAGATATTATAAGGGGAGCCGGCATAAATATCAGCCTGCTCGGCATTTGTAAGCCCCACCTGACAGTCGTGATTGCCGTAGGTTACTGCAAAGGGGATGCCTGCTTTTTCAACGGGTGCAATTATCTCTTTGATTGTTCTTACAGCCTGCTCCTTACGGCTTTTGTTGTAAAAGGAGGGATGTATGCCGTAAATCTGATCTCCCGTGAAAACCACAAGGTCAGGTCTTTCTCTTTCGAGGGCTAAGGTCATCAGTTTTATGGTGTCGGGATTTACCGAGGCGCATTCCTGCACGTCGGCAATCTGCATTATTCTGAATTTTCCGTTTTTATTGAAGGTAAGCTTTTCTGTGTACATCATCTTCACCTTTATATTTTTTTAATATTTTATCATATTTAATATATATAATCAATTATAATTTCGAAGATAAATCCCATGAAGCGGTGCGGTGTAAATTCGGAATTCGGAGACAAAGTGACTTCCCGTGAGGCAGCGTCGTAAATTTTACTATGTAGGGGACGACAACCTTGGCGTCCCGCGTCGCACAAAATGTATTGTTTATGCTGAGCCTCAAAGAACACAAAAATGTGCCCTTTGGCAAATTCAATACAAATTCTAACTTTCTATCAACGGGACGCCGTGGTCGTCGTCCCCTACAAATGAAGGCAGATATCCATAGTATACGTTACTTGGTGCTTGTATAAGTTTTGAGAAAAAATGTCCGGAATAAAAAAATGCTCCCTGCGAGAGGAAGCATTTCAATCAATTATTCTTCTGTCTTTGCAATTTCGAGGCCGAGAACCTTAAGCTGCTCGTCGTCAACTCTTGAGGGACATTCGGTCATTGCTTCTGTAGCATCCTTGAGCTTGGGGAATGCAATAACGTCACGAAGGCTTTCTGCGCCTATCATCTGCATAACGAGTCTGTCAAGACCGATACCCATGCCGCCGTGGGGAGGAGGTCCGAAGCGGAAGGCATCAAGAAGATAGCCGAACTTGTTGTGTGCTTCCTCGTCGGAAAGACCGAGAAGCTCGAAAATCTTGCCCTGAAGCTCGGGGTTTGTGATACGGATTGAGCCTGAGGAAAGCTCGATGCCGTTGAGAACAAGGTCGTAAGCCTTAGCTCTTACTGCGCCCTTGTCGGTGTCAAGATAGGGGATACATTCATCAAGGGGAGAGGTGAAGGGATGGTGCATAGCAACCCAGCTCTGTGTATCCTCGTCCCAATCGAAGAAGGGGAACTCTACAATCCAGAGGAAGTTAGCCCTCGGGGATTATGTCAAGCTTCTTTGCTGCCTCGTTTCTGAGAGAGCCGAGAACAGAGAGAGCAAGGCTCTTTCTGTCGCCGATGATGAATACAACGTCGCCCTTTTCGGCACCTGCCTTATTAAGGATTTCCTGCATCTTCTCCTCAGAAATGAATTTGCCGAAGGAGGAGGCGATACCGTCGTCGGTGTATCTGATCCAAGCCATACCCTTTGCGCCGATGCCTTTTGCAAATTCGGTAAGCTTGTCAATTTCCTTTCTTGTGTATACGGAAACTGCGTTCTTTGCGGTGATGCCTCTTACTGTTCCGCCTGAAGCTACGGTGCCCTCAAATACGGAGAAGCCGCAATCCTTTACGATGTCGGAAAGGTCGAAAAGCTCCATACCGAAGCGGGTGTCGGGCTTGTCCGAGCCGTAGCGCTCCATAGCATCAAGGTACTTGAGTCTGGGAAGGGGCATGGGGATTTCAACGTCAATTGCTTCCTTGAAGAGCTTTGCGATGTAGCCCTCAATCATACCGAG
>JAZRST010000037.1:0-2085 GCA_045651625.1 Acutalibacteraceae bacterium | reverse complement strand
CATTCTCGCTTGCATTAATTCCAAGCTCTTTTTCCTTGAGGATGGTTTTTACTCTTGCAATATCCCGTTTAACGCTAACAATTCTCATCGGATTATCGAGCTGGTTGGTAGCGTTCTGGAAACGAAGGTTAAAAAGCTCTTCCTTTAAGTCCTTGATTTTATCTTCAAGCTCCTGCGTTGAAAGGTCTCTTATATCTTGTATTTTCATTAACTATCACCTTCCGTTTCTTGGTCTGCCTTTCTTACAAACTTACACTTGAGCGGCAATTTGTGCATAGCAAGACGAAGAGCCTCACGTGCAACTTCCTCTGATACACCGCCGATTTCAAACATAACTCTGCCCGGCTTTACCACTGCAACCCAGTATTCAGGTGAACCCTTACCGCTACCCATACGGGTCTCAGCAGGCTTCGCTGTAACCGGCTTGTCTGGGAAAATCTTTATCCATACCTGACCGCCTCTCTTTGTATAACGAGTCATCGCTACACGGGCAGCCTCTATCTGATTACTTGTTACCCACGCTGCGCTCTGCGCCTGAAGTCCAAAATCACCATAAACAACCTTGTTGCCGCGGTGTGCTTCGCCCTTCATTCTTCCGCGCTGCTGCTTTCTGCGCTTTACTCTCTTTGGAGATAACATTATTTTCTGCCTCCTTCCGCACGCTGAGCCCTTCTTCTGGGCTTAGCTTCGGTTTCAGTAGCAGTATTTCTGCCTTCAGCAAGAACCTCGCCCTTGTAAATCCAAACCTTTACACCGAGCTTACCATAGGTTGTGTTTGCTTCAGTGAAACCATAGTCAATATCCGCTCTAAGAGTCTGAAGCGGAATAGTACCCTCGTGGTACTGCTCTGTTCTTGCGATTTCTGCACCGCCTACACGGCCTGCAACATATGTCTTGATACCCTTTGCACCAAGCTTCATAGTACGACCCATGCACTGCTTCATTGCCTTTCTGAATGAAATACGGCGCTCAAGCTGTGATGCGATATTCTCTGCAACCAGCTGTGCACTCATATCAGGAACCTTAACTTCGATTACGTTAAGGATAACAGTCTTACCTGTCATCTTCTCAAGGTCCTTCTTGAGCTTCTCTATCTCGCTGCCGCCCTTACCGATAACAAGACCGGGCTTGCCTGCATGGATAGATACACGAACTTTATTCGCAAACTTCTCAATTTCGATTTTTGCAACTCCGGCTTGGAATAATTTGTTCTTTAAGAACACTCTGAGGTTATAGTCCTCAACAAGACTGTCGCCGAAGCTCTTCTTGTCAGCAAACCAACGTGAATCCCAATTCTTGATAATACCAACTCTGAGACCGTGTGGATTAACTTTCTGACCCATATTCTTACCTCCTATCTTATTCCTTCTCCTGAAGTTTCAATGTAATATGACTTGTTTTCTTGTTAATTCTAAAAGCTCTTCCCTGCGCTCTTGCCTGTACTCTCTTAAGAGTAGGACCCTGGTCCGCATACACTTCGGAAACGTAGAGATTTTCAACATTCATATTGTGATTGTTCTCTGCATTTGCCATAGCGGACTTGAGCAGCTTTTCCACAACAGGGCTTGCAGCCTTAGGTGTGTTTCTTAAAATGCCGATCGCTTCACCGACAGACTTGTTTCTGATAAGGTCGATAACTACGCGAACCTTACGGGGTGCGATACGGACATGAGTAACTTTTGCTACTGCTTCCATCTCTGTGCAGCTCCTTTCATACTAATAAAAGATTTTGCGTCTCTAACTTATTGCCGCAAATTATTTGCTGGTCTTTGCACCGGCATGGCCCTTAAAGGTTCTGGTAGGAGCAAACTCGCCGAGCTTGTGACCAACCATATCCTCGCTAACGTATACCGGAACATGCTTTCTTCCATCATATACCGCAATGGTATGTCCAACCATTTCGGGGAATATCGTGGAAGCTCTTGACCAGGTCTTCAAAACGAGTTTCTCGTTCTTTTCGTTCATTGCTACGATTCTGGCAAGCAGCTTAGCATCGACGAAAGGTCCTTTTTTAATACTTCTTCCCATACGAATAATCCCTCCTTATTTAGCGTTGCGTCTCTTAACAATAAACTTGTTAGACTG
>JAZRST010000036.1:0-60403 GCA_045651625.1 Acutalibacteraceae bacterium | reverse complement strand
AGCAGCCTTATCCTTGCTGTTGATAATCTCTTTAAAATTCATTTTTTAACCCCCGTTTAACAAATTATTAACAAAATTTTATCATATTATTATTAAACAAGTCAACGGGCTGAACAGAATATTCACAGTTTGTTAATTATTCAGCATAAAAAGACGTTATGCCGTAATATTCCTCAAGACAAAGACCCGAGCGGGCAATTTCCGTTGCGGCATCAATGCCTACGTATCTCAGATGCCACGGCTCAAAGCAGTAGCCTGTGATATGGGATTTTCCTTCGGGATAGCGGATTATGAAGCCGTATTCGTGGCAATGCTCCGCGACCCATCTTCCCTCCCTCGTTTTGCCGAAGCTCTGTGTTATGGTATTAAGGTCAATTGCAAGTCCGGTCTGATGCTCGGAATGGCCGGGACGTGCGGAATAGGTATCTGCAAGCGCTCTGCCGTCACGGCTTACGTAACGGTTATATATGCTTTTCTGCGAGGAATATGAGCGGAAGCCTGAGCTGATATAAATATTGAGTCCCTTTGCAGCCGCATCCCTCTGCATAAGCGCGAAGGCCTCCTTGCATTCGGGGAGAAGTCCGCCGGGGTTGTAGCTCTCGGGAAGAGAATAGGTTTTGTTTGCAATAAGCACACCGTCAACGTAGGTTTTTCCGTCGATGCTTTCTATTACAAAGCCCTTTTCGGTATATTCCGTATTTTTTTCAACTGAGGCTCTTGGTTTTTTCACGTCGGTAAGACCTGCTGCCAGACGGAGCGCCAGACGGGCATCCCCTGCACTTACCGTGCCGTCACCGTCAACGTCAGCAAGAGCCTTCACAGCGACTGTCATCGGACTGATGCCTACGCTCAGACGGAGAATATCACGGGCATCCGCGGCATTCACCGCACCGTTGCCGTCCATGTCACCCTGAAGGACGGCTTTTGCGGAGGCAGAGCCTGAAAAAGCCGTGAATATTACGGCTGCCGCACATAACAGCGATAAGATTTTAATTTTTGTGCGTTTCATTTCCGCACCGCCCTTCATAAAATTCTTCTTATACTAATTTTATATATTACTCAGAGAAAATGCAACAATTTTATAAATTATGACTAAACTGTAATAATATCATACTTTATTTTTCATATATTGCACACAAATATTACAAGTGGTTACGGCAGTAGCACTCCGAAGAATCAGCCTTAAGAAAAATTATGAAAAATCCCGTACTTTTTCTTGACAAAGGGATTTTTTTGTGGTATAGTAATCGGGCAGTCGGATAACGGCAGCAAAATCTCTGCTTCGGGGTGTAGCGCAGTTGGTAGCGCGCCTGCTTTGGGAGCAGGATGTCGGGAGTTCGAGTCTCTTCACTCCGACCAATTATCCGGGAGTATAGCTCAGCTGGGAGAGCACCTGCCTTACAAGCAGGGGGTCACAGGTTCGAGCCCTGTTGTTCCCACCAAAAAATACGACAAGTTTCGACTTGTCGGATTTTTTTATCCAAGCCGACAGGCTTGGTATATCATCACGCGTCAGCGTGTATATCACCAAGGGCGGCGTTGCCGCCCTTGTATCTCATCACACCTTCAGGTGTGTATTTCTGTCGGCTTGATGATATGCAATGCTTCGCATTGATGATATACAACTTCTTGCGAAGTTGATGATATACACGGCTTTCGCCGTGATTTATGCAAGGGTTCGAATTCATACGCAAAATTGCGAAAAATATCTTTTTTTTCTTTAAAGAATACTACGGCATAATGTCTTTATACGTTGAATATTTAACAAACTGTGAACATTATGTTTAGTCCGTTGACTTGTTTGATAAAATTATGGTAAAATTTTGTTAACAATTTGTTAAACGGAGGTTCATCAATGGATTTCAGAAAGATTATCGACAGCAAGGATAAGGTTGCCGATTATATTGTAGAGGAAATAACACACATTATCAAAACCTGCGGCAAGAGAGATCCCGGCTCTGAGGGAGAAAAGAAATCCTGCGAATATATGGCAAAGGTTCTTAAAGAGGACTGCGGCTGTGAGGATGTTAAGATTGAGCCCTGCGAGGTAGCCCCCAAGGCCTTCTATGCATGGATATATATCGTATGTACCCTTATTCTTATTTCAATGGTATGCTTCTTCTTTGCTCCCGTGATAGCTATTCCCCTTGTTATTGCAGGCTTTACTCTTACAATTCTTGAGTTCGGTCTTTACAAGAAGGTGCTTGACCCCTTCTTCAGGAAAAAAACAAGCCACAACGTTACTGCCGTTAAGAAGTGCACGGGTGAGGTAAAGAGAAGAATTTTCTTCAACGGTCATCCCGATGCTACCTGGGAATGGCCCGTAAACTACGCTCTCGGCGGTGTAGGTTTTGAGGGACATGCAATAAGCGTTGTACTCAGTGCACTGTATTTCCTTGTTATCGCAATCATCAAAACCGCAAGAGACGGACTTTCATTCGGCACTCCCGATATGGCAGATCCTCTTACAAAGGCAGGTCTTATCGGTCTTATCTTTGTTCCTTTTGTTATCGGTCTTTACTTTATGGAAAACTACTCAAGAGTTGTTGACGGTGCAAACGACAACCTTACGGGCTGTTATATGGGTATTGCCGTTCTTAAGGCTATGAAGGATGCAGGCATTGAGCTTGAAAACACCGAGGTAGGTGTTCTTCTTACGGGAAGTGAGGAAATCGGTCTTCGCGGTGCAAAGGCATGGGCAGAGGCTCACAAGGATGAATATAAGGACGTTCCCACCTTCTTCTATTCCTTTGATACAATCAACGATCCCAAATATCTTATGGCAAACTACCGTGACCTTAACGGTACCGTAAAGTCCGATGCAGAGCTTGCAGACCTCTTCTTTGAGGCAGCTCAGGAGGTTGGTGTACCTTGTCAGAAGGGCTGGATTCCTCCCCTCGGCGGTGCAGTTGATGCTGCAGCATTTTCTCAGGCAGGTCTTCGCGCAGCAGGTATTACAGGTCTTAACCACAAGCTTGAAAGATATTACCACACAAGACTTGATACATATACCAATATGAACAAGGCAGGTATTGCAAACTGCTTCGCCGCAACTGTCAGGACACTTGAAAAGTTTGATAAGGGTGCAAAGCAGTAAGGAAAGCTTTGCATAAATCACCGTCTTTTACGCACAAAATAATAAGGGTATCAGCCACTTTTTCAGTGGGTGATACCCTTTTCTTGATTCTCACAACGGGAATTATGTAAAATTCTGATTTTTCGGAAAGCTTTAATCGGTATTTGTTGAAAGGGTTTTGATTTCCCACGGGGTTAAAGAGGTTTTTCCGTCGGGGATTTCCGAAATGATGTTGCCGAGGAAGTTTTCTTCTCTGCTTACGGCTTTTCCGTTTATGGCGAGTGTTACTTCTGCTGCGGTGTCTGAGAAGTTACAGGCACGGGCTACGATTTTTCCGTTCTCGGGGTAAAGTGCTGTGAGAATAACGCCCTCATTTTCGCTTGTAAGCTTTGCAAGGCAGAGGTCTTCATATTTTCCGTCTCCCTTTTCCAGCACTCGGCTTATGACGGGCATATTGTATTCCATAGCCGCCTTGTGAATGTCAATATTTGAAATATCCGCATCCACGGGAAGAAGAGAAAACTCATTTGTAAAGGTGCCGTCAAGAATTTTTGTTCCGCACATATAGTCGTTTGAATAAATAAGAGGAATATATACACGGTTTCCGTGAACGGCGCTTCCCATACAGCCGCGGTTCATAATGCTGAGTCCCTTTTCCTCGTCGCGAAGAGCTATCCAGTAAACACCCTGCAGATGTGTGATGTTTCTGAAGGATTCTTCGGGAGCTACGGGAGTATCAATGAGAATACGGTCATTCGGGTACCAGTATTCCTCGGTAAGTCTTAACTGTCCGTCCCATTCTGCTATGGAGAAGGGCAGGTCACGGAACATTTTTCTGTTTTCTTTGAGGTTAAGGTCAAGGGTGAAGCACAGCTTGTCGTGGTGGTGATGTCCGTTAAGGGTAAGGGGGACGGGTCTGCCCTCGGTAATATCCGTTCTTCCGATTCTGTCGGTTTCCTTTACGGTGCAGATGAGAGCACAGTCAATTCTCGCAGAAGCTCTGAAGAATGTCATTGTCAGCTTACAGGGAACTGTGTCCATATTACCCGTAAACGTAATTTCTGCAAAGGTTTTGCGTGTTTTTATTTCATATTCACCTTCAAAAGCACAGTCTCTGCCGTTTATGTTACCTGTAAGAAGCTGTCCTTTTTTATGGGTCAGGATTTCATTACCTGTTTTTTTGTTGAATATATTTTTAATTCCGTTTTTGTCAACGGCAATCTTATAAAAGGGTGTTTCAAGAGTGCCTGTTTTTTCGTCTGCAAAAAATGCCTCGGGCAGGCTCTTCTTTTTCTCTTTAACAAGAGCAAGGCTCTTTGCAGTAAGGGGAGGAAGCGTAATTTCCGCAAAAAGCTTCTTTCTTCCGTTTTCCGTTACAGTCTCACTTTCTGTGCCGTCAATACGGAAATCTTCTTCGCATTCCTCATTTATAAGTGCCTTTACGGGGAAGGAGTGGGGATTCATAACAAAAAGAGATTTCCCGTCCTTGTGCGAAAAGTGCTTTCCGATATTTTCAAGGGATTTCTCAATTACCTTTTCCGAGAATTTAAAGGAAGAGGGGATGAAACGTCTTGCAAGGTCTAAAAGTCCGCAGATTGTAACGTCGTGGTGCTGTGCCGCAAGGATGTACTTCCAGGCTTCTTCGTTATCTGCCTGTAAGTCTTTACCCCCGAGCATAACGCTTAAGGCATTGAGCTTTTCTGCCTGTACGCAATCGGTCTCGCCCTTTCGTATGCCGCCGAAAATTTCGTTTCCGCAGTAGCCCCAGGGCATCTGGGAATGGAAATCGTTATCGGTTGTGTCAAGTATTTCGGAGGGCTCTCCGTAAAGATCGGGAATATCCTCAAGAAGCACGTATTTATAATCATCGTGTTTTTCAATTTCCGCCGTTACCTTTTCTATCGGCTGTGTAAGGTCATCATAACGCGAAGCCAGAAGAGGGGAGTAGTCCTTGAAGGTCTCCCTGAAATCCTCAAGGGAGATATCCGTATCATCGGGCCATCGGGAAAGTATCCAGTTGTCAAGGGTTGTGCAGTTATAGCCTCTGCCCTGTCCGTGATAAACGGGTACTGCGGGAATTCCCGTTTTGTCCTTGCCGAGCCACGTACCCCAGGCTACGTCAAATGTCTTTGTGTAGCCGTAGCCCATTACGTGTGAGCGAAGTATGGCTGCCTTGTAACCGCTTTTTTTCAGCATCTGAGGGGACTGATTGTTAAGGGCAAACTCGGAAATACAGTAAACATCGGGTGTAATCCCGAAATAGTGAAGATTTGTTTTGACCGCAAGGCTTAACTGTCTTACGTTGGATTCCTCTGAAACATACAAAGAAAGAGGCTGTCCGTAGGTGGTTGCGCCAAGACCTATTCTGTCGGGGAAGTCTCTGAGCAGCTCACCTATCATGGTGACGACCTCGGGGTCTTCTCTCATAAATTCGTCAAAGGTAAAGGATTCATAGTCAAGACCGATTCTGAGACGGGGGTATTTTTCCATCCATTCCCGTATGTCCTTAAGTCTCGGCTTTACCCTGTCTGCCCATAAAACGTATCCGCCGTGGTCATAAGTTAATATGTAAAGAGGTTCTTTTTTCATTTTTAACACTCCTTTTCTTTTTCTTCAGTATAACACTGTATTTTTTTGTTCGCAAGAAAAACCTTGACGAATCGGAAAATGCATATATAATATAAATGTATAAAATCCGTGGAGGTTTAATATGAAAAGCAGATTTTCAAAAGTAATTGCAATTATTCTTTGCCTTTCCGTGCTTTTCACCGGCTCTGCATTTTCCGTAAGTGCCGTTGACGCAGCATCAGGTGAAGAGGTTCTCGCAGACGTAGGCGATTTCTTCACAAAGGGCTTCTACAATACACTCAACACAGTTGTTGAGGTTCTCGTTAAGGCTATTTGCACAATTTATCCCAATCCTCCCTCATGGGCAGATATCTCCGAGTATTCTCAGGAGGAAATCGGCTTCCTTCCCGGAAGAGAGACCTATGCAGAGGATGCAAAAGAGGGCAACGTATGGTCCCTTGGCTACGCTTCACGCTCCGTTGTGCCTGCTGACATTGACTGCGGTCAGTATAACCTCGGCAGAGACCTTACAAACAGATATGCAGAAGGCGTATATGACGATATGAGAATCCGCGTTATTGCCGTTGACGACGGCTCAGGCGAGGGTCTTCTCGTTCTCGGTGCCATTGACGCTCTCGGTGTTACCTCAACCGATGCAAGAGCCGTAAGACAGATGGTGCTTTCACACTACGAGGGCACAGACGTTAAAATCGCAAGCGTAAACATTATGGCTACACATTCACACTCCGCTCTTGATACTCAGGGTGTCAGCACGGGCTTCTTCACAAAGCTTGCCCTTGCAGGTGTATATAATATGTTCGGCATTGACGCTTCCTATCCCGGACTTGAGAAGGCAGACGAATTCAAGGCTCATTTCATCAGTGAATCTGCTCTTGCAGTAATTGATGCTATCGAGGATATGGAGGAGGGTCAGCTTTACTACGGTGCCGTTGACTGCTCTGAAATCATTCACGACAAGCGAGACCTCATTGCAAAAGAGGATATCCCCGATACTGCAGTGCTTTACTTCGTTCCCGCTTCAGGCTCAGAAGCCACCTACCTTGCAGATATCAGCTGTCATCCCACGTCCTTCTCTGCAAGCAACGGTCTTGTAAGCTCCGACTATATTTATCATCTTGATAACTATATAAAGGCTCAGGAGGGCGCCAACTTTATGATGGTTGCAGGTGCTCTCGGTCAGCTTTCCCGTGACATCGAGGTTGATGAAACCGGTATGACTGAATGGGAAGCAAAGGGTGCATCCGCAAAAACTCTCGGTGAGGCCTTCGCAAGACTCATTCTCGGCGGTGACTACTCCGAGGAGCTCTCTCCCGTGCTCAACGTAAAGCACAGAGATCTTTTCATCTCTCCCGA
This sequence comes from Acutalibacteraceae bacterium, assembly GCA_045651625.1. Taxonomy (GTDB): domain Bacteria; phylum Bacillota; class Clostridia; order Oscillospirales; family Acutalibacteraceae; genus RUG806. Next base: position 53,385 of record JAZRST010000036.1, on the reverse strand, counting down.
AAACAGCATCCTTACACTTGCCTGTGAAATCAACCTTGTAAACAACCGCATTTTCACAGACGGTGCAGCTGCAGTTATGGCAACTGAAATGGGCTATATCGAATTCGGTAACCGTGTAGGCTTTGCAATGTTCCCCGGCGAATTCTATCCCGAAACCTTCTGGGGCACCCAAATCACAAACAATACAAACTGGGACGGCACCGAATGGCAGTATGACAGCCTCTTCGGCTCCGTTGAGGGTGTTGACGTTTACTGCATCTCTCTTGTAAACGATGAAATCGGCTACGTGCTCACAGATAACAACTTCGCATTTATGGGTCACATCATCGGCGAGGAAATCGCTGACGAGGTGCTTTCAGTAGGTAAGCACACCGGCTCATATCTCGTAGGCGAATACTTCAAGCTTCTCGCAGATATGAAATAATTTTTCTCAGTGTCCGTGATGTTTACATCGCGGACATATTCTTGTTGTTGACATGTAAAAATTAACTATGTATAATAAATATACAAAAAACAGATGGAGGAATAAAAATGTACGACTTATTTATCAAGGTTCTTTCATTTTTTTCAGCTTTTCTTATGTTGTTCTTAAGCCCCGGCGGACACATCGGCACATCTGTCTATGACAGCTCCTGTCCCGATTTTATCGGTGAGGCTGCAACAGTTAACGAGCTTGACCCCATTGAGGTTCCCCAGCATCCCTATCTTGCTCCCGAAGGCACAAACGGTATGCACGGTAACTCATACAACACAGGCTCATACAACTATATGGGACCTCTCGGTATCAATCCCGTTGTAAATTCCCGTTCAATGAACGTGTTCGGCGGTCTCGTTGCAACTCTTATGTTTGATTCTCAGGGCAGAATTATGTGCATCAGCGGTAATGTTGTCGGCTTCAGACTTCTTCTTCTTGATGCAGAAACTCTTGAGATTCTCTGCGAAACAAGACTTCCCCAGAGACCCTCTACAATTGAAGCTATCAAGACCTTCAATTTCGCTGCTATTTCAAGCGACACATCAGGCGGTGCTTATTGTCACCTTCTTGAGGGCGACAGACCCATCATCGGTAACTCTGATAACATCATCCAGATTTATTACGTTGATGAATCCTCAGGCACACCCGAATGGAAGATTGAAAAGGAATGGGATATCAGCGACGAGCTTCCCGAAGGCTCCTACATCACAGACGCTATCCCTGACTTTGAAGGCAACATCTGGTTCGTAACACGTCCCGGTGAAGTAGGCTACGTTGAGCCCGAAACAGGTGACGTTCACATGATGACTCTCACAGGTGAAGAAATTCAGAACACACTTGCTATCTGTGCAGACGGTATCTACATCGTTTCCGACCACGCTATGTACCGCTTTGAAATCGGTGCAGACGGCACACCCGTATATACATGGAAAACAACCTACGACAGAGGTACAACTCTTAAGCCCGGTGCTATCAATCAGGGCTCAGGTACAACTCCCACTCTTCTTGACGTTCCCTGCGCAGACGGTAGCGTAAGAAAGCTTGTTGCTATCACTGACAATGCTGACGAGCAGGTTCACGTTTGTATCTACGACCGTGAAACAGGCGAAACAATCGCAGAGGTTCCCGTATTCACACCCGGCAAGAGCGTAAGTGAAAACAGCCTTATTGCTCACGGCAGATCCTTCATTGTTGAAAATAACTATTCCGAATCAGGCTCAGGCTTCCTTGTAAACGATCCCACAAGTGAACCCGGCGTTGTAAGAATTGATATGAACGACGATTGCACAGATGCATTCATCGCCTGGGAAAGTGATGAAGCCTCCTGCACAGTTGTTCCCAAGCTCTCCACAAAGAACGGTCTTGTTTACCTTTACACAAGAGAGTACGGCAACGGTATCCCCGAGAATGCAGTAGCATGGTATTTCACTGCTGTTGACTTTGAAACAGGTGAAACTGTTTATAAGGTATTCACAGGCTGCGGTAAGAACTGGAATAACTCCTACGGTCCCATCACAATCGGCCCCAACGGTAAGGCTTACGTAGGCGTATTCAACGGTCTTATCTCAATTTCTGATACAACAAAATAAGGAGAATTAATTATGGTAGATTTTATCAAGCTTCTCGTTAAGTTCATCAAGCTTTTCATTTTCCTTGACAAGGCTTCCGGCGGTGCAGTTTCGGATTTCATCAAGGATCTTGAAGAACAGTACGGCATAACAGAATAATGAAAAAGACGGAGTTTCCTTCGGGAAGCTCTGTTTTTTTAGGGTTAAAGATAATGAAAATAATAAATTATAATACTGTTTTTGCCTCCGGAAATTACGAAAGAGCGAGAATTCCCGGAATAGTAACGCTTCCCTCGGGGACAATCGTCACCTACTGTGAATTGAGGCAGTCCTCCGACGACTGGGCGGTGATTGACATCGGTATGCGAAAAAGCCGTGACGGGGGAGAAAGCTTTTCTGACCTGAAAATCCTTGTGTCGGGAGAGGGCAGAGCTACTGTCAACAATCCCCTTATGATAGCAGACGGCAATACCCTTCATTTTCTTTACTGCATAAACTACCGTCAGGTGTTTTATATGAAAAGCACGGATGAGGGGGACCGCTGGTCTTCACCCCGTGAGCTTACGGATGATATAAAAGCGCAGACGAGGGGCTTTTTCTTCTCCTGCATTGCCACGGGTCCCTGCCACGGAATATGCCTTTCTGACGGCACTCTTCTTGTGCCCGTGTGGCTGGCGTATAATAAGGCGGATGAAAAAAGCCACCATCCTTCCGTAATTGCCCTTCTTTATTCACGTGATAAGGGGGAAAGCTGGTGCGTGGGAAAAATTTCCGATGAGCTTTCAGACCCCAGTGAGTTTTCGGTTGCTCAGCTTCCCGACGGCAGAATTTTTGCAAACATCCGTCACGAGGGCAGAGAGAATTGCCGTGCCGTGGCAGAAATAAATGAGGATTTTTCAATAGAAAGCATCCGTTTCTGTGAAAATCTTCCCGACCCCGTATGCTGTGCAGGCTTCTTGTCGTATAAGAACGGCTTTCTTTTCACAAACTGCAATTCCGTAAATGAAAGAGAAGGGCTGACCCTTAAAAGGCTTGACTGCGATTTTAACACGGAGGAGGAGCTTCTTTTGTGTGAGGACGGGGGCTACAGTGACGTTTCTCTGTCTCCCGACGGCAAAAAAGCGTACGTTCTTTCTGAACACGGTAAAAATCTGGAGCTTCTCGTTATTGAAATCTGATTTTTTATGTGTTATCATAATAATAACTAAAGTTAAGGAGATGTTCTTATGTGGATGTTATTCAAAGCATTTTTCTGTGTTGTTCTGACCTTTCTTAATATTTTCACCTGGCCCGTTTTCGGCTTTTTCGCAGGTGAGGATAACTATGAGGTAAAGAACAAGGAAGAGGTTCTTCTTAACTTTGCCGCTATTTCCGATATTCATATGACTGATGAATGGGCACGTATGCAGGTGCTTGAGTGCGGTCTGTGGGATATGGCAAATGCTAAGGATGAGCTTGATGCTCTTGTTCTTGCAGGTGACCTTACCGATAACGGTCAGGCCTACGAATATGAAAACCTTAAGGAATCCTTCAGCGGTTATACCCCTGCAAAGGAAATAATTATGGCAGTGGGTAACCACGATACCTGGACTGACGAGGACGACGAATACGGTCCTGCAAAGGAAAATTTCCTGAAATATTCGAAGGAAATTACGGGCAGAGACCTTGAAGAAGCATATTTCACAACCGAAATCAACGGCTATACCTTCATCGTAATGGCAAGTGAGGGCACACATACCTCCGCCACAATCAGCGACACTCAGCTTGAGTGGCTGAGAGCAGAAATGGATAAGGCATCCGAAAAGGGTCTTCCCATCTTCGTTATCTCCCATTGGCCCGTTGCTGAAAGCCACGGTCTTCCCGAAACCTGGGAGGCAGGCGAAACAGACCGTCTCAGAGGCAGCTTCGGTGACCAGAACGACGAGGTTGAGGCAATTCTCAAGGACTATGAGAACGTGTTTATGATTTCAGGTCACGTTCACAACGGCTTTGTAAACGACAGACAGACCGACCTTTACGGCTACACCTCCGTTGAATCCTACGGCTCCTTCCATTCAATCAACCTTCCCACATTTATGTATGTCAATTTCCGCGGAAGAGTCGGCAACGGCTGCGGCTACAGCATTGAGGTTTACGAGGACGAGGTGCTTATCCGTGCAAGAAGCTTCACAGCAGGCGTATGGTACACGGACTACGACGTAGCAATTCCCCTTAAGTAAAAGTAAAAAAATAAAGAGGTAATGCGGAAGTGTCCGTGTTACCTCTCATTATTTTGTGTATGTGATTTTGGGAATCGGCTCTGAATTACACGTTCATATTGTGTGCCTTGAAGGTGCTGTAGTAATATTTTGCAAGATATTCTGCTTCCGTTTCAACTGAGGTTTCGCAGTTGTCCTCAACCCATTTCATAATGGAAGCGGTGGTGCCGCCTGCAACAAAGGTGAAGGCCTTTCTGAGCTCAGTTGCACGGGGCTCCTCAATAACGGGATTCAGCACCTCTCTTATGGTATGGTAGGTTGCCTTACCGAAGGTTGCGTGAACGGTGTTGCTTGAATTCTGGCTGAATATGAATTTAAATAAATCCACGTTTTCCTTTACTGTTTTAAGATAATAATATACAATATTATAAAAGTCGGGGTAAGTGAATTCACTCAGTGCGGATTTGTGGGAAACGGATTCCTTTATGTGCTTTATAACGTTTTTCTGCACGGAAAAGAATTCACCTATGATTTTTTCGTGTAAATCATATATATCGGTATAGTAGGAATAGAAGGTGCTTCTGTTTACGTCTGCCCTTTTGCAGATTTCCGTTACGGAAATTTTATCAAGAGGCTTTTCCTTCATCAGCTCAAAAAGGCTTTCCTTTATGATGCGCTTGCTGTACTGTGTTCTTCTGTCTTCGGTGAATTTCGGCATATTTATCTCTTTTCTTAAACAAGTTGTCGGTTTTCGGACACTGTATAGATAATAACACTCTGTGTTAATTATTTCAATAAAAAACAAAAAAAATTCATTTTTCTGCAACACTTTCCTGATTCTGACTATCTAATAATCGGAAGGGCTGATTCTATGGACGGACAGAAAATGAAAAATTTAATAAAATCCGCAAAGAAGGGGAGTGCGGAAGCCTTCGGTGAGCTTTATTCCCTTTATGCAAAGGAGCTTTACCGCTTTGCGCTTTACACGCTTCACGATACCTTTGATGCGGAGGATGCCGTGCAGAATGCTGCACTTTCGGCATTCAGGAAAATAGGAGACCTGAAAAAGGAAGAAAGCTTCAAGTCCTGGTTTTTCAAGATACTCTATAACGAGTGTATGAAAATTGCAGGGCACAAAAGCCGTGCCTTTGAGGTCCCCTCGGAGGAGCCTGCCGTTTTTTCCGATGAAGCGTATATCCCCGATGAATCGGGTGTGCTTGCACTCTTTGAGGCACTTCCTCCAAAGGAAAAATCCCTTATAACCCTGTCCGTTTTTGAAGAGTACACCTCCGCAGAAATTGCGGAAATTCTCGGAATGACCCCCTCCAATGTCCGCTCCTCCCTTTCACGGCTTTTTAAGAAGCTGAGAATTCAGTCAGAAGGTGAAACAGATGCTTAACGAAAAAGAAAATTTCAATATCTTAAAAGAAAGCCTTAAGGGCGATATAAATCTTCCCGAAAGCCTTTCAGGGGAAAATATAGTAAAGCTCATAGAAGCTGAAAATGCAGGTAAGTCAAAGAAAAGAAAGGGCGTTGTCCGCCGCTTTGTTGCCGTGGGTGTTGCCGCCTGCCTTATGATAACGGGTGTATCAGTCCTTCTTGATAAGGGACTTTTCTCCACTCCCGAAAATATTATTGAGGACGAAAACGTACAGAATCAGATTGTGCAGAACACAGCAGGTGACTATTCGGAGCTTCTTTCCTTTATAAAGGAATATGCCGAGGAGTATAAGGAGAAAAACAGAAATTATCTGTACTATTATTCGGCTAATGTTGACGGTGTGCTTACAGATGACGTTATGGTTGGGGGCTTAAAGGCTGAGGAAAGTGCCGATGCTGATGCCCAGGGCGGTACGGTAAACGGCAGTGTCAGCTTCGGTTCCGAGGAATCAACAGCCGACGGCAGCTTCGGTGAAGTGAATCTCCGTGAATACGGTGTGAAGGAAGCAGATATTTTTATAACCGACGGAAAATATCTTTACTGCATTGATACCTGGGGCAGACGTCTTCGCATTATAAAGGCAAATGACGACGGCACACTCGAGAGCGTATACGAGGGAAAAGAATGCCTTATTGATGACAGAGGCACAGGTGAGCAGATTTATTATTCGGGACTTTACGTTTATGAAAGCTTCCTGATAGTGGGCTTTACGAGATATGATCTCGACAAGCACTATACGAAATCGGATGTGTCGGGTGTTCAGATTTATGACGTTTCCGACAAGTCTGCTCCCGTACTTAAAAAGGAAATTGCCCTTGACGGCACTTACGTTTCCTCAAGAATCATTGATTCCTCGCTTGTTTTAGTTACAAGATACTCAATAATTGAGCAGTATGAGACAGAAAATGATATTGACCTTCTTCCTGCAGTTTATAACGGGGATTATAAATATAATGTGCCCTGCGACTGTATTGTATATAACCGTACGGATAATCCCGAAACCTATGTGAATATAGGAAAAATTGACCTTGGTAACCTCGAAAAGGAGCCCGTTGTTTCCTCATATCTCGGCTCCGTCAGTGACACCTATTGCACGAGAGATACCCTTTATCTCATAGGTGCAAAAACCAAGTTCAGCAATGAAACGGATGACGGCAGAGTTGTCGGCTTCGGCGGTGTTATGATAAGAACAGAGGACGTATGCACAACTGTCACAAAGGCTGATATCTCCGGCGATACCGTTGATATAAAGTGCCGTGCGGAATTCGAGGGCAGTATCCTCAACGATTATTCAATTGACGAGTATAACGGTTTCCTTCGTGTTGCGGTTACAACCCTTGATAACGAAAACAGCATTTATGTCTTTGACGAAAATCTCGGCAAGGTGGGAGAGCTTAAGGGGCTTGCTGACGGTGAGCAGATTAAATCCGCACGCTTTATGGGAAATACCGCTTACGTGGTGACCTTCGTGCAGACTGACCCTCTGTTCGTTATTGATTTCACCGAGCCCACCGCCCCTGTAATCAAGGGTGAAGTGAAGCTTCCCGGCTTTTCCTCATATCTTCATCCCGCAGGTGACGGTCTTCTTGTGGGAATAGGTGTGGGCGGCACCGAAACGGGTACTGACGGTAGCAGTAAAATAAGCCTCTTTGATGTATCTGACCCCGCTTCCCCCAAGGAAATCGACCATCTGCAGTATCCCACCTCTCATATCGGCACGGAAGCCAAGGCATTCTGCAGTATTTCTGAGGACAGCTTCCTTGTTACCTACTCCAACTGGGCAATGGAGGACTTCGACGAAGAGATGCACTATTACAAGCACTATACCGGTGCACTTAAGGTAAGCGTAAATGACAATAAGCTTGTGCTTGATAACGCATATATTCTTAAGGGCGGAGACAGTGTTAACCGTGTGACCTTTATCCGTGATAATGTATTCGTTTTCAGCGCAGGTGAAGCAGGTGCTGCCTCTTTTAATATGAAAACGGGTGAATTTATTGATATCGCCGAGGGTGAGGATGCACGCTACACCTTCGCCGCATCCGACCGTCCCGTAAATGAAATTCTCTATTAAAATATCTGTATAATTAAAAATTTTGCCGTTCCGCAAACGTCTTTGTTGACAAAATCCCCGTGTATTGATACTATTAAATCAATAAATTACTTCGGGGAGATGTTAATATGACGAAATTGCAGAACGGCAATATGTCTTTTGCAGGAAAAATCTTTGCCGTTATAACCTGTGCGTTTATGACGGGCTTTATGTGGAGAGTCCGCGGAGACCACGGCTGGGGCTCCATGTGGGGTATGTTTGCCGTAGGTGTTATGCTTATTCTCTTTATTTACGCTGTTTTCGGTGAAAGAAAAAGGATGAACTACGAAATGCTGCCTCTTGCAGTGTTCTTTCTCGGAATCACCAACGGCGGCTGGGGTACGCTTAACTCCCAGATGGAGGGCTATCTTACGTCCACTGCCGCATTTACGGGAGAGGAAGCAGCAAGGCTTGTTGAAATAAATCCCGTGCACGGTCTTTTTATGATGCTGTTTCTGGGATTTGGCTGGATGCCCCTGTTTGCCGTGATTGTGGGCTCTCTCTTTTCAAAGAAGGAGTATAAAATCAAGCATTATATTATTCTTATTGCGGTATTTTATATCACGGAAACCATTTTCCGCTTCTCTCTTTCCCACTTCATTCTTGAGGTCGTTCATCCCGAGGCTGTTGCCTTCTGTAAGGAGGGCTTTGCCGACCGAGGAATTGATATGTCTCCCATGATGGCATACATAAAGGAGCTGGGCTCTGCCTCCTGGGCAAAGAAGATACCCTTTGCAAGAAATTACTTTACAAGCATCGACGTTATGTCTGCCGCCTTCGGCGCTCTTTTTACATCCCTTGCAGCCCTCGTTGTGCTCAAGGATAAGCTGACGGGTATTGTTTCTCTTCTTATAAACACCGTCTGCGCTCTTGCAATCACAATTGCAGACGTTTTCCTTATAATAGATTCCGACCGCGGTATTCTTCCTCCCGTAGGTGAGGTGCCTATGTGGCTGAAGGCTCCCGCCTGGTCGCTGTGGGAATTCTTCACGGGCTTCCTTTTAGGTCTCGGTATAATGCTCATTCTCGTATGCATCCCGAAAAAATGCATTGCCGAGGAGCCCTTCTCACCCGTTTTACCCATTAAGAACAGAAAGCTTCATTACGTATATACCGCAGGCCTTGTAATGACCTATATGCTGTGCCTTACCGTAATGAGACCTCTCGGAATGCGCATCGGCACACACCTTTTCGAGGCAGGCCTTTTCGAGGACGAGGACACAATCGGTACAATAATTGCCGTGGTGCTTACGGTAATTGCAGGCGTTATCTGCTTCGTATTGCAGAAGGCTCTTCTCAAGGAAGAAAAAATGCCCTTCGCACTTACTCCTGCCGCTTTTGCAAAGAAGGCCGCCCTCGGATATTTCCTTGCAACCGCAGTGGTGTACTTCTTCACAGACGACGAGCTTCCCTTTGAGGGAATAAAGTCCGTGGCAGACTTTACCGAGAAGTGGAATGCAGGCGGTCTTACGGTGCTTCTTCTTTCCCTTATTGCATTCGTGCTGTTCGTGGTATTCTATACCCTTACGATGAAATGCAACAAAAAAACAGCCGAATAATAAAAACGGGCAGTGAGTGTGAAAGCTCATTGCCCGAAATTTTTTATCCCATATTGCTGAGGCCTGAGGAGATTTCTTCCCCTGCATCGTGAAGCTTCTCGGAAGCCTTTTCACCTGCCTCGGAGAGCTTTTCTCCGGCTTCCGTAAGCCCATCCGATACCATTTCCGATACATCGGAGATTCCCTCGGATACTGCCTCGGACATATTTGTTACAGCCTCAGTCATATCCTCATTAAGTCTTGAGGTTGTCTCGGGGGCTTTTGTGGTGGTTTCGGGTGCCTTGGTGGTGTAGGTTGCGCCCCCGTCCTTTCTGCAGGATGTAAGACACACTGCACTTACAATTAAAATTGCCGTAAGAGAAACAATAAGCTTTTTCATAATATTTTTCCTTTCTATTTTGTCAGTGTTCCGTTATCGGAATATAAAAGTATGAGAATGTCCGCTTCCTCGCCCGTCAGGATGTCCTTGTACACAAGAACGTGCTGAGAGTCCGTGCCCTCGCACAGAAGCTCGTAGGTGTACCTTTCCGTGCCGTCCTTCATAGGGATTACTGCAGCAGACACCTTCTTTACGGTGCCTATAATGTCCTTCATTGCTTCATCGGGAGTAATGCCGAAGTCGGGAATTTCCCTTTCCTTATGATTCATAAGGTAATCTGCGGCTTCAAAGGCAGTTATTCTGCCGTCGGAAAGGCTTACGCTCACCTTTATAAGGTCAGGGTAGCAGATAAATGAGCCCTGCTTGTAAGCAAAGTTTACGGTACAGATTCCGTCATTCACCGCCGCATAGGTGGAAACCATATCGTAAAAGCCCTGAAGCCTTAAAAAGCTCTTTGCCTTTTCGGTGGCGTCTGCCCGGGAGAGCTTTTCCGCACCTGCCGTTATAACAGAGATTATTTCAAGGGGATAACCGCCCTTTTTCGTGACCGAAATGCTATAGCTTTCCGTCCTGAAGCAGTAGGCGGCAAGCCTGCCCCCGGTAGCCTCCTCTTCAACAAGCAGCTTTTCCTCGGTGCCGAGAATTTCCGCGGCAATTTTTCTTGCCTCTTCCTTGGTTATTTCCGCTTTATCCCCGAGGAAAACCGACTCCTTATTAAGAACGTTATCCGAAAAGGGACCGTCGTATATGAGCGTGGGATAATTGCCGAAGGATTCCTCCGCATCGGAAACGGAATCAACGTATGAAACCGTGCTTTCACTGTCGGGGGAGGAGTTTATTACGGCATCGGAGATTTCACGGAAGCTGAAATAATCTGCCGTCAGCATATCTCCCATATACTGAAATTCAAGGGAAAGCCGTGCGGCAAGGGCAGACAGCTCCTGCAGGGCTTTTCTTTCCTCCTCGGTGATTTTTTCTCCGCGCCCGGTTTTACGGCTTAAATATGCTGTGTAATCTCCCACCTGAGAAAGGAATTTATAGGTGCCCGAAAGGGGAGCCTCTCCCGAGGCAAGGAAGGACAGGCTTTCCTTTGCACCTGCCGTATCCCTCTGCAGTCTGTCCGTGATTGCACCAAGCATCTCACCCGACACCGCGTAGGTGCTTTTCATAAGGTCCGTTTCAATGCTGTCCATATATTCACACAGCTGAAAAAGTGAATTCTGATTGCTTAAATTAATCTCCCTCTCATAGCCCATAGCCTTTATGTTGCCTGCCGTGCCCCATATACCGAGACCTAAAATAAGGGCTCCGAGAAATGAGCGGATTCTGATTTTTTTTCGTCTTTTCATATTTTTCTCCTGTCATCTGCTTCAATCATTGGTATTATGGGCAGTTTACGGGATTTATATTCAAAAAATTGTTTACAGTTTCATTCTTTCACAGTATAATGTAATGTAATGCAAAACATATTACCGTCACGCTTACGGTAGCATAAAGGGTGAAACACATTTGGAAATTTATCTTGATAATTCCGCCACCACAAGGGTCTGTCCCGAGGCCACGGCAGCCGCTCTTTCCGTTATGACGGAAATTTACGGCAACCCCTCGGCGGTGCATTCCTTCGGGGTAAAGGCAAAAACGGTGCTTGAAAATTCAAGAAGGACCGTTGCCGATTCACTCGGTGCTGATCCCACGGAAATATATTTCTCCCATTCGGGAACACTTGCCAACAACACAGCAATTTTCGGTGCTGTGAATGCCCGTAAGAAAATGGGCAACCGTATCGTCACAACAAGGCTTGAGCATCCTTCCGTCGCAAGATGTATGGACGTGCTTGAGGAGCAGGGCTTTCAGGTCGTAAGGCTCACCCCTCAGAGGGACGGCACCTTCGACCCTATGGAGCTGCTTGACGTTGTGAACAAAAACACAATTCTCGTATCGGCAATGCTGGTAAACAACGAAACGGGTGCTGTCAATCCCGTCGAAATGATATCCCGTGCCGTAAAAAGAGTATCGGCTCCCGCCCTCGTTCACGTTGATGCCATTCAGGGCTTCGGAAAAGTACCCGTAAAGCCTGCGAAAATGGGAATTGACCTGCTGACAGTCAGCGGTCACAAGGTACACGCGCCTAAGGGTGTGGGTGCACTTTACGTCAGCAAAAATGCAAAAAATATAAAGCCCGTCGTTTTCGGCGGAGGTCAGGAAAACGGACTGTTTTCGGGTACCGAGGCACTTCCTGCAATTGCAGGTCTTGCCGCCGCTGTGGGAAGCTTCCCCAATCTTACACAGAAGCTCACGGAAACCGTGAAGCTCAGGGATTATATGCTTTCTCTTTTTAATGATAACCCGAGAATCCATATAAATTCCCCAAAGGATGCACTTCCTTATATAGTGAATATGTCCGTTACGGGAATTCCCTCTCAGGTGCTTATAAACTATCTTTCCGACAGAGGAATTTACGTTTCAGCAGGGTCTGCCTGCAAAAAGGGACACCGAAGCGAGGTGCTTTCCTCACTGGGAGTCAGCGGAAATTACATCGATTCCGCAATAAGAGTCAGCTTTTCGAGATACACAACCCGTGAAGAGGTTGAAATTTTTGCTTCTGCAGTAAACGAAGCAATAAAGAGTATAAGAACGAAACTTTAACATTAAGAGGTATAAAATGAAGGAAATTATTTTACTTAAAGACGGAGAGCTTGCTCTCAAGGGTCTTAACCGTTCAACTTTCGAGGATATGCTTATTAAAAACATCAAGGAGAGAATCTCCTCTCTCGGTGACTTTTCCTACCGCAAGGCTCAGTCAACAATCGTTGTGACACCTGAGAGTGAGGATATTGACCTTGACGAGGCAGTTTCCCGTATCGGCAAGGTTTTCGGTACTGTGGGTATTGCCCGTGCTGCAGTCTGCGAAAAGGATATTGAGGTTATCCGCAACACTGCCTACGAATACCTTAAGGATGAGCTTATGTTTGCAAAAACCTTCAAGGTTACCGCAAAGAGAGCCGACAAGAATTTCCCCTACAAGTCCCCCGAAATCTGCGACGAGGTAGGCGGCTTCCTGCTCTCAAAAATAAGAGGTCTTAAGGTAGACGTACATAATCCCGAGGTAACCGTTGCAGTTGAGGTAAGAGACAACGGCGTATATATTCACGGCAGACAGCTTCCCGGTGCCGGCGGTATGCCCACGGGCACTGCAGGCAGAGCGTGTATTCTTATTTCGGGCGGTATTGACTCTCCCGTTGCCGCATATATGATGGCAAAAAGAGGCGTGCGACTTACTGCGGTGCATTTTGCTTCCCCTCCCTATACCTCGGAGCTTGCAGAAATGAAGGTACACGAGCTTCTCGGTAAGGTTTCAATGTATTCGGGCAGAATCAACCTCTTTACGGTGCCCTTCACAAAGCTTCAGGAGGCTATAAGAGATTACTGCCCCGAGGAGATGTTCACCGTTACAATGAGAAGAGTTATGATGAAGCTTGCTTCCCGTATTGCCGAATGGCAGGGTGCAGACGCTCTTATTACGGGTGAAAGCCTGGGTCAGGTTGCAAGCCAGACCATCCACGCTCTCAAGTGCACCGATGAATGTGCAACGCTTCCCGTTTTCCGTCCCTGTATCGGTATGGATAAAAACGAAATCGTTGTGATTTCAAGAAAAATCGACACCTTTGATATATCAATCCGTCCCTATGAGGATTGCTGTACGGTATTTACTCCCCGTCATCCCAGAACCCGACCCACTCCCGCTTATGCAAGAGAGGTTGAGGCTATGATTCCCGAGCTTGAGAAGATGATGGACGAGGCATTTGAGGGTGCCGTTCTCAAGGTTATTGAGGCTTATAAGCAATAACATAAAATGCAAAAAAGCTGAGGTTAAAGGGTCAGCTTCCCGGTTCCCCGCAGAAATCTGAAAGAAGGAAGAATTTTATGAAAACATCAACACAGATTGACGTAGCATCACGTCTTGTAGGCGAAGAAAAGACCATTGAGCTTATTGCAAGGGCAGGCTTTGATGCCTGGGATTTTTCAATGTTTGCCATGTGCAGGTTCGACTGGGACAAAAACTGTCTTCTTCCGAATTCACATCCCCTTGCAGGAAACGATTATATTGCCTTCGCAAGAAGGCTGAAGCAGGTGGGTCTTGATAACGGAATCGTCTGCAATCAGTCCCACGCTCCATTCCCCATAAGAGTAAAGGAAATAAGAGACCATCTTAAAAGAGCAATTGAGTGCTCGGCAGAGGCAGGTGCCGAAATCTGCATAATTCACCCCGACAATCACAAGTCTGCCGAGGAAAATGCAGAGATATATTTTGAGCTTCTGCCCTTTGCAAAGGACCACGGAGTGAAAATTGCCACTGAAAATATGTGGAACTGGGATCATACCGAGGATCACGCTAAGGCTGCCGCCTGCTCTCATCACGATGACTTCAGGGCACATATTGATGCGGTGAACGACCCCTTCCTCGTTGCCTGCCTTGATATCGGACACGCTGAAATGAGGGGTCTTGATACCACTGCAGAGAAAATGATACATACCCTCGGGGATTCTCTTCAGGCGCTTCATATCCACGATAACGATATGTGGCACGATTCACATCAGATTCCCTTCTCAATGAATATTGATTTCACAAAGGCTGTAAAGGCTCTTAAGGAAATAGATTACAAGGGCTATTTCACCCTTGAAGCCGACAGCTATCTTAAAAAGTTCACGGCTGAAAACGTGGCTGACGGTATAAAGGATTTATATAATGCCGCAAGAAAACTTGCAGATATGTTCGAGGCAATGTGATATGAAAATAATCTGTACGGATTATGACGGCACGCTGAATCACGGAGGAATCACCGAAGAAAAGCTTTCCGCTATAAGAAAATGGAAGGAAAAGGGCAACCTTTTCTGTGTTGTAAGCGGAAGGCAGAAGGAGTTTTTTGAGGAAATCAGGGAAAAGAGTATACCCATAGACTATCTTCTTGCCTGCAACGGTGCCGTAATTGTTGATAAGGATTATAATATTGTTTCCGATGTCCGCTGTGACGGGGCTGTTGCCGTGCCACTTATAGAGTTTTTCTTTTCTCTCGGCGGCTTTTTTGCGGCTATATGCAATGACGGGCACGTCAGTGTTGATAACTTTGCCTTTCCCGATGCAGAGGGTATCCGCCTTTCCGAGGTAGGGGAAATCTCCTATTTCAATCAGATAAGCACGGCACTTCCCGATTTTGAGTCTGCAGCTATGGTCATGGAAAGAGTCGGAGAAAAATTCGGAGAATATGTGAAGCCTCTGCAGAACGGCACCTGCATTGACATTGTTCCTTCGGGTATGGACAAGGCTCAGGGCATATACAGACTTCTGGAGCTTACGGGCGGCAGAAGGGAAGATGTAATCTGTGTCGGTGACAATATGAATGACGAGGCAATGATCAAGGAATTTTATTCCTATGCTATGGAAAACGGTGTGGAGGCTATAAAAAAGCAGGCTGACCGGATAACACACAGCATTGAAGAGCTTATAGAAAAGGAGCTTTAAGATGATAAGAAAAGAGTATAAGGAAAATGAAATTTTCAGCTATGTGGAATATTCTCCCGAGGAAATGAGAGAGGGGCTTCCCATTGTTTTTCAGCTTCACGGGGCAGGGGAGAGAGGTAACGGTCAGGACGAGCTTCATCTCGTTGACGTTCACGGCTTCTCGGAATTTCTTGAGGAAAACGACAGAGAATGCATCTTCGTAATGCCTCAGTGTCCCAAGGATACCTTCTGGACTGCAAGAGTTGAGTCAATTCTTCGCTTTATTGAAGAAAAAATCGAATTTTACAAGGCTGATAAAGCCCGTGTCTATCTTACGGGTATCAGTATGGGCGGATACGGCACCTGGCTTACGGCTATGGCAAGGCAGGAGCTTTTTGCCGCTATTGCTCCCTGCTGCGGCGGCGGTATGCCCTGGAATGCAGACAGCATTACAATGCCCGTGTGGATAATCCACGGTGCAGAGGATAAAACGGTAAACGTTTTCTATTCCGACGAAATTGCCGAAAGACTTGAGGCGGCAGGCAAGGAATATATTTACACACGTCTTCCCGGTGTTACGCACAACGCCTGGGATTATACCTACAAGGCAGAGCTTATTGATTGGTTACTCAGTAAAAGGAAATAAAAAATGATATACTACGGCATTCTTCTGGCGGCTGTCACAATGTTCAGCTTCCAGTTCTTATTCAACGGAATTTTTGAAAAGGAGTACGGCAACGGACTCAGGGCAATGTTTGTATTTTCTGCAGGCTCCTCCCTTGTCGGCTTTATTATTCTTTTTGCAATCAACGGATTCAGGTTTGAATTCACATGGTTTTCGCTTTTTATGGCATTTTTTGCCGCGCTTGATTCCATAGGCTACACCTATTTCAGCCTTAAAGCCCTCGGCAGAATAAATCTTTCCCTTTATTCGATGTTTTCAATGCTGGGCGGTATGATTCTCCCCTCCGTTGTGGGAATTTTATTCTATAACGAGGAGCTGACCGTAGGTAAGGGAATCTGCTATGCACTTCTTATGCTTGCTCTTCTTCTGTCCTCAAAAAAAGGCGGAAAGAAATCGGGCTACGTTTACTATATGGGCGTGTTTATGCTCAACGGACTTTCGGGTGTGCTTTCCACTATTTTTCAGAATGCACCCTACGAAAAGACCTCTGCCGCAGGCTATTCAATGCTTATCGCTCTTACAGCCCTTGTAATCTGTCTTCTTTTCCTGCCCTTTGTCAAGGGAAACGGGGAGAAGCTTACGAAAAAGGCTGTTGTAAGCATGGGCGGCTACGGTGTGCTTTGCAGAGTGGGAAATTATCTTCTGCTTATTGCCCTGGCACACTTGCCTGCATCCGCACAGTACCCCTTCGTTACGGGCGGTGTTATGATTATCTCAACAATAATCAGTCTGTTTACACCTGACAAGCCCTCAAAAAGAGAAATTACGGGTGTTGCAATCTCCTTTGCCGCCCTTATTATACTGATGTTCGTATAAGGTGATATTTATGGAAAAAATCCGTGTCGGTATTTTCGGTCTCAGACGAGGCTCAAGCTTCATTGATGAAATAAGATATAACGGCGGTGAGATAGTTGCCGTCTGTGAAAAGGATAGGGAATATCTTGAAGGCATAAAGGAAAATATTCAGGGGGCAGCCGTTTTTTCGGATTTTGACGAATTCCTGAAGCACCCTATGGATGCCGTTATTCTTGCAAACTTCTTCCCCGAGCACGCTCCTTATGCAATAAAGTGTCTCGAAAAGAATATACACGTTTTAAGCGAATGTGTTTCAAACGGCACAATGGCAGAGGGTGTACGTCTTTGTGAGGCGGCACAGAAGAGCAGTGCAGTATATATGCTTGCGGAAAATTATCCCTTTATGGATTTCAACCGCGAGATGAAGCGTGTTTACGAGGGTGGCACTCTCGGTAAAATCTACTATGCCGAGGGTGAATACAATCATCCTATGGACTGGTACGACACGAAGGCAGTGCTTTCCATAAGACCCTACGAAAAGCACTGGCGAAACTTCCTTCCCCGTTCATACTACATTACCCACTCCCTTGCTCCCATTATGTCCGCTACGGGCTCCTTCCCGAAAAGAGTTACGGCTATGCCTGTATATGCACCCCTCCCCGGGGACTGCCCCACAGCCTCCCACGTGGCGGACGTTGCGGCAATTATCACAATTCTCAACGACGACGGCTCCGTATTCAAGGTAACGGGCTGTTCAGCCTTCGGTGCCCACTGGAATTCATACCGTCTTTGCTGTGAAAGAGGTCAGATTGAAAACGTAAGAGGCACCGACAAGGTGATGCTCCGTTATAACGACTGGCAGATTCCCGAGGGCAGGGAGGCTGTCAATTTCTACACCCCCGACCTTAAGGACGAGGATGCCGAGCAGATTAAGAATGCAGGTCACGGCGGCGGAGATTTCCTTGTTATAAAGGCATTCTTCGGGAGCATAAGAAGCGGTAAGCCCCATCAGTTTGACGTGTATTTTGCAACTGCTCTTTCAAGTGTGGCAATTCTTGCCCACAGAAGCATTATGGAGGGAAGCCGTCCCTTTGACGTTCCCGATTTCAGAAAAGAGGAGGACAGAGATCGCTTCCGTGACGATAAGCTTTCTCCCTTCTGGCTTTCCGACGGTACTCCTCCCTCATATCCCTGCTGCTCTGACCCCGATTATCTTCCCTCTGAATGGCAGACGGAAAACTACAGATAATATTCCCTTAATTTCTATTATTCGTATATTGAAATATCTCCGTAAATGTTGTATAATTGTTACGAATTTATTAAAAGGAAGAATATCAATGAAAAAGATATCTAAAATATCATCCTTTATTCTTGCACTCGTTATGCTTATTGTTCCCTTGTCCTGCGGATTTTCCGTTACGGCTCAGGCGGCAAAGAATGACTGGGTATGCTCGTGGGCTACAAGTATAGTTGACTCTTCAATTTCCGTAGCAAGTCTCAGCGTGCAGGATATTATTCCTTCAGACGGCACCATAAGAATAGAGCTGAAGGTTACCACGGGTGGTGAAAAGCTGCGCTTCAAGTTCTCCAACGAGCACGGTGCAGCTCCTATAACAATCAGTGAGGCTACCGTCGGCAGAACTCTCGGTTCGGGAGACGCGGCAGTTGAAAGAAATACCTTTTCCGCTATTACCTTCGGCGGTAACAAGTCCGTTTCCATCCCCAAGGGTGAAACTCTGTGGTCAGACCCCGTAAGTTTCAAAACGGAAGCACTTGAGGCAATAAGTGTAAGCCTTTTCTTTGAGAACACTACTTACATAACCTCTGCAGGTCTTTCCAATGCAAGAACCTTCCTTGGTCTCGGCACTTTTATAGGTAACGACCCTTCTCAGTGTTATACTCCCAAAATAACTCTGCCCAGAGAAATAAATATTGCGGCAAGCACAATCACTTATCACACAACACCCTTCCTTTGTCAGGTTGACACATCCGTTCCTGCAGGAACAAAGGACGTTGCCGTTTTTATCGGTGACTCCACGCTTGTAAACGACACCTATTATTACTTCGCAGAAAAGCTCGTAAAGGGCGGCATTGAAAACGTCAGCGTTATAAATCAGGCTGTTATCGGCAACAAGCTTTTAAGTGACGGTACGGGTATCGTGGGAAATCTTTACGGCGATGCTCTTATTGACAGATTTGAAAGAGATGCCCTGAATATTTCGGGTGTAAAATACATTTTCGTAAAAATCGGTCTTAACGATATTCTTCATCAGTTCTCAAAATCTATGGGAGACGTTGTTCCCCACTATTCAACCGACGACATAATTGCAGGCTACAAGGATCTTATAAAGCGTGCCCACGCAAAGGGTATCAAGATTTACTTCTTCACAAAGAGCCCCTGGAAGGGCTACGAAAGAGCCTTCCTCGGACAGACAGGTGACGTTGTATGGAATCAGGAAATGCAGGATATGTGCGACGAGCTTACCCGCTGGATAAAGAAAAACATCTATTCCGACGGCTACATTGACTGCTCACCCCTTGCAAATCCCGCTGACCCCTATGCGCTTTGTCCCTCCTTCACTCCCGACGGAGCACATCTTACGGCTATTGCCTCCGTTGCACTTGCAGACCTTATCCCCGTTTCCTTCGTAGGTGTGGATAAGGAGCTCAAAACCTCCGCAAAGCTTCATAACGTTGACCCCTATAAGGAAAAGAAGCAGATAATTTACGATATGGAGCATCCCGAGGAGAAGACCACGGCGAAGCAGGAGGAGCCCACAACCTCAAAGCGTGAGGAAAGCACAACTGCAAAAAGGGAAGAATCCACCACGGCAAAGCGTGAGGAAAGCACAACGGCTCAGGCTCCCGTGACTACCGTACCCGAAAGCACCACCTTCCCCAATTACATTCCTCAGGAAATCGTAACCGTCCCCGTAATCGGTGACGTTTCCGCAACAAAGCCCCAGGACACACCCGTTGTGACTCCTAACTATAACATAACCGACAACATCCCCGAGCAGATAGGTAACGGCGCACCCATTGCCTTCCTTCTCGTTCTCTTCCTTGTGGTTATTATTTCGGGCGCAGTTCTCTTCCTTACTATGGGCAGAAAAAATCGTGAAGAATTCTAATAATATCTTGACGGATAATATTTATTACAGTAAACTAAAGTCATAGGCTAAGGTCTATGACTTTAATTTTTTCCTACGGGAGGTCACAAAATGAAAATAACCTTTATGGGTGCAGGCAGCACCGTATTTGCAAAGAACGTTTTAGGTGACGTTCTTATGACACCTGCTCTTCGCGAATGTGAAATTTCTCTTTACGACATTGATGCTCAGCGTCTTGATGAATCATATATAATGGTTTGCTCTCTTAACAAGAACATAAACGAATCGAGAGCAGTTATCACAAAGCACCTCGGTGTTGAAAACAGAAAGGAAGCACTCCGCGGCTCCGATTTCGTTGTAAATGCAATTCAGGTAGGTCTTTACGATCCCTGTACAATCATTGACTTCGAGGTACCCAAGAAGTACGGTCTTCGTCAGACAATTGCTGACTCAAACGGCATCGGCGGTATTTTCAGAGCTCTCCGTACAATCCCTGTTCTCAAGGATTTTGCAGACGATATGGCAGAGGTATGCCCCAATGCATACTTCCTTAACTACACAAATCCCATGGCTCAGCTTGCCGGCTTCATGCAGCGCTTCACTCCCATCAAAACCGTAGGTCTCTGCCACAGCGTTCAGGGCTGTTCAAGAGGACTTCTTAATGGTCTCGGCATGGAATACAAGGAGCCCATCAGAGAAAAAATTGCAGGTATCAACCACATGGGCTGGCTTCTTGAAATTGAGGATGCAGACGGCAACGATCTTTATCCCGAAATCAGAAGAAGAGCAATTGATGTCCTTAACGGCGACCATACAGATAAGTATGACCTTGTAAGATATGAATACATCCGCCGCTTCGGCCACTACTGCACAGAGTCAAGTGAGCACAACGCTGAATACAACAACCTTTTCATCAAGGCAAAGTATCCCGAGCTTATTGACCGCTACAACATTCCTCTTGATGAATATCCCCGTCGCTGCGTGAATCAGATTGCACGCTGGCAGGATGAAAGAAAGATTTACCTTACCGATGATGTAAAGCACGAAAGAACTCACGAATACGCTTCTTACATTATGGAAGCTATCACAACCGATATGCCCTACAAAATCGGCGGTAACGTTATAAACAACGGTCTTATCCCCAACCTTCCTGCAGAGGCTTGTGTTGAGGTTGCCTGCCTTGTAAACAAGTACGGCATCCAGCCCTGCTATCAGGGTAAGCTTCCCGAGCAGTTAGCCGCAATGAACAGACTTATGATAAACGTTCATCTGCTTACAATCGAGGCTGCAGTTACTCTTAAGAAGGACGCTATCTATCAGGCAGCTCTTCTTGATCCTCACACCTCCTCCGAGCTTTCAATTGACGAAATCGTAAGCCTTTGCGATGACCTTATTGAGGCTCACGGAGATTACCTGCCCAAGTATCATTAATTTGCAGTTATGCAAATTAATGACGTGATATTCATAGCTTCGCTATGAGTGATATTGCCTTTGGCAGTGATATTCGTTTCGTTGAAACGAGTGATATATTTGTCTTCGACAAATGTTTCGGAAGACGCTTTTGCGTCTTGTTCCGCTGACGCTCTATAAGAGGTTTTTCCTCTTTGCAGAAAAATTTGTAACTAAATAAAAGGTGATTCCCATGTATAATTTCCCTATCGGTATAATCATAAATTCATTCAGAACAGATATCCCCACAGCCGTTAAAAAGGCGGCTGAGCTTGGCGCAAGGGGTATTCAGGTTTACTCCACAAGAGGCGAAATGGCTCCCGAAAATCTCACTCCCGAAAAGAGACGTGAATTCCTGAAGCTTGTAAAGGACAACGGTCTTGTGATTTCTGCTCTCTGCGGTGACCTCGGCTGCGGCTTCTACCGTCCCGAAATGAATCCCGAGCTTATTGAAAAGTCAAAGAGAATTCTTGATCTTGCAAAGGACCTTGAAACAGATATCGTTACAACCCACATCGGTGTTGTACCCGAGGATAAGGAGCATCCCCGTTTTAAGATTATGCAGGAGGCCTGCGGTGAGCTTGCCCGTTATGCAGACTCAATCGAGGCTCATTTTGCAGTTGAAACCGGCCCCGAAACCTCTCTTGTTCTCAAGAATTTCCTTGATACTCTCGGCTCAACGGGTGTAGGTGTCAACCTTGACCCTGCAAACCTCGTTATGGTAACGGGTGACGACCCTGCAGGTGCAGTTTATAATCTTAAGGATTATATCGTTCACACCCACGCCAAGGACGGTGTTATGCACTACTTCAAGGACCCCGAGTTCATTTACGGCATCAAGCACGACGATGCACTCGTAACTGCTCCCTCCTTTGAAGAGGTACCCCTCGGTGAAGGCAGTGTGCCCTGGGATAAGTATCTTTCCGCTCTTAATGATATCGGCTACAAGGGCTTCCTTACAATCGAAAGAGAAGTAGGCGACGACCCTGCAAGGGATATCGGTATGGCAGTGAAATTCCTTCAGGAAAAAATGAAATAAGCATTTTACGGAAGCGGCTGACACTGCTTCCGTATTTTTTATATTGAAAAAGTATATGAAAATATGATAAACTGAATGCATATAAAATTTTCGGGTGATGGAATGATATTTAAGAGAATAATCTGTATTTTTGCGGCCGTGCTGACAGTGCTCGGCTGTATGCCTGTGTCCTCTTATGCCTTCGGAGAAGCTGCAGTGATGACGGAGCACTATACCCCCGAGCTGAGGCTCTCATATCCCAATGGCGGAGAAACGGAGACTGTTCTTTCGGAATGGGTCAGAATAGAGGACTTCAAGGCGGTTCTGCTTGAAAATATTGCAAAGACCAATGCGGTTGTTGATATTTCTTCCTTTAATCTGCCTCAATCTGCCTGGATAAATGTTGTTGACTTCATTTTTTATAATCTGCCCGAGGCATTCAATGTGTATGACTTATCCGGTTCCCATGACGGCACTCAGCTTCTTTTACTGCATCTGGGATACCGTGATTTTGCCGATACCCCTGAGGAATACAACATCTGCTTCAACAAAATGACGGCAAACGCAGACCGTATGCTTGCGGGTGTTGAGGATAATTCTGCTCTTTCCGATGCTCAGAAGGCGCTTCTTCTGCACGACAGACTCTGTGTGCATAACGAATATCCCTTTTATACGGATATTACGGACATTGAGCATACCGCATACGGTGCACTTGCCAACGGCTCGTCCGTCTGTCAGGGCTATGCCATGGCATATATGTACCTGCTTAACCGTGTGGGAATTAAGAATTATTACGTTTCCTCCGGTAAGCTCAACCACGCCTGGAATATAGTATATATTGACGGTGTCCCTTACCACGTTGACGTTACCTTTGACGACAGCAACTGGGAAAGCGAGGATCTGAGAAACGTATCGGGAGCGGTGTATCACGACAATTTTCTTGTTTCAACCGATACCCTCAGAAGCCGTAATCATAACGCGTATGACTTTGACAGCACTCCCGTTGATACGAAATATGAAAATTATTTCTGGTATAGCTCCGATACGGAAATTCAGCTTGTGGGCAATAAGCTTTACTACATAGACAGCAGAAACGGAAGGCTTATGTGTGACGGAAATGAAACTCCTCTTGCAGACGTTTCAGATGGATGGATGGCAGGCGAATATGCCTGCTGGTCAGGAAATTTTTCCCGTCTTTCCTCTGCAGACGGTGAGCTTTTCTACTCTCTTTCCGACAGCATTTATAAATACACCGTGGAAACGGGTGAATGTGAAAAGATATATTCCCCCTATCTTCACAAGGGGTTTTCGATTTTCGGATTTACCTATAAAAACGCCACTCTTATATATGAAGTGAATACTGCCCCTGCAGGCGGAGATTATACGTTTCTTAAGCGTGAGACTGCACCTTACGGTAATATAAAGCACGTGATTCAGTATATTGAAGCCCAGGGACCGTCCTTCTGCTATCTCGGTGACAGTTTCAATACAGGTGTAATTATGGTTACAGCCTTTTATACGGACGGTACGAGAGAAATTATTGAGGACGGAGTCAGCTTTTCGGCTTTTGACAGTACCTCGGCAGGAGAAAAGACGGTTACCGTTATGTATAAGGAATTTGAAGCAAAGCTTCCCGTTACGGTCAGAATACCGTCTATTACGCTTGATGCAAGCATCAGCATCAAAGAGGATACCTCTGCGGCTCTTACCGCTGTAACAGAGCCTGAAGGACAGCATATCACCTGGACAAGCTCGGATGCCTGTGTAACCGTATCAGACGGCAACATTACGGGTGTCAGGGCAGGCTCAGCCGTGGTTACGGCAGGATTTACCTATAACGGAAAAGCCTATTCGGCGGTATGCAAGGTAACTGTTGACTGTGCACACAGAAACACAGCCGTACATAAGGAAATTCCCCCCACCGCAGAGGCTGTGGGCTACACAGAGGGTGTTTTCTGTAACGACTGCAAAAAATATATTTCAGGTCACACTGAAATCCCGAAGCTTGATTTAAGCTTTGCCCCCTCGGATTTTATGGTGTCCGACGGCAAAAACGTCCGCATTATTGTGGGTAAGCTCATTGCAGAGCTTTTCTGGTCGGCTCCCGCAGGATGTGTTGTGAAGGATACGGGCGGAAATGTTCTTAATGACAGAAGCTTCGTTGTCACGGGAATGATACTCGTTCTGCCTGACGGCTCAGAGCAGGAAATTGTAGTTATGGGAGACGCTGACGGTGACGGTCAGCTTTCCTCCTCCGATGCAAGAACGGCTCTCAGAGCCGCAGTAGGTCTCGAAAGCTTCAATGCAGCATCTCCGTACTTCAGGGCGGCAGACGTGGATAAGGACAATACCGTTTCTGCAAGCGATGCAAGATTCCTTTTAAGAGCCTCGGTAGGACTTGAGGACAATACACTCTGGTTATAATGAAAAAAGGGGATGTAAAAAAAGCGAAGACCGCATAAAACTATATAAATCAAGGGGTTCTGCAGAAAATAAAAGCTGCCGGAACCCCAAAGATGTGCCCAAAGATTAAAAATCGGTAAAATTCAATGTTTTATGCTACGAACAAACCTCGCCTCTCGACGTACCATTGTACGCCGTCGGGCAAACAAAACCAAGGCAAAAGCCTTGATTTTGCTCGGTTTGTACGTTCTTCATCATTTTTTCCTATCCCCTTAAAAGGAGCTGTAAAAAAACTTTCGTTTTTTTACAGCTCCTCAGCTTTTTAGTTATCTTATGGGGGGAAGAAGCTCAAGCACAGTGTCAATGAAAACCTGAAGCTGAGGTGTCATTGCCTTGCCCTTGAGGTATGCAAGCTGTGACCACTGATTGAAGTCGCAGTCAGGCACGTTGATTTTCTTGAGAGAGCCTTCCTCAATGCTCTTTCTTACTTCAAACACGGGAAGCATTGTCACGTAGTTTGAGGTTCTTGTAAGTCTCATAATTGTGTCTGTGTTTGCAATTTCGATTGCGGGAGTTACGAAAAGATTTCTCTTTGCAAGCTCATCGTCAAAAAGATATCTGTAGCCCTCACCCTGAGGCATAAGAATAAGCTTTTCGTTGGCAATTTCCTCGAAGCTTACCTCTTCCTTTTCCGCAATGGGATTTTCGGGGTTTGTTACGAAAATAATGGGCTCAACCTCTTCACGTACACGGACCCACTCTTTTCTCGGCACCTTGTAGTCAAGCATATAGCACAAATCAAGCTCGTTTGCTCTGACCTTTGCTTCAATTTCTCTTGCGGAGCCTACGAAAATGCTTAAATTTATGTGGGGATAACGGCGGTTGAATTCGGGAAAAATCGGAATAAAGCAGGATTTCAGTATGGAGTCAACAAGACCGAAGCGGATTGTGCCTCTCATATCCTCGCTTTGTGTTGCAAAATTCTGAGCCTTTTCAATTGCTTCAATAACACCGTTTGCGTATTCAATAAAATTAAGACCGAACTGAGTGAGCTTTATGTTTTTGCCTATTCTGTCAAAAAGAGGCACACCAAGCTCTGTTTCGAGCTGCTGCATCTGAACGGTGACTGCAGACTGTGAGTAGCCCAGCACCATTGCCGCTTTTGTGAAATTGTTAAGCTCTGATACCTTCAGAAAGGTTTTTAAGTTTCTTACGTCCATTCTCTTCACCGATTAGAAAAAATTATTAAAAAATTATTATCTATTATTTATTGTTATGATACAGCATATTCTACATATTGTCAATACTAAAATTTTATATAAATACTAAACAAGGGTGTATTTTGCACAAAATGTTAATTTATATTTGTGCAGTAATGCCCTTGGTGTTTGTGATAGAATACTATATATACCCTGAAAGGCGTGTTTTTATGAAAAAAATTCTTTGTGCTTTGCTGATGCTTGCTGTCGTTTTGTGCTGTTTTTCGTCCTGCATAAAAAGTCAGGAGGCAAGGGCATTTGAAGACATAATAGTGGAAATAGGTGAAATCTCCGTTTCCGATGAAGCTCTTGTTGTTGAGGCAAGGCAGGCTTATTCTCTTCTTACTGAAAAAGACAAAAAGGCAATTGACACGGAAAAAGCGGAAAAGCTGTTCAGGGATTTTGATGCGCTGAAGGAATTCAGCAAGGATGCGGAAAACGTGCTTGAAATTCTCGGCACCGCACTCACGGAATACGGTACCCCCAGAAGCACCATAACCGACAGCTACAAGGCACTTTCCGACGGACTTTCCGCCTGCGATGCACTTCTCAAGGCGGAATATGAGAAAATTTTCGAGCCCGTCAGACTGAAGTTTGAGGAATATGAAAAAATAGAAGCGGATGCCACAGCCTCCGCCAAGGTATATATTGACTATTTCAGAGGAATAAATACGGGAAAGACCGTAACCGTTACGGAAATCGGCTGTATCGCACAGATAAGCGAGGGCACGGTTTACTATCTCTTTGCCTTCAGCTTTACTGACGGCACAAAGGAAAGGTCGGTATATTCAACCGTAAGATTTGCAGGCACTCCCGCAAAGGAATCCTTCAGGGCATTTGAAAAGAGCTTCTATGCCGATGCACCCTCCTCCGAGGATGCGGATGCACTTACGGTGGGCAATATTGAAATATTGCCGTCAGCAGTCAACTAAGGAGATGAATATATTATGGGTTGTAAGGTAATTGCCCACAGAGGCGCAAACAAGAAGGCTCCGCAGAATACGATGCCTGCCTTCATAACTGCTATAAATGAGGGCACGGACGGCTTCGAAACCGACGTGCATCTTACCAAGGACGGTATTCCCGTTATCTGCCACAACTATACGATTGATGCCACGTCCGACGGCAGGGGAGAGATAACCTCTTATACCCTCGACGAGCTTAAGAAATTCGACTTCGGCTCTTATTTTTCCGAGGATTTCAGAGATACTCCTCTTCCCACTCTTGATGAATTCCTTGAGGTTACGTCCGGGAGCTCCTGCGAAATTATAAACATTGAGCTTAAATGTCCCAAGGACAGCAACATCAGCCGTCTTGTTGAGGAAACTCTTAAGGCCGTAAAGAAATACGGCTGTCTTGACAGGGTTATTGTGTCAAGCTTCTCTCCCGAGGTGCTTAAAACCGTAAAGGAAATTGATGCAAGATGCAAAACAGCCTTCCTTTATCCCATTTCCCACCCCTCGGTATGCCGTCTTGTGCTTTACCCCTTCTTTATGGTCAAGAAAATCGGCTGTGATATCATACACCCTGCTTCAATCGTTGTGAATAAGAGGATTGTTGATATCGCACACGCTCTTGGAATACCCGTAAACGTATGGACTGTAAACGACAAAAAGACAATCGAAAAGCTTCTTGACCTGGGAGTTGATGGAATTATTACCGACAAGCCCCTTGAAACAAGAGAGCTTATAAACGAATACGAAAAGAAGAAGGCAAGAGAAAATGTTTGACGGAAAAATGAAGGCCGTTACCTTCAGCTATGATGACGGCGTAACTCAGGACAGAAGACTCATAGAGGTTTTCAACAAATACGGACTTAAAGGCACCTTCAATATAAATTCAGGTCTGCTTTCTATGGAAAACGTGCTGACCTACGGCGGAAAAAGTGTTCAGCACAACAAGATAAATCCCGGGGAGCTGGCTTCTCTTTACAAGGGACACGAGGTAGCCGTGCATACCCTTACCCATCCTATGCTTCCCTCTCTTTCCGAGGAGGAAATCATCCGTCAGGTAGAAGGGGACAGACTTGCCCTTTCTGAGCTTTGCGGATATGAGGTCGTGGGTATGGCTTATCCCGGAGGCGGAGTGAATTTTGACCTTCGCGTTGCGGATATAATTGCAAAAAATACGGGTGTAAAATATGCAAGAACCACCGTTCCTTCCTTTAATTTCGAGCTGCAGAAGGAGCTTTACGTTTTCTCTCCCACGGTGCACCATAACGATACGGAAAATTGTATGAAGGCTATTGACGAATTTTTAAGCCTTGAAGCAGACCGCCCTCAGCTTCTTTATATCTGGGGACACAGCTACGAGTTCGATTTCTCTGACAACTGGGATTTCCTTGAGGAGATGTGCAGAAGGCTTTCGGGTCGTGAGGATATTTTCTACGGCACGAACAGAGAATGCTTCGGCATATAAATAAAAAAACAGGCACGGAATTACCGAAAGGCAGTTCCGTGTCTGATTGTTTTTTTGTGTTTACTTAAGTTATTTTGCGAAAAAATCCTCGACATCTTCCTTGATGACGTTGAATTCGTGAATAAGTCTCTGCATAATATTTCTTATGAAGCGCACGAGCTTTTCAAAAACGTTTTCCGTGTTGACCTCGGGTTCCTCGCCCTTGCCCATATAACAGCCGATGTTACAGCTTTCAATTTCATTGCCGAAGAAATCGTGGGTAAGTCCGTCTTCAATCTTCATGCCCTTGCCGATAAGGGGAGAGTTTATTGCAAGCTGATATGCCTCAATAAGCTCGTCGGTTGAAAAGCCGGGGTCTGTGTTCATTGCAAGAGGGTCGCACAGAAGATTGAGGGTGTTGTAATAGCAGTTATTGCTGTAGGTGTTGCCTGCAGTGATTTCATCTGTAATTGTGCAGTTCATGGGCGCACCGTCTGCACCGACAAAGATGTTGTTTGCAATAAGTGAATTTGTAAGGTGGAAGAAATGAAATTCACCGGAGTTGATGATTGTATTGTTGTAGAAGCGGAAATTGTTTTCACCGCTGCCCGATGCCATAGAGCTTCTGCCCTTGTTGTCATTAACGGAAAGGCAGTATCTTACGGTGTTGTTCTGCTGAGGAAGGCTTTTTGCATTGTTTACAATAAAGCGCATATTGTCGTGGGAGTATATATACTGATAGGTGCAGTTGTTTGAGTCGGAGTCGAAGTCAACAGCCATACCGTCACCGTAATTCTTCTGACCGGCAATTTCGCAGTACTGGATAGTGCTGTTTTCCGAGCCCCAGAACCACATTGCCGCTGTGAAATACTGAATTTCACCGTTTTCGTCAAGACCCTCGCCCTGGCAGGTGTTTATTGCTCTGCAGTTGGTAACGAGAGCGCCGTCACAGATGCCGATGACAACAGCCTCTGCATCCATTTCGTGGAAATAGCAGCCCTCAATGAGAACACCCGTGTTGTATATGGGATCCTTTCCCCCTGTCCAGGGATTCTGCTGATCGTTCCAGGAGCCCCATATCATAAATCCGTTTGCACTGTCATAAACTTCACAGTTTCTTATTGTAAGGTCGTTTACTGCATAACGTGATCTTGCAGGAAGTCCCTTTACCATAATTGCCGCACGGGCAGGTGCCGCACCTCTTGAAAAATCGTCACGGGTCGTTACCTTGCCGTTGGGAAGACCGTAGAAATAAACGTCCTCAACGGTAATGCCAACGCTTTCGGAGTTGAGCGTATCAATCCATATACCGCCGCCGTTGGGTGCGGTTATCTGAAGGGATGAAACCGTAATATACGAGCAGTCAATGAAGGTGAAAACCTCGTCACTGAGGTCTGTTCTGAGAATGGGTCTTTCGCCCTCGCCGTAGGAGGAGATTGTAAAGGGAGCATCCTTTGTGCCCTTTATGCCCTCAAGCGTTACTGCACATTCATAGGTGCCGCCTGCTCTGAAAAGCACGGTGTCTCCACCCTTGAGAGGCTCTGTGCAGCCGGAAAATCCGTCAAGATCCTTCCACGCTTCGTCGGGTGAGGTACCCTTATTGGAGTTGTCACCCTCAAGAGAGTCAACGTAGTAGGTGTTGCCCGTTGAAGCAAAGCTCACGGGGGCTGTTGCGCATACTGAAAGGAGCATCAGTATGCAAAGAGTAATGCTCAGGAATTTTTTCATTGAAATCACCTTTGTTTATTATGAGTTTACTGTATTTTAACAATATCACACAAAAACAGCTCTGTCAAATCAATTTTTTCTGTATAAAACAATTGACGGAGCATTTGCGGTGTGTTATCTTATTATATATAAATATTTAAAATGGAGTGATTCTCAATTGGCACAGTTAAAAATGTTCTGGATTAATGATAAGAAGGTGGAGCTGCTTCCTCTTCCCGAGGGATATTCATTTTCTACTTATAAAACAGAAGAAGACAAGCAGGCTTGGATTGACTGCTGTAAAAACGGTCTTGTAGGCGACGACACAAAGCCCGAATTCTTTGACGACTGCATCTGCGGAGACGAGCGCTGCAATCCCTATACGGACTGCTTCTTCCTCGACTACAACGGTGAGCATATCGGAACAATCACCGCCATCAATCAGGACGGCGTAGGTGATATGCACATGGTTGGTATGAAGACCGAATTCAGAGGTAAGGGTCTCGGTAAATACCTTAACAATATGTGTATTTACAAGCTTGCAAACGAGGGCGTTCATCACATTTACCTTACAACCGACGAATGGAGAAAGGGTGCCGTAAAGAGCTACCTTTCCTCCGGCTTCCTTCCCGTACAGTACGAAATGGGTATGGAGGAGCGCTGGCAGAAGGTGCTTGAGGAGTACAATATCGACAGCGTTGATATGCTCTATGAGGACTGCACCCTTTACAAGAAGATATACAGAGAGGGTCTTGCAACAAAGGTTAAAATCGGTGTTGTAGGTGCAAGACGCGGACAGACAATGCTCAACTACTGCAAGACGGGCTTCAACTGTGAGGTAGTTGCAATCTGTGACAATGCCCCCGATTTCCTTTCCAAGGCAAAGGAAAAGTACGGTGAGGACGGCATTACCTACTACGACAATTTTGATGAATTCATAAATCACGATATGGACGGTATCGTTCTTGCAAACTTCGCAAACGAGCACGCTCCTCTTGCAATCAAGGCAATGAAGGCAGGCAAGCACGTGCTCAGTGAGGTTCTTCCCTGCCAGCATCTCAAGGAAGCCGTAGAGCTTATTGAGGCTGTTGAGGAAACAGGCAAAATTTACGCTTATGCCGAAAACTACTGCTATATGCCCGCTCCCCGTGAAATGAGAATTCAGTATAGAGAGGGAAAGCTCGGTAAGTTTGAATACGGTGAGGGTGAATACGTTCATAACTGTGAGCCCGGCTGGCACGGCTATACAAACTGTGATCCCAACCACTGGAGAAACACAATGAGCGCATTCTATTACTGCACTCATTCCTTAGGCCCCATCGTTCACATAACAGGTCTTCGTCCCGTAAAGGTATCAGGCTTCGAAATCCCCTTCAACGACAGAATGTACCGTATGGGTGCTTACGCCGGTGCTATGGCAGTTGAAATGGTAACTCTCGAAAACGGCGCAGTCGTAAAGAGCGTTCACGGTGTAGGCCCTGCAAGAAATTCCGTATGGTATTCAGTTTACGGCAGTAAGGGCAGACTCGAAAGCGCAAGAGAGGATGCAGAAAACGGCGGTGTAGGAAAGCTTTACGGCAATCTTGACAAGAACGAGGGTGACAACACCTTTGAGGTAAAGGAAATCAACACGGACGACTCTCTTACAAAGCTTGCTGAGGAGTCAGGCCACGGCGGCTCCGATTTCTATACGATGTACCACTTCATTCAGGCTATCAAGGGTAACCGCAATGCTGAAATCGTTGACGTTTACGAGGCTATGGATATGTTCCTTCCCGGCCACTTCGGCTATCTCAGTGCTATGAACAACAATCAGAGCTATGATATTCCCGATCTCCGCGACAAGGCAGAGAGAGAAAAGTGGAGAAACGATACAACCTGCACCGTTAAGGAAAAGGCAGGGAATATGTATATTCCTTCATACTCCAAGGGCAACCCCGAAATCCCTGCAGAGGTATATGAAAAGTTAAGAGAAAAGCTTGAAAACAAAGCTTAAATTATTCGGGGAAAAGGAAAATATTCTTTTTCCCTGATTTTTCAATAAAACTGAAAAGGACGGAAAAGCACTATGAAAAAAATAAGCCTTATTCTTGCACTTGTTTTATTGCTTACGTTTTCAGTTCCCGTTTTTGCGGGTGCTGTTGAGACGGGTGGATATATAGTCCTCTCGCAGGCGGATGATGAAAGACTTGTTGCGGCAGGGGATACCCTTTCCCGCTATCTCGGTGAAATCACGAAAAAGAGCTTTCCCGTTGCCTCTTCGGCTGAGGACGGTTTGGCTTTTTATCTTTCATATTCGGATGAAATTCCCGATAACGGCTACGTGATTGAAACCAAGGAAAACGAGGTTTTAATTACGGGCAACGGAACAAGAGGCGTTATTCACGGTGTTTATGCTTTTCTTGAAAAATACTGTGACTGCGACTGGTACACCTCCACCCTTTACAGCATCCCCGTAAATGAAGAGCTCACAATTCCTGCAGGTGAAAAAACGGAATACGAGCCCTTCTTTGAATACACGGATACTGACTGGGTAAGCCCCCGTGACGTAGAATATTCTCTCGCAAACGGACTCAACGGCAGCCCCTACAGAACAATTCCCTCGGAGCTGGGCGGTACCGTTACCTATATCTCAAATTTTGCACACACTCTCACAACGGAGTTCTGTGCCTCTGCTACTTATTTCGAGGAGTATCCCGAGTTCTTTGCTCTTCACGGCGGTCTTCGCACTCCCGACCAGCTGTGCCTTACCAACGAAAAGACCTTTGAGGTTGTTCTCGGTGAGGTTATGATGCTTCTTGAGCAGAAGCACAATCCCGACGAATCCCTTCAGATAATTTCTCTTACTCAGCACGATAACAGAAAGATGTGTCAGTGCTCCGACTGTAAGGCTGTTGACGATGCAAACGGCGGTCATTCCGGCACAATGATAAGCTTTGTAAACCGCATTGCGCGTGAGGTCAAGGCGGCAGGCTACGACAACGTTGCAATTGACACCTTTGCTTATCAGTACACAAGACAGGCTCCCACTCAGGTTGTACCCGAGGATAACGTTATTGTCCGTCTTTGTACCATTGAGTGCTGCTTTGCACACGCTCTTGATGACGGCAGCTGTACGGAAAACGTTGCTCTTATGAAGGACCTTTCCGACTGGAGTAAAATCTGTGACCGTATTTACGTGTGGGACTACACCACAAACTATTCAAACACCCTCGGTATCTTCCCCGATTTCGGTGTTATTCAGAAGAATCTTCAGATTTTCTACGAAAACAACGTTGCAGGCGTATATGAAGAGGGTAACTACTATATGCAGCACTGCGACGGTGAATTCGGTGAGCTTCGCGCATATCTTCTTTCAAAGCTTATGCAGAATCCTTATCTTGATTACGATAAGACTATGAACGAATTCCTTGAGGCATTCTACGGTGCAGGCCGGGAAAGCATCCGTCAGTTTATTGATATGACCATTGAAAAGCCCGTTGAAGAGGGCGCACATCTTATGATTTATTCCGCTATGAGCGACACCCTCGGCTTTACCGACGAGGACGTTGCGGCGGCAGATGCTCTCTGGGAGGCTGCAAAGGCTGCGGCTGAAACGGAGACCCACAGAAACAACCTTACGAGAAGTGAAATCTGCTGGAGACTGTGGAAGGCTTATAACGGCTACAACAGGGATGACAACGCTCAGCTTGTTGAGGATATAAGAGCCCTCGGTATCACAATGATACGCGAGGGTGACAGCAAGGGTCCCGACGGCCTTAATTTCTACGGAGACACCGTGAAAAGATGGGGCGATGAAATTCTCTTCCCCGCATCAATCGTCTTCTACGGAATCTGTGTGGCTCTTTCAATTGCCTGTGTTGTTGTGGCTTTGATGAAGAAGCCCCGAAGATACATATACCTTCTTCTTCCCGTGCTTATCGGTCTTTTCTTCGAAATCTTCGGCTGGCACAGAAGAGCATACATAGCATGGCGTGATATTGACGAATACGTGCTCACGCTCGTGCTTATCGTGGTGCTTTACGTCGTTGCAGGTGCTGTAACGGGCAGAGGCCTTAAGCAGAGAATCATCTTTGCCATCGCTGCTCCTGCCGTATGGTTTGCCTTCTACGAGGTATTCATTCTCATTATAAATAACGTTATTTTCAAGAGCAACGGTGCATCCCTTGCTATCGGTGCCGCCTTTGCATTTACGGGAATATATTCAATTATTGTTCTCGCAATCAATCTTAAAAAGCTCATAAAGGAAATGAAAAAATGATCGAAAAATACTATCTTTCTCCCGAATATCTGCACGTAGGCTGTGAAAAGCCTGCCGCTTACTTCATTCCCTTCAGTAAGGGTCAGTGTCCCTTCTCTCAGCGTGAGGACTCCGAAAGATTCACCCTTCTTAACGGTACCTGGGATTTTAAGTATTATCCCAACGTAAGAGAGGTTGATTTCACGGCAGAGGGCTACCCTGCAAGTGAATGCTGTCCCGATAAAATGAAGGTGCCCTTCAACTGGCAGTTAGTGCTCGGTAAGGGCTACGACGTGCCCAATTACATAAATCAGGACTATCCCTATCCCGTTGACCCTCCCCACCTTCCCGACGTTATTCCTGCCGCTCTCTACAGAAGAGCCTTCAGCTGCAGCAAGAAGGATAATAAGACCTATTATCTCTCCTTTGAGGGTGTTTCTGCCGGCTTCTATCTCTGGGTAAACGGTGAATTTACGGGTTATTCTCAGGTAAGCCATGCCGAAAGCAAGTTCAATATAACGGAAAAGCTCGTAAACGGTGAAAACGTGATTGAGGCTCTTGTTATCAAGCACACCGACGGCTCATATATGGAGGATCAGGACTTCTTCCGTCTTTCAGGTATTTTCCGTGACGTATATATTCTTGAAAGAGATGAAAAGCACCTTAAGGATATCCATATCTTCAGGAGCTTCACAGAGGATTTCTCTGTTGCCACAGTGACCGTAAAGCCCGATTTTTCTCAGGAAACGGAATTCTCCTGGTCGGTTATTTCTCCCGACGGAGAAAAGGTGCTCGGGGGTACTGAAAAGGGTGAATTCTCCTTTGACGTTCATTCTCCCTTATTATGGAGCAGTGAAATTCCTCAGAGATATGCCTTTATTATTGAGTACGGTGAAGAGGTAATTAAGCTTCCCCTTGCTCTTTGCAAGGCTGAAATCAAGGACAAATGCTTCCTTGTAAACGGTAAAAAGGTCAAATTCTACGGCATTAACCGTCACGATTCCAATCCCGAAACGGGCTATGCCGTCACCATGGAGGATATGAGAAACGATCTTAATATTCTCAAGGGTGCAAACATAAATATGATAAGAACCTCCCATTATCCCAACGACCCCCGTTTCGTTGACCTCTGCGAGGAAATGGGCTTTATGCTTGTTGACGAGGCAGACTTCGAAAGCCACGGTATGGGCTATAACTACGGTGACTGGTACTGGGATTACTGGGCATATCTTGCAGACACTCCCGAATGGAAGGAAGCCTGCCTTGACAGAGCCGAGCGTCTTTTTGAAAGAGACAAGAACTACGGCTGTGTCGTTATGTGGAGTCTCGGTAACGAGTCGGGCTGCGGTGAAAACCACCGACTTATGGCAAATTGGATAAGAAGCCGTGACCCCGGTGCAATAATCCACTACGAAAATGCAAGACTTGAATATGAGGGCAGAGTAGGCGGAAGAGATTTCAAGGATATTTCCGACGTTGAAAGCCGTATGTATGCAGAGCTTACCTATCTTCACGAATTCCTTAACGACGAAAAGCAGACAAAGCCCTTCTACTACTGCGAATACGTTTCCGACAAGTGCACAGGTGATATTCCCCTTCATTGGAATGACTTCGAAAAGTACGATCAGTACACAGGCGGCTGTGTATGGGAATACTGTGACCACGCCGTGAATATCGGCACGAAGGAAGAGCCTAAATACCGTTACGGCGGTGACTTCGGGGATTATCCCAACGACAGATATTACTGCATTGACGGTCTTGTATATCCCGACAGAAGGCCTCATCCCGGCTTCTTTGATATGAAGCAGACTTATATTCCCGTTGAGGTAAGGCTTGAAGACGGAAGGCTTACCGTTTTCAATAAGAGATACTTCAAGGACCTTTCCGAGCAGGATATCATAGTTTACCTTCTTAAGGACGGAAAGCCTTGTGATGAAATCAACCTCGGTGCAGGGGATATTGCCCCCCGTGAAGAAAAGGAATTCACCTTGCCCTTTGATTTGACGGGTGACAACGTTACCGTTACGGTTGTGCTTTCACTTAACCGTGATACCTTCTATGCAAAGAAGGGCTTCATTGCAGGCTTTGTTCAGCTTGTGATAAGCGACAGCGCCGTAAAGTATGAGGAGGGTGAAAAAACAGCCCTTACCGTAAATGAAGACAAGTGTAACGTTTATATCACAAGCGGTAAAATTTCCTACGTTTTCAGTAAGGTTACGGGTAAAATAACCGAAATCAGAAACGGTGAGTACTCTTATCTTAATTCTCCCGTTGAATTTACCTTGTGGCGACAGAGCTTCAACCACAAGGCTGATATTGACCGTGCAAGATATTTCCACGCTATTCAGAAGACCTATTCTGTCAGCGTTGAAAAGGGTGACAGTGTGAAAATCACTGCGGATATCTCCTTTGCCTCTGCCGCTATGCCCCCTGCACTCAAGGGTAAGGCAGTATATGAATTCTTCGGGGACGGCAGAGTTGAAATAAGCTTTGAGGGTGACGTGACACACAATGCACAGCCCCTTCCCCGATTCGGTCTCAGGCTTTCTCTTAAGAAGGATTTTGAGGACGTGCAGTATTACGGCTACGGCCCCAAGGAAAGCTATTCCGACAGATATAAGGCTATGCATCTGTCACGCTTCAATTCAACGGTTACCGATGAATATGAAAACTACGTAAATCCCAGAGAGTGCGGTGCTCACTACAAGACCAAGTATGCTGAGCTTGTGAATTCTCTCGGAATGAAGCTGAGCTTCTGGGATAAGAGTGACGAGGGCTTCTCCTTCAAGGCTCTTCATTTCTCAGACGTGCAGATGGATACAGTAAAGCATCACGACGAGCTTACTGAGCTTGACGAGACCATAGTAAACGTTGACTACAAGTATCACGCTGAAAATCAGGGGCTCAGCTACCTTGAGCCTGAAAGAGCGTTTACCGAGAAGCATTTCAGCTTCAGCTATATAGTAAAGCCCGAATAAAGGAGTGTAAGAATGGAGCTTTCAAAGGAAAACAGAAAAAGGCTTGCCCTGTGGATAATCGGTATAATTGCCGTCTGCTCTCTTATTTTTCTCGGAGTGCAGAATATCGGTACGGTGGCAAGTGCGGTAAAGTGGGTTATAAAGCTCCTTTCTCCCTTTGTTATTGGCTGCGGCATTGCCCTTGTGCTTGACGTTCCGCTACAGTTTTTTGAGCGGCATCTTTTTACGAAAACAAAAAAGAGGCTTCTTCTCAGAATAAAAAGACCTCTTTCCTTCGGAATTTCAATTTTCCTTATTCTCGGCATCGTCTTCGGTGTGATAATGCTTGTTATCCCCGAGCTTGTGGGAGCAATAAAGGTGATTGTGGGCATCGTCACGGACTTTGTAAACCGTCTTCTTGCAATGAGCGAGGAGGAGCTGCTTGAGCTTCCCTTCGGAGAATATCTCATCAACACCGACTGGAAGAATCTTCTTCTCTCCGCACAGAACTGGCTTAAGACTCAGGGCGGAAATCTTGTGAACACTGCATTTACCACAATAGGCTCAGTTGTGACAGCCGTTGTGAATTTCGGTATCGGCTTTGTGTTTGCCGTTTATATCCTTCTCAGTAAGGACAGACTTTCCCGGCAGATTATAAGGCTTGTCAATGCCTGGTTGCCCGACAGAGCAGGAAAAATTCTTCGTCACACGGCAGTTGTTGCAAGGGATAATTTCCGTAATTTCATTTCGGGTCAGACACTTGAAGCACTTATTCTCGGCGGTCTTTGTATGATAGGTATGCTGATACTCAGAATACCCTATGCACCTATGGTGGGTGCACTTGTGGGTGTTACTGCCCTTATTCCCGTAATCGGCGGCTTTATCGGAGCCGGTGTGGGTGCAGTTATGATTCTTACACAGAACCCACTGAAGGCACTGATTTTCGTCATATTCTTAATTGTGCTTCAGCAGATTGAGGGTAATCTCGTTTATCCCAAGGTTATGGGCAAGCGTGTAAACCTGCCTGCAATGTGGATTCTTGCGGCGGTAACTCTCGGCGGCAGCGTGGGAGGCCCCTTAGGTATGCTTCTGAGCGTGCCCATAGCTTCCACTCTTTACGTCCTTTTAAGAGAGGCAACCGAAGGCCGCGAAAAGAAGCTGGCAGAAAAAACAGCAGATACGGCAGAAGCAACAGAATAAAAAATCAACGTAAAAACGGCACAGAGGTCTGCGGAAAAGCAGCTTCTGTGCCGTAAATTTTCGGATTATTTTTTATTTCTTCAATGCTTCAATGTAATACTGAGCCTTTGCTTTTACCTCATCCTCCGACCAGTCGGGATTTATTGATATGTAGCAGTTCTTTGCAAGATGTCCGAGTGTTTTCGGACACATATCAACGGAGTAATCGGGGATGTGATCCTTGTTTGCCTCCATTCTGAAGGGATCCATAAGGGGATGGAAGGCGCCTCTTTTTTCGAGAATTGCAGTCCAGAAGCAGTAAATGTGTCTGTCGGATTCACGGGGACGGGAGGTGCCGTCGGGAGCTGCTTTATTAAAGGCAATGCACTCCTCCTCCGTGTCGAATTCAACGGAAAGTGCCACACCGCAGTCACCCTCCTCGTCGTTTGAGGGAGCAAAACGGCAGTAGGGAGCAAGAAGCTCCTTAAGAAGCCTTTTGTTTTTTCTGAGGTCTGCGAGAATTCCCTCAAGACGCTTGAACTGCTCGTTGAGAATTGCGGCGGAGATTTCATTGGTTCTGAACTGTGAGCCGCAGAACTGCTGCTCAGAAATGCCGTTCAGCTGGTCGCCGAAGAAGGCAATTGCGCTTGAATCCTGATAAATAAGGGCTCTTTCATAAAGCACGTCATTATTTGTGAGCACTGCACCGCCCTCACCTGCGGTGACAATCTTGAAATAGTTGAAGCTCAGTGCGCCTGCATCACCGATGGAGCCGAGCTTCTTGCCCTTGTAGGAGCCGCCGTCAGACTGGCAGGAGTCCTCAAGCACAAGAATGTTGTGCTCTCTTGCAATGCGCATAATTTCGTCCATATTGCAGGGGAAGCCCATTATATGCACGGGAATAACCGCCCTTGTTCTTTCGGTAATCTTTCTTTCAAAATCCTCAGGGTCGAGAGTGAGTGTTTCGTTGATGTCGGCAATAATGGGAATAGCACCCGTTGCAAGAACCGCAATGGCAGTTGCTATGTAGGTGTAGCCGGGAACGATAACCTCGTCACCGGGGCCGATGCCCATGCCAACGAGTGCGGAAATAAGCGCGCCCTTGCCCGAGGTAACGAGAAGCGCTCTTTTAACGCCCCACATCTCTCTCATATTCTGCTCGCACTTTGCAGTTTCACGGAGAGCATCGTTTACCTTGAAAAGGCTTTTTGAGTTTATTACTCTTGCAACTGCATCTATTTCTTCCTGTCCTATTCTGTACATTTCAGGTCCTCCAAAATTCTTAAGGTTTCTTTTATAAGGTGCATATCTGCTTTGTCGCAGTAGGGCTGTATGTTCTGTGTCAGGAACATATCAATTTCGTATCCGCCCTTTGAAATTTCACTGTCGCAGGGGAAGTAGCCCATACTGCCGTTGGCATTTGAAAGGCAGAATACCTCTGCATCGGGGAATGCCTTGTCAATGCGAAGTGCAATGTCCGAGAAAAGCTCGTAGGGGTAGCTTACGAAAATGTAATCCCCGAGCCTTATTGCAGACTGCGGAATTTCCGTAAGGGCCTTGTCCTTATAGCCGTCCTTATAGGAAGCTATGACACGCTTATAGTAATCTCTCTTCTGTCCTTCAAGATTTACGCTGTGGCCCTTGTATTCCTCGAAAAGAGACTCTGCCTCCCTGAGGGGAATTCGTTTTTTAAGGGGGATGCTCAGTGCGCCGCTGACAGCTTTAAGGGTAAGGGGCTTATATTCCTTTATTCCCTTATATATATTCACCGCATCTCTTCCTGCACGCTCACCCATAATTTCAACGGCCTTAATATCGCAGACCGTCTGTCCGTTATCAAGTCTCGGACCTACGTCGCCCTCGGGACCGCAGAAGAAGGCTGTGGGCGCACCCGAAAGGCCTTCGGTCATATCAATCATACCTCCTGCGAAATCACGGGAGATTTCAGTGCATTTTCCTGCGCAGGTGCCGTGGCAGGTGTAGAAAATAAGGTTTGCTATGGGCTTTTTGTCGGTAGTCACAAAGGAGAAAACCGCCATTCTCGGGTCATAGCTTCCCCAGGGACACTGCCCGAAGGTAATCACGCTGTCAACGGTCTGCTCACGGCGGTTGACTGCCACACGGCTTTCAGCCATATTGAAGCCCATAAGGGCAGGCACTGCAGAGGCCTTTGCCTCCGTTGCCGCCTTAATCGTCTCGGGAAGAAGAATTCCCTCGCAGTATTCGGTATCAAGGTCGCCCCAGCCCGTGTTTCCGTCGGTGTTGGGACCCGTGTGATTATGTATTCCGTGAAGGATTATATTTTCCTTTTTAACGCCCGTTTTTGCGGAAATTTCAGCCCTTATTCTGTCTGAAACTGCCGTGTTGATTGAGCATACCTCGGCGCTTATCATAAGGGCACTTTCTTCTTTGTCACAGAAGTAGAAGGCGCTGACGGATAATCTGTCGTGTACGGACTCTGACCTTAAATCGTCAACGTAGCCGTAAAGAAAGCATCCGATTTCAGGTGTGATATCTCTTTTGGAAAATCCGAAAAGGCTCATAAAATCAACTCCTTTAGCCTAATATATCACATAAATTCAGCGGATAAAACCCCATTTTATATTATTTTATTCTCAGAAATTCAGAAAACCGTTGCATAATCTGCCCACGGGAATTAAAATATCATCAGGAGAGTGATTTTATGATTTATCAGAAGCCCCTTGAGGGCAGTACACCCTATGCTGCCCATATAATAGAAATGGATGCCTTTCCTCTTCACCGGCATTACGAGGTTGAGCTGATTTACTGTCTTCAGGGCGAAATAACCGCAGAAATAAACGGGGAGATCGTAACGCTTTCTGAGGGTCAGACCGTGTACGTAGGCTCCTTTACCCCACATTCGTATGAGGCACGAAAGAACACAAGGGTGGTGCTTGTTGAATTCGGTCACGAGCTTTTAAGGGAGGATTTTATGAGCTTTACCTCTCTCGGTGATTTTTTCAGGGTGTATTCCGAAAAGCATCAGGCTACGGAAAAAATGAGGGAGATTACGGCTATTCTTGAAAAGCCTGAGGATTTCAACCGCCTTGACCTTATAGGTCAGGTTTACTGCCTTTGCGCGGCATTGCTTCGTGATCTGAAAACGGGGGAGAGCCGTTCAAAAAGAAACGAGCTTGAAAGAATTGCGCCCGCCCTGCGCCTTGTGCAGACGAATTATACGGATAATCTCACAATTGAGGATGCCTGCCGTGAAACGGGACTTTCACCGGGAAACTTCTGCACCATTTTCAAAAATGCAGTAGGCACGGGCTTTCATACCTACCTTAACCGCAAGCGAACGGAGAATGCAGGT
Source organism: Acutalibacteraceae bacterium (assembly GCA_045651625.1). GTDB lineage: Bacteria > Bacillota > Clostridia > Oscillospirales > Acutalibacteraceae > RUG806. Next base: position 11,640 of record JAZRST010000036.1, on the reverse strand, counting down.
CTTCTTCTTAAGCAGACGGATTTGTCTGTTGACGAGGTTGCAAGCCTTTCGGGATTTTCCGATATAAAGACCTTTTACAGAGTGTTCAGAAAGGAAACGGGAACGTCGCCCCTTAATTTCCGCAGGAAGTGATTTTTTTCGGCAGACAGCATTTTACAGCTTATGTCAAGAAAAAAACCGAACAGAATCGAAAAAAATATTATTATTTACCGAACAGACTTTTTTTGTAAAACAGGTTGACAACCACAATATATTGTGGTATATTCACAAGTGAAAACACAAGTCGATTATAGGTGTACCATTAAAGGGACTGCAAATCGACATTTTACGAACATTTGTGTTGACAAACAAAAATTAATGTTGTACAATACAATCACAGAAACAAAACAAATGTTCGATGAACCTGAAAGGATGAAAATTATGTCAACCACACTTTCCATAATTATTGTTTTAGAGGTATTATTCACACTGTTCATTGCCTGGGGCATTATGCACGAGGAACGCTTCGTAGCATTTGAGGATAAGATTATTTTTGCCGTTCTCAGAAAAATCAGAAGAAGCCGTGCAAGGAAGGAATATATGCGCCGTGAAAAGCTTAACGTCACAGCTGCATACACTCCCGTAAAGCCTGCAATGAAAAAGACTGTATCTCGTGATACAGCCGCCTGAAAGGTATATAAATTCAATTAGTTCATTTTTAACCTCTTTCATTTTGTTTTCCCTTTCCATCTTTCTCTTATATCCTTTACAAAACAGAAACGCCTCCCTTTGCGGGGAGGTGTTTCTGTTTTCTATCCGTTAAAGGAAAACAGAGATGCTGACCTTCAGGGGGTCAGCGTTTCTGTTTTCTATCCGTTAAAGGGGAACAGAGAAGCCTCCCTTTATGGGGAGGCGTTTCTGTTTCTTTTGTTATAACGAGGTTTTAATAGTAGTAAATTTCCTGACCGTTCATTACGTAATTGAAATTGTTGACGTAATCGGGTGCATCCTCACGGCTTAAGTATTTTACCGTGTAATTGCCGTCGGAGTATTTTATAAGGCAGAAATAACCGTCGTCAAAGGTATATTCGTGAAGCTTCATAAGGGAATCAAGCTCAGCGAGCTTCACCTTATCGGTTATTTTGTTTTCCGATACCAGCTCCTCGGGATTCTTTTCATTTTCCATACCCCAGAATTCCGATTTATCCATTGTATAGGCAAAGAAATCGTAAATATAGGTTCTTTCGTCCCCTCTGTAGTAGTATGAGAAAATTTCAGAGGTATCGTATTCGCGGAAGGATACTGCTTCAATTGTAAGCTCACCCCTGAAGCAATCCTCATAGCCCATAGCCTTAAGAGCCGACAAGGTGTTTACCATATCCTCGCTGATAACAACGTTATAGGTGGTGTCACTTCTGAAGCCGCCAAGCTCCTGATACTGCGTATATGACGTGTATTCATACTTTGACTCCTCCTCGGGGAAGAATTCCTCTCCGGGGAACATATCCTCGGGCATATCGTCGGGAAGAGAAACATCCTCCTCTGGTACGGTAACCTCGGGGATACCGGGAGCCGTAGCTTCCTCGTCATAAATGACGTTTATATTTTCACCCGTAAGTGTGTGAGCCTTGCTGTTTATGCCGAAGCTCAGCACGCCCAGCTGCTTTTTGCTGCCGAAGAAATAATCCTCAAGACTCTGAGTTGTTATGTCCTTATAAACGGCATCTCTGAGGGTGTTCCACTGCTCTTCGGTGAGCTTCAGTACCTTTTCTTCCATAAGGGAGGAGGTTTTTACTGATACCTCAGAATATTTATAGGTGAAGGCAAGCCCCATAAGATAGTAAGGATCTACCCAGCCGTAGAGGCTCTGTTCTTTTTTTACATCATCCTCGGTGATGCCCTTGTAGAAGAGCTTATAGATTTCGTCGTTGTAAGCCTTTGTGTCAACAAGCTCTAAAAGAGACATCATTTCCTGACGGCTTGTAAGGGTATGCTTTCTTTCGGTTGTTTTGCCGTTTTTAAGCTTGTAGCGGATGATGATATTGCTGTTGAAGCCGTCATCCTTTTCTGTGTCAACCGCAAGCTTATTGATAGCCACAACCTTGTCGATATCGGCACTGTCGGTCATTTCGGGAAGCAGGTTGTAGCGGTAGGGCTCGTAAACACGGATAAACCATTCCTGATTCCAGTTTGTATCAGCGGTGATTGTGCTTATCTGGGAGTGGGAGAGGGGAGCATAAACAGAAGCGGACTGAATCTTACTTCTGTCGGGGATGTAGCTGCCGTAGCCGAAAAGCCCCGTTGCACATATTCCGTAAATTATTGCAATAACGCCCATGTGGGCAACGAACTTATAAAGAGACTTGAGAATTTTAAGGAAATTGCGCTTCAAGAAGATTTCTGCAATAATGTAAAGAGCAAATGCGGCAGCTGCACCGGCTGCAACAACAACCCAGGTCTCCTGCCATTCGATTTCAGAGAGCAGAATTGATGAGCCCACAAGGCACAATTCAAAAATTGTAAGGTTGCTTAACACCTTGTTTGTGTTAAGGAAGCCGCAGTTTTCAGCCTTTATTCTTCTGAAAAGAAGGGAGCCCAGCACTCCGAGACCCAGAGCAATCATGAACCAGGGGAAGTGGATGAAAATTTTGGGGAAATACCAGTCGGCAGGCTCTCCGTTGATGCTTAACTGCAATTCACCCTTTTCAAGGTAACCTCTTGAAAATGCGGAAAGCTCCTTTACGAAGAACAGCAGGGGATTGTAGTCAGAGGTTCTTTCAAGAAGAGAAGCCGCCGTGTTCTCGTAATAATAGCGTCTTAATGAACCGAAAATTATTACGTTGTCATTGATTGTAGAGGAGGGAAGGAAGGCACCGATAATCTGCTCTGTAAGGAAAATTATGATTGTGGGAGCAAAAAGAAGTGCCGCAGAGTAAACTATTGCCTCTGAAACCGTGCCCACACTTGAAAATACAACAGCGGCAGCAGAGAAGCACACCAGCACAAACACGGAAAGTCCGCAGTATAAGTGTAAGAGAACAAGGGATAACTGCCAGGAGCCTCCGAGGAATATGAGGTTTACTATGTAGGAGAGAATAACGGGAATAATTGTGGCTGCAATCAAAAGCACGGTACCTGCCAGATATTTTGACATAAACAGCGTGCTTCTTTTAATGCCCAGACTATAGAAAACATTTACCGTCTTCTTGTCGCATATAAAGCTGAAAAGTCTGACGGCAATAAGAATTGAGAGAATTCCCAGTACACCGAAGACCATATAAAGCTCATACGAATCACTGAGTCCGAAGGTCAGGAACTTGAATTTTTCCTTTGAAAGAATTATTTCTCCCCTGTCGGCATTGCCGAAATCGTTTTCAATAAATGTAAGAAGGGGGAGCACAGCCGTTAAAAAGGTCTGTACGATAAGAATCAGCACGGCAGGAACGAAGCCTGCGGAAATACCGCTGAAAAATGAATATGCCGCGCCCTTTTTCTTACTTAAAGATTTGTGAAAAATCATAATCCACACCCTCCACTTCTTCAAGGAATATTTCTTCCATGGACATGGGGAACTGCTCAAGATAAACGGGACCCATTGCCCTTATGAGAGCCTCCGCCTTTTCTCTTTCTCCCTTGACGGTAATAGTAATAAGTCTGCCGTCCTTGCTGAACTTGCTTAAGGGTACCGCACTGAAATCCGCTTCTTCTTTGTCGTCACCCTCTGCGAACGCCATACGGTACTTTGTAAAATCGTCACCGAGGTCGGACATATCGTGGTCAAGCACTAATCTCTTGCCGTTTATAAGTCCGAAGCGGTCACACATATCTCCGAGGTCGTGAAGATTGTGAGAGGATATGATTACGTGTGCGCCGCGGTCCTTTGCATACTCCGTAACAAGATTCTTGATAATCTGTCTTTTCTGAGGGTCAAGTCCGTCAAAGGATTCGTCAAGAAGCAGGAAATCGGGATTCGTTGACATTGCAAGAACAAGCTCTGCCTGACGCTGCATACCCTTTGAAAAGCCGTTGAGATTCTTTTTCGGGTCAAGTCCGAAAACGTCCGTAAGGCTTCTGAAGGTATCGTAGCTGAAATTTCTGTAATAGCCGTTATAGAAGGCTGCCATCTTGTTCATGCTGGCATAGGCCTTGAAAAAGATATCGTCGGGCACGTAGAAGAGACGGGATTTCTGACGGGCGTTATCATAAATATTTTCTCCGTCAAAAAGCACCTCGCCGCTGTCTGCCTTATATACACCTGCAACGGTTTTAAGAAGTGTTGTTTTACCTGCACCGTTATAGCCGATAAGTCCGTAAACCGTACCCTCGGGTACCTGAAAGCTCAGTCGGTCAAGTGCCGTATATTTTCCGTAGCATTTAATGAGATTCTTAATTTCAATCAAGGAAAATTCCTCCTTTCGTGGCTTTATTCTACCACATAAAAAAACCTTAACACAAGTATGTTAAGGTTTTCTTAAAGAATTTGTAATTTATTCATTAAAAAGGAAGGCCTCTATAACGTCGAGATACTCCTTTACGGTGGGGTCGATGCTGTTATATATCTCGTGCTTACAGTCACGGAATTTTTCGAGTCTTCCGTCCTTCACGAGCTTTATGAATTCATCCTCAGCCTCCATATATACGGTGGAATCCTCCTCGGGCTGACACAGAAGCACCTTTGCGGTGATTTTTCTGTTTCTTTCGGGGTCAAGATTTCTTGCGGTAACCTTTACTGCCTCGTTTACCCATCGGTAGGAGGGAGCGGCAGTGCGGATATCCTCATTTTCAATCTTTTTCTTATGATAATAGTCAAATCTTTCCTTGCTGGTGTCGTGGCTGTCCTCGTAGGTTCTGTCGGGATTGAAGCCCTTGTAGCCCACAACCTTTTCCTGCTCCTTGCCGAGGGCAATGAAAAGACCCGTAACCACCTTTGCTACCGCGGGGGGAAGACCTGCGGTTTTTGCCTGAATCATAGGGGCGGAGAGGATTGCCTTTTCGAACACTCCGGGATATTTCTGCAGATGCTGAACGGAGATGGCACCGCCCATTGAATGTGAATAGAGATAAAGGGGGAGTGAGGGAGCCTTTTTCAGCACAACGGACTGAACGAGGGTCTGCAGGTCGTCTACGTACTGATCGAAGTACTGAACGTGAACTACCTCCTTGTCCGTGTTGTGACGGTGGGAAAGACCGTGACCTCTGTGGTCAACAATGAACACGTTAAGGTTCATTTTTACGAAATACCAGCACATTTCAAGGAACTTTTCCGCAGATTCCGTAAAGCCGTGGGCAATAACGATGTTAGCAACGGGATTTTCTGCCTTGTAAAAAACGTAATGAATCCTTTTCTTGTCGGGTGCTTCAAAAAAGCCGTCCTCGGCAATGCTCCTGAGGAAGGGCTCAACAGTATTCATCATAGCATCCCTGAAGCCGTTTTCACTTATAAAAAAATCTTTGCTGTCTGCCATTTTCATCACTCCGCTGAAGTTTTCTTGAAATCATAATAACATATATTGCTTCCGAGGTAAATATATTTATTGTAATATGTTGCATTTTTTGAGAGGGTTTGCTATTATATACTATATATAAACTAAAAGAGGTGTTATGATGCTGCACTATACAGAATTTATTGCAGATTTTATGAACAGATACGATTATCCTGCCGAGGCTATTGAGACCTTCACAAGAGTTCTCAAAAGACTTGACGAGGAAAAAGAGTTCGGCGACAAGATGGACAAGCTCGTAGAGGGTTATATGTACCCCTGGGCAGACAATATGCAGGAATATCTCAATGGTGTTATTGAGCTTTCAAAGGAATACAACGAAAACGAATGCACCCTTGATTTCATCTTCCTTCTTCTGTGTACTCCCATCGTTTACGAAAGATACAAGGAGAGAGGCATCCCCGAGGAAACCTACTGGGATACAATGGCTGACCTTCGCTGTAAGCTTATTGAGTGCATAAAGTGTGAGGAGGTGCCCGGCACCTTTGTTGCAGGCTGGTACAACGGCTTCTTCAAGCTTGAAAGATTTGCATACGGCAGATTCCAGTTTGAGGAAACTGACTATGACTATAATTTTGATTTTGTTACTAAGGCAGGCTACCGCCTTACCAAGGGACAGAAGCTTATCGGCTTCCACATTCCTTCCTCAGGAGTGCCCCTTACAGATGAAGTAAGACTTGACGCTTATAAGAAGGCATATCAGCAGTACAAGCACCTTTTCCCCGACGGAATTATGTATTTCTGGTGCGGCAGCTGGCTTCTTTATCCCAGACATAAGGAATTCTTGCCCGAGAAGTCAAACATTCTTAAGTTTATGAGTGACTTTGAGCTTGTTTCCTGGTCCGAGGCAGAGAATTTCCACGATGCCTGGAGAATTTTTGATAAGTATTCCGATCTTCCCGCAGATCAGCTTCCCACGGACACCTCTTTAAGAAAAGCCTATGCCGAATGGCTCAGAGCAGGTAACAAGGGCGGCAGCGGCTGCGGTGTTATCGTATTCGACGGTGAAAAAATCCTCAGATAAGGAGATTTAATATGAAGACTATACTTTTTCAGGGCGACTCAATAACGGATGCAGGCAGAAGCAGAGATAACGATGCTCTCAGAGGTATCGGCTATCCCACCCTCGTTTCTGCAGAGCTGGGACTTAAATATCCGGGTGAATACAATTTTATCAACAAGGGCATTTCAGGCAACAGAATCGTTGACCTTTATGCAAGAATAAAGTGCGATTTCATCAACCTCAAGCCCGATTATCTTACAATTCTTATCGGTATCAACGACGTATGGCACGAGCTCGGCTGTAAGAACGGTGTTGATAACAAGAAGTTCTTCAGGGTTTACTGTGACCTTATTGAAGAGATAAAGACAATGCTTCCCGATATTGAAATTTTCATTCTTGAGCCCTTCGTTCTCAAGGCCTCCGCCACAAAGGAGGACTGGAACGTTTTCAGCAAGGAAACCCGTATGAGAGCCGAAAGTGCAAAGGCTGTTGCCGAAAAGTTCGGTCTTACCTTCATTCCTCTTCAGGAAAAGTTTGACGAGGCAGAAAAGAAGGCAGAGGCCTCCTACTGGCTTTCCGACGGTGTTCATCCCACGGCTGCAGGTCACGAAATCATTGCCAACGAGGTTGTAAAGGCACTCGAGAAAAAGTTCTGATTTCAGTTGAAATAAGTTAATAAATATGTTATTATAACTTTCACCCGATAAAAGGAGGAAAAAACTATGAAAAAGTTTTTAGCAAAAGCTATTGCTATTGTTCTCTGCTTCTGTCTTGTAGCTCCCATGACAGCATTCGCAGCAGACACTTCAGCAGAAGAAAATTATGATTCAGTTCTTGATTATGTTGCAACAGCTTCCGAGGAAGCTCCCGTTGACAGCATGCTTAACGTTAAGATTATGTTTGCAAAGGTGCTCAACGCACTCAGCAATTTCTTTATCAACGATCTTCTTGGCGGAATCCTCAACATATTGATCCCCAGCTCCTCAGCTGTTCTTGATTACGAGGAATTTGACCTTGACGCATACGAAGGCTTCTATGCAGGTATGGACGAGTTCATTGACGAGCCTGCCGCAAACGGCGTATGGAGCCTCGGCTACGGTAAGGCTTCCGTGCTTCCTGCAGACTTCGGTGAGAAGTCCTATGCAAAGGGCGCATACCTTCCCTATGTTTTCGGTAACGAAATGTATAAGGACAACAACGGCAACTCCGAGGACCTTATGGCAAGAGCTATCGTTATGGATGACGGCTCAGGCAGAGGCAAGGTAGTTTTCATTGCTCTTGATGCAATGGGCTTTGCAAATGCAGACGTAAGACTTATCCGTGAAGCTCTCGCAGAGGTTGCTGCTGAGAACAACATCGTAAGCATCAACGTTTCCTGCACACACATCCACACAGGTATCGACTCTCAGGGTGTATGGACTGACCCCGTAGGCGTTATCTTCAACAACATCCTTGGCGGTGAAGTAAAGTACGGTGTTGACCGTTCCTTCATTGACTCCGTAGTTGCAGGCTCAAAGAAGGCTGTTGAGGATGCTCTTAACGATATGACAGAGGGTGACCTTTACTATTCCTCAATGGATATTGAAGAATACGTATGGGACCGCACCGCTCCTATCTCTCTTGATACAACAATGTACAAGCTCGAGTTCCTTCCCGAGGACGAAGCTAAGACTCCCACAATCGTTGCTACCTTCGGCTGCCATCCCGAATCAGCAAGCTATGACTGGTCTGATGACGGCTCCGACAGACTTCTTCCCTTTGACCTTAAGTTCTCTGCTGACTTCATCTGGTACACAGAAGAGGTTATGAATGCTGCAGGCTACAACTTCATCTTCATTCAGGGTAACGTTTCTACCGTTACGTCAGGCAGAGGCAACTCCAATGACGGACTTGATACAGATGCACATTCCACAGCTATCCGTTACGGCTATGAAATCGGCTATATGCTTCTCGGCATGAGCCTTACAGAGGCTGAAAGAATTGCTCTTACGGCAAACACAGGCGACAAGCTCGGTGTTGAAGCAAATAAGAACAATGAAGGCTACTCCGTATGGTATGAGGGTCTTCCCGTTGCTGAGGCAGTTGAGGTTGAGCCCGTTCTCAATATCAAGAACAAGCAGTTCTTCGTAAGAATCGAAAACAACGTTATTGCTCTTCTCGGTAAAACATCTGTTGCCGATAACCTTGTTCTTCAGGATGATAAGGGTAACTTCTACACAGTTTCCGAGGTAGGCTACCTTGAAATCGGAGATGCTATGAAGGTTTATATGTCTCCCGGCGAAACCTTCGGTGAGCTTCTCTTCGGCGGCGACGGTGCTGACGGCTTCCCCCTTCCCACAATCAGAGAATATACCGGTGAAGACATCATCATCATGGACCTTATGAATGATGCTGCAGGCTACGTTGCAAATGAAGAAAACTTCGTAATGGCAGGTCTTCAGTACAACGAAGAAACAGGCGAGTATGACAGCGATACATGGTGTCTTATCTCCTACGGTAAGACAGCAGGCACAACCTTCATCACTCACTTCTACGATGTATTTGACAGCGTAAAATAAGATAAAAGCAATAAAAACATCCGCTACGGAATTTCCGTGGCGGATGAAATTTTTTATTATTAACCGAAGAGCTCTGCTGAGCTTACCTCTCTGTATTTATGTGTTCTTATGTACTGCAGAACGGTTTTAAGTCCTTCGTAGTTGGGATGAAGTCCGTCACTGCCCATAAGCTCACGCTTGGCGTGTCCGTCCTCAGCTAAAAGCACGGAGAAGGTATCAAGGTAAGGTACTCCGTACTCCTCTGCAACGTCAAGAATCCAGCTGTTAGCCTCGGTTATCATAACGTTTGTTATGTCACCCCACCAACGGTAAGCAGGTGTTATGGGGTAAATTGACTGACACATCAGCTTTGTTTCGGGGCTGATTTCAAGAATATCGGAAACAAGATCCTCGTAATCTGCCTTGAATTCCTCTTCGTCCATAAAGGAAACACCGTTGATGCCCACGGCAAGTATAAGGTATTCGGGCTTGTGCTCCTCTACCACCTGACGGATGGGCTTTTCAATATTGTCGTAAGGGTCAAGAATACAGTAGGAGCTCTGATATGCAAGGGTCATTGTTCCCTCAGGGCCTGTCCATATGGAATTTGTGTCCTCTCCGCCTCCGAGAAGTCCCCAGGGCCACATCCAGTAGGTAGGGGAGTCGCAGATAAAGGTGAGCTTATCAACGTATTCCTGCCCCATATCCTCGGAAAGGGGAAGAATCACGGGGGAGGTGTAGTCAACGGGGGTAAGGTCGGGATGATTCAGGTAAATCTCTTCACCTGTCCTGTCAATTTCCCAGCTTTCTGTGGTTGTTTCAATTTCGGGCTCGGTTGTTTCTTCAAGGGTTGTGGTTTCAGTTACGGAAGGACTTCCGCAGCAGGTGAGAAACAAAAACATAAAGACAAGTGCAAAAATAACTATCTTTTTCATTATGGCACCTCGTTTTACAGATATCTGTTGTTTTTCTTGGGCTCTACGGTTATTGTGCCGTCCTTGTGAAGGGTTGTAAGAGTAACGCCGTAGTGGCAGTCCTTTTCGGGGAAATTAAGCTTTTCCGTCATATTATAGGTGTTGTAGCCAGTGCACTGTGTATAAACGAGATATACGTCCTCATAAATTGCGCAAAGGTCATTTATGTGGTCGTGACCCGAGAAAATTGCCTGAAGATTTGCCTTTTCCTTGCCTGCGGTGAAGAAGCCGCTGTTATAATAGGATGAGCCCACGCTTTCATACTGAGTGCCGTAAAGAAGCCTTGTTCTGCCCGAATCTCTGTAATCGTACTGTCCGTGCTCATCGCAGATAAGCTCGTATTCCTTCACGGGAATGTGCATATAACAGATTGATTTGTTCTCGGGGGAAGCTTCAAGGGTTTTCTGCATATTTTCGGTATACCAGTCAATCTGATTCTGCTTTACAAAGTCATAGGTGTCCGACCACAGCTCCTTGGGGACATTATGGGAGATATTATACTCCTCAATCATATCGCGCCCTGAGTCAATAAGGTAAAGGCTCTTGTAGTAGGAGCCGTCAGCGTTCTTTATATGAATCGCAGTGTTGCCGAAGCCAAAAAGCTCCTCCTTGCCGAAGAGCGTGAGGCAGTGGGGATAATACTGCATACCCTTGAGAAGCTGATATTTGTAAAAGCCCTTTTCCTCTCTTGTTTCGTGGTTGCCGAAGCAGTAGCACCAGTAAACCCCCAGCTTTTCCATCATATAGGAAAACTGAACGGAGTCAATGTGCTGACAGTCGGAAAGAATACAGTCACCCGTAATAATAAGAAGGTCAGGTCTTTCGTCCCTTAACTGCCTTACAAGACGGTCGATTGTCTTGTTGTTAAGCTCTGCTCCGGGGGAGCCGAGATGCAGGTCCGTTGCGGTCATAATCTTAAAATCGGAATTGTCGATATTGCCGTTTCTGTCGGTTTTCGCAATTATTACCTCGTCCTCGGTTTTTCCGAGAATCCTGATGTCGGAGCCGACGTATGAAAGGTCGGTATTTGCAGAAAACAAAAGCTTCGGTCTTTTTCCGCCCGTTATCTTGTGAAGCACACGGGATGCACCTAAAATGCCGACGATTATCTTGTGTCTTATGCTTGCCAACGGCTTATAGTAATTCATAAAAATCTCCTTAATTTCCGTATTGAGGTAATTATAAAACTAATGTCGCAATAAGTCAATTTAAAAACAAAAAAGACGGTAAAAATACCGTCTTAGTTTGCTTAGTCGATTTCGACCTGAATTTTCATATCCTGTCTGTTTGCGGCGGAGCGCATAACAGTACGGATAGCCTTTGCTATTTTGCCCTGCTTGCCGATAACTCTGCCGATATCGTTTTCAGCAACGTGAAGATGGAATACTACAACTCCGTCCTCATTTGCTTCGTCAACGGTAACGTCAACCTTTTCGGGCTCGTCAACAAGACCCTTAGCAATTCCGAGAAGTAAGTCTTTCATTTATTCTTTGCCTCCGGAACGAGTGTTATCAGTCGATAACGCCGTTCTTCTTGAGAAGAACCTTAACAGTGTCTGTGGGCTGTGCGCCGTTAGCGATCCACTGCTTTGCCTTTTCACCGTCAACCTTGATGGTCTTAGGCTCTGTCATGGGGTTGTAGTAGCC
>JAZRST010000035.1:0-10080 GCA_045651625.1 Acutalibacteraceae bacterium | reverse complement strand
TTCGTTGATTTCTTGTTAAGGATGTGGGACTTGTAGGCATGAGCGCGGATGGGCTTGCCGTTCTTTGAAAGCTTAAAACGCTTCTTTGCGCCGGAGTTTGTTTTGATTTTAGGCATTGTTTTTTCCTCCTGATAATTTTTTATGGAAGCCTTATTTTTTTGCTGTTTTTGCAGCAAGGAACATAAGCATTGTACGATTCTCAAGCTTTGCGGGCTTTTCTACGTTGCCGTATTCTGAGCAGGCATCTGCGAAAGACTGCATAATTTCAAGACCTCTTTCGGGATGAACCATTTCTCTGCCTCTGAAACGAAGAGAAACCTTGACCTTGTTACCTGCCTTGAGGAAACGGATTGCGTGATTTACCTTTGTTTCAATGTCGTGAGTATCGATGTTGAGAGTCAGCTGGATTTCCTTGATTTCGATAACCTTCTGATTCTTCTTTGCTTCTTTTTCACGTTTCTGCTGATCAAATCTGTACTTACCGTAGTCCATAATCTTACATACGGGGGGTACTGCCTGAGGAGCAATCTTTACAAGGTCAAGACTTCTGTAGGAAGCTGCCTTGAGAGCGTCAGCCGCTGACATAACGCCGAGCTGTTCACCGTCATCAGTAATGACTCTGACCTCTTTATCTCTGATTTCCTCATTGATCTGAAGTTCCTTAGTAGCTATAAACAAGCACCTCCAAAATAAAATACAAAAATAATGCGGACAACCGAAATTGTCCGCACATAATTACAGATTAAGAGCAGTGAATGCTCTGAAAAGCTCTGAACTATTTACCCTGAAAAACGGAATTCGCAGGGTGAGACAACCGGTCTGCTTTATTTACTCGGGTATTATAACAAAAGAAAATGCATTTGTCAACACCTTTTTAAAATTGTTTTTTCCGACAAAAAAAATACTGTTTCTTTGTTGATTTCTCACCAAAATTCTCTTTTGGGTACCTTCACCTTGCAATAATATATTTATTATGTTATTATTAGTGGGTACAATTCTGATTTGGAGGGATATCGGTGGCAGAAAACTTAAATACTGCTCAGCAGTTTACCGATGAACAGCTCGGCTACGTCTATGAAAACAGACGCTACGTCGGCACAAAGGAAACTGTCGGATTCGTGCTCTGGGACGCCGCACAGAGCCTTAACATCAACACATATACAACCCGATTCATTACAAACATCGTTAAGATAGACCTTGGTTACCAGACGATCCAGAAGGCAATCAACAGCGTATGGGATATCGTAAACGATATTTTTATGGCGGCAATCGTTGAAAAGACAAGAACCCGTTGGGGTAAGTTCAGACCTTATCTTTTAGGTCTTGCGGTTCCCGGCTGTATCGCAACACTCCTTTACTGGTTTATGCCCATTCTTTTCTCGGGCACGGCAGCAATGTCTGTTCCGAAGTTCATTTTCTACGTTCTTCTTGAAATCCTCCGTGAGGGTGTAGGTACCTTCCAGGGCATTGCAAGAACGGGTATGCTGGCAACCATAACGCCCCACCCCGTTGACAGAACGCGACTCATCACAATCGCAAACTTCGCTTCGGGTACCTTCGGCGAAAAGCTTCCCGAGCAGATTATGACAATTATCCTTGACCTTATTGACAACGGCGTGTTCAAGGCAGGCAAGGGCGGCAAGGAATCACAGTACCTTATGGCTTTCGTGGGAATGGGCTGTTTTACAACACTCGTGTCCTCAGGTATGTCCTTCTGGTTCTTCATGAACTCAAAGGAAAGAATCATGCAGTCCGTTCAGACTCCCAGCATCAAGGATTCAGTAAAATCCATCATCAACAACAAGCCCGTGCTTCTTATGACGCTTTCCGACTTCCTCGGCGGCTTCGGTATTTCGGGCAGTAAGTCTGACTACTACATAGACGTTCTTCATTTTGCTTCAATGACAATGCTTGCAGGTATCCCTGCAGCTCCCCTTTCCCCCGTTTCATTCTCATTCGTTCCCTGGTTCAGAAGAAGATTCTCCTCACGTGTGCTTTATATCTGCAGCAATCAGATAGGCAGCATCCTTTACGTATTCGTATTCCTCTTCGGCTGTATCGGCTTCAATCCCAAGACAATGAAGGGCGGTCTTTACAGAAACAAGTGGGCTATGCTTGTTGCTATGGCAACATGGGAGCTTATCTGGACTCTCTTCTACGGTCTTAAGTCCGTTATCGGCACAGAGCTTTACAACGAATCAATGGACTACTGCGAATGGAAGAACGGCTACAGAACAGAAGCTATGACCTCTGTTGCAAAGGGTCTTGCAGCTAAGGTTTCTCAGGCAGTAAGCGGCGTTGTTACAACTGCTCTCAAGAAGTTCGTCGGCTACAACCAGAACGCTTACACCAAGGGTGAAGAACAGCCCGACTACGTTAAGTTCTACCTCTTCGCAATGTTCACAATCATTCCCTCAATCACAGGCTCTCTCGGTATCGTTCCCATGCTCTTCTATGACCTTCACGGTAAGAAGAAGGAAAGAATGTATGCTGAGCTCCTTCAGAGACGTAAGGAAGCCTGTACAGCTGCTTCCGAAGACAACCTTGATGCTGTCAGAGAAATGGAAGAAAAGCTTAAGGAAAGCAAGGTTAACAGATAATCTTTTTCCTCCGATGTCAATCATCGGAGGATTTTTTTGTTCAAAAAGCTCAATTGAATTGATATAAGCGTTATGTTAAAATAAAAAAAAGACCTTAAGGGAGATGATATTTTGGCAGAAAACAACGCAACGAACACCGCTTATACAGATGAAAATCTGGGCTACGTCTATGAAAACAGACGTTACGTCGGCGGAAAAGAAACCATGGGCTTCGTTCTCTGGGACGCGGCACAGAGCCTTAACATCAACACTTACTCCACAAGATTCATTACAAACATCGTAAAAATTGACCTCGGCTATCAGACAATCGTAAAAACGGTTAACAGCGTATGGGATATCGTCAACGATATTTTCACAGCCGCCATAGTTGAGAAGACAAGAACGCGCTGGGGCAAGTTCAGACCCTATCTTTTAGGTCTCGCAGTTCCCGGCTGTATCGCAACACTTCTTTACTGGTTTATGCCCATTCTGTTTGCTGGTAAGCCTGCCATGAATTTGGGCAAATTCATTTTCTATATGGCACTTGAAATTCTCCGTGAGGGTGTAGGCACCTTCCAGAGCATTGCAAGAACGGGTATGCTTGCGACCATAACGCCGCATCCCGTGGACCGTACGAGGCTTATAACCCTTGCAAACTTTGCTTCGGGCTTCTTCGGGGAAAAGCTTCCCGAGCACGGAATGACAATACTTCTTGACCTTATTGATAACAAGGTATTCAAGAACGGTATGTCCCACGAAAATCAGCTTATGGGTGCTTTCGTCGGTATGGGTGCCGCAACAACACTTATTTCTTCTGCTATGTCCTTCTGGTTCTTTATGAACTCAAAGGAAAGAATCATGCAGTCCGTTAAGACTCCCAGCATAAAGGATTCTATCCGATCAATCGCAAACAACAAGCCGATGCTTCTTCTGACAGTATCCGACTTCCTTGCAAACTTCGGTATTTCGGGAAGCAAGCAGGACTACTACATAGACGTTCTTCACTTTGCATCAATGACACTTGTTGCAGGTCTTCCTGCGGCTCCCCTGTCACCCGTTTCATACTCCTTCGTTCCCTGGTTCAGAAGAAAGTTCTCATCCCGTCTTCTTTACATTGTCAGCCGTAACATAAGCCACTTCCTTCACATTTTCGTGTTCCTTTTCGGCTGTATCGGCTTCAACCCCAAGACCTTCAAGGGCGGTCTTTACACAAAGAAGCTTCCTATGTTCTTTGCAATGGCACTCTGGGAGCTTATCTGGACAGTATTCTACGGTCTTATGTCCGTTATCGGCACGGAGCTTTACAACGAATCAATGGACTACTGCGAATGGAAGAACGGCTACAGAACAGAGGCTATGACCTCCGTTGCAAAGGGTCTTGCGGCAAAGCTTTCGGGCTCAGTCAGCGGTGTTGTCACAACTGCCCTCAAGAAGATGGTAGGCTACGACCAGAACGCTTACACCAAGGGCGAGGAGCAGCCTGACTACGTTAAGTTCTATCTCTTCGCAATGTTCACAATTGTTCCTGCCGCAACTGGAACACTGGGAATTATCCCCATGCTCTTCTATGACCTTCACGGTAAGAAGAAGGAGCAGATGTATGCGGAGCTTCTTGCAAGAAGAAAGGAAGCCTCCCTTGCAGCCTCCGACGGTGACCTTGAAGCGGTTATCGAGCTTGAAGAAAAGCTCAAGAAGGCAAGAGATTTAAAGTAAAATAATAAAAAATATGGCACAAGGCTACCGTGAAAAGCAGCTTTGTGCCATAGCTTTTTTATTCAATTAAAACTTAACCTTGGGATCCTTGAATTCCGCAAGTCTCTTTTCGTAAGCGGACATTGCCTCTTCTCTGAATGCCGCTTTTTCACTGCCGCCTGCAAGTGAAATTATGTATTCCGTAAACAGAGGATTCAGGGGAAGAATGGGGCCAAGGCAGGTGGTACACATAAGATTGTTCTTTCTCATACCCTCAAGGCTGCTTCCCTCGTTTATGCCGTCGCCTCTTATCATCTTAAGGAAGAAGCAATCGGAATTGTCACCGTAAATGAAGCTGAACTGAGCGCGGAAGCCCACAATCTCAATACCGTCGCACTCACCGAGAACCTTTCCGTTATATCTCTTGAAAAGATCTGTTTTTGCAGTAAGGGGGAAAACTCCGAGACCCTCTGCTTCCTTCTTTTCCGTGATGTATTCAATTTTCTCACAGAAAAGCTCTGCGGCGTTACCCGTTGCAAGAATAACGGTACCCTTTTCGATAAGCTCGTTTATTCTGTCCTTATGAACTCTAAATTTTTCAAGCACCTTTCTCTGCATTTCCTCGCTCATGGAGCCGATACAGATAATATCGGGGTCATTCTCAAAGAAGTAAGGAGTTGAAAGGAAGTCTGTCACGATGAACTCTGCATCAGGAAGGCTTTTTCTGAGATATTCATAATTCTGTGCATCGCCGTAAAGACCGCACACCTCGGGAAAAAGAAGCTCAATTTTCATTATTTTGTTCCCTCCCCTAAGCTTTTAAGCTGAACTTTCATTTTGTCTGCATCGTGCTGACGGTATAACTCGTAAAGCACGATAACATCTGTGTATTTTTCCGTATCAATAAGACCTACAGCCTTTGTAACATCAGGCTCAAGAATGATTTTATCCTTATCCACACCTGCAAGAACAGCTCGGAGCAGCTGGTCACGGCATCTGGGACCCGTGAAAATAATCTCGGAGATGCTGTCGTGTGCAAGGTAAGAATAGTCACAGTCGTAAAGCCAGCAGGTGCTTTCACTCTGATTGATATTGTCATGAAGGTCGTCGATGTTAATAAGAAGGAGCTTATTTTCCTTCTGGATAGAAGCGGCATAGCTGAAGCATCTTGCGCAGGCAATGGGGTTCTGTCCCTTTGCCATAATGAAGGTTACGTCAAGCCTTCCTGCCTTCAGCGTATCAAAACGGGATTTTACGATTTCGGACTGTGAAAAGCCCTTTTCAATCTGAGGCACGCTGAGTCCGATTTCGGTAAGGATTGCAATTGCACCCGTGAAATTGAAGATGTTAACGATATTGTCGTTGATAAGGTTGAAGGTATGCTCCTTCCCCTTGAGTGAAACCGTGAATTTTGAATTCTCACGGTCAATATCAGTGCAGAGATAATCTCTTTCAGGAGATTTCTTTCCGCAAGCGGGACAGTACATTCTGCCTATGTGATTATAGCGGAGATATTCGCTTTCAAGCTTAGCACCGCAGTCGGGACAGTAAACAATGTCGCTTAAGAAGGGCTTCTCGCTGACCTCGGGCTTTTCGGCATCAAGACCGAAATAGGTTCTGTTCTTACACTGAGGAGCAAGATTTGAGGTTATCATATCATCACCGTTAAGCACGAGCCTTGTCTTTTCGGGAAGTGCAGAGGAAATGATATAATCGATAAAGCCCGTATGTGCATTTCTCTTGATGGAGTCGCGCATAATGTTATTTACAACAAGATAATCGGGCTTTATGTAAGGATAAACGAGAAGTGATGAACGCTCGTCCACCTCAAGAACGGCAATATCCTTCTTTGATTTACCAAAAATATTGCTGTCGGCAAGAAGTGCGGCGGCAACACCTGCCTGCACGTTTGAGCCGAAGGAATTATTTGTAACGGAATATCCGTTCTTTGTGAGAATTGAGGTAAGAAGGTTGCTGACCGTGGTCTTTCCGTTTGTACCCGTTACACAGATTACCTTTTCGGGGAGAGTAAGGTGACCTAAAAAGTCCTTTGAAATCTTGAGAGCCACCTCACCGGGAAGATAAGAAGCATTTCTGCCGAGCAGCTTCAAAAGAAATCTTGCAAGCTTTGCCATTATGAGGGCAATAAAAAATCTGATCTTCTTCATATACATCCTGTCCTTTATCCAAACAACAGCCGCAGGGGAAAGCCCTGCAGCGTTTAATCAAAGAATTGCTTTTATGCTGTCCTTGAGAATCTCAAGACCTCTGAGAAGCTTTTCGTCTTCAATCACAAGGGGAGGCATAAGCTTCAGCACATTGTTGTCTCTGCCTACTCTTTCAACAATAAGACCTGCCTTGAAGCATTCTGCAATAAGGGGCTTTGTCATATCAGCGGGGAACTGAGAGAAATCAACACCCCAGATAAGACCTACGCCTCTGAAGGAAATTCTCTCGTCAAGAGGAAGGATTTCCTTTGTAAGGAAGTCTGCTACAAGCTTACCCTTTCTCTGAACCTCAGCCTCAACGTTTTCTTCGCAGACCTTGCGAAGACCCTCCTTACCTGCAATAAGGGAAAGCTGGTTTCCGCGGAAGGTACCCGTGTGCTCACCGGGAGTCCAGATATCAAGCTCTCTCTTGAAGAGAACAAGAGCAAGAGGCATACCGCAACCGCCGATTGACTTTGAAAGAGTTACGATATCGGGAACAATTCCTGCCTTTTCGAAGGAGAAGAAGGTACCCGTTCTTGCATTGCCGACCTGAATTTCATCAGCAATAAGAAGGATGTCGTGCTTGGTGCAGAGCTCTCTTAAGGCTCTGAGGAAATCTGCATCAAATTCATATATACCGCCATCTGCCTGAACACATTCAAGAATAACAGCCGCAGGCTTTTCAATACCGGAATGGTCATCCGTAAGAATTGTTTCCATATAATTTACGGAGTCAAAGCCGCCGAACATATAGGGAGCGGGGATGTGTGTAACGTTACCGAGGCACTGACCTGCACCCTGACGGGAGGAGGCATCGGTTGTAAGGGAAAGTGCACCGAGAGTCATACCGTGGAATGCACCCATAAATGCAAAGATGTTCTCTCTGCCCTTATTCTTTCTTGCAAGCTTCAGTGCCGCCTCAACTGCATTCGTGCCTGTGGGTCCTGCAAACTGAAGCTTGTAGTCAAAGCCTCTTGCCTTAAGGATGTTTTCCTGGAAATATTCAATGAATTCTCTCTTGGGAGCAGTGTACATATCCATTGAGTGAACGATACCGTCGTTCTTAAGATACTCAACCATTTTCTCAACCATTGAATCGGGGTTGTGACCGTAGTTGAGTGCACCTGCGCCTGCGAAGAAGTCTATATATTCCTTACCGTCCTCATCCGTCATAACAGAGCCCTTAGCCTTAACGAAAACCGTGGGGAAGCTACGGCAGTATGAGCGTACGTCGGATTCATAAGTTTCAAAAGCTTTTGTATTCATTTTAACACTCTTTCCGTTTAAATATTTATACATAATAAAGTATAGCATAGGGAATTTACAAAATCAAGAAAATTAAAGGAAAGTTAAGGGAAAGATTTACGGACAAAATTTACGGGCAGGATAATCCCTGCCCATAGTATTTTTCAGTATTTGTCGGTTATTTTACAACAAAGCCTGCGAAGCCGAAGGGAACAACGTCACTTATCCTCACGGTATTGCCCGAAAGGGTGCCCGTGCAGTTTATGAATTCAATCTCCGTGTAATTTTTACGGAGTGTGATTTCGGGGTCAAGCACCGTGTCGGCAAAGAAATTCCAGAGTCCGACGGCAAGTCCCGTTTCACCCTTCTTACACTGCATATAAAGAGCAGGATGACCGCCGATTTCCGCAGGGAGCCTTTCTCCCGACAGGCGGAAAACCATTTCACGGTACTGTCTGTTTCTCTCGTAGTGTCTCAGAACGCTTGGATTACTTATATCGGGAATTACATTAAGGACAAAGAAGCTCTGCCCCTTGCCGTTTTTATAGAAATAGGACATAGGGATGATTTTTCCGTCCTTTTCCGTGAAGCTCAGCATTTCGGCACCGCTTTCAAGGGTTATATCATAAATTTTCGCGCCCATCGCGCTTATGCGGTTGCCGTTATCGGAGAATGTCTCAAAGCTGCCTGCAGTGATTTTTTCACCGCACTGTGAAATACCCGTGTCGATGCCCTTTTCCTTCAGTATAAGTGCCGCTTTTATGTCAAGGATAAGCCCCTTTTCAAATGCCGTTTCGGGCAGATGCCTTGCATTTTCACCGAAAGCGGCACCGGTTATACCCTCTCCCTCATATACCGTGGGGATAGTATTGTAGCTGAGTGTACGCGCGCAAAGGGAAAAGAACATATTGTCAATTGACTCCTCCTCAGAAAACACCGCATCACCGAGCTTTGCAGGTGTCTCATAAACCCTGACACCAACAGAAGTCTTATCTGAAAAATGCTTTTCCACAGCCTCGTAAAGCCCCTGATTTTTAAGGTGGAAACGGCTGTAGCCCGTTTCGTAATCCGCATCGGAAACGTAATCCATACCGTATTTCAGGATACCGTCGGTACAGCCTGCGGCTCTGAGTGCCGTATCAAAGCCCTCAAGATAGGAGGCAGGCACAAGGGTACGGGGTCGGGGGTAAACGTCACCCTCTGAAAAAATTTCAATATTCTTATCCTTAGTCCAGGCACATTCCATACGGGAAAGCTCAATGCTGTCCTGCAGGGAAATTCCCCAGCAGTTGAGTGCCGCCCAGTAGGGAGCACCGATAAGACGGAAGAAGGGCTTATTTTTTCCTGCAAAAATACGGGCAAGCTCTTCGGCAGAAACACCGTCGATATCCCAGGAATTAAGGCAGGCGCAGGCACCCATTCGGATACGGGGATTAATCCCGTCAACAGCCTCTCGCATACGCCTTGCAAAAGTCCTGAAGGCATCTCCGTTTGCCTTTATGTAGGCGTCACGGTATTTGTTTTTTCCGCCGAGATGCACCTTTTCGCAGATAAGCTCAGCCGTCACCTCTTCACCCACGATTTCACTTATTTTCCTGAGATGATTTTCACATACGCAGGCAGGGCTTTCACCGAGAAAGCCGTACCGCAGGTCGTCGTCATACATAATTATATCCACTCCCGACCTTGCCATATCACGGGCATAGGAAGCGGCAAATTCAAGAAAATCCTCATCCATAGGACACATATTGTTGGGGAAATCCGTACCCTTAAGGCTCTTCATGCAGGTAAAAGGGCTGTCCTTCATCATAAAGGCCCATATCCACACGCCCACCTCATAGCCTCGGCTTTTAAAAAACTCACAGTTGGTGCGAAGCTCCTGCAGTGCAGTCTCTCGCTTGAGAGGGTCTGTTTCATACTCTCCCACAGAGAGAAAAACACGGTCAGGACTGAATTTTTTAAGCTCCGCATACACCTTTTCGGGAGTACAACGGGTAACGTTTTCATTTGTAACGGGTACAGCAACCTTATACACAGTAACACCCCTGCTTCTATGGTAATAATCAGCTTAAGTATAGCAAAAGAAATTTTTCAATACAACATTTTTCACCAAAAAGAACCGCATTTCCGCCGTTTTTAAATTTTCAAAAAATTTCTCAAAAAACCTATTGACTTTTTGCTTTTCTTATGATATATTTATCAAGCGTTCTTCAAGAGAACACGCTGGTGTAGCTCAGTTGGTAGAGCAGCTGATTTGTAATCAGCAGGTCGGGGGTTCGAGTCCGTCCACCAGCTCCATTTTCATATAGGGGAGAATTCCCGAGCGGCCAAAGGGGGCAGACTGTAAATCTGTT
>JAZRST010000034.1:0-1888 GCA_045651625.1 Acutalibacteraceae bacterium | reverse complement strand
GTCAACACAATGAATGTTCGTGGTCATTTCCGCCGTTACGGCCGTTTCGAAGGCTACAAGCCCTCATGGAAGAAGGCAGTCGTAACACTTACAGAAGACTCCAAGACAATTGAGTTCTTTGACGGTATGTTCTAATAGACCTTCCGGACAGCGATGTATGGTTTAGCCAGGCCGCTAAACTCTCCGGAATTCGGACACAATTTTTTCAATAATATGAAAGGCGTGTGAAATCAAATGGCTATAAAAGTCTATAAGCCGACAACAAACGGTCGCCGTAACATGTCAACAATTGACTACTCACAGCTGTCTAAGGTTGCTCCCGAGAGAAGCCTCCTTGAGTCACTTAAGAAGACATCAGGCAGAAACAGCTACGGCAGAATCACCGTTCGTCATCACGGCGGCGGTAACCGTCAGAAGTACAGAATCATCGACTTCAAGAGAAGCAAGGTAAACGTACCTGCAACAGTTCTTACTCTTGAATACGATCCCAACCGTTCAGCATTTATTGCTCTCATCCAGTATGAGGACGGTGTTAAGAATTACATTATCGCTCCCTCAGGCCTCAAGGTAGGCGACACTGTTGTTTCAGGTGCAGCAGCAGACATCAAGGTTGGTAATGCTCTTCCCCTTGTGAACATCCCCACAGGTACATTCGTTCACAACGTAGAGCTTTATCCCGGCCGCGGCGGTCAGCTTGCAAGAAGCGCAGGTAACGCAGCACAGCTTATGGCTAAGGAAGGAAAGTATGCTCTCCTTCGTCTTCCCTCAGGCGAGCTTCGTAACGTACCCGCAGAGTGCATGGCAACAATCGGTACGGTAAGCAACGAAGATCACCTCAACGTTAAGGTTGGTAAGGCAGGTCGTACTCGTCACATGGGCGTACGTCCCACAGTCCGCGGTTCAGTTATGAACCCCTGTGATCACCCCCACGGTGGTGGTGAAGGTAAGTCACCCATCGGACGTCCCGGTCCTGTTACACCTTGGGGCAAGCCTGCTCTCGGTTATAAGACTCGTGCAAAGCATAAGCAGTCCGATAAGCTTATCGTAAGACGCGCTAATGCTAAATAAACGGAAAGGAGCAATAAATAATGGGCAGAAGTACTAAAAAGGGACCTTTCGTGCAGCCTAAGCTTCTCGAAAGAGTCATCAAAATGAACGAAAACGGCGAAAAAATCGTCCTTAAGACTTGGAGCCGCAGCTCCACAATCTTCCCTGAGTTTGTTGGTCACACCTTTGCCGTACATGACGGACGTAAGCACGTTCCCGTATATGTAACAGAAGATATGGTTGGTCACAAATTAGGTGAGTTCGCTCCTACAAGAACCTTCAAGGGTCATGCAGGATCAAAGACATCAAATAACGGTAAATAAGCCGAAAGGAGTGTAAACAATGGAAGCAAGAGCAAAAGCGACTTTTGAGCGTATAGCTCCCCGTAAGGTTAAGATCGTTCTCGACCTTATCAGAAACAAGCCCGCTGATGAAGCTATGGCAATCCTTAAGTTCACACCCAAGGCTGCGTGTGAACCCGTTGCAAAGCTTCTTAAGTCCGCAGTAGCAAATGCGGAAAACAATTTCGATATGGATGTCACAAGACTTTATGTTGCTGAATGTTCAGTTTCTCAGGGTCCCACTCTCAAGAGAATCAGACCCAGAGCACACGGCAGAGCATACAGAATCAACAAGAAGACATCTCACATTAACCTTGTTCTCAAGGAAATGGAATAATCGGGGAGGAGGAATTAAACAATGGGACAGAAAATTAATCCTACCGGTTTAAGAATCGGTGTCATTAAGGATTGGGAATCTCGCTGGTATGCAGGTAAGTCAACCTTCGGCGATACTCTTGTAGCTGACTACAACGTTCGTGAGTATCTCCTCAACGCACTTA
>JAZRST010000033.1:0-34153 GCA_045651625.1 Acutalibacteraceae bacterium | reverse complement strand
TGGTCCGAGTGGCGAGACTTGAACTCACGGCCTCTTGACCCCCAGTCAAGCGCGCTCCCAACTGCGCCACACCCGGATGTTCGGAACGAATAGAATAATACCATAAGAAAACGAAAAAAGCAAGTGTTTTTTTGAAATTTTTTGAAATATTTTTAACTTTTTTTCATTACTGTAAAAAGTCAACAATATCTTGGTATTTACTTAATAAATTTTATGCTGTATAATGAAAAACAGCAACTGAAATTTGTTTTCCCGAGGTACTTTTATGGATAAGCTTACAGGACGTGAGGTGCTTTTTTTACATACCGACGAAAAAACGCCGAGAAACGGTGAAGGAACCTTTCTCAGGCTTAAAAACGGCGCCGTTCTTTTTGTATATACAAAGTTTTCAGGGAGCGACTGGCACGATGAGGCATCGGCAGATATAGCCGCCCTTACCTCCTTTGACGAGGGTGAAACCTGGGTGAATCCGAGAATAATAATTCACCACGACAAAACATCAAGAAATCTTATGTGTCCGTCACTTATACGAATGAAAAACGGTGATGTGGGGCTTGTTTTCCTGAAAAAAATGAAGGATGGCATAAATGCCGTGCCGTGGTTCTCACGCTCTTCGGATGAAGGTGAAAGCTTTTCGGAGGCAGTGCGCTGTATTCCCGATTATGAAAACTATTACGTCATTGAAAACGACCACGCCATAGCTCTTAAAAACGGAAGAATCATTATTCCTGCAAACTACCACACAACAGAGATTGACGGGGCACGTGACTACAATGAGCATGGACTGAAGGTTGTTTTCTGCTCGGACGACGACGGGGAAAGCTGGTATGAGCTGACAGAAAGGCAGGATATCCCCTTCCCTGACGTCAGCGCAACGGGGCTTCAGGAAACCTGCATATATGAAAAGGAGAACGGAAGACTTCGGGCATTATCCCGTACAGATATGGCATTTCAGTATGAATGCTTTTCCGAGGACAGCGGAAAAACCTGGAGTACGCCTCAGCCTAACAGATTTTTCTCCTCCCCCGACTCCCCTCTTCTTATGAAGCGAGCTTGCGGAAAAACCCTTGCTGTGTTCAATCCTATTCCAAACTACACCACCCGCGACGGTGAAAAGGCGTGGGGACGCACTCCCCTTGTATGTGCAGTAAGCAGTGACGACGGTGACAGCTTCCCGAGAATTTATTTCCTTGAGGACGACCCCGAAAACGGCTACTGCTACCCTGCAATTTTTGACGGGGGTGATTATGCACTTATTGCATATTACCACTCAGATAATACTGAAATACCGCTGAATTCACTTAAAATCAAAAAAATTTCAGCAGATGAATTAAATATATGAGGTGTTTCTATGAAATTTGTAAATGTAAGACAGAATCCCGATGTATTCGGTGACGGTATTCACGATGACACAAAGGCTCTGCAGGCTTGTATTGATGAGGTAAGAGACGGCGGTACCGTTTATTTCCCCGACGGCACATATCTTCTTTCGGGCTCACTTATCTTTTACTCCTATCAGCAGCTAAAATTCTCCGATAAGGCGGTGCTTTTAAGAAGTGCAGAGGAGGGAAAGCTTACAAGATATCTTCTTGCATCCTACTCAGAGCCCGAATGGGAGGGCTACACGGGTACCCACGACGTTGTGATTTCGGGCGGTTTATTTGACGGAAACGGTGATATGGATGAAAAGTGCACCCTTCTTAATACCGTTCACTGTAATAACATTATAATTGAAAACTGCCGTTTTGTGCACTGTGCACGCTGGCATTTTATTGAAATCAACGGCACTGAGAATACAATTATCAGAAACTGTATTTTTGAGGGACAGACATATACCCACAAGCCCGAGGAGATGCTCAACGAGCAGGTACAGCTTGATTTTTCAAGACACGGCTCATACGGCCCCGTTTATAACTGCGACGGTGAGCTTATTGATTTCTGCAGCGACGACACCGTCTGCAGAAATATAGTTATAGAAAACAACATATTCAAATGCGACGGATTCCCGGGAATCGGGCATCACGGCGACTGCACCCACAACGGTATTGTAATAAGAAACAATATTTTTGACGGTCCTTCCGGAAACTACGGAAAGAGCAGAGGTTATATAATTTTTAAGCCTCAGGTTTCGGACATCACCGTTGAAAGCAATGTATTTTTAGCACCCGAAGAGGCTTACGGCTCACCGAATCTCGGCATAATCGTCGAAAACACCGATATTGATACACTCAAGGAAATTGACAATACCTACATCGGTAATTTCACCGAAAAGGTATTCAGAGGCGAAAACGCCTACAGATAACCGAAAACGGCTGAATACATAAACTTTCTTATAAATATTTTCTTTACTGCACGGATTGTTTGTGCTATAATACTTGGGTATTAAAATTTTTATCAAACAAAGAGGTTGATTGAAATGAGTCTTGAAAAATACAAAGGAATAATTCCTGCTTTTTATGCCTGCTACGATAAGGACGGCGAGGTTTCCGTCGAAGGCACAAAGCAGCTGGTTGAATTTCTCATTGAAAAGGGTGTAAAGGGTCTTTACGTCGGCGGATCATCAGGTGAATGCATTTACCTTACCGTCGAGGAAAGAAAGAAAACTCTTGAAGCAGTTATGGAGGCTGCAAAGGGCAGAATCACAATAATTGCTCACGTTGCCTGCAACAACACAAGAGAGAGCTGTGAGCTTGCACGTCACGCTGAAAGTCTCGGTGTTGATGCAATTGCAACAATTCCCCCCATTTACTTCAAGCTTCCCGAAAGAGCAATTGCAAAATACTGGAACGATATTTCTGCAGCAGCTCCCAACACAGATTACATCATCTACAACATTCCTCAGCTTGCAGGTGTTTCTCTTACACTTTCTCTGTTTGATGAAATGCTGAAAAACCCCAAGGTTATCGGTGTAAAGAATTCTTCTATGCCCATTCAGGATATTCAGATGTTCAGAAGACAGGCAAAGAAGGCAGGCAGAGAGATTGTTGTTTTCAACGGTCCCGACGAGCAGTTTGTAGGCGGAAGACTTATCGGTGCCGAGGGCGGTATCGGCGGTACTTATGCCGTTATGCCCGAGCTTTTTGTTAAGCTTGACGAAATGATTAAAGCCGGTGACGTTGTAAACGCAGGAAAGCTTCAGGATGCAATTGACGAGGTTATATACACAATGTGCTCAGGCAAGGGCAATATGTATGCCGTTGCAAAGGCAGCTCTCAAGAAAAGAGCAGGTCTTGAGCTTGGCGGTGTAAGAGAGCCTCTTCTGAATCTTGAGGAAGGCGACGAGGATGTTATTGACAAGACAGTAGCTCTTGTTGAGGATGCAATAAAGACCTTTATCGGCTGATAACAAAAAATGAGGATGGCTCTTTTTTCGGAGCTATCCTCTGCTTTTTATATTCTTATTACAGGCACAGCGATTCTTGCACCGACATCGGTTTGTGCTCCGAAGTTAAAAGTCGGAGAAATGTTATTCGCAAGTTTATAACCGTAGCGTTCAAAGTTATAGTTTTCTAATGCTTTGTAAACCTGACCGATGTAAGTACCAAAATCATCGGGATTGTGATACGGTTCACTCTGAAAATAAAGCATTGTGCATTCGGGGAGTTCTGCTATTTTATAGCCCTCGGGCAAAGGCTTCTCGTAATCCCACGGAACTTCAACACCCGAAGCAATATTACTGTAACTGTCATCCTGTAAAAAATCAGGTAATTCAAGTATTGCTGCGGTATCAAACTTCTCAGGAATGCTGTTCTGCAGTCCTTCCCAATCACAGCCGACTTCTTCGCAATAAGATAAATATCCTGTTGCAGATTTTGACGGCAGATAAATCAGTTTTCTTTTCGGTCTGTTTACAGGTATTACAGTACAGATTGACGTACTTTTCATCTCTCGTCCTTCTTTCAAGATATTATAATGATTTGCAGGGTGACCGATATACAAAGGTATCGCAATCGGACTTTTACGGTACTCATCAGGAGTAATAGAAAAGCGTTTTGCAAAAGACCTTGTATAACCTTCGTGGGAAGTGAAATGACTGTCTAAAGCTACATCAAGCACATTATCATCTGTGTTAATCAGCTTCTCTGCACTTTTACTTAGTACAATAGCATTTACATATTCGTAAAGAGTTGTCTGCAAGAATTTGTGAAACAATCTGTCAAGCTGACGGCGGGAATATCCGATAGACTTGCAGATATTTTCAATACTAAAATCAGCATCGTTATGATGTAGCTTTATGTATTCTTGAGAAGCTACAACTATTTCCAAATCGTTCATAAGGCACCCTTGAAATATGATAACAGTAAATCAATCTCTTTTCTTGATTTATGTGGACAAATTTACTTTTCTTTTTGCAATATAATTTATTTTTCAAGCAGCTCAAGCACGGTATCGAAATACTGCTCCTGGAAGTGAATCTGTGCTTCGATTTCTTTCTTTGTGAAGGAGATTCCCTCGGGAGCGGCGATAAGCTTATCCTCGTTATCGTCACGGCGGTGGGCAACGGCAATAACTCTTGCTGTATATTCCTCGACAGGCTCTTTCACCCCTAAAAGATACACATCAAGCTCCTCCCCGTCAGAGGAGAAAACATCGGGGATATAGCCGTAATTCACGGGATAGGTCATTGAATAGCCCTCCCCGTTTTTTACGAAGCCCAATGGTCTGTCCGTTTTTATTTTCACGGTTTTTCCGAGAAAGGATTTTACGAGTGCCTTTCTTTTTTCATATTCAAGGTATTTGTTCAGCACCGTGAATTCTCTCATATAAAGGCTTCTGTGGTCCTCGGTTTTTTCGTCGTAGTGAGAGAAAATTTCAATTGCTTCTTCTATCGGGAGCCAACGTGGACATACACCGTGGTCAATTTCCGTGGGGGTAAGGCTCTGCTCACCCTCACCCGTTATTTCACAAAGAAAATAATGTGCCTCGTAGCAGGTATCAAAGCAATATTCGTTTATTGTAAGAAAAGGCTCAAAGGGGATTACATCATAGCCTGATTCTTCCTTAAGCTCTCTTATACAGCAGTCCTCAAAAGATTCCTCGCCTTCTCTTCCGCCTCCGGGGGACATATACACATCCTTATTCTGTTCGTAAGTAAGAAGCACCTTGCCGTCTTTTATCACAAGCCCTCTGCTTGCAGGTCTTGTCTTTTTCGGCGGGTCATCAAAATGAATTGAATACTGATTAATTATTTCCATAGCTATCACCGTGATAATTTTAGCACCTTACGGGAAATTT
This sequence comes from Acutalibacteraceae bacterium, assembly GCA_045651625.1. Classification (GTDB taxonomy): domain Bacteria; phylum Bacillota; class Clostridia; order Oscillospirales; family Acutalibacteraceae; genus RUG806. Next base: position 28,918 of record JAZRST010000033.1, on the reverse strand, counting down.
GGCAATATAAATATAATTTAATAATTAATTGACATTTTTCCCGTGTCTGTTATACTTGAATTAACATCACACAAGTGAGGGAAGAATATGGCTGATAAAAAGTTACAGAATTTTTTTGTAGGTAATGATGCCGGTTGGGAAAGCATATATGCAGAGAACGAAAAGGCTCAGTTTTATAAGGACAGCGAAACAGATTTTGTTGTCTGCAATTATACCCCCGAAAGAAGCGTAGAGGGTGAATGTGAATTTATTTCCACGTGGCCCGAAAAATTCAAAAAATTCGGGCTTCAGTATGTGCTTAATACGGAATTTGCAAACTGGCACGGCTCACAGGTTACAGAGGACGGCTGGGACTGGTGCAACTCCGATGACGGCTGTCACAGAGTAAATCTGCATCCCGATTTTATTAAGGCTCTGACAAAGGACGAAAACTGCCTCGGCATTATGTACGATGAAATGGAGCATTCCATTATCAACCGTAACCTTACCCTTACAATCAATAAAAGAGGAAAGCATCTGCCCGTATTCCCTTTGGCACTCGCCAAGGACGTTGTTATTCAGGGTGAGCTTTTAAGACTTCAGCTCAAGGAATTCGCTGATTTTCATAAAAGCAACGGTGCCGAAAGATTTATAGGTGAGCACGTTTTCCCCGTGCTTTTCCACTCCTTTGCGGCATCAGGGATTATTCCCAATTTCAAGTCCCAGAAAGAAAGCTACTCTGTTTTACAGTACGTAAATGCGGCAGGTGCAGCTTTACAGTACGGCACAGAGCTGTGGAACTGCGTTGACTTATGGAATTACAACACCTTCCCCGGTCATTCACCCGACGAAATGTACTATAACTTATGGTTTTCTTACCTTGCAGGCACCACGAGAGTTTACGTTGAGGGTGCAAGTCAGTTCTTTACCGACGGCAAGCCCAACAAATACGGCGAAGCATATAAGAAATTTACAACCGATGAAAGAAGAAAGCACCGAGATTATACCGTCCAGGACTACAAGCCCGAAATCGGCATCATAAGATATGACGATACCTACTGGGGACAGTGCGACCCCTTTATGTGGCGCCCCATTCTTTTCGGCAACAAGTACCTTAAGGTCAACAGAACGGCAAGGGAATTCACACGTACCTTCCACGTTGTAACCCACGGTGAGACCTGCAGAAACGGACTTGCCTGGGACAGAGTTTCCCCCTGGTCTCTTCGTCCTCATAAATCCTTCTGCTCAATGAACGGTGTTGCGGTGTTTGACGACAGAGTAACGAAGGACAAATTAACAACACTTAAGCTCTGCTTCCTTTGCGGATATTACATAAGTGACACTACCCTCGGCGCTGTAATAGACCTTGTTAAGAATAACGGACTTACCGTTGTAACACCGAAGAGATTCTGCCCCGAATACATAAGAAAACAGGCAAAGGGCAGTTTTTCCGAGATTACTGACGGTACGGGCAAATGGATAGTCACCAATAACGTGCTGTCTGCAAAGACAAAGAAGAGCGTAAAGAAATTCCTCGGAAATAAGGGTGAAATGAAATTCACCTACGGTGACAAAACAATAAGAATGAAAATTTCCAAGGACGGAAATTCATTTGAGATTATTTAAGGAACACAGATTATGAACTATAAAAGAACCAAGCTTTCATGCTATTATTCGTATCTTGGCATGGCATCAATCTTCAGCCTGCCTCCCCTTCTTTTCAACACCTTTCACGAGATGTACGGAGTTTCATACACGCTTCTCGGTACTCTTGTTGCGGTAAACTTCTGCACACAGCTGACGGTTGATCTTATTTTTACTTTCTTTACAAAGTATTTCAACATCAAAAAAACCGTAACTGTAATGCCCGTAATTACCTCGGTGGGTATGCTCATTTATGCGCTTGTTCCCTGGCTTTTCCCTCAGTATGCATATCCCGGACTTGTAATCGGTACCTTCATATTTTCAATTTCCGCAGGTCTTTCCGAGGTGCTGTTATCCCCCGTTGTGGCGGCTATTCCCTCAGAAAATCCCGACAGAGATATGAGCCTTCTCCATTCCCTTTATGCTTACGGTGTTGTAAGTGTCGTTGTGATAAGTACATTATTCCTTCGCATTTTCGGTACGGAAAACTGGATGTATCTGACCCTTTTCTGGGCAATAGTGCCCCTCGGTGCATTTATTATGTTCAGCACCTCTCCTATGCCCGAGGTAAATATGGGCGGACAGGAAAACGGCAAAAAAGCAGGCAAAAAGACCCTTGTAATGACACTTTGCGTTCTTTGCATATTCTTTGGCAGTGCCGCCGAAAACTCAATGACAAACTGGATTTCAAGCTATATTGAAAGTGCTTTGCATCTTCCGAAGCTCGTAGGTGACATTCTCGGCATGGCAATGTTCGGAATTGCTCTCGGACTTACCCGTACCTGGTACGGAAAACGTGGCAAAAACATCTGGAAGGTACTGTTTTTCGGAATGACTGGTGCAGTTGTCTGCTATATGGTAGCAGGTCTCTCCCCCGTTCCCGCACTCTCTCTTATAGCCTGTATCCTGACAGGTGTATGCACCTCAATGCTGTGGCCCGGCTCTCTCATTCTTATGGAGGAAAAGCTTCCGAACGTCGGCGTTGCGGCTTATGCCTTGATGGCGGCAGGCGGTGACTTCGGTGCCTCAATTGCTCCTCAGCTTCTGGGAATTGTTGTGGACAAGGTGACCGTAAGCGATTTTGCAGTAAAATTAAGCACTGAGCTTTCACTGAGCCCCGAGCAGATAGGCATGAAGTCCGCTATGCTCGTAGCAGCCCTCTTCCCCGTTGTGGGAATTGTGATTCTTCTTATAATCAAGAAAAAGCTGAACATAAAAAACAAAGCATAAAAAAAGAGCTCCGATTGAAAAATCGGAGCCTTGTTTTTTATGAGAAGCATATGCTGAGTGCTAAAAGGGTCTGTGCAGGGAAATAGGTATAGGATACTGCATGGTTGAAAATTTTCGGAAGGCGTATTCCCAGCATTCCTATTGCGAGAAAAATGTCGGAAATTATAAATAAGGCAGAGCCTGCAATAAGACACAAGCCAAAAGGAATTTTCCCTGCAATCAGGGCAAAAACGCCCCTTGCGGCACCCGATGCAAAAGAAAAGAAGAGAATCAGCCCGTATAGCAAAAGAGGCTTATGCTCCTTTTTAAGCTTTATTTTTGCGAAGATTATCACTATCGCAAGAATAAGAGCAAGAACTGCCGTTATTATCACGGGAATAAAGAATTTTTCCCGTAGTGCTCCGCTTCCGATCAGAGTAAACGTAAGGATATAAATTATATGACCGATTCCGAAAAACAGAACTCCGAAAAGGAAATATTTTTCGTTTTTCCAGCTTAAAAAGAAGTCCCCCAAAAAGCCGAAAATCAGTGCACCGAAAAGGAAGACTGAGTATTTCACATCTCCCGTAAGCTGAAGAACTGCACCGACACCCATAAGGATATACATAAAGGCGCAAAGCATTTTTGTCTGAAGACCGTTAAAGAACGGGAACAGCCGTCTGTCAACTAAAACGGGCATTATAAAGGAAGCGAGCACGAGAACAAAAAGTAAAATCTTCATAATCAGTCCTCGACCATATTTTTGATTTTTTCGGGTACGGGAAGCTCCTTGAAGCCGTAAAAATTCACCGCATTTTCTCCCAGGAAAAGATGCTTGTTTTCCTCTGAAATTTCAGCGGTTTTTTCAACGAAATCAAGGCTCATCTTATAGGTAATCGCAGTCATTGTACGGGGATAGTCACTGCCCCACATAAGTTTTCGGAAGCCCACAAGCTCTGCCGCCTCGTTGATAGCTCTGACAGCAGAGGGGTAAGGGTAAAACTCGCTGTTGAAAAGCCAGGTTATACCGCCGCTTTCAATAAACACATTTTCATTAAGGGCAAGCTTAATCTGCTCGAGCCAGCCTTCTCTTGTCACCATTCCGAAATGACCTACGGCAATTTTAAGGTCGGGGAACATACGGGCAATTTCGTGAAGCTCCCCCGTCTGCAAGGCACCGTCTGCAAGGTCAATTGAAATGAACTTTCCCTTTTCATCTGCCACTCTGAAGGGCTCAAGGTGATGAAGAAGATTCGTATCCGTGAGTCTTCCTGCACAGATTTTTATGCCGTCAAACTCCGAAATATCGGAAAGGGGCTTTTCTTCATATAAAGCGCAGATTTTTATGCGGTCGGACTTGCAGGAGAGAAGATATTCATCCTGATTGCCGTCAATATATTCCTGAGTTATAACGGCGCCCGAAACACCTGCATAATCCATATTAGAGAGGAATCTTTCAGCGGTATTCTCTCCGTCCGTCATAAAGGGAGGCATCATCTGCTTGATTTCACCGCCGAAATTACTTTTTCCTCCGCCGACGTCGAATACGGGCTTTCCGTTTACGAGCCCAAACTGTTTTTTCCATAAATGAGCGTGTGCATCAATTATCATAAGGTTACACCGTCCTTGAAAATTGCGATTTCGCGGTTACCGAGCTTCTCGTTTTTAGTCTGCTCTCCGTCAGCAACACGACGGATAAGAGAAAGGAGCTCCTGCGCCTTTTCCTTATTGTCACCGAAGGCTGAGAAATCTATCCAATGGGGCTTTTTTGAAGATATCATATCATTGGATGCAATCTTTACCGTGGGTACGGCACCGCCGAGAGGTGTGCCTCTTCCCGTTGTGAAGAGCACAAGGTGACAGCCTGCGGCAGAAAGATTTGTGATTGAAACGATGTCGTTTCCGGGTCCGTCAAGCAGGGTAAGTCCCTTTTTAGTAACGGTTTCACCGTAGGAAATAACGTCCGTTACGGGAGCTCCTCCGCCCTTCTGCACACAGCCGAGGGATTTTTCCTCAAGGGTTGTGATGCCGCCCTCCTTATTGCCGGGAGAGGGATTTTCAGACACGGGCTGTCCGTGGTCCCTGAAATATTTTTTGAAATTATTTATAAGGTCGACGCCCTTTCTGAAAACGTCCTCGTTCACACATTTTTCAAAAAGCACGGTTTCGGCACCGAACATTTCAGGCACCTCAGTAAGCACTGCAGAGCCGCCCATTGCGCAGATTCTGTCTGTTACAAGTCCTGCAACGGCATTTGCGGTAATTCCAGAAAAGCCGTCAGAGCCGCCGCATTTAAGACCGATTTTAAGACGGGAGGCGGGAACCTCCTCCCTTTTATCGGAGGCGGCAATGCCTTTTAGCTCATCAATGAGCCTTATGCCCTCTTCGATTTCATCACCGCAGTCCTGAACGTTCAGGAATTTTATGCGGCTTTCGTTTACCTCACCGAGGATTTTTTTCATTTCCCCTATGTTGTTGTTTTCACAGCCAAGTCCCAGCACAAGCACACCGCCTGCATTGGGATGCTTAATAAGTCCTTTTAAAACAAGCTGTGTGACCTTCATATCATCACCAAGCTGACTGCATCCGTAGGGGTGCGAAAAATAAATTGCGCCCGTTTTTTCGGCAAGCAATTTACCTATACTGTTGACACAGCCGACAGTGGGGACTATCCATATATCGTTTCTGATTCCTATATCCCCGTTTTCACGGACAAATGCCCTGATTGTAAAGGGCTCCTCCGCCTCGGGAAAGGAGAATCGGGGGGTATACTGATAGCTTAATATATCCCCTAATTTCGTTTTCATATTGTGTGAATGAACGTGCTCACCCGCCGATATATCCTCGGTGGCAACACCTATCGTGTAGCCGTATTTTATAACGTCCTCTCCCTTTTTTATATCGCAAAGGGCAGATTTATGCCCCGTGGAAAGGCTTACCGATACGTTATCCTTATCGTTTATTCTGACAGTATCCATTTTACCGATTCCCTCATACCGAGCTCTTCAATTTTACCGTAATAACTGCTTACGATTTCAGTCATAGCGGAGATATCTGCTCCCCATAAAGCGACGTTTCCGAGAATTGAAGGTATATCCCCATTCTTTACAAGCTGAACTGCCTCGGCTGAATCCTCGGGAGCATCGTTCTTGTAGAAATAGATAAGAGCTGCAAGTGAAAGGGAAAGCAGCTTGGGATACTCACCGTTTTTCTCCTTATATTCAAGTATTGTGGGAAGCACGCGTACCGAATATTTACTTATGCTGTTAAGAGCAATTGAACGCCACTTATGCTGAATAAAGGGATTACGGAAGCGGTCAAAAACACTTTCTGCGAATTTACGGCTGTCCTCATTTTCGCCGATAGTCGGAAGAATTTCCGTATTCATAACAGCACCGAGATATGAAGATAAAAGAGAGTCCTTCATAGTCTCTCCTACGGTTTCAACACCTGAAAGAAGAGAAGCGGCAACAAGCGAGGTGTGAGCGCCGTTGAGAATACGCACCTTGATTTTCTTGTAGGGCTTTACGCAGTCGGTCCATATAACGTTGAAGCCTGCCCTTTTGAGGGGAAGCTCATTTTCATAGTCACCCTCAATTACCCAAAGGTGGAAAATCTCGGAGGTATCAAGGAAGCTGTCATCGGGACAGAGCTTTTCCGTGCCGTCCGAAGGATATCCCGTAACGATTCTGTCAACAAGGGTATTGAGAAACACGTTTTCGTTGTTTATCCAATCAATGAATTCCGCGGACAGTCCCCAGAATTCCGCATATTTTATAATGCACCCTTTAAGCTCGCCACCGTTATTGTCAATAAGCTCGCAGGGAAGAAAAACAAAGCCGGGAAGCTTTTTTTCATATCTTCTGAATAAAAGCTGTGTAAGCTTTCCGGGGAAGGAGGTGCAGGGCTTGTCCGAAAGCTGACAGGTGCTGTCAAAGGCAATACCTGCCTCTGTTGTATTTGATACAACGAAACGGAAATCGGGATTTTCCGCCAATGCCATATAGCCGTCAAAATCTCTGTAGGGGTCAACAGCACGGGAAATTGATTCTATAAGACGGTGCTCTTCAACCACCTCACCGTTTTCTATGCCTCGCATAAAAAGATTGTACTTACAGCCCTGCTTCTCAAGAAGGGCACATTTTCCGCCGGCTCTCGGCTGAATCACAACAGCCTTACCCTCGTAAAGAGAGTCTTTATTCATCACGTCAAGAAAGTAATCAAAGAAGCCTCTTAAAAAATTACCTTCACCGAACTGAATTACCGTTTCCTTCATATTATTCACCTATTCTTATAAGAAGCTTTGCAAGGGTACCGTCGTTATTGCTGAGCGCTTTGAAGGCCTCAAGGGCATTTTCCATACTGTAAATACCGCTAACCATCTTCATAACGTCAGCCTTACCCTCTGCAACGAGGTCAATATTATTTATAAAGTCGTCCTTAAGTGCATTACGGCTTCCGTGAACGTTAAGCTCCTTTTTAAGAAGAATTGAATGGTTGAAGGTGGTTTCTCTTTTACCGTTACCGATTAAAATGATGTTTGCGGCAAAAGCGGCATTTTCAATGCAGGCTAAAAAGGTTTCGGGAGCACCGCAGGCTTCAATGCAAACGTCAAAGCCGTTACCGCCCGTAAACTCATTTGTAAAATCGGCAAAATTCTCTGTTTTCGTATTGATAACTGCCTTTGCACCGTATTCCTTTGCAAGGGAAAGTCTGTTATCAAGAATATCTGCAACTGCAACGTTCTTGCACTTGTCCTTAACTGCAAGAAGAGCGAACAGACCTATGGGGCCTGCTCCCACGATAAGCACGTTGTCGGTTTCCTTTATTTCTGCACGGCTTGCAGCGTGACCTGAAATTGAGAAGGGCTCAATAAGTGCCAGCTCATCGGCAGATAAGCCCTTGCCCTCGTAGATTCTTTCAACGGGCATTGAGATATATTCACAGAAGGCACCGTCACGCTGTACACCCATTGTCTGATTATCGGTACAGCAGTTTACGAAGCCGCGCTTGCAGGAATAGCACTCTCCGCAGTTGAAATAAGGATTGCAGGTAACGATATCCCCTGCCTTCAGTCCCTTGTCGTTTTCGGGAATTGAAACGATTTCTGCGGAAAACTCGTGACCGGGAATTCGGGGATAGGTTGTAAAGGGCTGATTACCCGTAAAGGATGCAACGTCAGCACCGCAGATGCCTACGGTCTTTACCTTAAGAAGTGCTTCGCCCTCTTTTACCTCGGGCATGGGAATTTCTCTGATTTCTATTTCACCGGGAGCGGGAATTACAATTGCATTCATTTTATTTCTCCTCCTGAATATAAGCCTTGTTCCAGATAACACCTGTTTTAAGGGGTGCGCCCTTTGAGAATATTTTGTTTTCATAAGCCCATAAGGGATCCCTTATGAATTCTTCCTTGTCTATGAGCTCAACGACCTCGTCATATCGGGAATCAACAAGAATTTCAATTGCCTTTTCCATGTGGGACTGACGGAAATTGATTGAAGCGAAAATAAGATGATTCTGAAAGCCGAAGGGCATTGTGTCGTAAGCAACAACAGGGCCGAGTGAGAAGCTGTTATAGATACCGTTACAGCCGAGCACTCCTTTTTCAAATGCAATTCTGTGCTCAACGTTACTGCCTGAGGTGCCCACAAACATAGTTGCCTTTGATCCTAGGGCCTCAATGATTTTCTCTGCGGTTTCTTCCTCAGAAAGACCTGCGGTTGAAAGATAGCCTGCTTTTGCAATCTCCTTTGAGAAAACAACCTTTTTACTGCTTTCATCACTTCTGCCGACGAACAGAATTTCTGCCTCGGGATGCTTTCTTCTTATCTGATCTGCAATGAAAAGTCCCGTCATACCGAGGCCGAATATTACGGTTTTCTTAAAAATGTTTTCCTTTGCCTTTGCTCTTGCTTCTGATTCGGAGCACTTGTGCTTTGCCATTTCCACACGGAAATTCTGTGCTTCACCGAGATCCTCCATTCTTTCAATCTGAAAAACCGCGCAGGCGTAAGGATCGGCAAAGGAAAGACGCTTTGCAACGGAAAGAGGCAGGGCTGTGAGCCCTTCATACTTTTCGGGAAGCGGCAGAAGCATATGGGGATTGAAATAATTCTTATCGCAGAAAAGTCCGTCCGCCTTGTCACAGCCGTACTCAAAATAGGTTTCATCCTCAGTGTATCTCGTAGGATCCCAGCTGTCACCGCCACGGATAAGCACAATGGCAAAGCGTTTTTCGGAGGGTACCCATACAACACCCTCGTGTCCGTTTATAAGTCTTTTTTCACCATCGGGGAATTTTAAGGAAAGCTTTCCGAGTCTTCCCATTTTCATAAGCTCGTTATCGGTTCCGCAAAAGCCCTGAAAAACGGGATATGCCTCAATGCCATCAAGCTCAGGCTCTCCTCTGAGTCTTTGTCTTTTGGGATTTATAAGATTAATTTCACCGTATTTTACAGGTTCCTTTTCGTCGTTCTGAAAATATGTTCCGTACGTTTTCATAGCACACCCCATGCAGAATTTTCTTGTTTTATATTATAATTAAAATGTTTCATCAAAGCAACAAAAAAATACAGACTCCTGAGAGAGCCTGTATTTAATATTATTCAATAAACGTAAACGAGCCTGCAATAAGGGTTACCGAATCCGTTCCTACCGTCAGCAGTCCGCCTTCGGCAGAGGCAGTTTTCTTTGTATCATCGGGAAGATGAATAACACAGTTTCCCTTGACAATTGAGGTAACAAAGGGAACGTGACCTGCCATAACTGCAAGCTCACCCTCGGTTCCTCTTACGTCAAGCTTTACGGCATCTCCCGAGAACTTATTTCCGTCGGGAGAGGCAACAGTCAGTCTGAATGTATTCATCTGTTTTCCTTCTTTGCTTTTTCTACAGCCTCGTCAATTGTGCCCACGTAAAGGAAGGCTGATTCGGGAAGGTCGTCGTGCTTGCCTTCAATGATTTCCCTGAAGCCTCTTATTGTTTCGGAAACGGGAACGTACTTACCCTTGAAACCCGTGAATTTCTCGGAAACATCGAAGGGCTGTGACAGGAAGCGCTGAATTTTTCTTGCACGCTGAACAAGCATTCTGTCGTCATCTGAAAGCTCGTCCATACCCATAATTGCAATGATATCCATAAGCTCGTTATATCGCTGAAGAATTCTCTGCACCTCACGTGCTACGGTATAATGCTCCTCACCAACGATTTCGGGCGCAAGAATACGGCTTGTTGATTCAAGGGGATCAACTGCGGGATAAATACCCTGAGAAGCAATATTTCTTGCAAGAACAGTGGTTGCATCAAGGTGTGCGAAGGTTGTTGCGGGAGCAGGGTCTGTAAGGTCGTCAGCAGGCACGTAAACTGCCTGAATAGACGTGATTGAGCCCTTCTTTGTGGATGTGATTCTCTCCTGAAGAGCACCCATTTCAGTTGCAAGGGTAGGCTGATAGCCTACAGCTGAGGGCATACGGCCGAGAAGTGCCGAAACCTCGGAGCCAGCCTGAGTGAAACGGAAAATGTTATCTATGAAAAGAAGCACGTCCTGACCTTCCGTATCTCGGAAATATTCAGCCATTGTAAGACCTGAAAGTCCGACTCTCATACGTGCTCCGGGGGGCTCGTTCATCTGTCCGTACACAAGAGCCGTATTCTTTATAACGCCCGACTGTGTCATTTCATTATAAAGGTCGTTACCCTCTCTTGTTCTTTCACCTACACCCGTGAAAACGGATATACCGCCGTGCTGCTTGGCGATATTATTGATAAGCTCCATAATAAGAACGGTTTTTCCTACACCTGCACCGCCGAAAAGACCAATTTTACCGCCCTTGGAATAGGGGCAGATAAGGTCGATAACCTTAATGCCCGTTTCAAAGATTTCCGTGCTTGTTGCAAGCTCGTCATAGGAAGGAGCATTACGGTGGATATTCCATTTTTCAGCATTTTCGGGAGCGGGTCTGTTATCAACAGCCTCACCTAAAACGTTGAAGATTCTTCCGAGAGTTTCTCTTCCTACGGGAACGCTTATGGGAGCACCCGTATCTGTAACGTCCACACCTCTCTGAAGACCGTCGGTTGAAGCCATAGCAATACATCTTGCAGTATTGCCGCCTATATGCTGTGCAACCTCAACGGTAAGCACTCTGTCCCCTACGGGAACGGTAAGTGCATTATGAATCATAGGCAGTTCCCCTTCGTTGAAGCGAACGTCAACAACGGGGCCCATAACCTGTATAACTTTACCGGTATTCAAATTTTTCACCTCTTGTCAATTGCCGCTGCCGGCTACAATTTCCGTGATTTCCTGAGTGATTGCACCCTGTCTTGCACGGTTATATTCAAGCTGTAAATCATTTATCATCTGCTGTGCATTCTTGCTTGCGGAGTCCATTGCCATTCTTCGTGCTGAAACCTCACTTGCGAAGCTTTCACGGATACTGACTGTAATTTTTCCCGCAACGTACTCACGGATAATATTGTTAAGCACCGTAAGACGGTCAGGCTCAAAAACGATTCCGTGAATACTGCCGTTCTCATTCCTTTTAAGAGGAAGAAGCCACGTAACGACAGCCTCCTGACTCATAATGGAATTGTACTTTGTGGATACGATTCCCAGTCTGTCGAATTTTTCCCCGGAAAAATCCCTGCAGAGCTCATCTGCAAGAGCATAAGCGTCGTTGAAGCTGAAGCTTTCCGAAGAAACGAAGGGCTTTTCGTATCTGTCGCAGGCACGTCTTCCGATGGGAATGATTTCAGCCTCGGGATACTCTGCAGCAAGGCGGAAAACGTTTGCATTATATCCGCCTGCAAGACCTCTGTCACCTGCAATTACAATAAGCCTTGTGCGAAGCGCTTCCCTTTCCTTCATATAAGGGCTTTTAAGACATTCTCTGTCTGCGGTAAGCACGTTCATAGTAGAGTCAAGCGCATCCGAATAGGCTCTGCCCTTGAGCATTGCCTCGTTTGCCCTTCTTATTTTTGAAGAAGCAACAAGTCCCATGGCATTTGTAAGCTGCATTGTGGAGTTTACACTCTTTATACGGACTCGCAGTGTCTTTGTATTCTGAGACATAGCTTATCACCCCTGAATCTGCGAAAGAACAGATTTAAGTGTTTCTTCATCTTCCGCTTCAAAGAAGCCCTCTTCAATTCTCTGAAGCCAGCTCTGATATTCATTTTCAAGCTTTGCAAAAAGTCTCTTTTCGTACTCGGGTACCTTTGAAACCTCGGTATCGTTGAGATAGCCCTTTGTAACGGCGTAAACGATTGCAACCTGATTTCCCACGCGTACGGGAGCATTTCTGCCCTGCTTGTGCACTGCAACGATTCTTTCACCGAGAGCAAGTCTTGCCTTGGTGTCAGCATCAAGGTCACTTCCGAACTGAGAGAAGGCCTGAAGCTCACGGTACTGTGAATAGAGAAGCTTCAGCTCACCCGAAACCTTCTTCATACCCTTAAGCTGTGCTGAGCCGCCGACTCGGCTTACGGATATACCGGGGTTGATAGCAGGCATAATACCTGCGTGGAAAAGCTCTGTTTCGAGGAAAATCTGTCCGTCTGTGATAGAAATAACGTTTGTGGGAATGTAAGCCGAAACGTCACCTGCCTGAGTTTCAATTACGGGAAGAGCGGTAATGGAGCCGCCGCCGTATTCCTTGGCAACGCAGGCTGCTCTTTCAAGAAGTCTTGAATGAAGATAGAAAACGTCACCGGGATATGCTTCACGTCCGGGAGGACGGCGGATAAGAAGAGAAAGTGCTCTGTAAGCAACCGCGTGCTTACTGAGATCATCGTAAACAATAAGAACGTCCTTGCCCTGCTCACGGAAATACTCAGCCATAGCACAGCCGCTGTAGGGAGCAATATACTGCAAGGGAGCGCTTTCCGATGCACTTGCGGAAACGATTATTGTGTATTCCATAGCACCGTTGCGGACAAGCTCGTTTGCAATCTGTGCAACGGAGGAGCTCTTCTGTCCGATGGCAACGTAAATACAGATAACTCCCGTATTTTTCTGATTGATTATGGTATCAATTGCAATTTCAGTTTTACCCGTCTGTCGGTCACCGATTATAAGCTCTCGCTGACCTCTGCCTATGGGAATCATACTGTCAATTGCCTTGATGCCCGTCTGAAGAGGAACGCTTACGCTTTCTCTTTCAATGATACCGGGGGCTTCGGATTCAACGGGTCTTACACCGCTGTATTCAACGGGACCCTTGCCGTCAATAGGCTCACCGAGAGCATTGACAACTCTGCCGAGAAGCTTTTCGCCTACGGGCACGGAAAGAACCTTACCCGTTCTGCTGACAGTTGAGCCCTCTCGGATATTATCCTTATCGGAAAGAATGGCAACGGAAACTGTTTCTTCCTCAAGATTCTGTGCAACACCGAAGCTGCCGTCGTCAAATTCAAGCAGCTCGTTTGCCATACAGCTTGAAAGTCCGTATGCACGGGCAATACCGTCACCTACAAGAATTACCTTTCCGGTTTCTGTCATATCAACCTTTGATTTGTAATTCTTTATCTGACTTTTTATGATATTACTGATTTCTTCAGGTCTGTTCATGAGTTCATCACATCCTTAATCTCACTCAGGCGGTGCCTTATACTGCCGTCGTAGCATTTGCCGTCAACTTCAATTTTTATACCGCCGATAAGTGATTTGTCGGTTACGTACACGGGCTCGATATTCTTTCCCGTAAGCGCGCTCAGCTTCTCGATAACTGCATTCTTCTGAGTGGGGCTGAGCTCGGTTACGGAGGTAATAACCGCCGTTGCAGCGTTAAGATAAGCCATTGCAAGGCTTATAAATTCATCAATACAGGCAATAACTGTCTTTGCCCTGCCGTTTTCGCAGAGCACCTTCAAAAAGGACACTACATATTCGGGGAAGCCACCGAAGGCCTCCTCGATACAGTCTATTCTTTCGGACAGCTCTACCGTGGGACAGGCAAGAAATTCAACGTATTCTCCGTTTTCGGAAAGAAGCTCCCTGACAGACTCAAGAGAAGCTCTGAATTCCTTCACGGAATTTTCTTCAACGGCAAGGGAAAAAAGTGCCGCCGCATATTCTCTCTCAGTTCCTGTCATCGCTGTCACCTATGCTTTCGATAAACGAATCAATAAAGCGCTGATGGTCACTGTCGTTGACTTCACGCTCAAGAAGCTTTTCGGTAAGCGCAGAGGACACCTCCGCAATTTCCCTTTTGACTGAATCCTCAGCCTTTTTAAGCTCGAGAGCGGCTTCCTCCTTTGCCTGACGGACAATACCGTCCGCCTTTTCGTGTGCATCCGCAACGATTTCCTTTTCACGTGCCTTTGCAACGCTTACGGCAGATTTGATTACACTGTCAGCCTCTTTTTCCGCAGAAAGAAGTCTGTCTTCATATTCTTTTTTATCCTTCATAGCGTCCTCTTTTGCCTGACGTGCCGTATCATAATCCTGATTTATGGCATTTTCACGGGCAGCAAGCATCTTTTTGACGGGCTTATAAAGGAATTTTTTGACAATCACAAATAACAGAATAAGGTTACCGAGAGCGGCTACCATCTGCCATAAGTTGACTGAAATAACGTCTAAGGTCTGCATAAATCCTCACTCCGATTAACCAAGTGACTGAATTGTTTCAACAAGAACGTCTGCAAGCATACCGGGTGCTACAAAAATAAGAAGAATTGCAATAACGAGAGCATAAAGACCCGTTGTTTCAGCAATAGCACAACCCATAAGCATCGTTGTTGTAACAGAGCCCTTGCTTTCGGGCTGACGGGCAATTGCTTCACAAGCGCTTGCAACAGCGTTACCTTCACCGATACCGGGGCCGATACCAGCAATCATAGCGAGACCTGCGCCGAGAGCGCAACAACCTAAAATAATACCAAGTGCGAGTTCCATTTTTTGTTCCTCCGTTTTATAGAAATTAATTTTTAACCTTAATCTTTTTAGCACGCTTCTGTGCCAGCCTTTTTTCGAAATATTCAATATCAACGTCACCTGCAACATACATCATTGTAAGCATTGCAAAAATAAATGCCTGTAAGCATCCGCTGAAAATATCGAAATACAGCGACATTACAGCCGGAATACCTATCTGAAACAGCGGAAAATCCTTGAGGAAGCCCGGCATAAAGGACAATACCCTTGAGGAAATTCCTGCAAGTGCAGTACCTAAAAGCACCGAAATAACCGAGCCTGAAAGCACGTTTCCGTAATGACGGAATGCCATTGAAACGGGAGTTGCAATTTCACTTATAAGGTTAATGGGCGTAAGAATTGCAACGGGCTGTGTAAAGCTTTTAAGATAATGCACGGGACCGCATTTCATCTTGTAATATGTTATAAGCACGAATACAAGAAGCGCCCATCCGCCGACGATGTTTATATCGGACGTAGGGGGAAAGAGTCCGAAAAGTGTAAGAAGGCTCGAAAGCGCCGAAAGACCGAGAATTGCGATAATGAACGGGGGGAAGCCCCTGAAATATTCTCCCATATTCTCATTTACAAGACCGTCCACCTTTTCAACGATCATCTCAGCAAAGTGCTGTCGTCTGAGCTCTGCCTTTTCCGTAAGTCCGTGAGTCATGTAAAGACAGAAGAAGAAAAGCACAACAGTTACGATAAGCGAATTCACCTGAGATTCCGTTACGGGAAAATCCTGAACAGGCATCGGTATAGTAAAGAATATACGTGCACCCGTTATTGAAACACCCTCGGTAGGGGGTGCGGTCAGCACCTTCAGCACAATCCCCGAAACAATGGGAATTATCATCATTGCAACGTAAAAAGCATCAGCAATTCTGAACCTGAGGCTCATTTTTTTCAACCGTATCACCTCATCCCTGCTTTTTTATCATAATTGCCCGTACGGTTACCGCAATACGGGGAAAGAGGAAAGGAATAACAACCGTTATGAGATTGAATACGGGTACAAGGTATCCCACAACCGCAACGGCAAACATAAGAAGCGTGCGAAGCATCTGCGAAAGCTTCATTCTGCTTTTTGCATCCTTGACCTCAAGACCTAAGGAGGACTGCACGGTAAGCCCCATCAGGAAGAAATTCGCAATTCCCGCAAAAGCACCGAGAAGGTTTCCGAGAAGCACCGTATAATCCCATTTTCCGATAACAAGGAACACCGACTGCAGAAGAACACTCATAACAAGTGTCATCAGGGCAACAAAGCCGGTTTCCTTGATTACTGTAGAGTCAATTTTTTTCAAAACGATCAGCAACCCTATATAAAATAATATTTTATATATTATACCACCTATTTTAATTAATTCAATAAAAATTTGTGATTTATTTGCAGATTGACTGTAAATATTTTTTATGACATAATTGAAAAAAGAATTGAGGTGCTTTTATGGACAACGTAAAATGGTTCAAGGATGCAGGCTACGGAATGATGGCTCACTGGGGGCTTTATTCCCTTCTTGCAGGTGAATATAAGGGCAGACACGTGAATGATTATGCAGAATGGATACAGAGCTTTATGGCAATTCCCAACGAGGAATATTCCTGCCTTGCAAAAAGCTTCAATCCTATGTATTTCAATGCCGATGAATGGATAAGGCTTGCAAAGGCTGCAGGTATGAAATATTTCGTATTTACAAGCAAGCATCACGACGGCTTCGCGATGTTCAGATCGGAGGCCGACAGCTTCAATATCGTTGATGCCTCACCCTTCGGCCGTGACGTTGTTGCAGAGCTCGGTGAGGCCTGCTATAAGCACGGGCTTAAATTCGGACTTTATTATTCTCAGGAGCTTGACTGGCACCATTTCCACGGCGGAGGCTACGATAAATTTTCGGGCTGCTCGGGTGTCAGCTGGGACAACAGCTGGGATTTCCCCGAAAGAGAGAAGAAATGCTTTGATGTCTGCTTCCAGGAAAAAATTATCCCTCAGGTAACGGAGCTTATAAAGAATTACGGCGACCTTCTTCTTATGTGGTTTGACGTTCCACACACAATAACAAAGGAGCAGAGCCTGAGGCTCAATAATCTCGTAAAGGAATATCAGCCCGACTGTCTTATAAACTCAAGAATCGGCAACGGAGCCTACGACTACGTATCTCTCGGTGACAACGAATATCCCACGGAATTTTCAGTGGATGAAAATGCGGATCCCAACAGCCTTGACGGGATGAAATACTCCCCCAAGGGGCTTTATGAAACTGCAGGAACAATGAACTCCTCCTGGGGCTTCAAATATTACGACAACAACTGGATTACCCCCGAGGAAATAGCTGAAAGAAGACAGAAATTAAATTCTATGGGGATAAATTATCTTCTGAACGTAGGCCCTGACGGACTTGGAAGAATACCGTCAGTGTCTGCGGAAAACTTACTTAAGGCGGAGGCACTTTATGGCTTGGTACGATGAAGCTGTATTTTATCATATATACCCTTTGGGACTTACGGGAGCGCCCGCAATAAATGAATATTCTGCCCCCGTTTCCCGTATAAATATGCTTTACGACTGGATAAAGCACATTAAAGAAACGGGCTTTGATGCTCTTTATCTCGGTCCCTTGTGCGAGTCTGTGGGACACGGCTATGAAACCACGGATTACAGAAGGCTTGATTCCCGTCTCGGCAACAACGAAGACCTTAAAGCGTTCATTTCACACTGTCACGAAAACGGAATAAGAGTGATATTTGACGGTGTGTTCAACCACACGGGAAGAGATTTCTTTGCTTTCCGTGATATTCTGCAGAACAGAGAAAATTCAAGGTATCAGCACTGGTACAACGTAAATTTCCGGGGCAATAATTCATACAACGACGGCTTTTCCTATGAAAACTGGGGCGGATACGATTTGCTCGTAAAGCTCAATCAGAAAAATCCCGAGGTTATAAATTATATCTGCGACGTTATACGCTGCTGGGTCAGTGAGTTTGACATTGACGGAATCCGTCTTGATGCGGCAGACGTGCTTGATTTTGACTTTATGAAGGCACTGAGAAGAACGGCAAATGAGGTAAAGCCCGATTTCTGGCTTATGGGAGAGGTAATTCACGGTGATTACAGCCGATGGGCAAATTCGGATACTCTTCATTCCGTGACGAATTACACCCTGCACAAGGCTCTTTATTCGGGTCACAACGACAGAAATTATTTTGAAATAGCCCATACGATAAAGAGAAATGCCGATATGTGCCGAAATCTTAAGCTCTATAATTTCGCAGACAATCACGACGTTGAAAGAATTTACACGAAGCTTACGGATAAAAGGCATATGGTCCCCGTAAGCATCCTTCTTTTCACACTTCCCGGTATCCCCTCAGTATACTACGGCTCGGAATTCTGCACCGAGGGCAGAAAAGAGAGACATTCGGACGCTTCCCTGAGACCCTGCCTTAATTACGAAGAATTAAAGGACAAAATAAAGGAAAATCCCGTAACAAGGCTCACATCCGCACTCATAAGCATAAAAAAAGAATTCAAAGAGCTGTCCTACGGCACGTATAAAGAGGTGCTTCTTACAAACCGACAGTATGTATTTGCAAGAACGCTCAGCGAAAGCACAGTTTTCGTTGCCGTGAATAACGACGACAAGGAAGCTGTTGTCTCCTTCCCTGCCGACGGCACTTATGTAAAAGCATTATCGGCTTCAACGGTAACTGCAAAAAACGGCAGAATTACTCTTATCTTAAGCGGAAATTCAGGTGAAATTCTCGTTCCCGTAAACGGCACGGCAAAGGACTTCACGCCCGTTAAAACCACAATCGAAGCACCTGAAAAGGAAGAAAGCAAAGCAGAAATAAGAGAAGAATTAAAGCTTAAAAAAACACAAGAGGAGCCGAAAACCGCCGACCCCGAAAGGGTCACAATTCCCGATAAGCCCTTTGAGGAAATGACGGTTGAGGAATTGCAGGCTGTGATTCTCTCAAAAATGGCAAAAAACGGCCCTGTAACTGAGCGGATGAAAAAGGACGTTACAGATAATATATGGCACAATTCCCTTGTGAACTGGGCTAAGAGTTTCCGATAAAATCATTGATTTTTTGCTGATATTGTGTTAATTTATCTATGACAATTTTTTGGAGGATGTTTTTATGAAAAATATAAATGCGGCTATTTACGGCGCCGGCTCACTTGGCACGGTGCTTGGTGCATATATCACGAAAAACGGCGGAGAAATTGACCTTATAAACAGAAATAAGGCTCATGTTGCGGCACTTAATGAAAAGGGAGCAAAAATCACAGGCACGGTTGAAATGACTGTTCGAGTAACTGCATTTACTCCCGATGAAATGACAAAGAAATATGACGTTATCTTCCTTATGACAAAGCAGCTCTTCAATAAAGAGGTTGTAACAATGCTTAAGGACTTCCTCACGGAAAAGGGTGTTATCGTAACTCTTCAGAACGGTATTCCCGAGCCCGGCATTGCTGAAATTGTAGGTGCAGAGCACACTATGGGATGCACCGTTGAATGGGGTGCTGAGCTTACACAGCCGGGTGTCTGCAAGCTTACCTCTGAGCCGGACAGCCTTTCCTTCCACATGGGCAAAATGGACGGCATCACAGACGAGCAGTTCAATATGGTTAAGGAAATTCTTGAGCTTATGTGCCCCGTACACGAGGAAACCAATCTTATCGGTGCACGTTGGTCAAAGCTTCTCATAAATGCAACCTTCTCGGGTCTCGGCACGGTTGTAGGCGGCTGCTTCGGTGACGTATCCGAAAACAAGGATGCAAAAAAGGTGGCAGTGCGCTGTATGAAGGAATGCATTGACGTAGGTCACGCTGCAGGTGCAGCATTTGCTCCCGTACAGGGCAAGAATATCACAAAGCTTTTCTATTATAACGGAACAGCAAAAAGAATTTTTGCACAGCTTCTTCTTCCCATTGCAATGAAAAAGCACAGAGATATTGTTCCTTCAATGCTTCAGGATATCAGAAACGGCAAGCCCTGCGAGGTTGATGCAATAAACGGTGTTGTCTGCGAATGGGGCAGAAAGTGCGGTATTCCCACTCCCATAAACGACAGAATTGTTGAGCTTATCAAGAAAGAGCAGGACGGAAAGCTCAGATGTGTTGCATCAAACATTATCTACTTTGATGACATCCTTTAATTCGTCAGTAAAGCAGTTTCAGTAAATCGTTTTTATTTTAACCGTAAAAAAATTGCTGCAACAAAAAAACGTTGCGGCAATTTACTTTGTTCATATAATGAATGGAAAATATAATTTTTCTGTAAAAGCCATAAGCTTTTTCAGACAGAACATATCTCAGTTTTCAGTTTAAGGGTGAAATTTTATGATATACAAAAATATTCTTGATGCTATGGGACATACCCCCATGGTACAGCTGAATCACATGGTCCCCCGTGGTGCCGCAAGGGTGCTTGTGAAATACGAGGGACTCAACGTCGGCGGCTCGGTAAAGACAAGAGTTGCCTACAATATGATAAAGGATGCCGAAAACAGAGGCGTTCTTACAAAGGACAGCATAATTGTTGAGCCCACGTCGGGCAATCAGGGAATCGGACTTGCTCTTGTGGGCGCAGTGCTGGGCTACAAGGTCAGAATAATTATGCCCGACTCCGTCAGCATTGAAAGAAAGAAGATAATGCAGCACTACGGTGCTGAGGTTGTGCTTATTCACGACGAGGGCAATATCGGTGATGCAATTGCAAAATGCCTTGAAACTGCACTGCAGATGGAAAGGGACGACCCTAAGGTATTTGTGCCTCAGCAGTTCGAAAATCCTGCAAACCCTATGATTCACAGACATCAGACGGGTCTTGAAATACTCGAGCAGGTGGGAGGTCCCATTGACGGCTTCTGCTCGGGCATGGGCACGGGCGGCACAATCACGGGCATCGGTGAAACCCTCAAGGCACTTAATCCCCATATGACGATATGGGCAGTTGAGCCCGAAAATGCCGCAATTCTTGCAGGCGGAACTGTCAGCGCACACATTCAGATGGGTATCGGCGACGGACTTATTCCCGAGATTCTCAACACTGAAATTTATGAGGATATCTACATTGTTTCCGACGAAGAAGCACTCAGGACAGCAAGGGATTTAGCCTCAAAGGAAGGTCTTATGTGCGGAATTTCCTCAGGCACCAACGTTGCCGCGGCAATAAAGCTTGCCGAAAAGCTGGGAGAGGGCAAAACCGTCGTCACAATCCTCCCCGACACAGCAGAAAGATATTTCTCCACTCCCCTTTTCAGAGAATAAAATAAATCCGACCAACAACACTCTTAATAAATGCTTATTTATAAATACGGTGCAACCTCATTCCGAGGCTGCACCGCTTTCATATCATATCCTCTTCATCAACTTGAAATATTCACCATTTTCATCTGCACCGTCATAAAGAACTTCTGTGAAGCCGTATTTACGATACATATGTAAAGCGGTTTCGTTATCCTTATCGACACCGATAGTCATTTCAGAAAAGCCCATTTCTTTGGCTTTTTTTATAAGGAATTCAAGAATTTCACTACCGATGCCACGGTTTCTGTATTCTTTTTTAACTATCATTCTTGAAACATAAATTCTTTTGTTTGGTATAGTGTAATCAGAATCACCTGTATCTAAAACTAATGCTCCTTCGCCGATGAACTCGCCATTGATTTTATAAATGAAGACCAGTCTGTTACCTGATGAAATTTCTTCTCTCCATTTTTCGGCAAACGGTTGAGTTTTCATATTCCAGATATTTGAACACTTGTGATAGTCCTCGACACTTAAGGGCTCAATTGTATAGCTCACAAATAATCACTCACTTTCAAATAACTCTTTCCTCATATAGCTCGGCTCATATTCAACATAATCGTGCTTAGGATAAAACTGCCATGACTCATAAAAATCTTTTTTATCACCGAGATGAACAATAGCCGCCTTTTTACCGATAACTTTCAGATGTTCCTCTACTGTTTTAAGGAGAGCTGTGCCGATACCCTGATGCTTAAGATTATACTTTACAAAAAGTCTGTGAAGTACAGCCTCATCACTATTTTCAATGGAATTATAACCCACACTGCCGATAACTCTGTCATTATCATCAAGGGCAATCCAAAATATGTCACCCTTATCAAAATAGTTTTTCTGAATGTCAAGCAAATCCTCATTAAGCCCCGGAACTCTACCGAGGGCGTTTTTTGCTTCAAGTATCATAAATATAAGGTCATCCCGGTATCGTGCTTCAAATTTGACAATTCTCATTTTATTTCCTCATATACCTTTTGTATGTTCATCATAATTCGCTTTCACAACTCGTCTTTCTCTGTCACTCACACTCCAAATATGAATTCCTGTATCAGCGGTATTAAAGAAAAACTTACAATCAACAGGCATTTCAAACAGTGAACGATACAACTGATTTATCATTCCTCCGTGAGAAACAATAGCAATAGTTTCATCTGCCTGAGATTCCCTGATTACTCTTGAAAGTGCATTTTCGGCTCTCTGTCTGAATTCAACCTGCGATTCTTGACCGTAAACAGCTTTATCAATCGGCAAATCAGGAATTTCAGGATATTTTTCTCTTACAACTGCTCTTGGCAAGCCTGCAAGAAGCCCGTTATTAAATTCCATAAGATTCTCATCAAAAACAATGGGAATGCCTGTTTTTTCTGATAAATGTCCGGCTGTTTGTTTTGCCCTTGTTAAGGTGCTCGCATATATTTTAGAGATATTATAATTGTTGGCAATATACTTTGCCATAGCTTCAGCTTGTCTGTGCCCTCGTTCAGTTAAGGCGAAATCTGCTCTGCCTTCGTGTACATCAAGCAAATCTGCCTCTGATTCTCCATGGCGGATAACTAAAAGTTTCATATTGCATACCTCCGACAAAAAAATATGGCACCTCCGAAAATATACGGAGATGCCTGTAAGTTCAGAAAGATATTATATCAATCGCAAACGGACAAAACGGCTCTCCGATTTCGGATATTAAGATTCATCATTTTGTCCACCTGCCTTTCAAGATTTTATTTAATTTTAATATGTTTTTTTGTAATTGTCAACATTTTTGAATACCAGATGCAAAAGTGTTGATTTTAAGTGCAATAATAATCAAAAGCGCTTATCAGAGCACCATAGCAATCTCTGTTTTTATATTTCAGCTTCAATGAAGCCTATGGACTCTCTGCCCTTTACCATATTTGCCACGTTTCTTGCATTGAAATAAATTCTTATTTTTCCGTCGTATGAGGTCATACAGCAGGCATAGACAAACTGTGCCATCCACGGGTATTTTTTATCCGGCACGATAAGGGGCTTTACAAAGGTGAAATTCTCTCCGTCGTCGGATTTCAGAAGCATTATTGCGGAATGGCTGCTGCCGTTTTCCTCAAAAATTCCGTTCTGAAGACCGATGTAGCAATCCTTCAGCTTGTAAACCTTTATGCACCCTGAGCAAAGATTAAGATATTTGTTGTTTTTGTCGGGACTGATAACAGGCTTTTCTCTTGAAACAAAGCCCTTATCGGGAAAATCACTTTCCGCAAATGTGATATGTGTGGGCTCAGAAAAGCCGCAGTCCCTTATGAAGGTCTGTCCGCAGGAATAGTAAAGTCGGTATTTTCCGTCAATTTCCGTCAGAAACGGGTTGGAAATTGCAACGCCCGTTTTACAAGCCTCGTAATCCCTTGTGTGGCCTATCACGAGCTGAGGCTCAGTCCAGACTTCAAGATCCGCGGACTTACACATATAAATCTCGGATTTCCACTTTACACCCAAGGAATTGAGAGCATTGAGAATGGGCTCTCTCGTTCTTTCAAAATAAAGATAGTATTCCCCGTTGATTACGTTTACGTCGGGGCGCATTGCACGCTGAGCCACACGCTTTCCCTTGGAAAAGAAAATTCCGTCCTCCGAAACGTAATGATAAACCCCGAAAAAGGTATGGGCAAACAGATGCCATTTTTTGTCGGGTGCTTTGTCGGGAGTGAGAATTGAGGGATCAGCCACAACCATACTGGGAAGAGAATATTTCAGCACGGGATTCTCGCTATAAAAGCTGAAATTCAGGCTTTCAAACTGTTCAAAGGTTATATTTTCCATATCAGAATTCAACGTCATAATGATGCACAAACACACCGATAAGCTTATTATAGTCAAGCACGTGCATTACTGCACCGTCTTCTGTTTCAAGGAAGGTAAGACCTTCTGCCTCAATGTTGTCACCGCCGACGTTTCTCTCAGCGAAAAGTGAAACCTCTCCCGTCTCAACGTCAAGCTTCAGAATATTCTTGAGGTCACCCTTATCCTTTACGTCGTTTGAAAGATAAAGAGCACCGTCATAGAATTCACCGCCCTGAATACGGTCAATCACACCAAGCCCCGTAAGGGGAATTTCTTTTACAAGTGCCATACCGTTATTTACGTCATAGCAGTAAACCGTTTCGGCATCGCTCCATTTTGAAGCATAAAGGTAGCCGGTTTCCTTGTCAACTGCACACCAGGGCACACCGTCGTCATAAATCTCATAGGGAAGGTCATACACCTCACCCGTACATTCAAGCGTTTCCGCATCAAAAACAACTATGCAGGGGAAGCCCTCGTCGGGGCCCTCAACGGAAGCGTAAATCTTACCGTCATACCAGCTTATTCCGCCGATATGGTCGTTTTTTCTGTCCTCGCACACGTCGGGAAGAGGATTGAGCTTTGAGCATACAAGCTCCATATCTTCAACAGTGAACTTTGCAAGCACGGTAACGCCAACACCTGCAATAGCACCGCTTGTGTAAAAATATTCTCCGTCAGTTGTGATTCCCTGACCCATCATAAGAGCCTGCTCGAGCACGAAGGTATCCGTTGAAATCAGCTCTGCAGTTTCCGTTGATTTTGCAGAGGGGCTTGTGAGAAGAGTCAGAATGAGAAGGGGTAACATCATAAAGTATCTGAGCTTGAGTAAAATGGTCATTTTGTATTCTCCTTTTAATTTTTCTCCAGTATTTCTTTCAGCACGGGCTCAATCACCCTTGCCATTTTATGAAAGCCGTAGTCATTGGGATGAATGGTGTCCGTTGTGCAGAACTGCCTTTCATCATCCCCGAAAAAGTCCTTGCCGTCAATGAAATAAACGTTTTCATCCCCCGAAGCACGGGCATTTTCAAAGGTTCTTCTGATAATTTCCCGTCTTTCGTCAGCCTCGGGCATATGGTCGTAATTGGGTGCGGTCAGCATAAGCACGGGAAGCGAAGGAAGTTTTTCCCTTACGTATCTGAAAAACGGCTCGTGCGTGCTTCTGAGGTGCTCAGCCGTGGGAGCATTGTGGTCATAGTCGTATACAAGCACCGAGGGCTTCAGGTCACAGATAAATTCTGCAATTTCCGTCTGTCCGCGACAGCCGCCCGAAAAACCGAAATTATAATAGTCAAAATCCAGCCATCGGGACAGCAATGCAGTATAAGCATTGGTCACAAGTGAGGAATGACCGCCCTCCGTTATGGATGAGCCGAAAAAAATAACGGGCTTTTCGTGCTTATAGGGCTCGGGCGGTAAAATGCCTGCTCCGTCGTCAAGGATTATTGTGATATCCTCAACAATTTCGTTACGGGGGAAGAAAATCATAACCTCCTGCATACCGTCACCGTTCAGGAATTCAATATCTCCAAGCATATCGTCAAAGCCCGGCACCGCAAGCCCCCTGAAGGTAAGGCTGTCACCGTGTCCCGTATAAACAGCCGCAGAGGAGCAGGAAAACCGTGACATTCCGACGTCGTGGTCAAGAGTTTTCAGCTTCATTTCTATTCTGATTTTCCCTGAATCCGTCCTGAATGCGGCTCTTGCCCCCACCGTACGGGTTGCAAGGTGCTCAGAAATATATCTGCCCGAGGGTGAGGCGGCAAGCTTCTCCCTGAGCTCTGCGGGAAAACGCTCAAGTTTTCTGTTCTTTTCAAAAAGCGGAATGCCGTAAACCCTCACGGGAGAATCGAAAATACTGTATTGCATAATTCACCTTATACTTTTTTTAATAGTTTAACATAAAAACAGCGATTTTTCTATTGTTATTTTAACTAAGCAGAAGGCTTTTATTTTGATACTTTTTCCAAAGTTTACTTATTGTTGTTTATTCTGTTGTTTTTACGGAAATGCAGTGGTAGAATAAGGTGTATTTTTGTGTACGAAAGGAATGCGTTTATATGAGCAAAGTATACGACGTTATAGTTATCGGCGCAGGTAATGGCGGTCTTGCTGCTGCAGCAAACTGTGCTAAAGCAGGTCTTTCAACACTCCTTCTTGAAAGACACAACATTCCCGGCGGCTCGGCTTCTTCATTCGTAAGAGGCAGATTTGAATTCGAGCCCTCTCTTCACGAGCTTGCAGGCATCGGCGACGAAAAGGAAGTCGGTACAATTGAAGAGGTATTCAACAGAATCGGTGCTGAGGTAGAATGGTTCAGACACGATTCAACCTTCCGTCTTATCGTTCCTGCAAAGGAAGGCGATAAGGATGTTTTCGTTAATGAAAACGGCGTAGAGGTTACCGTAGATGCAAGAATGCCCGTAGGCTTTGAAAACTTCTCAAAGAAGCTTGACGAGCTTGTTCCCGGCTCCTATGAAAGCTGTAAGAAGGCATTTGAATTATCAGTAAATATGTTCAAGGCATTCGAATGTCTTGACGACCTTTCCAAGATTCCCGGAAGCCTCAAGGACGTTCCCGATATTATGAGAATGACCTCTCACACAATGACAGAGGCTCTTGATGCTCTCGGAATGCCCAAGAAGGCACAGGATATCTTCAACACCTACTGGTGCTATATGGGCTCCCCCGCTTCACAGTTTGACTTCCTTTACTATCTGTGCGTGCTTCACAGCTACGTAAGAAGCGGAACAGGTATTCCTCACCTCAGAAGCCACGAAATGAGCCTTGCAATCGACAAGAAGATCCGTGATTTCGGAGGCGAAATCTGGTACAACTCCGACGTTACAAAGATTATTATGAAGAACGGTAAGCCTGCAGGTGTCGTTATCAACGGCGAAAAAGAGGTTTACGGCAAGAAATTTATCTGCAACTGCTATCCCTACAAGGTATTTACAGAGCTTATGGAAGAAAAATACGTTCCCAAGCAGCAGATGAAGATGCTCAATGCAAGAAAAACAGCATGTACACTTACAACCGTTTATCTCGGTATGAACAAGACCAAGGAAGAGCTCGGTATTACTGACTATTCCGTATTCATTGCTCCCGATTCCGATTCAGACAAGCAGTATGAGGCAGCACAGAATTATTTCAGCGGCTACTGTATCATCAACTGCCTTAACGAGATTATCCCCGACTGTACTCCCGCAGGAACAAGCCAGCTGTTCCTTACAACAATGACCTTCGGTGACGTTATGAAGGACGTAAAGCCTGAGGACTACAAGAAGTTCAAGACAAAGGTTGCAGAGGATATGATTGAGACCTGCGAAAAGGCACTCAACATCTCCATCAAGCCCTACATTGAAGAAATTGAAATTGCACTTCCTCCCACGTTTGCACGTTACCTCAACACTCCCTGGGGTACTCCTTACGGCTATATGCTTGAAAAGTGGGACAGCATGCTTCCCAGAACAATTCAGTATCTCAAGGATCAGCCCTTTGACAACTTCCTTTTCTGCGGTGCTACCCAGGAAAGAGGAGACGGCTACGGCTGCGCATATTACACCGGTGAAAAAGCCGCAGACCTTACAATCAAGGCACTTAAGGAGGGCAAATAAAATGGCAAGCTTAAAATCACTTAAAGCAACAAAATTCATATCCCTTCTCTCCGACAGACAGAAGACCTTCGAAAATGCCAAGGCAGTTATGCCTGAAATTCCCGATAACGCAACTGCCCTCGCAAGAGCACTTCATCCCAAGAAGCAGTTCGTGAAGGTATGCGAGGTTATTGAAAGAGCAGAGGACTGCAAGAGCTTCGTTCTTGTTCCCGATGAAGAAAAGGGCACAAAGGCACTTGCATACTTCGGTGCAGGTAAATATCTCACCGTTTTTGAAGAGGTTGAGGGCATGAAGATCACCCGTGCATACTCAATTTCATCAAAGCCCCAGGATGCACTTGAGGGCAAGTATATGCTTACAATCAAGCGTGTTGACGGCGGCTTAATGTCAAACTATATCCTTGACACCTGGAAGGTCGGCACATCCGTTACCGTTTCCGCTCCCGAGGGACATTTCGAATATCAGCCTCTTCGTGATGCAAAGAACGTTATCTGTCTTGCAGGCGGCAGCGGTATCACTCCCTTCATTTCAATGGCAGGCGCCGTTATTGACGGTGACGAAGAATTCAACATGACTCTTATTTACGGCAGCAGAAATCGTGAAAATATTCTTTTCTATGATGAGC
Source organism: Acutalibacteraceae bacterium (assembly GCA_045651625.1). Classification (GTDB taxonomy): domain Bacteria; phylum Bacillota; class Clostridia; order Oscillospirales; family Acutalibacteraceae; genus RUG806. Next base: position 785 of record JAZRST010000033.1, on the reverse strand, counting down.
TTGAGGAAATCAAGAAAACAGGCAAGGTAAACGTTGTTCACGTATTAAGCGATGAGGAAGCAGAAGGCTTCGAAAAAGGCTTCATCACAGCAGAGCTTATAAAGAAATATGCTCCCGAGGGTGAGCCCTATTCAATATTCATCTGCGGACCTCAGGCTATGTACGAATTCCTTGATAAGGAAATTGCAAAGCTCGGTCTTGAAAGAAAGTTCGTACGTCACGAAATGTTCGGTGAATTCAGAAATCCTGCTTCTCAGGCAGATTATCCCGACGCTGTACCCGAAACAGTTTCAATCACCGTTACAATTCAAGATATGACAAAGACAATTACGGGTAGCACAAACGACACAGTGCTTCAGATTCTTGAAAAGAACGGCATTGCCGCTCCTGCAAGATGCCGAAGCGGTGAGTGCGGCTTCTGTCATTCGCATCTTCTTTCAGGTAAGGTTTACGTGCCTAAGAACCTTGAATACAGAAGACTTGCAGACTTCAAGTTCGGTTGTATTCATCCCTGCTGTTCATTCCCCCTTACTGACCTTGTTATTGACGTTCCCGTTTCCAAGTAAAAAAACCATAAAAGGGGCGGTTTTCCCCGCCCCTTACAGTTTTGAAAATATTATTGTAAATGAGATAAAAAACAATGGCAATGACTTTTCACAGAAAGCTTCCGATCCCTCAGGATGTAAAAAATGAATATCCTCTGACCGAGCGCATGAAGCAGATTAAGGCTCAGCGTGACGAGGGAATCCGTGCGATATTTGACGGAAAAAGCGATAAATTCATCC
>JAZRST010000032.1:0-9062 GCA_045651625.1 Acutalibacteraceae bacterium | reverse complement strand
ATTGGCATTCAGGAACGGCATTTTGTAAAAAATGCCGTTTTTTCCTTACAGGATATAAATTTTCACGGCGGTGAAACCTATGAAAGAATATATCACAATTGAACATCGTTACGAGGAAGAGTATATAATCAACAAGTCAAGGTTTATAGGCTACGCCTGTCCTGTCACAACTCAGGAGGAGGCTGTTGAGTTTATAAATGAAATAAGAAAAAAGCATTCCGATGCAACTCATAACGTTTATGCCTATCAGATAAGAACTCCCGAATATTCAAGATATTCCGACGACGGTGAGCCTCAGGGTACGGCAGGCATGCCCGTTCTTGACGTTATTAAAAAGAGCGGTCTTACTGACGTGTGTATTGTGGTCACCCGTTATTTCGGCGGAATACTTCTCGGTGCCGGAGGACTTGTCCGTGCATATTCCCACAGTGCAAGCATTGCCGCGCAGGGAGCAAATATCATAAGAATGAGCCCCTGCAGTGTGCTGAAGGTTGTGTGTGATTACGGCTTTTACGGCAGACTTTCAACCCTTGTGCCCGAATTCGGCGGTATCGTTGAAAATACGGATTTCGGTGAAAACGTAACAATGGAATTCCGTCTTCAGAGCAAGGATGAGGAGGCCTTCAGAAAAGAGCTTACGGAAGCAAGCTTCGGAAGAGTGGAGGCCATGAAAACGGGCGAAAAATTTGACAGTATATAAAATAATATACAAATAAAAATATTTTTGAAAAAAATAAAGGATTTTTAATCTTTTTTGCATATATAATATTTGAAGCTTTTATTTTATCGGGAAGGTGGGTGTGAAAATGAGATTCAGTGAAAATTTCCTGTCTGAGCTGAGAGCCAGAACGGATATTGAAGAGCTTATCGGAAAATATACCGAAGTAAAGCACCGCGGAACAAGAACTCCCGTGGCACTGTGTCCCTTCCACACCGAAAAAACTCCCAGCTTTGTAATTTACAGAGATACGATGTCCTACTACTGCTTCGGCTGCGGAGCAGGAGGCGATGCAATAACCTTTATAAAGAATATCGAGCGTCTAGATTATACCGATGCCGTAAGATATCTCTGCGAAAAGGCAGGTATGAATATGCCCCTTGACCCCGTGGATGACGAGGCAAACAGATTAAGGCGCCGATGCTATGAGGCAAACCGTGAGGCGGCAAGATTTTTCCACGGCACTCTCTCTTCCGAAGAAGCAAGGGCTGCAAGGGAATACCTTGATAAAAGAAGGCTGTCTCCCGAAACGGTGAAGCACTTCGGTCTTGGTTATGCACCCGACAGATGGGATGCGCTTGTAAAGCATATGAAGGGCAAGGGCTTTACGGAGGCGGAGCTTGTTTCCTTTGACCTTGCAAGAAAAACCTCAAAGGGCGGAACAATTGATAATTTCAGAAACCGCCTTATGTTCCCCATAATAGATTTAAGAGGCAACGTAATTGCCTTCGGCGGACGAGTTCTTGACGACTCGAAGCCCAAGTACCTCAACTCCTCGGATACTGTTGTCTACAAGAAAAGTCAGGCGCTTTATGCACTGAATCTTGCAAAGAACAACCCCGACAGAAGGCTGATTCTGTGTGAAGGCTATATGGACGTTATAGCAATGCATCAGGCGGGCTTTACCAATGCGGTGGCAGGTCTCGGAACGGCGTTCACCAAGGAGCAGATTTCTCTTCTTGTGAGATACTGCGACGAGCTGACGCTTTGCTTTGACTCGGACGAGGCAGGAAAAAAGGCTACGAAAAGGGCACTTTCAATGCTGTCGGAGTCACCGCTTAAATTGAAGATTATGCACCTTGCCGACGGCAAGGACCCTGACGAGATAATCAAGACTCAGGGTAAGGAAAGAATGAAAAATATTATCTCCTCGGCAGTGAACGATACGGAGTTTGCACTGAATGATGCAAGAAGCCGATACGATACCGCCACGGAGGACGGAAAGCTCGGCTTTCTCAATGAGGCCGTCACCGTGCTTGCAGGTATAAGCAATGCCATCGAGAGAGATTTATATACGTCGAAGCTGGCTTCCGAGCTTGAGGTCGAAAAGAAGGCTCTTGAGCTGCAGATAAAAAAACAGCAGAGCTTCAGAAAAAAAGCACAGGAAAGCACTCAGTTCAGTGAGGCGCTGAAAACCGTGCTCGGTGAAGAAAAAAAGACCTCGCCCAATCCCGAGGGACGCGGAAACGTAAGGGCTGTAAAGGCGGAGGAGATTATTCTTGCCACACTTTTAAGACATCCCGATTTTCTTAAAAAGCTTTCGGGCTTTATTTCTGCCGATACCTTTGTTACGGAATACGGAAGAAGATTCTTTACGGATATATCGGAAAGAATAAATGCAGGCAGAAGCCTTGAGCTGTATTCATTCGGCGAGAGCAACGAAAACGAGGAAATGGCATATCTGTCGTACCTTCTTGCAAAGGGCGATACCATTGCGAATTCCGTTGAGGAGTGCCGCCAGTGTGCCGCAACGTTAATAGAAGAAAAGAGCAGAAGGAATGCTCCCGACATAAAAGGGCTGACGTCGGAGGAGTATCTTCAGCTTTTCAAAAATAAAAGAAGAAATAACAAACCGGAGGGTGTATAAATATGGATGAGAAGCAGAATGCCATAAAAAAACTGATTGAAAGAGCAAAGACCACAGGTAAAATTTCCGCTCAGGAAATCGACAGCATAATGATCGATTACAATTTTGAGGTTGATGAGCTCGAAAAGTTTTATGAGGAGCTTGATGCTCTCAAAATCGAAATCAATGACGATATGAACGAAAACGCTATCGAATCTCTTAATTTCGATGCGGATAACGTAAAGGAATATGACACTGAGGACAGCAAGCAGACAACTCCCGAGGATGCTGTCAGAACATACCTTAAGGATATCGGTAAGCACTCCCTTCTTTCCGCAGAAGAAGAGCTTATGAGTGCCGAGACCCTTGCAAGATACAGAGAGTATGAAGAGGGCGTTGAGCTTGAGGAGTTCCTTGCAGTAACAAGCGAGCGTGAGCGCAAGGATATTATGAAGGGCTACGACTGCTTCATCAGAAATGCAAACATAGTAAGCTTCCTTGAAAGATATCTTCGTTGCCAGACAAAGTATCTTTACAGAGAAGAGGGCAGTGATTACGAAATCAGCGTTGACAAGTTCCTTGAGGAAAAGAACGATGCAGACCTCAGAGAAATGGTGACTTATCTCGGTGAAACACTCGTTGCCCGTGAAAGACTTATCAATGCAAACCTTCGTCTTGTTGTAAGCATTGCAAAGAAGTATTCCGGCAGAGGCATGCAGTTCCTTGATCTTATCCAGGAAGGCAATATGGGTCTTATGAAGGCTGTTTCCAAGTTCAATCACACCAAGGGCTTCAAGTTCTCAACCTACGCTACCTGGTGGATAAGACAGGCTATCACCCGTGCAATTGCCGATCAGGCAAGAACAATCCGTATTCCGGTTCATATGGTTGAAACAATCAACAAGGTAAAGAAGGCACAGACACAGCTTCTTCATCAGAACGGCAAGGAGCCCACTGCAGAGGATATTGCACAGGTGCTTGATATGAGCATTGACAAGGTAAGAGAGATTATGCGTGTTGCTCAGGAGCCCGTTTCTCTTGAAACACCCATCGGTGAAGAGGAAGACAGCCATCTTGGTGATTTCATTCCCGATGATGATGCCGTTTCTCCCGCAGAGGCTGCAACTCAGGCACTTCTCAAGGAGGAGCTTGCAGAGGCACTTGCAACTCTTACTCCCAGAGAGGAAAAGGTGCTTGACCTTCGCTTCGGTCTTACTGACGGACATCCCAGAACTCTTGAAGAGGTCGGTAAGGAATTCAAGGTTACACGTGAGCGTATCAGACAGATTGAGGCAAAGGCGCTCAGAAAGCTCCGTCATCCCAACCGCAGCAAAAAATTAAGAGATTTTGTAGGAAATTATTGATGCTTATGAAAAAGATTTTCAGCTTTACTATTGCTTTACTTATGGTGCTTTCTCTTGCAGCCTGCTCAGGCGGTAATGAAGCCACGGATGAAACAACCGAAAAAACAGCGGCTCCCGTTGTTTCCCTTGTTGCAGAAAGGACAGAGGTTCTGCCCGGTGAGGAAATCACGGTAACGGTCAACGTATCAGAGGCGCTTCTCACAGCCTGCTTTGATATTTTCGTTTTTGCCGACGACGGACTTGAGGTGGCTTCCGTTGAGACTTGTCCTTCCGAGCTTATTCTTGCAGCAAACAGCAAGGAGGAGGACGGTGAAGAGTACGTTATAGTAAGAGGTATGTCCGCCTCAACCTATGACGTTGCCGATGAGGATATGTGTGTTATTACATATAAGGTTAAGGATGACGTTGCCGCAGGCACTAAAATCAGCCTTACTCTTCAGGTGCCCACTTATCAGCTGGGCGTTGATGAAAGCGGAAACGATATCTATAACGTAGAATGTAGCCTTCAGGGCCTTGTGCTTGAGGTAAAGTAAAATTTATCTGCAGAATACAGGTGAAAAGCACCGTGTTCTGCAGTTTTTTTATTAAAACGAAAAATGCTTACTTGTTTTATTCGCAGTCTTTATATATAATGTAATATATATATTTAAGGAGGAGAGATGATTTTATGACTGCCCTTATGTGGAAAAATATAAGAGGGTCAAAAAAGACCCCTGATCAGATAATGCTTTCCGTTAAAAACGACCCTGCGGAAAATATGACCGTAAGATGGCGTACGGACGTTTCGGTGACTGAAGGCTATGCGCTTTTCAGAAAAAAGGACAGCTCCGATGACTGGAAAAGAGCAGATGCAAAAAGAAATCCTTTCAAGACGGACGTTGATGAAAGCAGCTTCTTTTTTGCCGATATGACGGAGCTTGAGCCTTATACTTATTATGAGTACAGCTGCGGTGACGATGAGTGCAGAAGTGAAACCTATTTTTTCAGAACCGCAAGGAAGAATACTGATAAGTTCTCCTTCCTCTGCCTTTCAGACGTGCAGACGGGCGGTCCCGAGCCTCCTGCAGATTACAGCGTATTGGGTGAGGTTGTAAAAAAGATTCTTTCCGAGCATCCCGAATGTGAGATTATTCTTACTGCAGGTGATAACACCAACTGCGGACAGACTGACGTTCAGTGGACGGGGCTTTTTGAGGGACTCAGAGGAATCTGTGAGTATATTCCCGTTCAGTTCTGTATGGGAAATCACGACGATATGGGCTTCGAGGATTATTTTACCTTTACGGGAAAATACTATTCTGAGCACGCAACCTATTTTACCAATCAGCTGAGATATTCCTATCCCGAAAACGGACCCGTTGACTGGCAGATTCCCAACTATTCCTTCAGATACGGCAATACTCTTTTTGCAATTGCGGGAACAAGCGGATTTGAATACATAAACGAATGGCTTAAGAAGACCTCCGAGGAAAGCGATGCTACCTGGAAGTTTGCCGCACATCATTTCCCCGTATGCTATTCGGGTCCCAATCTTGAATGCTATGAAACCTATCCCCCTATGAAGGAGGGTATTGAAAAGTACGATATTATGTTCTCGGGTCACGAGCACTCCTTTGCGCGCTCCTTCCCCAGACGTGATGACGGACTTTACGACAAGCCCTCGGAGGGTACCATACATTATAATATAGGAAGCGGAAACCGTAATCCTCCCGGAACAAGGGTTGTGCCCAAGGTGTGGAACGACTGCACATATGAGCACGAGGAAGACCTTTCAATGTTCAGCATTGTTGATGTTGACGGTGACAAGTGCACTCTTACTGCCTACGTTGAGGACGGAAGAATCGTTGACCGCTGTGTGATAGACAAGGGTGAGGACAGCATATCTCCTATCCGCCGTGCTCCCGTTTATAACCGTCCCCGTCTTAAATTCAAGGGCTATGACCTGGGTCTTTGCGTTATGGGTACTCTGCCTCAGTGCATTGACGGTGTGTGGTACGTGCCTGCAGGACAGATTGTTAAATTTATGGGCGGTGAATCAAAGCATACCGTGGGCAAGGTAAGAGTTGAGGTTTATGACAGATTTGCCGAATTTACGGAAAATTCCGACGTGATGCTGACTAAGGACGGCGAAATCAGAATGACTGCACCCTGCCTTCGTCTTGACAGAGACCAGCTTTTCGTTCCCTGCGATGATTTCTGTAAGCCCTTCAGAATGTACTGGACGTATTTCAGCCACAATAACTTTATAAGCATTGAGTCCGAAACCGAGCATCTGCCCGTTTCGTATCAGCCTTAAACAAAAAAATTGCCACGGCAGAGCAGTTCTGTCGTGGCGCGTGTTTTTTTACAGATTTTCTTTTCCCTGAAGATATCTTGTTGCAACGATGTACTTTGTTGCCGAGCGGGGATAGGGGCTTTTTATCTCAAAGTAGTCGTCCTTCGTGACAAGCAGGATGTTCATCTTTGAGGAGGTTTTAATTGAATTGATGCTGTCGAGGGGAACGGGAATCACCTTATCATCTGCAGTGATTACGATACGGTCTGCGAAAAGCTCGATTGTTCCGCTTTCGCTGAGGGTTGTAACCTCACCGTTTACGATGGTGTAAATCTGCTGTTCCTTGTCTGTGAACAGTAATTCTCCCGTGCCTTTGACCTTGTCGGTTATTTCCCTGAGGAGCTCTTTCTGGAATCTGTCCCATTCGGGGATGTTGTCAAATTCCATATTCTCACCGTGCCAGAAGCCGTAATCGTCAATTTCAGCCCTGAAGCCGCAGGTGCAGAAAATTTCTCTTCCCTTTGTTCTGAGGTTTCCTATGCTCTTGCACTCGGGACAGCCGTAAAGAATTATTTCAGCGTGCTCGGCAGGGTCCTCCCCGATATAGGCGTGGGGATCCTTTCTCTGCTCGTCGTAAATGTTCAGATAGAGATCCTCGAGAATGTGATTATAGATTTCATCCTCTGACATTGCGCGGATCTGATCTCTTGTGTAAATATTCACAACCTCACCGAAGATGGGACCCTTGCGGCTCAGCTTTGCCCAGCGGGGCTTCTTGAGGTAACCGCCTCTTCCTCTGTAGGTAACGAAGGTGCAGTCACATTCTTTTACAAGTGTGGCATTTCTTTTGGAGATAAAGCCCGTTTCACCTGTGCTTGTAAGTGCGCCCTCGGGGTACATTGCTACATTCACACCTGCTTTAATGTTGTCAACAATGCTCTTGTAGAGGGCGTCGGTGCCTTTTTCTCTTTCAAAAACAATGGGAGCATCAAGCAGCTTGTAAAGCTTTCCTACAATTCCCATTCGCATTACGTGGTCACTCATAACGAATCGGACGTAGTATTTCGTGGTCTTGACTATGTATGCAGGGTCAATTGTGTCTGAATGGTTTGCGAAAACAAGATAGGGTCTGTCTTTGATTCTGACCTCTTTATCCGAAAACTGCAGTTTTTTTACCGCAGGGAGTTTTACCAGTGTTCTGAAAATTCTGATCAGAATCTTTCCCCTGAGAACACCCTTGGTAGTTTCGTTTTTCATATTGAATTTTCCTTATTTTATTATTTGTAAAATGCTGAGTGGAATTTTCTTACCGTTTTTTTGATGTCCGCCCTCCTTCTGTGTTTTATTAATACAAAAACAGACTGTGTCTGTGTGTATCCTCAATATATGATAAAAGTAATATTCTAAATAAGCATATTATAATAATTATACATATAAAGGATAATTCTGTCAATATTTCCGATTGATTAAAAAATCGCACTGTGATACAATACGGAAAGAGGTGAATATTATGGATAAAATAATAATTAAAGACCTGAAGCTTTTCGCATACCACGGAGTGAACGAAGAGGAAAAGATAAACGGACAGAATTTTGTGCTTGACATTACCGTGTGGGCGGAGCTTTCCGGTCCCTGTGTCAGCGACGACGTTGAGGATACCGTAAGCTACGCGAAAATAATAAAGAAGGTAAGGGAAGTGTTTACCGCTGAAAAATATGACCTTCTTGAAAAAGCCTCTCAGGTGGTCTGCGATGCAATTTTTGAAAATTTCCCCAAGGTACAGGAATGCGAGATTCTTCTGAAAAAGCCCGAGGCACCCATAAAGGCGGATTTTTCCTATGTAGCAGTTGAAATCAGGAGAAAAAGAGATGAGTAAGACGGCCTACGTTGCTCTCGGCTCAAATATCGGTGGCGGAGAGGAAAATATAAAAAGTGCGGTAAGCGCACTGGGACTGGTGCCGGGCGTCAGGGTAAATAAGTTATCTCATATATATGAAACTACTCCCTGGGGTTATGAGGCTCAGCATAATTTTACCAATGCCTGCGTGAAGCTGACCGTAGATATTTCTCCCGAGGCGCTTCTCGGAGTGTGTCTCGGCATTGAAGCGGGAATGGGAAGAATAAGAGAATTCAGAAACGGACCGAGAATAATTGATCTTGATCTCATAATTTACGAGGGTGAAGAGAGAAATACGGAAGAATTGAAGCTTCCGCATCCCGGTATGAAGGACAGAGATTTTGTTCTTGTGCCTCTGCTTGACGTGGCAGATGAGGATATAAAAGCAGAAATTTCGGCATATACAGCAGAGCTTCGTGAACATTATATAGTAAAATGAAAAAAGTTTTTGACCGCGGAATCGTATATGTAGTGTTCAAATGGGTAAATTGACGGAATATATGGCATATCGCACAAGAAGTGCCAGGCTCCGTTGTAAAATGTGACGAAAAACTTTAAAAAAAGTGTTGACAATTGCTTTTTCTTGTGGTAATATATGCAAGCACTCGAGAGAGCGACAGCGCGCAGACGTGTCCTCCTGAAAAAAGTGCAAAAAACTTAAAAAAAGTTCTTGACAAAGGCAATCGGATGTGATATGATTACCGAGCGCCCGAAAAGAGCGCAACGAAGTTCAGATTCAGTCGGAAACGCCTGAAAAAAGAATTTCAAAAAAGTTAAAAAAAGCTCTTGACAAAGAGAATTCGCTGTGATATAATCACAAGGCACTCTTGAGAGAGGGCAAACGAACCTTGAAAATTAAACAACGACAAAAATGAAACCCTTGAAGATTAATTTGAGTTTAACAAGTACAACTTGTGAACAGTAAATTCGAGATTTCTTGAATTAAACGTCAGAAGACGAAA
>JAZRST010000031.1:0-3065 GCA_045651625.1 Acutalibacteraceae bacterium | reverse complement strand
TACAAGTGACGAGTTCGTTGACCTTATGATTGAAAGCGGCGTAAAATATGCCTGGTATTTCAACTATATGCCCGTAGGTCACGGTGCAGACAAGGAGCTTATCCCCACTCCCGCACAGAGAAAGTATATGTACTTCTGGCTCAGAAAAATGAGAAATTCCAAGACGGGCAAGCCTATGTTCGTTATCGATTTCCAGGATGACGGCGAATTCGTAGGCGGCTGTATCGCAGGCGGCAGAAACTACTTCCACGTAAACTCTGCAGGTGATATCGAGCCCTGCGTATTCATTCATTATTCCGACTCCAATATCCGTACCCATACTCTTCTTGAGGCTCTTAAGAATCCTCTTTTTATGGAATACAGAAAGGGTCAGCCCTTCAACGATAATCATCTTCGTCCCTGCCCCATGCTTGAGAATCCCGACAAGCTCCGTGAAATCATAAAGAAGACGGGCGCAAAGTCAACCAATCTCATTATCGAGGAGGACGTTGATACACTCTGCTCACGCTGTGACGAGTTTGCTTATGAATGGGCTCCCGTTGCCGAGGAAATCTGGGCAAGCACAAAGCACCCCATAACTCACACCCAGTATTACAGAGACAACGGCAAGGCAGTAAGACAATAATCTACCGAATTTTCTTGATTGTTTCTTAATTTTATGATAAAATGACTGTGATAAGTGATTATCGCAGTTATTTTTTTCTTTTCGGAGGAAATAAAATGAATATAAAGAAATTAACGGCGCTTTTATGTGCCTTTATAACAGTGCTTGTGTCTCTGTCTTCCTGCGGATATGAAATAAGCATAAGAAAAAAGGGTCAGGGGGACGAGCTTACCACCACAATTATTCTCAGCCCTGATTCCACGCTTCCTCAGGGTGGGGGAAATAACATTCAGCTTCCCGAGCTTACAACTCAGCCTCATCAGGAAACAACCACGAATGCAAATGCAGGCATTCAGATTGACAGCACCTTCAGACCTATGGCTATGTCCTCTCAGGACGTTATCACCTTCTATAAGAGCGCAATGAACGACGTAAAGGTGCGTGCTCCCGGCTACACCCGAACGGAATATCAGGAGATTTCCGAGGTTTCTGCAGGTGACGGAAACGTTCAGCTTATAAACAGAATCCTCAACCTTGTAGGCACGGAGCTTCTCAAGGATTCGGGTGATGAGGAGAAGACCATACAGATTATGGCACACGATGATATTGCCGTGCGTGAAACCTTCCCCCTTTATAACAAGGATGTGGGCTGTGAGCTTAATGATATGTCAATCATAAAGTCCGCAACCTGCTATACCGACGGACTTACCTACAAAATCATCATTACCTTTGACGATCAGCTGAATCCCGACTCTCATTACAGCTCCTTCTCTCAGATTATGACACCCATTGACCGCAATGCACTTTCCGACCCCATCGAGGAATATCTCGTTGTTCTCGATTACAACAACTATAAGTTCGATATCAATTACACCAACTGTGAAATCACCTGCATAATTGACAAGGCCACCAACCGTATGACGTCACTTAAGCAGAAAATGATTATGGACGTGGAAATTGTCCTTAATCTCGACCTCATTCTTTTCCAGACAAAGAATGTCAAGGCAAAGGGCAGAATCGTCAATTTCCTGGAATACTACAGCTTTGACTGGTCATAAGCCGTAATTCAGCAGAGCTGAATTATGAAGTGATATTTTTTGCTTTGCAAAAAGTGATATTGCTTCGCAGTGATATTCATTCCTTCGGAATGAGTGATATATTTTCCTTTGGAAAATGTTTCGGAAGGCTTACGCCTTTTCCGCTTACGCTCTATAAAACAATCAGGGTATCAGCCAAATTTCTGTACGTGGCTGATACCCTTGAATTTTTCAGAAGTCAGTTGATTTTTACAGGCTTCTTAAATACTGAATGCTCTTTTCTACTGCGCTGAGCTCCGTGTTGCCCTTGTCGGGGGAGTCCTGCTCAACGATGAACCATTCTGCGCCCGATTCCTCACCCGCTTTTATGATTGCAGTGATGTCCTGAACACCGCTGCCTACGGGCTTGAAGCTGAAATCCTCTTCACTTGCGGTCTCTTCGTCATCCTCAATGCCGATAAGCTCGTAAAGCTTTTTGGGCTTATCCTTGCCCTTCATAACGAAGTCCTTGAGGTGGATAACGGGTGTTCTGCCCTTGTACTTGAGAATGTAAGGAGCAGGCTCTTCACCGCCTACGTTTACCCAGCAGGTGTCAAGCTCTGTCTGAAGACAGTCAGCAGGTACGGTGCTGTACATAACGTCAAGACCGTATTCACCGTCAATTTTTACGAATTCAAAATCGTGGTTGTGGTAAAGAAGTGTAAGACCCTCTGCAGCAGCCCTTCTTCCGATTTCCTCAATCTTCTTAAGTGTTTCGGGATAGTCGGGTGTGCCGGGACGGTACTTTTCGTCAACGTAAGGAATAACGATAAATCTGCAGCCGATTTCCTTGTAGTCGGCAATAACCTTATCCAGATCCGCGAGCATATCTGCGAGAGGCACGTGTGCGGAAACTGCCTTGAGGGAATATTTTGCAAGAAGCTCCTTTATCTTTGCGGGAGTCTTGTCAAAAAGACCTGCGAATTCTACACCCTCATAGCCCATATCGGCTACCTTTTTAAGAGTGCCCTCAAAGTCCTTTGCCATTTCGTTCTTTACTGAATATAACTGAAGACCTATAGGTAACATAGTGATTCTCCTTTATTGGTATTTACCTTATTTTACCACAGCAAAAGGTCTTTTACAATAGGAATTTCACCGAAAAAATCCCGTAAATCCTCTGTTGTCACCGTGTCCCTTTCCCGTATGCCGAGCCGTCCTCCCGTAACGTCCCCCGTGTACTCGGTTGCCGTGATAAGCGCCGTTATACACAAAATGACAAACACGGACAGAAAAAAGCCCCTCATAATTCCCGCAAGCTCCCTGTCATACCTCTTATTTTTCTTCATAAGCCTTGATAATCTCAGTCAGCACCTTTCCCGTAAGATATCCCGAATACATAGCCTCGTCAAGGGTGTTTGCATCCGTACCCGTTTCAAGCAGCA
>JAZRST010000030.1:0-17355 GCA_045651625.1 Acutalibacteraceae bacterium | reverse complement strand
ATGCGGATTTCCGCCAATCTATTGTTAAAATACTCGCAAATCCGAAAGGATTTGCTCCGTTTTGTGCCTCAGCTTGACAAAAATTCGCTATTCAAAAAATCTACGACCTTAAAATGAAGATTTTTTATTGGATTTTTGGTGTTTGAGACCACAGGAAGGCTGTCGCCTTTCAAGGGCGATACGCCGAAAAGCCTTAAAAAATATCACTTTAAGGCTATTTCGGATTACACTCGCCAACTTAACCGTAAGAATTTATGATACTCAGGGCAATTTCATTTTTTGTTTTGCGCATTTCCATAGCTCTTCGCTCTATGTATTTGTGTGCCTGCTCCTCGGACATTCCGAAGGAGCTTATGAGAATCAGCTTTGCACGGCTTGAAATTTTCAGCGCCTCTGCACGGGAAAGCTCCTTTTCCTTGGTTTTGTCAAGGCTCATAAGCTTTTTGGCAGTTGACATAAGAACGGAGAAGGCTTCCGAAAGCGTGGCGGAATCCGTTCCCTCGGGAAGGGTGAGAATGCCGTGGGGAGCCGCTTTTTCGGTTATCTGTCCGAAAAGCTCCTGCTTTGCAAAAAGGAGCACTGCATAGAATTTTCTTGCGGCACATTCCGTTGCAAAATCAAGTCCGAGACCGTCCGACAGGGGAGTGTTTATGATAATTGCGGATATGCTTTTTGTCATAAGAAGCTTCTGTGCCTGAGCAATGCTTGATGCCGTGAATATATTATCCGTGCCGTAGCCCGTAATATACGGCTTCATAAGGGCAAAGAAATTCTTGTAGCTGCTTATGATAAGGACGTTGAATTCCTTTTCCATTCCGCAAAACACCTCCCTTTCGGTTTTGATTCTTTACAAAAACACGATCTTATTATATTATATACTAAACATCAGATGATTTCCACTATAATTTTTTGTGAAGGGGAAAGATTATGAGCGACAGACTTTCAATGTATATTCTTACGGATACCCATTATCTTTCGAAGAAAATGTGGGTGGAGGGTGAGCCTATAAACAGCCGTGAAAAGGGCGACCAGATTGCAATCAAAAGCACTCCCGAGATTTTAAGGTCGTTTTTTAAGAAAATCCTTGAGGACAAGGAAACGGAATACGTGCTTATAACGGGAGACCTTATCAACAACGGCGACAGAATAAGCCACGAGGATTTTATCGAGGAGCTCAAGGTGCTGACCGCTGCGGGGAAAAAGGTGCTCGTTACAGCCGCCACACACGACTATGCGGGACTTGGGGACGACGAAAATATTTTCCATCCTGTCTATTACTGTGAAAAGGAATGTGAGCCTGCCGAAAGAGTATATAAGACTGAGCTTCCCACGCTTTACTACGATTTCGGACATTGCTATGCCGACAGCATTGACAAGGAAAGCGGCTCTTATTCCGTGCCCCTCGGAAACGGTGTAAGACTTATTGCAATTTACGATAACGGAAACGGCAGAAGCCATTGCGGACTTTTTGACGAGGGCTTCAGCTGGCTTGAGGCAGAAATTAAAAAGGCCAACGAAAGGGGCGAATGGGTGTTCCTTGCGGTGCATCATCCCGTGCTTCCTCCCTGGCCCATATATAAGGGAATTGCCGAATTCGAGCTTTTCGGCGGTTATGAAAAAATAAGCAGAATAATGTGCGAAAACGGTGTCAAGGTTATATTCACGGGACACACCCACGTGCAGGGCATCAAAAAATACGAGGACAGTGAGGGCAGATATTTTTACGATATCACAACCTCAGCCCTTCCCTCTGCGGCAGGCAGAATGAGAAAGGTTGTATTTGATAAAAACGAGGGCAGGTGCTTCGTTGAAAGCATCGGTATCGATACTATTGAAGGTGTGGACACCAAGGGACTGTCTGCAAGAGATTACATATATTCTCTCAATTTTATAGGTCTTGTTGAAAAGAGCCTGCCTCTTATGGATACGGACTGGGAAGCCTTCTGCTACAATATGGACAGATTCTTTTCCGTTCCGTTTTTAAGAAAGCATCCCTGTATTTCAAAGGTGGCTATAAAGCTTTTTCTTAAAATCCGTATGAGCCTTATCGGAAGATTCGGAAGAAAGGCAGGGGGCGTCACAAAGGAAGATATAAAATATCTCAAGGATATAAGCTTCTTTGACTCGATGGTTAAAATCATATCCTCTGTTTTCGGCGGAAACGGACCCTTCCCGCCTCACACTCCCGAATACAGAGCACTTAAAGGCGGTGCTGCAAGAGGTATAAAGCTTCTTAAAATTTTCGGTGTGGATATTGATAAAATTATTCCCGGTGAGGAAACAGCACTTGAAACTATGAATCATTTTCTGTATAATGACCGTACAGGCGATGACGATTCAATAATTATAGATATGGAGAGAAAATGAAATGATTAAGTTTGACTGTGACTATCTTGAGGGCGCACATCCGAGAATACTTGATGCCCTTGTAAGAACAAATTTCGAGCAGACTGCAGGCTATGCGGTTGATCACTACTGTGAAGAAGCAAGAGCACTCATAAAGAAGGAATGCAATGCCCCCGGGGCTGACGTGCATTTCATCGTCGGCGGTACGGGCACGAATACAACCGTAATTTCCGCTTCCCTTCGTCCTTATCAGGGTGTTGTCTGCCCCGTGACGGGCCATATCAACGTACACGAAAGCGGTGCTATTGAGGCTACGGGACATAAGGTTATCGGTCTTCCCAGCGACGACGGCAAGATGGATGCGGATATCTTTGAAAAGTTTATAAGCGGTTATTGGGCAGACGGCACCTACGAACACATGGTACAGCCCGGAATGCTTTATATTTCCCAGCCTACGGAAAACGGTACTCTTTATACTGCTTCTGAGCTTAAAAAGCTTCGCGAAATCTGCGACAGATATTCAATGCTTCTTTACGTTGACGGTGCAAGAATGGGCTACGGACTTATGGCAGAGGGTAACGACGTAACACTTCCTCTTCTTGCAGAGCTTTGTGATATCTTCTATATCGGCGGAACAAAGGTAGGCGCACTTTTCGGTGAGGCTCTCGTTATTGTTAACGATGCACTCAAAAAGGATTTCCGCTATATGCAGAAAAGACATTGCGGAATGTTTGCAAAGGGCAGACTTTTAGGTCTTCAGTTCCTTGAAATGTTCAGGGACGGTCTTTACTACGAAATGGGCAAAAACGGTATTGATACTGCCTACAGAGTCCGCGATGCCTTCAGAAAAGCAGGCTTCCCCTTCCTTTACGAGTCAAACACGAATCAGCAGTTCCCCGTGCTTCCCGACACCGTTCTTGATATACTGTCAGAGAAGTTTTCATGGGATTACTGGTGCAGAGTGGACGAGGAGCATTCCTGCGTAAGATTCTGTACCTCCTGGGCTACAACCGAGGAATACGTAAAGGCTCTTGAAGCAGAGCTTGAAAAATTTACCTGCAGAACAGAATAAAAAACGAAGCGGTACATCAGCACAGGGTGTACCGCTCATTCATTTTAAAACAAAAAAAAGATGTACCCCGAAAGGTACATCTTTCCGATTGTTGATAAACTATTGCTTATGCACAGTAAAAAATTACAGCTGATAACTCAGAATCACTGCGGTACAACCGTCATTTATTCAGTTGTGCGGCGTTTGTCATCAATCACCGGCTCTTCGTGAACTTAAGCTCTTGACTTTGCAAAGCATTCGCTGCAAAGAACAGCTCTGTCATCACGGGGCTTGAAGGGAACCTTTGCCTCGCCGCCACACTGGCTGCAAGTTGTTACAAAAAATTCTCTTTCGCCCTTAGCAGCCTGCTTACGTGCAACACGGCAATCCTTGCAGCGCTGGGGTTCGTTTACGAAACCTTTCTCTGCGAAGAATTCCTGTTCACCTGCGGTGAATACAAATTCATTACCGCATTCCTTGCATGTGAGAGTCTTGTCTTCGTACATTTTGCTACCTCGCTATAAATTTTTTTACCGTGACAGAAAAAGTCAGGTATATATCACACAGTTAAACTGTTATGACCTGTCGCTTGTGAGAAATTCCCTTAATTTTCCGCGTATGCGCTGAATTGCGTTGTCAACGGATTTTACGGGAATGCTCAGCTTTTCCGATATATCCTTATAGGACATATCCTGCAGGAAAAGACGTATGACCGAAAGCTCCAGCGGTGACAGCTCCTCCGAAAGAAAGGAGTTCAGAACCTCCTGAGTTTCGTTGAATATGAATAAATCCTCTACGGACTCGGTTACGGGAACTGTGGTATCGTCAATTGAAAGAAGACTGCCGAAGGGCAGATTTTTTTTCGAATTGGCAGATTTTATTGCCGCCTTTATCTGATTTGAAATACATACGGATGCATAAGTTCTGAAGGCTGTGTTTCTGTCGGGCCGGTAGGAGTATATTGCAGAGAGAAGTCCGAGAAGACCCTCCTGATAAAGGTCGTCCTTATCGAGAAGCCCGAGAGTGCAGTATTTCTGATACTTGGAATAAAACACAGCGGCTGTTTTTTCAGCCTGAAGCTTGAACTTGTCCAGAATGAGGGTTTCTGCCGGAGTGTTCCCCGACTGTGCAAGAGAAACCAGCTCTTCATCCGTCTTTGAGAGAAAACCGTCTGAATGTGAGAACATACAGTCTCCTTTTCATATATATACGATTTCACTATACTTTACTTTTTTTTGTTTGTCAAGTAAAACTATGTAAATTTTGCTTACTTTTTACTATATTTTACTCAAAAAAACGTAAAATTTTATGAAAAGCGTAATTTTTTTGCAAAAAATGTTGCGGAAATATTAAGCGGGCCGGATTTTGTGAATAAAAAATAAACCTGCAAAAGAAAATCTCTTGCAGGTCATTTTATCAGATTTTATCAGAAAAGATTGGAGAAGAATCTGCCGATTATTGCGAACCAGTTGTTGAATTCAGCAACAAGGAAATCAAGAATACCCCAATCTGTGTAGGAGCTGTCAACGGGAGAAGCAGTGCCTGCCTTAGCGGATGCATCAAGAAGGAAGGCCTGAGTGTAAACGATACCGCCTTCACCGAAAACCTCAATTCTTACGTAGTCACCGAGTACGTCTGCATAATCGTTAAGGTCAAGTGTTGCATTGCCTGCCATCTGGGTTTCAATGAGCTTTCCGTCTGAAATCCATCTTACGATGAGAGCGTCTGTGGTAGTTACGGTGATTTCGTCGGTTGCTTCATTTACTTCGATTGCTGTGATGCGGGGATCAGCTTCAACTGTGTTATAGCCGTTTTCAAGAGTTGAGTATGTGATACCTATATCCTCGTCAGCGGCAAGGTCACCGTTTTCAATTGCTTCAATTCTTGCAAGCATTTCATCTGCTGTGCCGTTTATCTTGCTGTAAAGCTCGGTCTCACCGTAGAATTCCTTGAGAGCTGCTGCAATGTCGCGAAGCTCGTCGAAGTTTCCGAGACAGTGGCTTGCTGCGAAGAATTCACCGCTTGTAAGGCTTGCACGGAGAGCTTCGGATGAAAGCTCGGGCATAAGGGCAAGCACGTAGCCTGAATCAATGATGTTGAGGTTGTGAGCATCGGAGGATGCAATAGCGTAAACGTTTTCACCGTTTGCGGCAAATCTCTTGAGAAGGTTATCCCAGAGGATTCTGTCGAAGCGTGTTCTGCCGTCACCCTTGGAGTTCATATCAATACCGATACAGCTGTCGTATCTGTCAAGAAGTGAAGAGAACTTGTTGATGTAGTAACGGTAAATGAAGTTATCCTCGTTGTATGCTTCCTCGGAACGGATTTCATATCTTGCCTTTGTGTATTCACCGGGATGGTTGATAACACTTACACCGCCTGCATTGTCGATGCCCTTTACAGCATCCTCATAGGTGGTGATTTTTGTCTGTGTGAAATCTGCGAACCAGCCGTTTACGTGAGCGTTTACGGAGATAGCGTTGTTTTCATTGCCGAAGGGAACGCGGAGGATTCTGCTTCCGTCCTCAAGGACGAGATAATCGTCACCGTTTTCGGTAACAACGTTATAGGAAACGCCGTTTTCGAATTCACCTGAGGTGCCGAGGGGAACAATAGCACCCTCAGTCTTGCCCACGAGGCTCATTGCACCGAAGATAAGCTTGTTTTCGCTGTTCTCGGTCCAGGAATAGTTTACTGTGCCGTGGTCGGTTGTTGCGATGATGTCAAAGCCTGTTTCAGCGTGGCGCTGAAGGGAAGCCTTGAGTGTATCGTCACCGTCACTTGCATTTGTGTGAGTGTGAAGTGCCGTCTTGTAGGCTGTGTAGGTATCCCAGTCTACGTCAGCATAAGGATTTGTAATTTCATAGGAGCCGTCTTCCTCGGCGGCAAAGGAAATTACTGCAAAGGGAACAGTCATTAAAACTGCGAGAATAAGAGCAATTGCAGTCTTGAAATTTTTCATAATATTACTCCTTTTATTCAAGATAATTCCATTTTAGCATATCATTTATTTTTGTTCAACAATTTTTTTCTTTTTTTTTCTGACGGTGCACACAACCGTAAAAACGGACTGCGCCCCGAAAATAAGAAGGGTTTTAGCTGCCTCGTTGAGTGTGTTGCCCGTGGTGCATACGTCGTCAATAAGAAGGATTCTTTTACCTGCTATTTCGTCGGTATGCTCCTTGTGAGGCTCAAAAACACCGAGGAGATTTCCGCTTCGGGCAAGTCCCTTCAGCTCGTGCTGCTTTTTCGTTGAAAATTCCTTTGTAAGTAAAGGCGCGCAGGGAATACCCGCATGCACGGACAGCCGTTTTGCAATAAGCTCAGCCTGATTGTAGCCTCTCATAAACCTTGCAAAGGGGCGCATAGGGATAAAGGTTATTATATCGGTTTTCTCGGTGATATTTCTGGTTTCAAGCTGAAGAAGAATTGCTTTTGCGAAGGAATCCGCAATATCACGTCTTAAATGGAATTTCAGACGGAAAATGTTTTTTCTCGCTTCATTCTCGTGATAAAAAACGGCGGAAAACCTTTCGTAGTAAAGTCTTTTTCCGCAAAGGCATTTTGAAAGGTGCAGACCGCACACGTCGCAGAGGCCCGTAGTCTTATCAGGCTTAATAACGAGCATTTTACAGTCCTCGCAGAAGGGAAGCGTGCTGCCCGTTATTTTATCACAGCCGCAGCATCTTAAGGGGAAGAATATATCCTTTAAGGGTGAGCTCTTCATATCAGTGAGTTTTCTTTAAGCAGACGGTTAAGCCCTGCAACGGGAAGCCCCACAACGTTGTTGTAGTCACCGCTTATTGCTTTTACGAGAGTACAGCCCTTACCCTGAATTCCGTAGGCACCTGCCTTGTCAGCAGGCTCACCGGTTGCGATATATGCACGGATTTCGTCTTCGGAAAGAGGGTAGAAGGATACCTCTGTTCTTTCGGCAAAAACAAGCTTCTTGCTGCCGTGAAGCACACATACACCCGTGAAAACCTCGTGAGTTCTGCCTGAAAGAGAGGAAAGCATTCTAAAAGCATCCTCTTCGTTTTTCGGCTTTCCGAGGATTTTTCCGTCAAGCACAACAATTGTATCGGCAGAAATTACGGTATCAGCGGGAAAGCCTTCTGCTACTGCTTCCCCCTTTATGACGGCAAGGCTTTTTACGGTTTCTTCCGCGGAAAGGGCAGGGTCGGTTACTTCCTGGGCATCGGAAACTTTTACCGTGAAATCCTCAGTTATGAATTTCAGCAGCTCTCTTCTTCGGGGAGAGGCTGATGCAAGTATTATTGCCATACTTATTCTCCGATAATTTCTTTGAGGGCCTGAGAAAGCTGGTCGGGGCAGGAGGTGGGCTTGAAGCCGCAACGGATGCCTGAAAGGCGGTCAATTACTTCCTTTGCAGCCATTCCCTTTACGAGAGCGGAAATGCCCTGAGTGTTGCCCTTACAGCCGCCTACAAAGCGTACGCCTTCGATTACGTTGTTTTCGCCCATATCAATTTCAATAGCACCTGCGCAGGTACCCTTTGTCTTGTAAACGTGTGTCATATTTATTTCTCCTTATTCTGATTTGCTGTCTGTATCTGTGAAAAA
The DNA here is from genome assembly GCA_045651625.1 of Acutalibacteraceae bacterium. Taxonomy (GTDB): domain Bacteria; phylum Bacillota; class Clostridia; order Oscillospirales; family Acutalibacteraceae; genus RUG806. The sequence goes on along the minus strand of JAZRST010000030.1, from coordinate 9,375 downwards.
TGATTTTATATCGTTCCAGGTGTTTTCTATGTCCTTTACTGCATCTCCTGCAGTTTTTCTGATCACACCGGGAATGCGAAGCAGTCTGCCTGCTATTTTGCTTTTTGAGCTGAGCTCCTTAAAGCCCGAAAGGATATCGTTATACTGCTTTGATAAATCCTGCTTTAATTCGGCAAGCTTATCTGCATTTGCAATGAGCTCCTCATACTTGTTTTCTGCGGTATCCTTTATTATTTCAGCCTTTTCGGTGAAGGTCTTCTTGAAGGAATTGAGCTTTTTCAGAAGCCTGCTGATATCTGCGGCGGCCTTGACTGTAAGGGTAAGGTCAACGGCAAGCACTGCAAGAATCACGAACACCGCAATTGTTCTTACGTTCTGCGGAACGAAGCTCAATGCATACTGATACATAGGGGCAATTATATAAACGTAAACAAATGCGAATATTGCCCAGTAGCAGGTGTGTCTTAAGCATATTCTGCCGTGGAGATTAAGAAAATTGTTGGAATAATCCCACCAACGGGCATTGAAAAGCTTTTCCATTATGTAGCTTGTTGCATATTCCACCACGTCCGCAAGGAGCATACCTAAAAGAAGCACGGGAATAAGCCTTTTTTCAATGGGTTGAGAAAGGGGAACCAGTATAAGCTCAAAAACAAGACAGCCCGTGCCGTATATGGGACACATAGGTCCGTATAAAAAGCCGCTGTTTATTATTCTTTTTTCACCGAGAGATCGGTAAGTGCATTCAATAGCCCATCCCACTGCGCTGAAAAAGAAGAACATGAAAACGTAATTTATTATGGTATCAAACATTGTAATTCTCCGTTATTTATTCATTGATGAATTTATTTCAAGGAGCTTTTTCTCAAACTGTGCCTTCATTTCCTCGTCCTTTGCAAGCTTCATTTCCTTTGAAGCGCAGTATTTGTCGGAAAAGGTCACGATTATTCCTTCGAGAGAGCAGGGGGGAAGAATCGTAAGTGGCCACATGTGACGGAGAATTATCTTCTCCTCCTTCTTTGTAAGGTCAGGACACAGAAGCTTTGCATTGGTTGCTGCAAATTTCGGATGTCTGAAGCCGTGAGGACGGTGTGACCAGTCGGGGTCGTGCCAGTCGTAATATACAAGGTCGTGAAGAATTGCACCTCTTGATGCGGCTTTTACGTTAAGGGAAAATCTTTTTGACAGCACGTAGCTCATATATGTAACAGCCCTTATGTGGTCAAGGCGGTTGCAGGTGCTGTGCTGAGGGTATTGCCTCATTGACTGTACCTCTTCCGTGCAGTAGAGATATCCGACATAAGAGAAAAATTCGGGATCCTTTTCGGGGGAGAGAGTATAGGATTTTGCGAATATGTCAAAAAGCTTTTTCATAAACAGATGCTCCTGAAAAATCAAAATACACAGTAATAATACCATATATATGTTAAAATATCAATAAACAAGGTTGACTTTTTTTGTATGATGATATAGAATACTCCCTGCGAGTAGGACGGGCAATTACGCCCGATTTTTCGGGTGAGGAAAGTCCGGGCTCCACAGAGCAGGGTAACGGCTAACGGCCGCCGAGGGTGACCTTAAGGGAAAGTGCAACAGAGATATACCGCCTGGTAACAGGTAAGGGTGGAAAGGCGAGGTAAGAGCTCACCGGCATACAGGAGACTGCTATGCCCTGTAAACCCTATCCGGAGCAACACCGACAGAAGTGGCTTGCTCGGCCATAACTTCGAAAGGTGGCGTGAGCGCAGGAGCAATTCTGCGCCAAGACAGATGATTGCCTTAAATGACAGAACCCGGCTTACAGGCCGACTCGCACAAAACCGACAAGTGACCTTGTCGGTTTTTTTTGTTGCACATCTGTTGCTCCACAGACTTCAATGAGATATTTCTGCAAATGTGCACGGAAATGGGGGTGCCTCGTATAATGTTACGGGGTGCTTTTTATGCTTGATACGATTCTTCTTTTTGTTTTTGTGCTGTTTTGTGTGCTGGGATTTTTTGTGGCGGCGGTGTTTGTGCTTCTGAAGATTTCTGCTCCGAAGGGTGGGGGCAGATTCTTTCTCGTTGCATTTCCTTCTGAGGGGAATAAGGAATATCTTCTCGGAATAAGGTGGCTGGACGCTGTGCTTACCGTAACGGGACTTTCTGACAGAATAACTCTTGTTGCGGTGGATGAAAATACGGCGGAGGGGGGAAGGTCGGAAATTGAAGACGAGCTTTCGGGCAGAAAAAACATAATAATTCTCAAAAACGGGTGAAAAATACCGCATTTTAAGAAAGTGTCCCTTGCATGGGACACTTTTTGTTATATAATAAAGATATAAGCAAGATATAAATCAAAGTACGGGAGTTCTGAAATGCTGAAATTTATCACGGGAACGTATTTTTCCGCAAAAAAAGAATACATAAATTCCGCAATATGCCGTCTTATCTCCGAGGATAAGAGGGTATACCTCATTGTCCCCGAGCAGTCAAGCTTTGACAGAGACAGAGATTTTCTTTTTGACTACGGGGAAGAGCTTTCCAATAAGCTGACTGTTACAAGCTTTACACATCTCACGAGAGACGTGCTTGAGGAATACGGCTTGCAGCCGAAGCCTCAGGCTGATGAAGCCGCAAGAAACGTAATTATGAGCCTTGCTGCCGAGGAATGTGCGGAGTATCTTGATATTTACAGAAAATATACGGGAAAGCCTGCGCTTATCAGCAATCTTCTTGCCGAATACGGGGAAATAAAGCAGGCAGGTCTCAGCACTGCGGAGTTAGCTGAGGTTTCCCGAAAGCTTCCCGAGACCACTCTTAAAAACAAGACCCGTGAGCTTGCCGCTGTTTTTTCTGCCTACGAGGCACTTGTTACTGACAGATTTTCAGATGCTACGGATAATATTCCCGTTATTACGGAGTTTCTTAAAAATAATAAAATTTTCGGCGGTGCTTACGTTTTCTTTGATGATTTCAGAGGCTTTACGGGAGCGCAGATGAAGCTGATTGCCGAAATTGTTGCTCAGACAGAGGATTGCTTTGTTTCCGTTTACGCGCCCGATTCCGTATCCGCCTTTGACAGTGAGGCGTTCAGACACGCGGTTTTCAACTGCAGAAAGCTTCGTGCCGCGGCAACCCTTAAGGGTGTTGACTGCACCGAGGTGAAAATTGAAGGCACTAATCCCGACAGTGCCTTGTCGGCACTGTCGCAGTCTCTTTTCTGCGGTGAAAAGGAAAGCCTTACGGAAAAGACGGACAGTGTTACCGTGATTTCAGCGGAAAATATGTATAGTGAGTGCGACACCGTGGCACTTGAGATAAAAAAGCTTCTCACCGAGGGCTTCCGCTGTAAGGATATTGCCGTGTACGACAGAGACGGCTCATACGTAAGAAATCTTACTGCGGCTCTCAGAAAATATTCAATCCCCGTATTCCAGGATAAAAGGGTATCTCTTTTTGAATATCCTCTCGTAAGGATGATTCTCAGTGCCGTTGCGGTTGCCGCTTACGGCTTCAGAACGGAGGAAATCTTCAATTTTATAAAAACGGGCATTACGGGAATTTCTGCCGAGGATTGCGCCCTTCTTGAAAACTACGTTTACGTATGGCAGACTGAGGGCGGCGGATGGGCAAAGCCCTTTACGGGGCATCCCGACGGCTACGGTGAAAAGGCATCTCCCGAAGCTGATGCCTTGCTTGACAGAATAAACGGCATCAGAAAAAGAGCCACGGAGCCTCTTTTTAAGCTTCGTAAGAATCTTTCCGCCGACAGTGAAATGTCACCCTGCAGGGCATTGTTCTTATTTATGCAGGATGTTGAGGCCTCCGGAAATTTCAGAGCCTATGCCGAGTATCTTTATGAAAACGGTGCCGAGGCTACTGCCATAGAATGTGCCTCGGTGTGGGATACCGTAACACAGTCTCTTGACGCGCTCAACGAGTCTCTTAAGGGCAAGAAAATCAGTGCAGGTCGTTTTTATGAGCTGCTTAAAATAATTTTCTCCTCGGCAGACATCGGAAGAATTCCTGCAGGTATTGATGAAATCGTTATAGGTCAGGCAGGCAGAACAAGACATCTTGAGCCCCGGGCCGTGTTTGTGCTCGGCTGTAACGAGGGTATTTTCCCTCAGCCGCCGATTATTTCGGGACTGTTTTCCCCTGCGGAAAAGCGTGCACTCTGTGCAGGCGGCTTCCTGCTTGAGAATATCCCCGAAAATGCCTATGCAGAGGAGCGCATGATTGCATATTCTGTGCTGACGGGTGCAAGGGAAAAGCTTTTCGTTTCATATTCTGAAAATTCACCCGACGGAGCAGAGCTGAGGAAATCCGAGATAATAACCGAAATCAAAGAGATTTTACCCGATTGTGCAGTCGTTGATGCAGGAAAGCTTTCATCGCTTCAGAAAATCGGAAGCACGGAAAGTGCATTTGGGGAGTGTGCCTCCCATTTCAGGGAAAATACTCCCTACAGTGCTTCACTTAAAGAATATATTGAGGGCACGGAGTATGCTCACAAACTGAATGCCGTGAAAAATGCGGCTGAAAGCCGTCCCTTCAGAATAGAAAACAGTGATACTGCAACAAAGCTGTTTTCGCAGGATATGTATATTTCCCCCTCCAAGGCTGAGGTGTACTACAGCTGTGCCTTCAGATATTTCTGTCAGTACGGAATGAAGGTAAAAAAGCTTCGTACGGCTGACCTTGATGCAAGAATCAACGGTCTTCTTATTCATCACGTTCTTGAAAAAATGCTCCTATCACGAAAAAACAAGGAGCTGACGATGATGTCACTTGCGGAGCTGACTGAGCAGGTAAGCGCAATAACCGAGGACTTTATCTCCGAGTTTATGGGCGGACGCGAGGACAAGGGCGTGCTTCTTTCAAGAAGCCTTGATAAGGCAAAGGAAACTGCCGTGCAGATTCTTCTTCGTATGATAGAGGAATTCAAGGTGAGTCGCTTTGAAACCGTGGACGTGGAGCTTGAAATCGGTAGGGGTAAGACGATTGAGCCTTACGTTATAAGGCTTCCCGACGGCGGAAGTGTTACAATCAGCGGAAAAATTGACCGCGTTGACGTGTTCAACGACGAGGGTAAGGCATATTTAAGAGTTGTGGACTACAAGACGGGCGGCAAGGACTTTAAGCTCGGTGACGTTTTCTCGGGACTTAATATGCAGATGCTTATATACCTTATGTGTCTGTGGGATAACGGTAAGGAAAAATACGGTGATACCGTGCCTGCTGGTATACTGTACGTGCCTGCAAACAATTCGGGCGACAGACTTCCCCGACGTGCAACAAAGGAAGAGGTTGAGAATCAGAAGCTGAAAAACGGCAGAATGAACGGTATGATTCTCAGCGATGAAAAAATTATTGATGCTATGGAAGAGGGCGCAGAGGGCAGATTCATAAATGCCTTTATTGACAAAAAGGGTGAAATGCAGGGTACCCTTCTTTCCTACGAGGGCTTCAGGCTTCTTCATAAAAAGATTGATTCAATGCTTGAGGGAATGGGTATGTCCCTTCATTGCGGTGAAATTGGTGCCTTGCCTGCCGTAGGCTCATCCTCCTATAAAAATACCTGCCAATACTGCGACTACAAGGACGTGTGCAGAAGAACCGAAACGGATGACGTGCGTGAGCTTAAATCAATAAAGCACAACGAAGCCGTAAAAATGCTGGAAGGAAGTGAGAACGATGGCTGAAAGACAGTGGACTGATGCGCAGAAAAATGCCATTGAAGCAAAAAGCGGTACCGTTCTCGTTTCTGCTGCGGCAGGAAGCGGTAAGACCAGTGTTCTTACCGAAAGAATCGTAAGAATGCTGACTGACGGTGAAAATGCCGTCCGTCCCGATTCACTGCTTGTAGTAACCTTTACAAATGCGGCGGCTGCCGAAATGCGCTCAAGAATATATTCGGGAATTTCTGCTCTTATGTCAAAAAATCCCGGAAAAAGAAGTGAGTTTACCGCACTTCTCTCCGTGCTCGGTGAAATGCAGGTCTGCACAATGGACTCATTTTCCATAAATCTTGTAAAGGAAAACTGCCATACCCTCGGAATTGAAGCGGATTTCAGAATTCTTGAGGGCGGAGAGTGTGAGGCTCTTAAAAGAAAAACCGCAGTAAGCGTGCTTGAGCGCAGATTTACTGAATGTCCCGATACCTTCCTGCCTCTTGCGAGAATGTTCGAGTCGGGAAAGAATGACTCAAGGCTTATTGATACGGTTATAAAGCTGTCGGATTTCTCAATGAGTGAGGCTGAGCCCGAAAAATGGCTCGGAGAGCTTTATGGGAAATTTGAAGGCGTATCTGCAGGGGAAAGTATTTACGGAAAATATCTTACCGCCGAAATGCTTTCCGATATCGGCTACTGTATTTATCTGTCGGATGCTGCTGTTGCGGAGATTCTGACGGATGAAGAGCTTGCAGGTAAGTATATAAGTGTTTTTGAAAGTGAAAACGCTCTTTTGAAAAAGTACCGCACTCTTATTGAAAATGCTTCGTGGAATGAAAAAATAATCCTCGCTCAGGCTCTTTTTGATGCAATCGGAAGTACACGGATGCCCAATGCGCCTAAGGGATATACTGATAATCCCGTAAAATGCTCGGCAAAGGCGAAAAGAGATGCAATAAAGGGTGTTCTTGAAAAAATCTGCGAATATATAAGCATAACCGAAGAGGAAAATGCAGGGGATATGCTGATACTGAGAGAAGCGGTGAAGGAGCTTTCTTTTACGGTGCAGGAATATAACGAAAGACTTCTCGGCACGAAAAAGGAAATGTCCGCCTTCGATTTTTCTGATATCGCCCATTTTGCACTGAAGCTTCTTTATGATTCCTCGGCTTCTGACGGAAAAACTCCCCTTGCAAGGGAGCTTACGGAAAAATATTCCGAAATTCTCATAGACGAGTATCAGGATACGAACCGTGCACAGGACACGCTTTTCCGCAGTGTTTCAAGGGACGGTAAGAATATGTTCTTCGTAGGGGACGTTAAGCAGAGCATTTACCGCTTCAGGCTTGCAAGCCCCGAAATATTTATAGAAAAATGCAATGCCTTTCCCCGTTACGACGGAAATGCGGAAAAATCAAAAATTATTCTCGGTCATAATTTCAGAAGCCGTAAGGGAATTCTTGATTTCGTGAATTTTATGTTCTCACGTCTTATGACTCCCGAATGCGGTGAGATTCTGTATAACGACGACGAAAGACTGAATTTTCCCGAAAAGGCAGATTACGTGCCTTCAACAGACGTTGAAGCCGTGCTTCTGCAGGCAGGTGAGCAGGGTACTGCTCAGACGGAGGCTGAATTCATTGCCTGCAGGATAAAGGAATATCTTGATTCGGGTGTCAGCGTTTCCGACGGCAAAGGAGAGAGAATTGCCGTTCCCTCGGATTTCTGTATTCTTATGCGATCCCCCTCGGGTATTGCCCCCGTATATATAAGAGAGCTTGAGAAAAAGGGTATTCCCTTTTCCTCGGACGTGGGGCTGAGCTTTTTTGAAACACCCGAAATCAAAACTATGATGTCGTACCTCAGGGTGCTTGATAACCCTGCAAGGGACGTTGATATGCTCTCTGTAATGCTGTCTCCCTTGTTCGGCTTTACTCCCGACGATACGGCTCAGCTGAGACTGAGCTTCCCCGATGCATCCTCGCTTTACGGTGCGGTGCTTTCCGCTTCTGCGGCAGGGGATAAAAAGTGCTGTGAGCTTCAGGAGAATATTTCATATTTCAGCCGACTTGCCGCCTGCTTCCCCGTAGGTGAGCTGCTGCGCGAAATCTATGACAGAACGGCTTATCTTTTTGCTGCAAAGGCAATGAAGGACGGGGAGAACAGAAGAAAAAATCTGCTGAAATTACTTGCAAGGGCAGAGGGCATCAATGAAAATTATTCTTCTCTCGGCGGCTTTGTGAGATATATGGAGCTGCTTCGTGAAAACGGCTCTGATACGGGCGGTGCCTCGGGCGGAAGCGGTGTCAGAATTATGAGTATGCACAAATCAAAGGGTCTTGAATTCCCCTTTGTGTTTATTGCCGGCACCTTCAAGCCCTTCAATAAAAACGATATAAATACGGATCTTGTTATAAATCATAACGTAGGTCTCGGGCTGAAAATACCCGAGCCCGAAAACATAAAGAAGTATGAAACCCTTTCTTCTCTTTCAGTGAAGAGAATGAACAATAACGAAATGCTTTCTGAGGAGCTTCGTGTTTATTACGTTGCACTTACCCGTGCAAAGCAGAAGCTTTTTGTTGTGGCTTCCTCAAAAAACAGAGACAAAATGATTGCGGACATAAGAAATCTTCTGTCGGGTACTGATACCGTGCATCCTTACACGGTAAAGCACGTGAACGATGCTTCAAGGTGGATTGTCAGCACGCTTATGCTTCATCCCGACGGCGGAATTCTCAGGGATTCCCTTTATGAGGGAAAACGTGAAGGAACAGACGTGCGGATTGCTCTTCCCGGGGACGGAGAGTCTTACGGGGAAGCAGAAGAGATAAGGGAGACGGCACTTCCCGATGAAGCGCTGACTGATGAAATTAAGCGCCGTGCATCCTTTACCTATAAGTGGCAGGAGGTTGCCCGTTGCCGTTCAAAGCATACGGCGTCAAGCCTTGACAGTGAGCGCTTTGACAGTGCAAGCTTCGGAAAAAGCGTTCCTGCCTTTATGTTCCTTGAAACGGCATCCCCCGCGGATATCGGTACGGCAACACACAGATTTTTGCAGTTCTGCGACTTTGCCCGTTGCAGGGAATCGGTTGAAGGTGAGCTTTCAAGGCTCACGGAAAACGGAAGGCTTACCGAAAAGCAGAGAGACCTTGTGGACAAGGCTTCAATTGACTGCTTCGTAAGCTCCGATATCCTGAAAAGAGCCGAAGGCGGTAAGGGAATTTTCCGTGAAAAGCAGTTTACCATGGCAAAGAGCATCTGTGAGCTTGACGGCACAATACCTGAGGAATTCAGGGATGAAAAAACCGTTATCATAGGAAAAATCGACCTTCTTTTCCTTGAGGAGGACGGTGCCGTAATCGTGGACTACAAGACCGATAACGTAAGGGATGTTTCAGTCCTCGGTGAAAGATATCTTTCACAGATGCGGCTTTATTCGGAGGCACTTAAAAAATCAATGGGTGTTGACGTTAAGGAATGTATTCTTTATTCACTGAAGCTCAGGGAAAGTCTGTCTCTTAAATTCTGATTTTTTGTGTATTTTTTCAAAATAATGCTTGCATTTTTGGTCAGACTGTGATAAAATGCTTTTGCTATTTAAGCGGAAGTATGTTGAAAAGTGTATTTCGACTGTTTATTTATGCTGTTACTATATTGAAAGAGGTGAAACGTATTATGAAGCAGGGAATCCATCCCAACTATAAGCCCACCGTTG
>JAZRST010000029.1:0-17893 GCA_045651625.1 Acutalibacteraceae bacterium | reverse complement strand
CGTGACGGTGATTTTATTAATAGGATATTAAATAAATTCATTGAATTTCTTTTATTAAAAAATTACATTAATAATCGCAAAAAAAATATTTACATCTGAATTTTTTTGCAGTATATTATTAACTAAATTGAGATATTTTTTGGGAAGTATTTCAAAAATCCAAAACCTAAGGAATGATACACAATGAATGTAATGCAGGAAATTACAAAATACGGTCACGAAAAAATCCTTTTCGTAAATAACGAAAAGGCAGGACTTAAGGCTATTATCGCTGTTCACAGCACAGTAAGAGGTCCCGCTATCGGCGGCTGCCGTCTTCTCCCCTACGCAAGCGAGGACGAAGCACTTTTCGACGTTCTCAGACTCTCCCGCGGTATGTCACACAAGAATGCTGCTGCAGGTCTTGATTTCGGCGGCGGTAAGTCAGTTATCATCGCTGACCCCTCACAGAAGACAGAGGCTATGTGCGAGGCAGTCGGTGAAGCTATGAACGCTCTTAACGGCTGCTACATCACAGCTGAAGACGTTAACACAGACTGTGACGATGCTCTTATCATCGCAAGAAAGACAAAGCACATCTGCGGTCTTCCCCACATCTCAGGCGACCCCTCACCCTTCACCGCTATCGGTGTATATCAGGGCATCAAGGCTACTGCAAAGGTAGCTTTCGGCAGTGATAATCTTGAAGGCAGAACAATTGCCGTTCAGGGTGTAGGTAAGGTAGGTCTTGACCTTTGTAAGCACCTCGCAAGTGAGGGCGCAAAGCTCTACGTTGCTAACAGAAACAACAAGGCTAACCTTGAAATTGCTGCAGAAAAGTACGGTGCAACTATCGTTTCCGCAGACGAAATCCTCACTCAGGAATGTGACATCTTTGCTCCCTGTGCTCTCGGCGCAATCGTTAACCCCAAGACTATCCCCAATTTCAACTGCAAGGCTATTGCAGGTGCAGCTAACAACGTTATTCTTGACCTTGCTTCAGGTGAAGCTCTTAAGGCAAGAGGTATCCTCTACGCTCCCGACTTCATCATCAACGCAGGCGGCGTTATCAATGCAGCAGGCGAAGCAGCAGGCAACTACAACGAGGAAGAGGTTCTCAAGAAGGTTAACAACATCTACAACACTGTTGAAAGAATTCTTACTGAATCTCAGAAGACAGGCGAGCCCGAAGGCGTTATCGCTGAACGCTTCGCAGAAGAATGCATCTACGCAGGCAAATAAGCACAACAAAATAATTTCAGCTCCCGAAAATCGGGAGCTGTTTTTTTATGCATCAGTCGTAAAATTTTATATTGCTTATATCGTAATTATCGTTTTCTACAATAGCAATTGCTTCATCAATGTCAGCAGTTACCTTGAAAAGCTCAGGGGTCTGAGGTCTTATGAAGCCGTCACGGACGTTATCATCAATAACGCTTAAAAGCTTATCGAAGAAGCCGTTTACATTGAACACAACAATGGGCTTTGAAAGACGGGCAAGCTGCTTGAGAGTGAGCACCTCAAGGAATTCCTCGTATGTACCGATACCGCCGGGAGTAATTATGAAGGCATCGGAATTATCCTCCATATATTTTTTGCGGTCGCGCATAGTCTCAGTCCACTCAAACTCGTCGCAGTCGTATATTACGTCATAGTCCCTGAAGAAGGTGGGAATAACACCCTTTATATGTCCGCCACCCTTTCTGAAGCCTCTTGCAGCGGCACCCATAAGCCCCAGCTTACCTCCGCCGAAAATAAGAGAATGTCCCCTCTTTGCAAGCTTTTCACCGAGAAGCTCAGTCTGCTCAACGTAAACTTTATCAATTTCGGCACCCGATGCACCGAAAACACAAACTACCATAGTTTCCCTCCGTAATTAAATATTGACGTTTTTGTAGGTAAGAGCCTCAAAAATATGCTCTCTCTTTATTATATCATATCCGTCCATATCTGCAATAGTTCGTGCAACTTTTAAAATTTTATCAAAGGTTCTGCCCGAAAGACCGAGGGCATCATAGCTTCTTCTGATGAGAGCCGCCGCATCGTCCTCCATAATGCAGTATTTTCTTGTCTGCACGGCAGACATATTTGCATTGCAGGTAACACCCGTGCCCTTGAAACGCTGACGCTGAACAGCCCTTGCACGGTTTACTCTCTTCTTGATTTCCTCGGAGGACTCCTCCTTCCCGGAGCCGCTGATTTCTCTGTAGCTTGCGGCAGGAACGTCTATCTGTATATCAATTCTGTCAAGAAGGGGTCCTGAAATTTTGTTTCTGTATCTTGCCCTTGCCTGAGGTGTGCAGGTGCATTCCTTCACGGGATGTCCTAAATATCCGCAGGGGCAGGGATTCATTGCGGCAACGAGCATAACGTTGCAGGGATAAGTGAGCGTGCCTGCAACACGGGAAATGGTTACCTCTCCGTCCTCCATAGGCTGTCGCATAACCTCCATTGTAGTGCGCTGAAACTCGGGAAGCTCGTCAAGAAAAAGAACACCGTTGTGTGCAAGAGACAATTCACCGGGCTTCGGAATTGAGCCGCCGCCCGACAGTGCAGGTGCGGAAACCGTATGATGCGGTGCACGGAAGGGTCTTATTTTCACAAGTCCGCTTTTATTTTTAAGAAGACCTGCAATGGAATACAGCTTTGTGGTCTCAAGGCTTTCCTCAAAGCTCATATCGGGAAGAATTGTGGGTATTCTTTTTGCAAGCATACTCTTACCCGAGCCGGGAGGGCCTGACATAAGTATATTGTGACCGCCTGCGGCTGCAATTTCAATTGCTCTTTTTGCGGCGTGCTGACCCATAACGTCGGAGAAATCGGGAGCAAAAGCATCAGCCTCTTCCTCGGCTACTGTTATGCCTTCGGGCTTCAGAACAACAATTTTCTGTCCCTGATCTTTAAGAAAGGACAAAAGCTGCTGTGCAGTTTTTACGGGATAAACGTCTATACCGTCAACCACTGCCGCCTCACCTGCATTTTCAAAGGGCACAAAAACTCTCTTTATGCCTGCTTCTCTTGCCTCAATCACCATAGGAAGCACACCGTTTACGGCACGAACGTCTCCCGACAGAGAAAGCTCGCCTAAAAATGCGGCATCACTGAAGGTATCGGAAAGCTGTCCTGCCGCAATAAGCAGGGCGATAAATATGGGAAGGTCGTACACGCTTCCCTCTTTTCTTACGTCGGCAGGTGCAAGATTTACTGTTATATGAGTAAACGGGAAAGAATATCCGCAGTTTTTCACAACGGTCTGCACCCTTTCCTTCGCCTCCGAAACGGCAGTATCGGGAAGACCGACCATATCAAAACGGAACTTTCCGCCCGATATATCAGCCTCTACCTCCACCATAAAGGAGCGCATACCGAATATACCCATACTCATAACCTTGGAAGTCATTGCCTTCACCTCCGAACATTTGTTCATATTATACAACAGAAAAATTTTAATGTCAACAAAAAAGTGACTACAAAAAAACGGACTGCGAAAAACCCTCGTTTTTCACAGTCCGATGCTTTATCTGAGAACGATTACAGATAACACGTCATAGAATTCATCGTAAAACTCATACATAAAGTGTGATGGGTCAAATTCTTCAAGACCTGTAACAACGGAATCCACGAAAAAGGTAAAAAAACCAAACATAAAAATACAAATAAGTACGGAAATTGCAATACCGATGATCTGTGCAACCAGCACTGCCTTGAAATAATTTGCCCTTGCCTTATAGGTGTTGTCAATTGCATATTTTATGCAGAATGCAATGTAAATTATAAAGCCGACACCGGGAATAAAATTCAGCAGAGGGTACAAAAGCATCCACTTGAGATAATCCTTGGTTTCAGGAGCCTTATCATTCACGGGAGGTGCCCAATAGCCCTGAGGATTGGGAGAAGGATTACCTGCATAGAATCCGCCACCTGCGTTCTGATTGCCGTAATATGCGCTCTGTCCGTTACCGTAAGCGGCATTGCTCTGTGCATATCCGCCGTACGTATTGCCCTGAGCCTCATTTACGGGCTGTGCCTCGTTTACGGGTGCCTGCACCGTCACCTCTGCACCGCAGTTACTGCAGAAACGGTCATTTTCGGGGATGTCAAATCCGCAATACTTACAAATCATAATTATGCCTCCTTTTATCTTAACGATGCTTTTTGCAAAGCTCTTATTACCGAAGTAAGAATAAGCATTGTTCTGTCTTCATCATGCTTTTTCATTTCGGGAAGTCTGTGTTTTTTTGAATGCTCTTTTATAAACTCCCGGACCTTGGGGAAGGCACTGTCGGGACCGAATTCAAGCAAGGGATAAATTCTGTCACACTCGTTTTTAAGGCTGTAAAGCAGCTCGCTTATGCCGTATTCCTTTTCATCGTCGTATTCCATAATTCTCATAAGCAGCTCAAGTCCTGCAATGAAAATATCCTTTTCCGTAGGACGGTATTTCTTGCAGTACTCACCGAGAATTGCGGTACAGCCCTCAAGCTTGTTGACACGGGAATAGCGTACCTTACCCGAGAAATCAAATTCCGCCTCCATACGGCTTAAAATTTCATTGAAGCAGGAAGACAGCTCTTCAGTATATCTGTTTCCCGTTTCATCCGTAAGGAAGGTGTACTTTATGCCGAGATATCTGCCGTACGCCTTCATTGTATCGTTGTAGCCCAGTCTTATTGAACGGTCAAGCACGTTTCTTTCAAAGTTCATAAAATTGCCGAGATCCTTGGAGGGCTTTATGTAGGTCACCGACGGATGTCTTAAGTATCCCTCGTGATTGTTTTCCGTGTTAAGGTCAACGGCAACTATTTTTTCCGCACCCAGCTTTATTGCGGCGGCAATGGGAATATTGTCGTAAAAGCCTCCGTCAATATAGGCCTCCCCGTCAATCTCCATAGGAGGAAATACGGGATAGCAGGCGGCAGATGCGGCAATCCACCTCCATGCAGTTTCTTTTTCCTTTTCCATATATGCCTTCGTGACTTCAACGGGTATCAGGTCATTGTGACCGAAGCCCTTGAAATTCACCGTCATAAGCGCATAATCAATTTCTGAGCCGAAGAATTTTTCCTCGGAGAAATATCTTTTAACCATATTGATAAAGGGAGTATTATCCACACTTTTCGTGTTGAGATAATTTTTAAGGAAGGGAATAATATTATCCTTCTGGGAAATTATGCCGTCAAAGGAAACGTCAAAGCTGATGCCGTTTGCCATAATATCCCCTGCAGTCACTTCACCCCACATCTTTTCTGCGGCAGCTAAATCCTTCTGTACGTAAAAGGCGGCATTGATTGAACCGATTGAGGTACCCGTTGCAATATCAAAATGCTCTCCGAGCTCCTCGAGTGCCTTCCAGACACCCAGCTGATAGGCTCCCTTTGAGCCTCCGCCTGCAAAAACTATGGCTTTTTTCGCATTTTCCAATTATCTCACCTCACATCAATAAATTACGGTAAAATGCCGTTGCAAAGAGTCTTAAAATAAACTCAGCTGAACTTTTTCATATCGGCAGTAAGCAGTGCCGTTCTCATAACCTTTACGGGTATAACCTCCTTACCCAGGTACGAGGAAACTGCAGCTGCCAGCTGAATGGGGTTGAGATTGAAGGTGCTTCCTGCAGGAAGTACGATATCAAGTCTTATATCATCCCCTGCATCCGACAGAGAAAAGCTCTTTATATGCTCTGATACGTTAACTGTTTTGATAACCTTTTTCTTGCCCTGCTTTCCGCTTTTTTCGCAGGAAAGCTCTCCGCTTGTAAGGGCGGTGTAAAGCTCGTTTTCCGAAACCTCTGTCTTGTCAAAAAGGCAGTAATACTCACCGTAGGTAATTTCTCCGCTCTTATTGAAGGGAACAGCGGCGGCTTCTACCCTCAGCCCCTCGGGAAGGCAGGCGTTGAGTCTTTCCTTAACCTCTTCGGGAGACATATTTCCTACGATTCTGATATCAACGGGCTCACCCTCGCTTTCAACACCGAGAGAAAGAGCAAGTAAGAACGATATATAGGGGTGGGGATTGAAGCCTTCTGTGTACCACAGAGGAATATCAGCACGTCTTACGGTTCTCTGCATCATACGGAACATATCAAGATGCGAAACAAATTTTATTCTGCCTTTTTTGGACAGAAACAGTCTTAAATCATACATCGCACTTTCCTCCGTTAAGCTTATTTGCACTGCAGCCTGCGCACTTTATTCTGCAATGAGGTGTTGTTTCTGCCTCATAGGACTTTTTGCTTTCTTTAATAAGAAATGCCTTGCTGACACCGAAATCAAGGTGATCCCAGGGAAGAATTTCCTCATAAGCTCTTCTTCTGTTAGCATAGAATTCGGGGGAAACGTCAAGCTCCTTAAAGCTTTCCATCCAAGTGTCAAAAAGGAATTTTTCACTCCATCCGTCAAACTTACAGCCCTTTTTCCAAGCCGTTTCTATAACTGCGCCCAGTCTTCTGTCACCTCTTGCAAACACACCCTCAAGGAAGGACGTGGGAATGTGGTGGAAGCTGACGCTGATTTTCTTTGAGGGGAGATTGTTTTTAAGATGCTCCTGCTTGGCTTCAAGCTCCTCGGGAGTGCTCTGAGGCTCCCACTGGAAGGGAGTGAAGGGCTTGGGGACAAACGACGATGCACTGATTCCTACTGTACAGCCCTTACCCTTGGGCTTATCGGGATTCATATAGAATTCATCAACAACCTTCTTGGCAAGAAGTCCGATTCCCTCAACGTCGCAGAGGGTTTCGGTGGGAAGACCGAGCATAAAGTAAAGCTTTACCGCACTGTAGCCGTTGTTGAAGGCAATTCTTGCAGTTTCAAGAAGCTCCTCCTCGGTAACGTTCTTGTTTATAACGTCTCTCATTCTCTGGGTACCTGCCTCGGGAGCGAAGGTAAGACCGCTTCTTCTTACTCCCGTCAGCTTCTTTACAAGCTCATCCGAGAAATTGTCAACACGCAGTGAGGGTAAGGCAATATTCACCTTTTCGCTTCCCGTCCACTCTAAAAGCTTTGTCAGAAGCTCTTCAATTTTAGTATAGTCGGAGCTTGACAGTGAGCAAAGTGAAATTTCGTCGTAGCCAGTATTTTTGCAGAGTGTCTTACACTGCTCGTTTATGGTATCGGGAGCTTTTTCTCTTATGGGACGGTATATGAAGCCTGCCTGACAAAAACGACAGCCTCTTATACAGCCGCGGAAGATTTCATGTGTTACTCTGTCGTGAACAACGTCAATATAAGGCACAACAAAATTTTCGGGATATTCAACCTTATCGAGTTCCTTGATAATTCTCTTCGTCACCTTTTCGGGGGCGCCGTGAAGAGGCTTTATTTCACCGATTGTACCATCCTCGTTATATAAAATATCGTAAAGAGAGGGCACGTAAACACCCTCAATTTTAGCGGCCTCAATAAGGAATTCCTCCTTGGTTGAGCCCATTTTCTTGTGCTTTTTATAAAGGTCCATTATTTCGCTGTTTACTTCCTCACCCTCGCCGAGGCTGAAAAGGTCAAAGAATTCAGCAATGGGCTCGGGATTGCAGACACAGGGACCGCCGCCCATAACGATGGGAGACAGTGAATGTCTGTCCTTTGCCTTTACGGGAAGACCTGCAAGGTCAAGCATATTAAGCACGTTTGTGTAGCAAAGCTCATACTGCAGGGTAAAGCCGATAATATCGAAATCCTTAACGGGGTCACCGCTTTCAAGAGCATAAAGAGGAATATTGTTCCTTCTCATCTGCTCTTCCATATCATCCCAGGGGGCAAATACGCGCTCACACCAGGTATCCTCTCTGTTATTCGCAATTGAATACAGAATCTTCATACCGAGATGCGACATACCGATTTCATAGGAATCGGGAAAGCAGAATGCAAAGCGGATATCCACCTCGTCTTTATTTTTAATGACGCTGTTAAGCTCTCCGCCTATGTATCTTGCAGGCTTCTGCACCAGCGGCAGTATTCTTTCAAGTTTTCTGTCCATAATAAACCGTCCGTAAAATAATATTGTGCAAATATATTATATCATCAGTTATTGATAATTTCAAATACTATTTACTTTTTGACGACAATGTTCCCATAAGACAGTAAACACAGAAAAACAGAAGAAATATCTGAGCTTTGCCCATAATGAAGCCAGCAAAAAACAAGAAAAACAAAAATGCAAGGGACCAAATATTCAGTATATTCATAATTCTTATTACACTGTCCTCAGAAAATCTGACACACAGCACGGCTTCAAGCGTTCTGCCTCCGTCAAGAAAGGAAAGCGGCAGAAGATTTATTGTCCCCAAAATAAAATTTACCGCACTGCAGACGTAAAATATTTCATCCTCCGACGCTTTATGTAAAAACAAAAAAACGGCACCTGCAACAATATTGAAAACAGGTGCCGACAAGGCTGTAAGGACGGTTTTTCTGTAGGACAGAAGATTCATACCATCACAGCATATTTTTATTCCTGCAGGAAACAGCTTTATTTCCGCTTTTTTTATACCTGAAAAATAAAGAAAAATAAGATGCACAGCCTCGTGCATAAATGAAAAAAGAAATGACAGAAGAAGGTTTCTGCCGCCCCCGACGTTTGCGGCAACTGCAAGAAACACCGCAAAGGAGAAGGATATATAAACGGTAAGACCGCCAAAATTAACGTACATTTACCGCACCTGCAAGAATTTCCTCAGGATCCGAGGCTTTTCCGTCCTTGTGATATTCGAAATGAAGATGCGGTCCCGTGGCAAGCCCCGTCTGCCCCACAAGGGCTATAATATCACCCTTTTTTACCTTGTCACCCTTTTTGGCTATCAGCTCACTGCAATGGCAGTAAAGCGTTTCCGTGCCGTCAGAATGAAGAATTTTAACATATTTCCCTGCCATTTCCGCAGTCCCGGCCTGACTTACAACTCCGTCAAGAACAGCGTAAACGGGATCTCCCTCATCAGCCGCAATATCCCGTCCCGAATGAAAGCTTTCGCCCGAATATACGGGGTGCTCCCTTGTGCCGTAATCCGAGGTAACGGTACCGATTACGGGCATAACGGCTGTATCGTCTGCAGCTGAAAGCTCCATTTCTGCCGCTGAGGGCCCTTGCCCTGCATAGGCTTCCTCCGAAGGCTCTTCACTTACCGTCGTTTCCTCTTCGGTGGCTTTTTCCTCAGACGGGGTGAAATATCCGCCTATGTCCATATCCTCAGCGAATATTACCGAAAGATTATTACCTATATCCGTAAGGGCTTCGGAATTTACCCTTGTAAAAGCAAAAAGCACAAGCACAATCACAACAGCCAGCGCTGACTGAACAAGGGAAAGCACTGTGAACATATCCTTTTTCGGGGGTGCCTTCTTCTTTTTCATCATAACTATTTTCATAGCAGTCTCCTTTTGCAGTTCTATCAAAAGATATATGCGGTTTGTCCCCCGTTTATGATTTAATGGCCTCTATGATATTTTCCACAATTTCCACTATCCTGAACTTCACCTTGTATCCGCTTTTGCCCGTTACAAGATTTCCTCCGTTTTCACCGAACACACCGTAAACACTGTCCTCCGGCTTTCCCGTAACTGCAGGCAGGCACAAGGGCGGAAACATAACACACCACCAGTTATGCCCTTCACCCTCTCCGAGAATCACCTTGAGTGCTGTGTAATTCCCTGCAGGAAGGCTGACGCCTTCATACTGTCTCGTACCGAAATATTCCTCTTCAATAAATACATCAGCTCCGTAGTCAAAGCCGTTTTCACGAAGCACTCTTTCGGCTACTGCCTCTATTTCTTCCTTGCGTTCCGAAGCCTTGCTGACAGCCTCTCCGGCAGTCAGGCAGGACCGAAACAGCTCACCCGTTTCCTCAAGAATTTCATCTCTCACCTGAAGCTTCACGCTTTGATCTGCCTCACTGTCAGTATCTGCAAGCACGTGCAGGCGCAGACATTCCTCCCTTACTGTGTCGGCAGCCGCAAAGCCGTCGGAAACAAAAATCACAATAAAAGAGACCACAACACAAAGCATAAGTAAAATCGTACCGTTTTTTTCATTCTTGTATGTTTTCATAAAAAAAAGACCTTCCTTTCAAAGGAAAGTCTTGGAAAATTTACGGAGTTTATTCAACACCCTTTGTTTTTGTTCTGCAAACAAACACACTTTCTGCTTTGCCCTTCAGAAGCTCTGCACATTTTCTTGCCGCCTCTTCAGAATCAAAAAGTCCGTAATAAGCAGAGCCTGAGCCCGACATTGAGGAAAACCACGCTCCGTTTTCGTTCATAACGGTCTTTATTTCCTTGCCTGATTTTACGTCGGAGAGGGCTTCAAACATATTGGAGGCATACTTCACGGCTTCTCTGTAATCACCCTGAGCGGCATAGAAAAGAAAGCTGTCGTTATCGGGATGTGTGATCTTCTCAGCAGAATCAAAGCGCGCATAGGCATCCTTTGTGGAAACTCTTTCATAGGGCTTCACTATAAGCACGTGCGAAACCAGAGGAGGAAGGAAAGAAAGAATTTCACCTATATTCTGACAAAGCCTTGTGCCGCCTGCATAGCAGAAGGGCACGTCCGCGCCTACATTGAGCGCAATTTCCATAATATCCTTATAAGACAGCACTCCGGGATAAATACTATTAAGTCCCTTAAGCACTGCCGCCGCATCTGCACTGCCGCCTGCAAGCCCGGCACCCGAGGGAATTACCTTTTTTATGTATATTTCACATTCGGGCTTTATTCCTGCTTTTTCATAAAACAGTCTTGCCGCCTTGTAAGCAGTATTTCTGTCGTCGCAGGGAATATATTTTTCGGAGCAGGAAAGCACAAGTCCCTCCTTGCCCGTTTTTATCGTAACGTTATCATAAAGTCCTACCGACTGCATTACGGTGAAAATTCCGTGATACTTATTGGGAAGCACTGCAGTCAGATCAAGAGTAAGATTGATTTTGGCATAAGCCTTAACAACGGTTTCCATAATATCCCGCCTTTCATTACTGATATTCTAACACTTTTTTTCAATCAAGAAAACTCTTTTTTAAGAAATTATCATAAATTTTTCTTATGAATAAAAAACCGTGATTTCACGGAAAATGTTGATAACTTTGTTGAAGTAAAGTCAGTTTCTTTACAAAATGTGAATAAGTGTTTTTTTCGTCCGCAAGGTTTTCAACAGTTTCAACTGAGTTATCAACATTTTTGCCGTTTTAATCAACATTCTGCCCGAGTTATCAACAGCGTAAAGTGCCGCTGCTTTACCTGTTTCTTATACATAGCTGTGTATAATTTTCCATTTAATGGCAGATGCTTTTCCCGTGCCCTATAATTGCAAAAAAAATACCCCGCATCCGTCAGGCGGATACGGGGGTTAAGGTTTTGTTACCAGACGATATTTACGTTGAGACCGTCAACGGTATAGCTTACGTCACCCATAATATTAGAATCAATTGCCGCAGTAAATGCTTCAAGCATCTCCTTATCGGGCATTACAAGTGTTGATCTGAGTGTAAGTGAGGAGGGAAGATAAAGCTTCTCACCTAAATTGAAGCCGCATATCCACCAATGGTCCTGAAGCTTACGGTTTACAAGAATCTTATTGCCGATTGATACCTGAAGAGACATGGGGATTTCTTCTGTAGCACAGTTGTAGAAGGAGCCGAGCTGACCCTTTTCACGCCAGTAAAGACCAACCTCACCGCCGTTTGCAATAAAGTAGTTACCCTTCCACATCTGAATCATCCAGTCAAGTCCGTCGTATGAGAACTTGAAGCGTCTTGTGATGTATGTGAAGTTTGCGGGAAGAAGATTTGCTGCAACGTCATAGAAAAGACAGAAGCCGTAGTTTCTCATCCAGCAGTCAACAACTGAATATATTGTCATTTCATAGAAATTGAAGTTATGACCGATACCGAACACGCCCGTGCCGTTTTTGCCGTAGCACTCACCGGTCTTCATATTGATGTAAACACCGGGATAATGAGTTTCCTTTGTGCCGTCCTCAAACTCAAGGTAAAGCACCAGCTCATAAACGTCCTGTTCATCGGTAGCAACTGTATAAACGTAAAGCTTCTTAATGATGCTCATAAATGCACCGAGTGTATGGCATATGGTAGCCATAAGGTCGTTGCCCTGAGCCGCATATTCTGCTTCCTTTGCATATCTTTCTTCACGGAACTGAGTTGTATTGATGTTATACTTGTTCTTGAAGAAGTTGGATATGAGATTAAGGTTAGGAAGATTTGCTGCTATAAGATTAAAATCAAGTCCGCTTTCAGCACACATCTGAGAGGTGATATTACGGATGGTTTCGTCGTAAGTAACCTCAATTCTCTCTGTGTTGGGCTCAACACCTGTGAGATAGTAACGGAAGGTCTGAAGAATCTTCAGAAGAACTCCGAACTCCTCTGTTGAAATAACGGGGAAGCCCATTTCAAGCATTTCCTGCTTATAAGAATCAATACTGCTCTCCTTTGCAGAAGCCATAGGTACTGCAGTAAGAAGCATTATAACAGCAAGAAGCGCTGCAAATATTCTTTTTGTAGCTTTCATAAAATTACTCTCCTTTAATTGGGGATAGATAAGAGCATACTATTAATGGTATTTTACACTATAATATATTTAAAAGCAAGTAATTTTCCTTTTTTAAATATTAATCTTTTGTTAAAAGTTGAAGTTTTCCGTAAAAAGATGTATAATACCCCCATCACAAAAAGGATGCTTCAGCCAATGCTTAAGAATTTTCTCAAAAGTATAAAACCGAAAAATTGCATAGTCTGTGCACTCGGCGGTATTATTCTTGCTCTCGGGATGTACAATATTCACTCCGTTGCCAATATAACGGAGGGCGGTACGCTGGGGCTTATTCTGCTTCTTGAGCATCACTTCGGCATATCCCCTGCCATAAGTGAAATCGTACTGAATCTTATCTGCTACGGAATCGGCATAAAGGCTATGGGAGCCGTATTTCTCGTGTACTCCGCAGTTTCGACCTCAGCCTTCAGCATAGCCTACGGGATATTCGAGTGCTTTCCGAGAATATATCCCGATATTGCGTCCCATCCGCTTATAGCCTCGGTGCTCGGGGCGGTTTTCGTGGGAATAGGTGTCGGACTTGCAGTAAAAGCGGGCGGCGCCCCTTGCGGAGACGACGCCCTTGCTATGAGTATCAGCCGTATATCAGCATTGAAAATCCAGTGGGTTTATCTTATTTCCGATATCACGGTTCTTCTTTTGTCCCTTACGTATATTCCCTTGGGAAAAATCGTTTATTCACTCTTAAGTGTAGTAATTTCGGGTCAGATAATAGGCTTTATACAGAACACAAAAATCACAAAGCGGCGAGGGTAATGAGCACCCTCGTCATTTTTTCGAGGCTCTCAACAGAAATAAATTCTCTTACGCTGTGGAAATTCTCTCCGCCCGTGGAAAGATTGGGACAAGGAAGACCCTCATAAGACAGCCTTGCACCGTCCGTACCGCCTCTTATGGGCACTGCATGAGGAGTAACACCCTCAGCGAGAAATGCCTTCCGGGCATTTTCAATAAGATACATAAAGGGCAGGATTTTTTCCTTCATATTATAGTAGCTGTCCTTGATTTCAAGGTCGAAGGTACCCTCACCGTGAACGGAATTAAGATATGCCGTAAGCTTCCGGAGAAATTCCTTCTTGCTTTCGAACTTCTCCTTATCATGATCCCTGATAATCATACGGATTTCACCCGAGGTCTCGTCCGCCTTTATATCGTGGATATGATAAAAGCCCTCGTAGCCTTCCGTTGCGGCAGGAATTTCGTTTTTGGGCATCATTGAAATGAATTCGTTAACGTAAAGCACCGCATTCTTCATTTTGTTCTTTGCAGAGCCGGGATGTATAATAACACCCTTTACGGTAACCTTAGCACTTGCGGCATTGAAGTTTTCATATTCAATCTCACCGAGCGCACCGCCGTCAACCGTATAAGCCTCCTTTGCGGCAAAGCGGGAATAATCAAAGCAGTCCGCACCTCTGCCGATTTCCTCATCGGGGGTAAAGCATATTGCAATGGTCTTATGGGGTACATCGGGATTATTGATGAAATATTCGCACATTGAAACGATTTCGGCAACACCTGCCTTATCGTCAGCTCCGAGAAGTGTTTTTCCGTCGGTGACAATAAGCTTCTGCCCCTTGTAATTTTCAATGAAGGGATATTCCTTGACCGTAGTAAAAATACCCTCGGAAAGCTCAATATCTCCGCCCGTATAGTCGATTATTTTCGTATTGATGGGTGAATCGGGGGCATCGGGTGAGGTATCCATATGAGCAACGAAGCCTATGGCACCCTCCACGTTTCCCTGAAGACGGGCATAAACGTAGCCCTTTTCATCAAGGGCAACGTCCTCCATACCCATTTCCTTCAGCTCCTCTGCAATGAAGCCTCCCAGCACCCTCTGCTTTTCAGTAGAGGGAACGGTTTCTGAAAATTCATCGGAGGAAGTGGGAAATGAAACGTATTTAAGAAATCTTTCGGTAACTGTCATAATTAATCACACCTTAAAAAGCTTTTCTTTATTATACAGAATCTCCCTTGCAAATACAAGGGAGATTAAGTCTTTATATTTATTTTTCACTTACGGATTGGCTGCAAGGAACTGAAGAGTTACTGCTGCCGTTTCGTCTGCCTTATTTTCAATGAACATATGACCGCCGTTTTCAACAACGTAGTCAACACTGCCCTCGGGAAGAGCCTCACGGATGGAATTCTTGGAGGCATCGGGGATAACGGAGTCAGCACTGCCGTTTACGAAAAGCACGGGCTTGCCGTTCTTTATTGCATCGTAATCAGTGGGAGTAAGCATTGAGAAGCTGTAGCAGGCACCCTTGCCCGTACCCTCAATTCTTATAGGCTCAGTAATCTTGGAAAGGTCGTAGCTTGCGGCATATTCCTTATCGTTGAGTCCCATCTGAAGGAAAAGCTTAACGAGTATGTCAAACTTTGTCATAAGCTGCATAATGGGTCCCATAAGAGCAACAAAAATATCGTTACCCATCATCTGAGAAAGCTCGGGAGCGTTATCGTTTCCGCCTGTGCCGTAAAGAAGAAGATTCTTTACGCTTTCAGGATATTTTGCGGCAAGCGCCTGAGCAACGTAACCGCCCATTGAGTGACCTGCAAGATACCAGGGGTCAGCGGAAAGCTCAGTCATAAGAGCATACATAATATCCTCACGGGGAAGCTTTTCCATACCCGCAGTTTCTCTTGTGGAGTAGCCGAAGTCGGGAAGGTCTGCCATAACGCAGGTATAGCCCTCAGCCACAAGGCGGGTAGCAAGCTCAACCCAGCAATAGGATGAAAGAGCAAAGCCGTGAATCATAAAAATCTGTCCCACGGGATTTTCAGCCTCAAAAACTCTGTAGTGGATTGAATAATCCTCATATTCAAAAAATTTGCTGTCCTCAAAGGGAGTTTCGTATGCCGCAAATGCAGGCACGGCAACGGAAAATGCAAGGACAAGGCTTAAAATGAGAGCAATTATCTTTTTCATAATAATTTCCTTTCACGAAATATTCACATTATGTTCATAATATCATTTAAATTCTTCTTTTGCAACAGAAAGTTATTATATGAGTCTCATAAACTCCTCGTAAGCCGGCTCCTCATAGAAGCGGTGACCGCCGTCACCCTTTACGTGCACACAGTTTCCGGGGAAAGCACTGTTTTTGTAATAAAGCTCTTCAAGCCTTGAAAATTCGTGCTCAGCCGTGGGAAGGGGGAAGATTTTATCCTCCTTGCCCGACACAATAACAAGAGGACGGGGCGCTATAAGACCTGCGATTTCTGCCATATCGAAATATTTCGATATTCCGGGGACGTAGTTGCAGGCACAGTGATACATAGCACCGATGGAGCCCGAAAAGGTTGCGAATGCGCAGGAGGGTATTGCGGCCTTTATTCTCTTATCAAGCGCCGCGGAATAGAAGGTGGCAGTACCGCCGCCCGAATTACCCATACAGTAAACCTTATTCACGTCAACCTTATCCGAAAAATGCTCACCGAGCACGTCAATAAGCTTCATAATATCCCACACTCTTCCGCCGAGAAGGGTTCTGCCCGACAAAAGTGCAGTCATTGAAGCAACATAGCAATCGGGGTTGGGATTTCCGCCTCTTTCACCGAAGCATCTCTGCTCAAGGCAGACTGCCGCCATTCCGCGTTTTATGCAATGCTTCATAAAATCACGGTCGCCGTCATTTGCGGTTTCCTCGTCACCCTCAAATTTCGCTCTGCCCATTGAAATGTGCATACCCGTAGAGTGACCCTGAAGACAAATCATAACGGGAGGCTTTTCCTCTGACGTATTCTCGGGAAGCCATATATGGCAGGGAACGAACTCCCCTTCTTCACTCTGAAAAACAAAGCGTATTTCAGTAAAATCCTCGTGCTTTTCGGTAAATTCAATATTGAATTCCCTTTCACATTCCGTTCTCGGCAGACAAAGAAGCTGACAGAGCTTTTCGGAAGCCTTTTCCTGCCAATCGGCAAGTCTTTCCTTCCCGGGATCAAAAGCCATAGCGGGTACAGTCTCTTTAAGGACTGTCATTTCCCTTACTCTTGAGTGTTTTATTTCCATAAAATTTCCTCCTCAAAGCATTTCGGGGTCGTAAACAGCTCGCTCACCGCCGATGAATTTTGCCCTTGTTCTTGCGGCAAGCACCATAGCCTCACCGATTTTATTATTAACAAGTCTTACGGGTACTGCAACCTCCTTCAGGTGCATACCGATAAGGGTAAAGCCGATATCAATACCTGCATCCGCTCTTATATGCTCGACGGCAACGGGATTCTTAAAATGCTTGTAGGCATTTGTTGCAAAGGAGCCCCCTGCCTTCGGCTGAGGAACAACGTTGCAGTAAGGAGCGTTACCTATAGCCTCTTTTTCAATTATGATTGCACGGTTCAGGTGCTCACAGCACTGTGCGGCAATAAAAATCCCTTTTTCATCGCAAACGGAGGCAATACCCTCATAAATGGCAGTTGCAGTTTCGAAGTTAGAGTCCGTGCCGATTTTCGAGCCCATCACCTCGCTTGTGGAGCAACCCACAACAAGTATGCTTCCTTTCGAGAGTTTTCCGATTTCAATTATCTCTTCTGCCGTTTTTTTGGCAGAAAGCTTTATTTCAGTTAAAATATCCATATATTACACCTCATAACAATTATATATCTCTGTTGTTAACAAGTCAATAATATTGACTTACAGGAAATTATTTGTTAAAATATTTTTTTGTAAATACAAGGAGGCTTGTTTATGAATAATAGAGATAAGACAATGGAAAAAATTGTTACCCTCTGTAAGGGCAGAGGCTTCGTTTTTGCAGGAAGTGAAATCTACGGCGGTCTTTCAAACACCTGGGACTACGGCCCCCTCGGTGTTGAGCTTAAAAATAACATCAAAAAGGCATGGCTCAAAAAATTCGTTCAGGAAAATCCCTACAACGTAGGTCTTGATTCAGCTATCCTTATGAATCCCCAGACATGGGTGGCTTCAGGTCACCTCGGCGGCTTCTCAGACCCTCTTATGGACTGCAAGGAGTGTAAGACAAGACACAGAGCAGACAACCTTATTGAAGATTTCGACGGCACAAACGTTGCAGGCTGGACAAACCAGCAGATGACAGATTACATCAAGGAAAAGAACATCCCCTGTCCCGATTCCGGAAAGCACAATTTCACAGCCATCAGACAGTTCAACCTTAT
This sequence comes from Acutalibacteraceae bacterium, assembly GCA_045651625.1. Lineage (GTDB taxonomy): Bacteria > Bacillota > Clostridia > Oscillospirales > Acutalibacteraceae > RUG806. Next base: position 217 of record JAZRST010000029.1, on the reverse strand, counting down.
GTTCAAGACCTTCCAGGGTGTAACAGAACACTCAAAGAACGAAATTTACCTTCGTCCCGATACCGCACAGGGTATCTTCGTAAACTTTGCTAACATTCAGAGAACAACAAGAAGAAAGGTTCCCTTCGGTGTTGCACAGATCGGTAAATCCTTCCGTAACGAAATCACTCCCGGTAACTTCATTTTCCGTGTACGTGAGTTTGAACAGATGGAGCTT
>JAZRST010000028.1:0-2724 GCA_045651625.1 Acutalibacteraceae bacterium | reverse complement strand
CAAGGCTAACTACCGTGAAGGTCTTAACGTGCTTGAATACTTCATTTCATCACGTGGTGCCCGTAAGGGTCTTGCCGATACCGCTCTTCGTACCGCTGACTCAGGTTACCTTACCAGACGTCTTGTTGATATTTCTCAGGAAATCATCGTTCTTGAGGATGACTGCGGATGCACAGAGGGCTTCGAGGTATTCGACATCTACGGTGAAAAGGACAGCCTTCTTGAAAGCCTTACAGAAAGACTTGAAGGCAGATATCTTTTCGAAAACCTTTACAATGAAGACGGCAGCCTTCTTATGGATAACGACCATATCCTTTCAAGTGCTGATGCAAAGAAGATTGTTGCTGCAGGTCATACAAACGTAAAGATCCGTTCTCTTCTTACCTGTGAAGCTACTCACGGCGTATGTAAGAAGTGCTACGGTAAGAACCTTGCAACAGGCCGTCCCGTTTCCACAGGCGAAGCAGTCGGTGTTGTTGCTGCTCAGTCTATCGGTGAACCCGGTACACAGCTTACCATGAGAACCTTCCACACCGGTGGTGTTGCTACCACAGCCGACATCACACGAGGTCTTCCCCGAGTTGAAGAGCTTTTCGAAGCAAGAAAGCCCAAGACTGTTGCATTCATTGCAAGAGCTACAGGTACTGTTTCCTTCAAGACAACAACAAAGGGCAAGAAGGTAACCGAAAGCATCGTTATCACAACAGAGGACAACATCGCTGTTGAAGAGAAGATCCCCTTCGGCTGCACAAAGCTTGTTCAGGAGGGTCAGCACATCGTAAAGGGTACTCTTCTTACCGAAGGCTCAGCTAACCCCCACGATGTTCTCGATATCCTCGGCGTAAACGAGCTTTATAATTACCTTATAAAAGAAGCTCAGGCTCCTTACCGCGCACAGGGCGTTGAGCTTAACGATAAGCACATTGAGGTTATTATCCGTCAGATGATGCGTAAGGTTAAGGTTGACGAGGTCGGTTCAACAAACCTTCTTACCGGTGCTACAATCGAAAAGAGCGAGTTCAAGAAGGCTGTTAAGGCTGCAAAGGCAGCTTGCGCCCAGGCAGGCACGGAATACGTTCCCGCAACCTACATCCCCGTTCTTCTCGGTATCACAAAGGCATCTCTTGCTACCGAATCCTTCCTTGCCGCAGCATCCTTCCAGGAAACAACAAGAGTTCTTACAGATGCGGCTATCAAGGGTAAGGTAGATCCCCTCGTAGGTCTTAAGGAGAACGTAATTATCGGTAAGCTTCTTCCCTCAGGTACAGGTATGAAGCGCTATTCCGGTGTTACAATCGAGAAAAATGACTACGATATTGAAGAATAATTCATAATTTCTTCTTGTCGGTGTCGCTACAAGTGTATAGTTTGTAACTTTTAACGAATTTTTGCCAAAATCTTTGTAAAAGGTGTTGACAAATAGGTGTATTTAATGTTAAAATTGCAAACTGTGCGATGATATTTTTGTTATCAAGGGAAAAATCGCATGATTTTTCCCTTTTGATATAAAAATCTATAAAGGAGGAAAAAAGATTGCCAACCTTTAATCAGCTTGTTCGCAACAGCAGAAAGTCTCTTGAGAAGAAGTCAAAGGCTCCCGCTCTCGGTAAGGGTCTCAACTCTCATAAGAATGTTATGATTGACCACAACTCTCCCCAGAAGCGCGGTGTATGTACAGTTGTTAAGACCGATACACCCAAGAAGCCTAACTCAGCTCTCAGAAAGCTTGCCAGAGTTCGTCTTACAAACGGTATTGAAGTATCCGCTTACATTCCCGGTGTCGGCCACAATCTTCAGGAACACTCCGTTGTTCTTATAAGAGGCGGAAGAGTTAAAGACCTTCCCGGTGTACGTTACCACATCGTCCGCGGAACACTTGATGCTCAGGGCGTTAACGGCAGAATGCAGAGCCGTTCCAAGTACGGCACAAAGAAGGCAAAGGCTAAGAAATAAGCCCTTGCAGTAAAATCGATCAGGACAAAATCTTCTTGCAGGTTGAAATTTTTTCACCAATGTAAGCTTTAATATATATGGCGTAAGGCTGTGATTAAACCTTTCATTGGCGCCGCGGGAATTTGTCACTCGAGTACCTATGATATCATTACTATGAAGGAGGGAAGCGAAGTGCCAAGAAGAGGCAATATAGCAAAACGTGATGTTTTGCCCGATCCGCTTTACAACTCAAAACTCGTAACACGTCTCATTAACAGTGTTATGTATGATGGAAAAAAAGGTGTTGCACAGAAAATTGTTTACGACGCTTTTGAAATCATCAGAGAAAAAACAGGAAAAGAACCCCTCGAAGTATTCGAGGCTGCTATGGAAAACGTAATGCCCTTACTCGAAGTAAAGGCTCGCCGTGTAGGTGGTTCAACCTACCAGGTACCCATGGAGGTTCGTCCCGAGAGAAGACAGACTCTCGGTCTCAGATGGATCACTCTCTATGCAAGAAACCGTGGAGAGAGAACCATGAAGGAAAGACTTGCCAACGAAATCATGGATGCTGTAAACGAAACAGGTTCAGCATTCAAGAAGCGTGAAGACACTCACAAGATGGCAGAAGCTAACAAGGCTTTCTCCCACTTCCGTTGGTAATAGGACCCCGATTATCCTATATCTTGTAGAATTTTTATGGAGGACATTATGCCCAGACAGGTATCACTTGAATTAACAAGAAATATCGGTATTATGGCTCATATCGACGCAGGTAAGACCACTACCACC
>JAZRST010000027.1:0-21031 GCA_045651625.1 Acutalibacteraceae bacterium | reverse complement strand
GCAACAATCCGTCCCTTCGCTATGACAGCTGAAGAGGCAGCAAATGCTCCCGAAATCACAAAGACAAAGGAAATCAAGAAGACAGAGTACGTTTATACTCTTGCTGTATCTCCCCTCGATTGTATGGGTTGCGGCGTATGTATCGGCGTATGTCCCACAAATTCTCTTACAATGAAGTCAAGAGAGAGCCAGGATGCACAGCAGGCTTCCTTCGACTACTGTGTAGCTAACGTAACAGAAAAGGCTGGTATGACTGCAGGCGTTTCCGTAAAGGCAAGCCAGTTCAAGACTCCTCTTCTCGGGTTCTCAGGCTCCTGCGCAGGTTGTGCTGAAACTGCTTACGCTCGTCTTATCACTCAGATGTTCGGCGACAGAATGTACATCTCCAATGCTACAGGCTGTTCATCAATCTGGGGCGGCCCCGCAGCAACATCACCCTACACTGTTAACAAGGCCGGCCACGGTCCCGCTTGGGCTAACTCCCTCTTCGAAGATAATGCAGAGCACGGCTTCGGTATGTTCCTCGGACAGAACGCTATCCGTAACTCTCTTATCGCTAAGGTAGAAGAAATCACAACCAACGACAAGGCAAGTGCAGAACTCAAGGCTGCTGCTGCTGAATATCTTGCAACTGTTAACGACGGCTCCAAGAACAGCGCTGCAACTGAAGCTCTCGTTGCTGAGCTCGAAAAGGTAGAATGCTGCTGTGACCACTGCGCATCTATCCTCAAGAACAAGGAATACCTTGCTAAGAAGTCCGTATGGATCTTCGGTGGCGACGGTTGGGCATACGACATCGGCTTCGGCGGTGTTGACCACGTTCTCGCTGCAGGTGAAGATGTAAACATCATGGTATTTGATACAGAAGTTTACTCCAACACAGGCGGACAGGCTTCCAAGGCTTCTCAGATCGGTCAGGTTGCTCAGTTCGCAGCTGCCGGTAAGCAGATTGCTAAGAAGAGCCTTTCCGAAATCGCTATGAGCTACGGCTACGTATACGTTGCACAGATTGCTATGGGTGCTGATATGAACCAGACAATCAAGGCAATTGCTGAAGCTGAAGCTTACAACGGACCTTCAATCATCATCGCTTACGCTCCTTGCGAAATGCACTCCATCAAGGGCGGTATGGTTAACTGCCAGAACGAAATGATCAAGGCTGTTGAATGCGGCTACTGGAACATGTTCCGTTACAACCCCGCACTCAAGGAAAAGGGTGAGAATCCCTTCACAATTGACTCCAAGCCCGGTAAGAGCGAAGACTTCAAGGCATTCCTTCTCAACGAAGCTCGTTACTCTTCACTTACCCGTGCATTCCCCGAAAGAGCAGAAGCTCTCTTCGCAGATGCAGAAAAGAAGTCAGTTGAAAGATACAACCACCTTCTTAAGCTCAAGGCTCTTTATGCTCCCGATGCTGAATAAGCAGAAATAAGCATAACAGCTGAATAAAATTAAGGTGTCAACCTCGGACGAGGCTGACACCTTTCGCTTTTTACGGCAAAAAAATATCGGCGGATATATTTACCCGCCGATAAAATTTCCATATATTCCGTTTTTCAGCGTTTACGCCGAATTATAATCTGCCCTCGTATTTTTTAGTGATAAGACGGAAAAACAAATCGTAGCCCACAAAATATTCTCTTATAAAACGCTTATATGCATTCCCGGGAGTAATACAGCTTACAACACCTGCATTTTTAATTCCGCAGGCCTTTGCTATTACGGATGAGCGGTGAATATGATAGGTAGATGAGAGAAAAGCAATTTTCACATCATCAATATCTTTCTTTGAGTGCTTCCTTATAATTTCAACTGCAAAAAGGAAATTCTCAAAGGTTGTGGTTGATTTATCCTCAAGAATAATTCTGTCCCCGTCTATCCCCTGCGAGAGAAGATAATCGGCAATAATCTGTGCCTCCGATTTTTTCTGTCCCGGTCTGAAGCAACCGCCGCAAGGCACTATCGTACAGTGAGTATTTTCCTTAAGATAAATTGCCGACTCCTTCATTCTTTCAAAAAGCTGAGGACTCGGTGTATCAGCGCCGATTATATCACCACCGAGAATCATAAGATATTCACAGTCGTCACGGTATTTCTTCTTTGATTTTCTTATAACAAAGGGCATATAAGCAGCGGCTGTCACCACAAAATAGCCGAGCACAACCACCACAAGAATTCCTGCAATTTTCAGAATCGTTTCCATATCAGTTCTCCTTCAGGGCTGCATCCTTACGGGTTCTTATAAGATATGTTGCAATTGAAATGAGGGCAAAGGTTTCGTTGAGGGTTCCTGCAACGGAGCCGTTTACAATATTATATACAAACCAGCACGCACACACGGGAATTGACATATATTTCAGAAGCCTTGTGTTTCTCTGCCAGTTACCGATTGTTGCAAAGATTGATGCAATAAAGGGCAATATACTCCAACCGCTTTCCCAGGTAAGAATCACACTTGCGGCATTGAGCACCACAAAGACGGCAGGAATGATATTATTCTGTGCCCACTTCTTTTCTCTGAAGGAATAAGCGATACATCGGAAAATGTTCAGCATATTCATTCCCACGGGAGTAAAAAGCCCAAGGCAGGCAAAGTGCAGGCTCCATACAAGGGAGCAGAGGGACATAAGGAAAAGAATCGTGCGGTGACGTCTGAACTGATACATGCTTACCGCAATTCCCATTGCAACAAAGCCCAGAATCTGCGCTATTAAATTCTGATGTGCCGTAAAAAATTCGGTCATAAGACATCCTCATCAATCAATTTTCTTTCTTTTGGGCATTTTCCTTAGATGTTCTGCATGAGGCTATCAGCAATCTTCGAATATTGCCGCACAGTTTCTCGGCATATTGATATGTGGTAATATCTATTCTTTTTGTCTCATACATCAAACTCAACCAATAACTTGTTTCATTGGATTCCTTTAAGGCAATCTCCAACTTTGAAACAAAATCTTTTTTGCTTTGTGCGTATTGTGCCTCGTGGATATTAGCCCCAACGGATGTACCTGCCCTTGCAAGCTGATCGGTCATATAGGAACTTTTTGGTATGGTTACCCCATCAACAAGTTTCACAATTGCAACCGCAAATTCAAAAGATAAGTCAAGCAATTTATTTTCGGACATAACAGCATCTTCTTTCATTAGCATTATACCGTCATTCATTACAATTTCAATGATATATCGCTTACGCGATATGATATACGGTGTTACCGTATGATATACTTGCTACGCAAGTATGATATAATATCCGTTTTTTCATACGCAAAGCGTATATCATCTGCGAAGCAGATATCATACCCGCAGGGTATATCACCCGTTTCGACAGAAACGGATATCATTGAAAAAAGCACTTCTTCTGAAGTGCTTTTTTCTTGGCGCGCCGGAAGGGACTCGAACCCCTGACCTACTGGTTCGTAGCCAGTCACTCTATCCAGCTGAGCTACCGGCGCAGTTATTAAGTTACATTGATTCTCAATGCCCTAATATATTATCACTACAAAAGGGAAATGTCAACTGTTTTCTTTGAAAAATTTCACATATTTAAAGTCTTTTTCTATATACATTGAATTATGATTTTATAATTTTACAGGAGAGGACAGAAGAATGCATTTCGTAAAGTATCATATTTCAGGAAAAGATTATATTTATTGCCCGGATAAAAATGCTTTTGAAAAGCTAACAGAAAACAGCATCAAAAAGATATGCCACAGGCACAAGGGGGTCGGAGCAGACGGAATTTTCACTTTTTATCAGAATTCCCCTAAAACAAGCATTATAAGGGGTTTCGGTCAAAACGGAGAATGTATGCAGAATTTCTCTTCGGCTTCCGTTTGCGCCCTTTTTGAGCTGTTTTTGACTGCAGACGTTACTGAGCACACCTTTTTATCCGAAAACGGCTGTAAATTTGCCGTAAAAACGGGGATTTCAGACTCACAGCCCGTATTTTTCTGTAGCCTTACGTCCGCCTCTGCTGACGGCATTTTCGGCACACCCTCCAGGAAAACCGAAATCGGAAACCGCATTCTGTCTGTTACCCCCGTAGACCTTCACGGGATTTATACCGTACATTTTACCGAGTGCCGTGATAAGCTTGATATAGACTATCTCGGACAGCATATTTCAAAGCACTCGCTCTTCAGAAAGGCAGGCAATCTGATTCTTGCAGAATATACAGATAAAGACGCTCTTGAAATCAGCTTCTATGAAAACACCACGGGCTGTCCAAGGCCTGAAATTTCAGCCTTTGCCGCCACTGCTCTTGCCGCCTGCAGAAACAAAAGCCTCAATTACGGTGACAGAGTAAAAATAAGCTGTAACGGCAGTACGGCTTTCGTCACCTGCGAGGCTGACAATCATATCACAGCCGAATGCACCTGTCAGAAGGTTTTCGAGGGTGAAATTCCGTAAAACAAGCTGCAACAAAAAAACGGTATGTAAGAAACATAAGTTTTTTACACACCGTTCGTTTTTATTTATAGTACGTAGGAAGAACGTAAATCTTTACGCCTCTCCAGCCCCATACACAGCAGTCTGAGTAGGTATTCATATAAAGGTCAACAGTTGCGCCCTTGGGCCAGTAGATAAATCCGCCGGTATCCTCAGCTCTTGCGAAGCCGTAGGTGTATCTTCCGTCAGCGGAAACAATCCACATTTCAGTTCCGTAAGGAATCTCTCTGGGGTCAACTGCAACAACACCGGGACGTACTGCAGAGCCCGTAGCTGTCATATACCCGCCGTAGTAAGCTGTTGACTTGCCTTCGATGCAGTAGAGATAATTCTCGGGAACACCGTTTTCATCAAAGGTAAGATTTGCAGGAGGCACCATCTGTGAAATAACCTGTCCGGGGACACAGCTTGTATAAAGTCCTGTACTGGGGATATTTGAGGGACCTCTCTGATATTTATAGTGGTCAAGATAGAGATTTCTGTTTGAGCTTGCAACAACCTCGCCGCTTGCTTCCCAGAGCTCTCTGTTTCTGTCAGCCTTTTCAATTTCCTTAAGCTTTTCTGCAGCTTCATCCTCTGAAATAGAAGAAACGTGTGCTGAGAAATTGTAGCTCTCCTGAGGCTTATCCTTATTAAGGCTCATAATGCCGGGAGCAAGAAGGCTTGTATAGCTTAAATCGTTTGCCGTATCAGTTGTATTTGCAGAATTCTTTTCAGTAGCTGTCTCGTCCTTTTCGTCAGCTGTATCATTCTCGCTTCCGAAGGGATTAAGAATACCGCTTACCTGAGTGGAAAGCTCTTCAAAAAAGCTTACAGATTCTTCAACTACAACTTCCTGCGATGCAAAAACCTGATTGAACTGAGGAGGTACATCGCTGATAATGGCAGAAAGAGCAAGTCCTGCAACTGTCATAAGAACGGCCGGTGCCGCATGATATGAAGTTATGCCGAGTGAGCTTAAAGAAAAGCCTTTCTTTTCACCCGAAGACTCACGCTTCTTACTGTGAATATCCATAAATCTACTCCTATCCGCAATTTTTACCGTGCAAATTCATAGCTTTTTGCATCGGGTATTCTTTGGGGGCTTTGGACTTTGCACATTATATTCAAAGAAATTTCAAATGTCAAGTCGAAAACTTTTTCATTTTTATGCATTTTGCACAAGCATAATTTAAACAAAAAAATTAAAAGCCGAAAAAAGCAGGCTTTTGCCCCTCGTTTTCCGTTTTCTGAATTGTCATATCATCGGTTTTTTGTGGAAAACTACCAAAAATCGCTACTCTGTTTTTACAGGTTACAAATTGTAATATTTTAAGCGAAGATTTTTCCCAAAAAAACACCTGCCTTTTTCCGCATTCTTGCCACATATAGTGCGGACAGCCCATATGGTACATACATATTCTTATAAAGCCGAAAAAATCACCGAAAGAGATATTTTCTCCTTCGGTGACCTGATTTTATTCAAATGATTTTGCAAGAAAAGCCTTGGTCTTTTCAGATTTCGGATGCTCGAATACGTCCTCGGGGCTTCCCTCTTCTTCAATGATACCGTCTGCCATAAATATGACCTTATCGGAAACGTTCTTTGCAAATTCCATTTCGTGAGTAACAACAACCATCGTTCTGCCCATATCACGAAGGGATTTGATTACCTTAAGCACCTCAATGGTAAGCTCGGGGTCAAGAGCTGAGGTGGGCTCGTCAAAGAAAAGGATTTTAGGCTCAAGTGCCAGAGCGCGTGCAATAGCAACTCTCTGCTGCTGACCGCCCGACAGCTGCCAGGGATAAAAATCAATTTTATCCTCAAGACCAACCTTCCTGAGTATCTCAAGAGCATTTTTCTTTATACCTTCCGCATCGCCTTTTTTAAGAAGTGTGGGGGCAAGTGTGAGATTCTGAAGAACGGTATACTGAGGGAAAAGATTGAAATTCTGGAAAACAAGTCCGAAATTTAGTCTGTTCTCTCTTATTTTTTCCTCTGAAAGCTTTGTATTATCCGTGCTGTCAAAAAGAACCTTATCGTCAACACATATTTTGCCTTCATCTGCACTTTCAAGAAAATTAAGACATCTGAGAAGAGTTGTTTTACCGCTACCGGATGAACCGATAATAGAAAGAACCTCACCTTGCTCAAGAGTAAAGTGTATATCCTTGAGAACCTCGTTTTTACCGAAGCTTTTTCTTATGTTGCTTACTTCTAATATAGACATAACTTAACTCCTGAAATAACTAAGCTTCTTTTCGGTCTTGTTCAGCACAATTGTAAGTATTCCGACAAAAATAAGATAGAATACACCCGTGAAGAACAAGGGCCAGATAAGAGCCTTCGTTGCCGCAAGCTCCTTGGCATTCTTGATAATTTCACATACCATAATGCAGTTTGCAAGTGCTGTATCCTTGATAAGTGTAATAATCTCATTTGACATGGGGGGAACTATGCGCTGAATAACCTGCTTGAGAATAATTTTTCTGAAAATCTGTGACTTGGTAAGACCAAGCACGTAACCTGCCTCATACTGGCCGCGTGAAATGCTCTCAATACCGCCACGGTAAATTTCAGAGAAATAACAAGCATAGTTAATAGTAAATGCAATCAATACTGCAGTAATTCGACCCGCATCGGAAATACCGTATTCAAGGAACATAAAACGGTCAATCTTCCCGAAAAGCTGATAATCAAAAAGCAGACCGGGCACGTAATAGATGATAAATATCTGAAGCATCAGCGGAACGCCTCTGACAATCCAGACAACCACCTTCGAGATTGACTTGACAATCTTAAAGCGACTCATTGAACAAAAGGCAATAGGCAAACCAAGCGGTGCGCCGCAAAGCAGCGTCACCGCAAAGATTAGCAAAGATATTTTAAAGCCGTCGAACAAAAAAGCCGTGACTTCTAAAAAGGACATATTAAAACTCCGATATGTATATCTTTAATTATTTCTGCTCTGCAAAGTCAGTGATAGCAGTGTTTTCAACACCGTACTTTGCAGCAAGAGCTGCAATTGTACCGTCTGCTGCAAGTGCTTCAAGCTGTGCATTTACGTTAGCAGTAAGCTCGCTGCCCTTCTTGAAACCGATTGCATAATATTCAACGTCACTGGAAAGATCTTCAACGATCTTGAGATCAGCGTAGTCGCCTGTGCCAACGTATGCCTTTGCAAGCTGAGCGTCAACAACTGCGAAATCAGCAGTACCGGAAAGGATTTCTGTGAGACATTCTGTCTGCTTGATGAAGCCCTTGAATGCAACGCCTTCAAAGCCCTTAGCATAAGCTTCGCCTGCAGAACCGCTTTCAGCAACAGCAAACTTGCCGTTAAGATCTTCAGCAGTTGCAATTGTTGAATCAGCCTTTACAACAACAACCTGACGGTTTTGCATGTAGTTGTAGGAGAAGTCAACCTTTTCTGAACGAAGGATGCCGTCATCGTCAGCTGTGTTAGCTGTGAAGCCGTTCCATACGCAGTCGATTGTGTTGGAGTGAAGGTCTGTGTACTTGCTCCTCCACTCAATTTCCTGGAAAATAACTGTGTAGCCGAGGTTTCCGAAAACCTTCTCTGCAAGCTCTGTATCAAAGCCAACAAGCTTGCCGTCTGCATCCTTGTAGTTCATGGGCTCATAAATTGTGTAGCCTACTACGATTGTCTTTTCATCTGCTGCTGTGGTTGTTTCGTCAGCTGCTGCGGTTGTTTCTTCTGCCCCGCCGCCGCAGGATGCGAGCATAAGCACACAGCCGAGTGCCATAAGAACGGCAAGAATTACTGATAATGTCTTTTTCATTGTGATTTACCTCTTTCGATTTAATCTGTTAGCACTTTACCTTGGTAAAGCATAGGCATATAATAACAGAGAAAGAGGTGCTTGTCAAGACAAATTTCAACATATTACAATTTTGTATTAATTATTTTCTTCAATCTGTTTATTGTAAGAATTGCAACAAGAATCTTGACGGCATCAGGCACGATAAAGGGCACCACGGTAACAAGAGTTGAGCTTACAAGCCCTGCCATATTTATCTCCCCTGCGGTGAAACGGCAGTACCACAGCGCACCCGGTATATAATGTATTAATATATATATTATATATCCTATTATGGTAAGGGATTTTTTGTGTGAGAAATACTTTTCGAATATATAAAACACGGGCACGCCCATCAGGAAGCCCCATATAAAGCCTGCGGTGGGTCCCGTAAGCGCACCGACACCGCCCGTAAAGCCCGAAAACACGGGAAGCCCCATAGCACCTAAGGCTACGTACACACAAAGCATTATGAACGTATTTTTACTGCCGAGCAGTCCCAATGCAACAAAAACCACAAAGGTCTGCATTGTTGCAGGTATGGGGGACGGAAAATGTATCCACGCACCGATACACATCAGGGTAGCAAAAAGGGCAATAAAAATCATAGACTGAACGCTTTTCTGCTTTTTCTTCATATTCCCTGCCCCCTTTTACTTTTTTCTCATTTATAATATCATAATCGACGGCACAAAACAAGTTGTTGTTGACTAACAAAGAATTTAACTATATAATTTAATCCGAAATATGACAATCCGAGGTTAAATTATGATTAAATCAAATTTCCATACTCATACAACCTATTGTGACGGTAAAAATACAGCGGAAGAAATGGTGCTTGCCGCTATTGAAAACGGTATGCACGCTTTAGGCTTTTCAACTCACTCCTACACCTCAAGAGACCTTACCTACTGCATAAGAAAAGAGAAGATTGAGGCTTATAAGAAGGAGATAAATGCACTCAAAGAGAAATATAAGGACAAGATAAACATCTACTGCGGAAGTGAGCTTGACGTTATTTCCGATATGGACCGCGAGGGCTTCGACTATTTTCTCGGTGCGGTGCATTACATAGACAAGGACGGCACCCTTCTTACCGTTGACGGAAGCGGCGACGAGCAGAAGAGGGATGCAGACAAGTATTTCGGCGGAGATATGCTTTCCTACTGCGAGGCATATTATGAAATGACCAAGAAAATTGCAGAGCTTCCCGAGGTCGGCTTCATTGCACATTTTGACCTTGTTACGAAGTTCAATGAAAATTACGAGCTTTTCGACGAAAAGGATCCCCGTTACGTAAAAGCCTGGCAGGATGCCGCACTTCACCTTAACAAAATGGGAATTCCCTTTGAAATCAATACAGGCGCTATTTCAAGAAAAAAGAGAACAACCCCCTACCCCAGACGTGAAATTGCAGATTTCATTAAAGAGCACGGCGGAACATTCATTATGACATCCGACTGCCACGATAAGGATTATCTCCTCTGTCATTTTGAAGAGTCCGACAAAATCTACGAGGGCATTGAAGTTCTCGATTTCGAAGATTTCTTAAAAAATAAATAACCGTAAAACGGAGACGCTTCACAGAAAGAATGTCTCCGTTTTTTTACGAAAAAAATTAAATAAGTGTGAGGTTTTAGTGCTTACAGGACTTTAATTATTGAAAGTGTCCGGAAATCACTTTCAGAAAGGAGTGAGGGTATGAAGGACGGTGCAGACAGCTACCGCCGTTTTCTCGGCGGTGACAAGGAAGCAATCACAGAAATTGTTGAAGCCTATCGCGCGGGGCTTGAATATTTTTTACTGTCCGTTACAGGTGACGAGGATATTGCAGAGGAGCTGACACAGGATACCTTTGTTTATCTTTTTGTGAAAAAGCCGAAATACAGAAACGTAGCTTCATTCAAAACATGGCTTTATACAATAGGAAAGCACAGAGCATACAAACATATGAAAAAACGCTCAAGGTGTGTTCCGCTTGAAATGAACTATTCTTCTCTTTTTTCGGAAGACATACGGTCACTCGAGGAAAAATATTTTTCTGACATGGAAAAGCTCAATGTGCTTGATGCTATGGGACAGCTCAGAAGTGAATACAGAGAGATTTTATGGCTTACTTATTTTGAAGAATTAAGCAACAAGGAATGTGCCGGAATCCTCGGAAAAAAAGTTCACGACATTGAATCTCTTTTATACAGAGCACGAAAAGCATTAAAAAGAATTTTACAGGAGGAAGGATACACTTATGAAAACTAATAAAGAAATGATTGACAGTATTACGGAAGAAATTAAAAGGCATAACAAAAATACTGCTGTCAGCAAAAAAGCAATTATCACCTTAACGGCAATTTTCACTTTGCTTATCTCTCTTATTGTCGGAGCAGGAGCATCCGGATTTTTCGGAATAGCAACACCTGCTTATAAAGAAAACTTAAAAAACCGTGCAGACAATGCATCAACAACCTATGAAACAGAGGAATTAAGACAGCTCATAGAGAAATCAGATGATATTTACACTGTTGCCTCAAGAAATGACAAAGGAAGCAACAGACAAATATTACTGGACTACAGCGCCTCAACTCCCGTAAATGAAACCGTTACTGACGGCGAATATACATACACCTTCAAAAGCATAACAGAGGGCAAAAAATTGAATAATGTTGTTCCTTCAGGTTCTTTGTTCTACGGCACAGCGGAATTTGAATGGCAGGTATCAGATTCTTTATATGCGTTATTTGAAATTTCCCGTGTTGACGGCAATAAAATAACTGATGATAACTACACATATTTCCGCAACCACAATTATGTCATTGGAATTGAGCCGTTGCTTGCATATATGACTTTTACTAACGATACAATATATGCAAGAAACGATTACACCTACCATATGGCAATTGAGCTTGATGAAATGTGCGCCTTTGCCGGAGATGAATTTGTAATATGCTTCTTTGATGATACAAGAAATGCTGCATTTGTTGAGGATGCAGATCCGAGAAAGGATATATATGCAACCGAGGACGGAATTTTTGAAATCAAAGATCATTTCACAAGAAGTCATGCTCTGTTCCGCTTCAGAATTGACGAGAAATATTTTGATAAAAATACTTTTGACGAACTGAAAGAGCAAAATAAAGATACCATTTTCTTTACACCGAATTATGATTTTTACAAATAAATCCACAGAATAAATTTGCCCCGTTCAGAGCTGAACGGGGTAATACTTTATTATTCTGCTGTTTCTCCGTTTTCCATAGCATCCCTGAGTCTCTTCTCACGGGCGGCGGTGGCTGCACGGGACTTTTCAAGCTCAATATACATTCTGTCTCTTGTTTTCTTGTCTATGTTATAGAAAAGCATAGGCACTACGCAGAGGTAGTCAAAAATAAGCTTGGGACCGCATGCGGTAATGAACATTCTCCACATTGTTTCGTCTGTCTGCACCGCATCAACACCAACCTGGAAGCCTGCCCACTTTTCAAGAAGCACGGCATTTATCTTGGTTAAGATTATGCCCTTTACCTTGTCGATATAGCTTCTTGCAAGGTTAATGGTTGCTTCAACACGGTAGCCGTTTTTCCATTCGCAGTAGTCAAGAACCTCGAAATTGATTTCGGGATCAAGAATCTTCTTTGTGCCGTAGAATACCATTTCAAGGCTGTTGCCTATCATAGCGGCAATGGTCATAGGCACCTTCTTCTTATAGAAGCCGTTTTTCTTGCCGCCTACAAGACCCGTCAGGAAGAAAATGCTTTCGGATACAGTAATTGAAAGGGACTGCATAATCCATAAGGACTTAGTTGAGAATTTCTTTCTGAATTTGGTAGCCCAGGGGTAAGAAGCATAGGAAATGGGCATACCGGGAATACCTGCAATTGTATTCATCATATTGAATTTCAGAACGCTGTCATAATAAAGGGATTCGCTTGTTCCGATGTCAATACCGCCTATAAAGCCCGAAAGCATATAAATAAGCATAGGCTTATTCTTAAAAACTGACAAGGCACCCTTTATTGCAGGTGGCGGCTGAATTGACTGAGGAACACGTTCCTTACTTACGATTATCCACCAGATTGAGGGGATTGTTGCAATTACCCACCAGAAGGTTTTGAAGCCTGCAAACATATTAACAAGATTGAGCTTCAGCTTACCGTTGTTTACAAGGTCAAAAAGAATACCCATCAGCTGTTCGGGGAACTTTGCAAAAAGCTCGGATATGAATTTTGAGGAAACAAGCAGTGAGGTTCTTTCGTTGGGGTTGGGCGTGAATACATTATCAATATATCCGCCACCGCCGAAGAATGCGCCTATGGTTTCGTTTATGTAGGATATCACCATATAGAAAATTAGCTTCTGGGCCGCATCAAAGCCGTTACCCTCGGCAATTATGGGCATAAGGCAGGTTGCTATTCCCACTAAAAGGCTGGGAACAAGGGCTAACCACTGGAAGGGCTTGAACTTACCCCAACGGGTTCTCATCTTATCAATAATAAGAGCCGACAAGGGATCGTTTATCATATCGTAGATACCAAGTCCTATTGCCGCGTTTGCTCTTGCATCGGGAGAAAGACCGTAAATCTTGTAAAGGAAAATATCGGAGCCGGTATCATATTTACCA
This sequence comes from Acutalibacteraceae bacterium, assembly GCA_045651625.1. Classification (GTDB taxonomy): domain Bacteria; phylum Bacillota; class Clostridia; order Oscillospirales; family Acutalibacteraceae; genus RUG806. The sequence goes on along the minus strand of JAZRST010000027.1, from coordinate 8,169 downwards.
AGAGACAGTGACGCCACACTTGATTTTACGATGTAGGCAACTCTTTCTCTGGTTGAACAGAAAATTCTGTTCATATAGGCATCGTTTATGCTTACGGGAGATATATAATCCTGCTCAGCAACGTTGGTTTTAATATTTTCATCCATTTACAGCTTCCTCCTTTCCCGTATTCTTTCCTTCAAGCTTTGCTTCCTGCTCCCTCTGAATGGCAGTAAGGCGCTTGTACATTTCGGCACGGATTTCCTCTGGAGCAACTCCCTTTTCGACCATTTCAAAATATTCCTCAATGGGAATACCGCCAACAAAGCACTGAGCGTGCTTTATTTCAATGTTTTCGCGAAAAACAAGGATATCAATAACAAAGTTAAGAATTACAAGTGCAAGGTAAAGAAATGCACCGATTCCGAGAGAGCCCGACACAAAGGGGTTTTCGGGAATAAATGCGAAAAGCCCCATTGCAGCGATAACAAGCACGAGATAAATTATATCGAGTGTGTAGTTTCTGATTTTTCCCTTGGGTGAGCAGGCAAGCATATTACAAAGAAAATGCAAAAGCATAATAACAACCGAAAGAAGAAGCCCCAGAACAGCACCCGTAAACATAATACCTGCGGCAAAATCGGTTTCAATTGCGGTGACAAATGCACCGATATCGAGCTTATCAAACATATTATAGATATCAAGAAATGCCATATTGCCGCTGTAGGGCTCAAAGGGAGCCGTCAGATTGATTTTAACAATGGGCAGAAACAGAGCGGCAATGGGAAGAAGGCTTGTAAAGATTCTGACAACAGAAAGCTTTGAGCCTATAAAGGAAGCCTTCAGGCGGTCAACCTTTTTCTGAAAGTGGTAATACTGCACCTCGGCAGCATCCGCTTCCTGCATAAGTCTTTCCTGCAGGTCATAAACCACAATATTTGCCCCGCAGTGAGGACAGTTTGGCTTCCAGTCAAGAAGCCTCAGGTGCTCTTTACATTTAGGACATTCTGCCATAAATAATCCCCCCTGGTAATATATATTATAATATTAACATAATTTTTAATCATTGTCGAGGGATTTTGTCTATTTTTTATATAAAGGTAAAAATTTCCGCCGTACTCCTTTTCGGAATACGGCGAAGTGATTTTATTTACCTAATTTTCCGTAAACGTTATTTACAGTCTTATTGAGTGCCTTTGTGATTGTTGTAAGACCCTTTTCGAATACGGAGGGAGTTGTGTCCTCAATTACACCTGCATTTACAAGTGCTACACGAAGGGCTTCAACTGCCGCATCCCATTCAGCGGTTACAACAACGGTTTCACCAAGCTGCTTGTCGATTTCAGCCTTAGCTTCTTCAACTGCTGCAAGCTTATCAGCAGGGATAACGGACTTGTCTGCCTTTTCCCAATCAGCAAGATAGAGCTTTACTGTATCTGTAAGTCTGCCTTCGTTGAACTGAGGATATTTTTCGGGATTTGAATAAACATCCTTCATATTATTGTCTGTCATAATGTCAAATGCCATTTTGAGAGCAACATCATTATTGGGAAGCTGCTCGTGTGCCTGATTCTTTATATACCAGGTCGTGCAGGGAAGAAGACCTGCAGTAGCATCAACAGTATTATCGGGAGAAATATGGTTGTGTGCGGGGTCGGAGCAGTAGGTGCCGACTGCGGTGTAGCCGTCGCCGAGAGTTGTGCCAACGTCTGCAAACTTTGCATTCATTGAAGCGGAGGTTGCGTGAACAATGCCGTCACCGTTTGTCTTGTTCCAATCCTTGCAAAGGGGGAACATTCCGCCGCCGTAGCATACGATGTCAAACACCTCACAGCCTGTCTCTTTAAGAGCAAAGAGATTTTCCTCAAAATCTGCACGGGCTGCCATAAATGCATCAACCTTGTCGCGAACAACCTTGTATTCGTCTGTTTCAAGCCATTTTGCTCTCGCCTCTTCATAATAATCAGTAGGACAAAGTGCCCAGATAATTGAGGTGGAGCGAACACCTGCTTCAACAACACCCTCTGCAAGGGCTGCAAGAGCATCCTTGAGAAGCCATGAGGGAAGAATACGAAGAACAATATTTATAATGTAAGAAAGGTATGTGTCGCCGAGGAGTGTTACGAGAAGCTGCTCATAAAGCACGTTGTCATCATACATAACACTGAGGTTGCCCGTTAAAATGTCACCGATAATGTCGGAGCCGTCAAGGGCAGGAACTACAAATTCAACTGCCTTGAAAAGGTCGTAATCCTCGGGATAGTTTTCGAGATAATTTATACCGATAGTACCGCCAAGGCTTATGAAGCAAGCCTTAATCTGCGAAGCTCCGGTCTGAGGAAGAACTACCTCGTGAATGTACTTATTGAGCTTTTCGGTTTCACCTGCGATATCTCCGAAGGAGTCATAGCCGAAATAGTAAACGTTGTCACCGCCGACAATATCAAGAAGTCCCTGAAGAGGAAGAAGCTTGAAATAATACTCGCGAAGCTCCTCAGTCATCTGCCCCATAGGATATTCGTAGCAGGGTACCTCGCAGGGAATATCATAATTTCCTTCTGCATCCTTATGAATATAAGGAAGACCGTTATAGGCACCTCTCTTCATAGCATCTGTAAGACCCATATCTCTCTTTAAGAAGGCAGAGAGAAGAAGAGGGATAAGAGCTTCCTTTACAAGCCCCATAACATCCAGCTTCAAGGGCCAGCCTGTGATGTATGCACCGTTTTCGTCGGTCATTCTTTCGCCGTTTTCATCCAGCATATATGTGTCATTCTGGCTCATACCGTGAATGATAACAACGGGAGTTTCTCTGTCATAATCAGCAACGTAGGTATTCTCTGCAGCGCTTACGGGTACTAAAAGCACAGACATAAGCATAGTAAGAGCAAGAACGATGCTTATAATTTTCTTCATTTTCATATCCCCTTTCGGAATTTTAACATAATAATTCTAACACAAAGGAATATTTTTCTCAATGTACCGATTAACCATTTATTAACAATTTTTTTGATATATTTTAACAAAAGAAAATGCCGTGCTCCGAGGAACACGGCACATAAATTATATATCATTTCTGATTATGTCTTCAAGGGTTTCGCGCTTTACGGCAACGTAGTCCTTTCCGTCTGCTATCATAACGACGGGAGGCTTGCCGAGGCGGTTGTAGTTTGAGCTCATTGAATAGTTATATGCGCCCGTAGTGAGGACTGCAATCTTCTCTCCCCTTCTGATGTCACCGGGAAGACGGATATTTTCCTGAATAAGGTCTCCGCTTTCACAGCAACGGCCTGCAAGGGTGCAGAGCATATCACATTCTGCATTCATACGGGAAGCATCAACAACGGTGTAATATGAGCCGTAAAGGGCATAACGGGGATTGTCCGCCATACCGCCGTCAATGGAAACATAGTTTTTATATCCGGGGATTTTCTTTACTGTACCTGCGGTGTAAAGCGTAAGTCCTGCATCCGCAACAATGCTTCTGCCGGGCTCGAGATATACAGTGGGCATAGTGATACCCAGTTGTGCAACGGTATTTTTCATAAAGGCTGCCAATTCCTTTATATTCTTATCGATATCGATATAGGGGTTAGCCTCAATATATCTTACACCGTAGCCGCCGCCGAGGTCCAGAATTTCCGTGGAGAAACCAAGCTCATTTTTGACACGTGCAATAAAAGAGAGCATAATTTCAGCACTTCTCATATAGATTTCCGAGTCAAAAATCTGTGAGCCTACGTGACAATGGAAGCCGCAGAGCTTTATTCCGGGAAGACCGAGAGTCAGCTTCGTGATTTCATAAGCCTGATTTGTTTCAATTGCAGAGCCGAATTTTGAATCCACCTTGCCTGTATTTACGGCTTCATAGGTGTGAGGGTCAATACCGGGGGTGAGGCGAAGAAGAATATTCTGCGTTACACCCTTTTCCGTTGCAATTTCGCTGATTGCATTTACCTCTTCAATATTGTCACAGACAAAATAACCTATACCGTTATCAATTGCAAAGGCAATATCCTCGTCGGTTTTGTTATTTGAATGGAAAAATGCTTTTTTGAGGTCAAAGCCTGCTTTAAGTGCGGTATAAACCTCACCTGAGGACACAACGTCCGTGCCGAAGCCCTCTTCCTTTGCTATTTCATAAAGTCTTTTGAAGGAACAGGCCTTGCTGGCATAAAGACAGCCTGCATTTTCACCGAAGTATTTTGCCATAGCACCGGTGTAAACACGCATATTGTGTCTTATTCTGTTTTCATCCATTACGTAAAGAGGTGTGCCGTACTTTTCGCAAAGCTCCACGGTATCAACACCTGCGAAGGTAAGATGACCGAGATTGTTTACACCTAAATTTTCACAAATCATATCAAAACTCCTGATAATTAAAGAAGATGTGCTAACATTTCCTCGTAAGGAAGTGCCGACATATCACGGGGAGCAACATCAAAAACAGTTTTGCAGCCCGTGTCCCCTCTTTCCTTCATACGTACGATTGCTCTTGCGTAGCAGAGAATTACACTTGCTGTGAATTCGGGGTTTGAATCAAGCTTTAACTTATATTCAATAATTTCCTTGTTTTCTTTATTTTTGCCCGTAACACCCGTTCTTATAACGGAGCCGCCGTGGGGAATACCGCTATGATTGGATTTCAGCTCTTCCATAGTGATAAACGTAACGGTTGTGTCGTAATCGGCAAAGTAGTTGGGCATCGTTTTGATTTCGTTTTCGATTCTTCCGAGGTCTGCACCCTCTTCTGCAACGACAAAGCACTCACGTGTGTGCTTCTCACGGGTGGTAAGCACGGGATTTTCACCTGCTCTTACCTTCTCCATTGCACCTTCAACGGGGCAGGTGTACTGTCTTGCATCAAGCACACCCTCAATTCTTCTGATGGCATCAGAGTGTCCCTGACTTACACCTCTGCCCCAGAAGGTATAGTCGTTACCCTCGGGAAGAATAGCTGAAGCCATAAGACGGTTGACGGAGAACATTCCGGGATCCCAGCCTGCAGAAATAAGGGCGATATTGCCGTTTTCCTTAGCTGCTTTATCGACGTTTCCGAAATGCTCGGGAATTTTTGCATGTGTGTCGAAGGAATCTATGACGTTAAAGCTCTCTGCAAGGGCAGGAGTCATAACGGGCAAGTCCGTTGCACTGCCACCGCAGATAATAAGAACGTCGATTTTATCTTTATATGAAAGCACGTTGTCTGCTTTTTCAACCTTTGCCGTAGGGGTAAGGATTTTAACGGCACCGGGGTCACGTCTTGTAAAAACAGCAACAAGCTCAGCATCGGGATTCTGCATTATTGCACACTCAACGCCTCTTCCCAGATTTCCGTATCCGTATATTCCGATTTTCATTTTCATCACCCAATATTTATAAAATTAACCGATAATGGAGGACATCTCGTAAAGTCCGGGAGCCTTTCCCATAAGGAAATCTGCCGCGGCAAGAGCACCCTCCGCAAAAAGGCTTCTTGAATGAGCCTCGTGCTTTATGGTAATGGTTTCGTAATCTGTGGAAACTATAACCTCGTGAATGCCTACAATATTGCCTCTTCTTACTGCATGTACGGCAATTTCATCTGCTTCTCTTTTTGCCATACCGCTTCTGCCGAAGATGAATTTTGCGCTTTCTCTTACGGTCTTTATTGCATTTGCAATCATAAGAGCAGTACCGCTGGGGGCATCAAGCTTGCGGTTGTGATGTGTTTCCACAATTTCAATATCTGCTCCGGGAAGCGTCTTTGCCGCCATTGTAGCCATACGGCAAAGAAGGGCTACACCCATTGACATATTTGCAGAAAAGAAAACGGGAACGGTTTCAGAAGCCTTTCTGATAATTTCCTTTTCTTCATCAGTGTGTCCCGTTGTTGCAACAACAAGGGGAAGACCTGCAGTTACCGCATAATCGGCAACAGCCTTGATTGATGCGTGATTTGAAAAGTCTATAATGCAGTCTGCATTCTCCCTGATATCGGAAAAATCGCTGTAGCAGGGAATATCACCCTCTTTGGGATTTATATCAACACCTGCAACGATTTCACTGTCAAGATAGCCGTCGGCAGAAACACCCATAACTGCGGCACCCATTCTGCCCGACATTCCGCTTAATATAATTCTCATAGTTAACCTCTTATACGTTGATTCCTGCTTCTCTCATAAGGGAAATCAGCTTCTTCTCGTTAGCCTCTTCCATTGTGGTAAGAGGAAGACGGAGATAGTTCTCACCGTAGCCCATAGCGGCACAGGCAGCCTTTACGGGAATGGGATTAACCTCACAGAAGAGAGCATTGACAAGTGCAAGATAGTCAAGCTGCATCTTTGTAGCCTCTGCAGTGTTGCCGTTCCAGTAGTGCTTGCACATCATTGAGGTCTCACGGGGAAGAATGTTTGAAAGAACGGAGATAACGCCCTTACCGCCAAGTGAAAGAACGGGAAGAATCTGATCGTCGTTACCTGAGTAGATGTCAAGCTTGCCTCTTGTAAGAGCTGCAATTTCAGCAATCTGAGAAAGATTACCGGATGCTTCCTTAACTGCAACAATGTTGGGATGGTCAGCAAGAGCAGCCATTGTGGCAGGCATAATGTTGCAGCCTGTACGGGAGGGAACGTTATATAAGATACAGGGCTTTGTTGCAACGTCTGCAACAACCTCGAAGGACTTGATAAGACCCTTCTGCGTAGCCTTGTTGTAGTAAGGAGTTACAAGAAGAACTGCGTCGGCTCCGACCTCGCAGGCATACTTTGTAAGGTCAATTGCATAATCGGTATCATTAGAGCCCGTACCTGCGATAACGGGCACTCTGCCGGCAACTCTGTCAACAGCAAACTTTATGCACTCTCTGTGCTCCTCGTCTGTAAGAGTTGATGCTTCACCCGTTGTACCGCAGGCAACGATAGCGTCAATGCCCTCTGCTATCTGCCAGTCAATGAGTCTGCCGAAGCTTTCGTAGTCTACGCCGTTTTCGTTAAGGGGTGTTACAATAGCGGTTGCAGCACCTGTAAAAACTGTCTTTTTCATTATATATTCCTCCAAATAAATTACATAATATACGCAAAAAATCAGCCGCCCGACAACATTTACGGGGCAGCCTCTGACAATATTTCTCCCGCAGAAAAATAAAAAAGCCGTAAAATACGGCTACCAACACTGCGAGTAATACTCAAAGCACAGATAGCTCTCCGCAAATGCGACAGCAAGACAGATATTATTCCGTATTGCCGGCAAGGACCACGCCTGAATCCCACCTCGGCGCCGATACCTTTCAGATTTGCAACACCCTCGCGTTAAGGGCTTACACAAAGCTTACTCTTTATCAAACGCACCTCTATCAACGTAAGTAGCATAACACATAAGAGCAATAAAGTCAACAATAATTTTACCGAGTATTTCGCAAGAGATAAAAAAAACGGGCATCCTGCGCAAAACGGCGGATGCCCATGCTTTTTTTATAACTTGTTTCTAATGATTTTTCCGCTGGTGGTCTTGGGAAGAGATTCACGGAATTCAACGATTCTGGGATACTTATAAGGAGCAGTGTGCTTCTTTACGTAGTTCTGGATATCCTTCTTGAGTGCATCTGAGCCTTCAGTACCCTTTGTGAGAACGATAACTGCCTTTACAACCTGTCCTCTTACCTCATCGGGAGCTGCAGTAACACCGCATTCGAGAACGTAGGGAAGCTCCATAATAACGTTTTCGATTTCGAAGGGTCCGATACGGTAGCCTGATGACTTGATAACGTCCTCAACACGACCTACGTACCAATAGAAGCCGTCTTCATCCTTCCAGGCAAGGTCGCCCGTGTGATACATTCCGTCATACCAGGCTTCCTTTGTCTTTTCCTCGTCAAGATAATAGCCCGTGAACAGACCGCAGGGAACCTTGTCACCCGTACGGACAATGATTTCACCGGGAGCACCTACGTCGCAGGAATTGCCCTCACTGTCAACGATATCAATATCGTAAATCGGAACGGGCTTACCCATTGAGCCGATCTTGTGATTTGCACCTACAAGGTTACCTATCATAAGAGTGCTTTCGGACTGACCGAAGCCTTCCATAATGCGAAGCCCCAGCTGTGACTCAATCTGACGGAATACTTCGGGGTTAAGCGCTTCGCCTGCTGTTGTTGTGTGCTGAACGGATGACATATCGTACTTTGTGATGTCTTCCTTTATAAGCATA